>NZ_JBCIUO010000002.1:0-238737 GCF_039031195.1 Romboutsia sp. MSSM.1001216sp_RTP31141st1_G3_RTP31141_220114 | reverse complement strand
GTTATAGACTCATGTCTTATGTTTAATAAAAAATATAAAATCAAAATTAAGGGGGACTAGCAAAATGAAAAAAATAATGGGTGGATTAATGTGTTTATTATCAGTGGTTGTTATGAATACAGGAGCAGCTTCTCTTTTATTAGTAGGAACTGAAAAAATGCCTGAATCGATGAAAAACAAGAGGTAATATGTTAACTATAGCAGATAACATGGACATTAGTTATAGACTCATGTCTTATGTTTAATAAAAAATATAAAATCAAAATTAAGGGGGACTAGCAAAATGAAAAAAATAATAGGTGGGTTAATGTGTTTATTATCAATAGTTGTTATGAATACAGGAGCAGCTTCTCTTTTATTAGTAGGGACTGAGAAAATGCCTGAATCAATGAAAAACAAGAGGTAATATGTTAAATATAGCAGACATAACAAATTCTATAATACAGTCTATATTAATAAGTTATTTTCCGTACTACTGTTTGAAAAAAGAAGGACTAATTAGCAAAAAGGATGGAACTATTAAATTTATACTTACAGCTATAGTTATATTTGCAAATATAATTATAGTAACTAAATTAATAGGAGGAACATCTTTATCTATAATTATAATGAATATACTTAACATGGTTATAATAGCATGTTCTTATTTTAACCATTATAGTAAAGCAATAACTTCATATTTTATAATATACATTATAATGCAAATGTCTGTGATAATAGCTGGGAATATACATTGGTCATATACACAAGATCTATTAAATAATCCTGAATTATCTACAATATTGACTATGTATTTACCAATGTATACAATAGAAATACTTATATTGGTATTTAAAAATAAAATATATTCAATATATAATATTTTTAGTAGATATAAATATTGCTTTGAAGTTGGAGTATTTTTCGTACTTTCTTTTGACTATATACTTTCTTTATCATTAATCATACATGGAAATGATAGTGTTGTTTTTAAAAATTTAATAATAATTAGTTGTATTGTATTTTTAATATCACTATTTATGTATGTTTTAAGTATAAATAAAAAAATTAATGAAATAGAAAAGTTAAATACAGCATTAAGTAATAAAAATAATGAACTTAAAAAAATAAAGCATGACTATGGTTCACAAATCTCTTACATAAATGGACTATATATAATGGAACAATATGAAAGATTAGGTGATCTTCTAAAACATATAATAAATGGAAATAATCAAGTATCAGGTAATATAAAAATTATATCAAATGAAAACTCTATAATTACATGTATAGTTAATTCTTTCGATTTTAAAGATATAAACATAATAGTAGAAGAGGAAAGCGACATCCAAAACTTAAATATATCAGAGTATGATCTGCAAAAAATACTATCAAATATAATAAGTAATTCTATAACAGCATTAGGCAATAATGGTTTAATCATTATAAAAACATATAAAATATTTAATAATATATACATAAGTATTAAAAATAATGGACCTAAAATAGAAGATAAAATAATTGATAAAATTTTTGATGAAGGTTTTACAACGAAAACAGATATGAATAAAAAAGAAAATGGATTTGGATTAGCAATAGTAAAAGAATTAGTGGAAAAGAACAAAGGAAAGATTTATGTAGATAGCAATGTTGATTATACAGAATTTAAAATATTATTTTCAGTATAAAATATAGTTGTCATAAATTTTATAGACAGTATTTTATCACCAGGGGTACTATAGCAAAACATAAAGGGAATATTTTAAATATATAAATAAATATTTAAGATAGTATAAAAGCTATGAACTGTATAGATTAAACTATACATTTCATAGCTTTTTTAATAATGTTTATTTTAAAGTATATTTCTATAGAGATTATAAGTATTTATACTTTGTAGATTATGTATATAAAGAATTTTATCAATATTATTTTCACTTAAGTACTTATCTATATCTACCTTATAATATCTAGGGTCAATAACATGTATCTTAGCATAATCATAAGCTAAAAAGGGGATAAAGTTATGAGCATAAGAATCTTTAAATATTAAAATTTCACCATATCCACTACCATCTATAAGACATATACCAGGATCTCCATGAAGAAAGTATTGATATTTATTTTTTCCACTTAGCTTATCCTTATCATACAAAGTATTGTATTTTTTATTAAAATCAATAGCTATATTAAAATTGTTATATTTATCATAAGAGTATATATCATCACCTTTTATCATAGGTAGCATTGCCTTTGAATAATAGGTACCATAAAAATTATTAGATACTTTATTATAATCTTTTAAAATATTATCTATATTAAGTGTATTATTCATATCATCATAAGCTATTTTTGCCCCAAGCTGAGTCCAATGGTGGTCTGTATTAAAGTATATTGGTAATTGTTTATATTTATTTAAAACATTATAAGGAGTATAAAAATTAATAAAACTATTACCATTAGATAGCTCTATGTCTTTAGAAATAGATTTTATATTATTATTTATATAATTTAGAGCATCATATTGATTATCAGTTATAGCCCAAGAAGGAAGCTCATCTTTATAAAAGGCTATAGAATTAGGTACTATCATTAAGGTAGAAGATATATTATATTTATCGTAAACATATTTTGACATATTTATGACCTGGGAAATATTTTTATCTATTATATCCTGATTAAATACAAACTTTTCCATAAGTCTATGTTTTTTTCCTAGATATATTTCTCTAAATTCTCTTTGCCCTACTAAATAACTAAAAGAATTTTTTATTTCTAAAAAATTAGCTCTAAGCGGAAATTGATCAGAAGTATAGTTATCAAAATCCTTAAAGAATCTTTTACTATAAATATCTTCTAGAGAAATTTGTGGAAACTGAGTAAGTATTTTATTTTCTATTTCACTAATTTTTTTATCTTCAGTAAACAATGTACTTAAAGGTACTATAAATATAAAAGCAAAGAAAAAAATTAAAGTCATAAGTTTTAAAATATTATATTTCTTTTTCAAAGCTTACCTCCTAAAATCTAAAATATAGAAATGGATTAAAAGAGGAGTCTACTAAAAATGAAGTCGCCACTATAAATCCAACAATTAAAGTTATAAATCTTAAAATTTCATATTTATCTAGAATTATTTTTATAATAGGAGTAGATGCTATTATAGAAAAAACTATTAAAATTATATTAGGTATAAAATAATAATAAAAAGCACTATCTACAAAGGTATTATTAAAGTTAAACATAGAGCTTAAATAGATTAAAATACTATCAATATCTGTTATCTCAAATATAACAAATCCTATAATAACTAAAAACATAACATATATATGACTTAAAAACTTAGGTAGTTTTTTTAGAATTTCTAATAAGAATAATTTTTCAATTATTAGAATAATACCAAAGTAAAGTCCCCACAATATAAAGTTAAAGCTAGCTCCATGCCAAAGACCAGTTAAAAACCAAACTATAAAAATATTAAAAATCCATCTACTCTTACTACATCTATTACCACCAAGAGGAATATATAAATAATCTCTAAACCATATACCAAGGCTTATATGCCATCTTCTCCAAAACTCAGTTATAGATTTTGAAATATAAGGAAAATTAAAATTCTCTAGAAGGTCAAAACCAAATATTTTACCAAGACCTATTGCCATATCAGAATAACCTGAAAAATCAAAGTATATCTGAAGAGTAAAGCAGATTATTCCAAGCCAAGCTGTTAAATTAGATAAATCATTAAAAGGTGTAGATTTAATGCTAAACCATATAGCCCCTAGATTATTTGCAATTATTACCTTCTTTAATATACCTATTATAAACCTATAAACGCCCTCATAAATTTTATCAAAACTAATACATCTATTAATAAGTTGATGTGATATATCGTGATATCTAACTATAGGTCCTGCAACTAGCTGTGGAAATAGTGTTATAAAAGTACCTAAGTTTATTATATTTTTTTGAACAGGAGAATCATTTCTATAAATATCTATACTATAAGACATAGTTTGAAATGTATAAAAACTAATACCAATAGGAAGACTAAGATTTAATAAAGGTATATTTAAATTGATTAAACTATTTAGTAGAGATATAAAAAAATCACTATACTTAAAAAAAACAAGTAAGCTTAAATTAATAATAATAGAAGATATTAAAGCTAACTTAGATTTAAAAGTTCCTCTGTATTTATCAATTATTAGAGCATGTACATAGTCAACTATACAAGAAAACAACATTATAAAAATATATACAGGTTCTCCCCATGCATAAAATATCAAACTAAAAACCAAAAGTACTAAATTTTTTATTTTATTAGGAGATATAAAATAAAAAAATAAAACTAATGGTAAAAAATAAAATAAAAATGTTATACTGCTAAAAACCAAATTAATAAACCTCCTAAAGTTTATATAAAAAGAGCTGTCACAATTTATTTTGAGACAGCTTTTATATTTTTATTTTTCTATTACTTTTAATATTTTAGATTCTACATCTGTTGCATTATTAGTAGCTATAAAGTAAACATAATTCCTTTTATTTTTTAATATTGAATTAGCTGCAGCAGTTATATTATTTTCCCCACCATAACCATCTGCAAACATTTTAAATGAATCACCATTTTTATATTCATCAATAGCACTTTTAATCTTTTCAACATTGTCAGTCTTAACCACAAAAATATCTTGAAGATTGACATTCATCATAGACTGTAATACAAAGCCCTCTTGTATATTATCTTTTACAGATTCAAATATATAGAAGTCTTTTGCATCTACATCAGCTACTGGTTGAACAGGTAAAGTGGCTTCATTATTTATAGCATCTTTTATATCATTTACAGGGACATCTTTAACTTCAGCTTTAGATGAACATCCAACTAATCCTAAAGAAAAAATAAGTGTAAATAGTGCTAAAAATTTTTTCATGAAAACCTCCCAAATTTATCCATATTAAATATAGTCTACTATATGTAATAGTTAAAATCAATTAATTTAATATTAAAATTATTGGTAGATATTACCATTTAAATTTAAAATATACATAATTAAATGTAAAAGTAAGGAACATTAAATTTAATATATAAGGAGTAATTTTTAGAAAAATTGTAAATAATTCCAATAGAGAGGTGAAGCATATGAGAATACCAAAACATGTTGGGATAATACCAGATGGTAATAGAAGATGGGCACAAGATAAAGGAATGGGAAAAGATAAAGGATATGAAAATGGATTAGATCCTGGTATTGAAAGTTATAGACAGTTAAGAGATTTAGGAGTTGAAGAAGTAACCTTTTATGGATTTACTACAGATAACACAAGAAGACCTAGTTATCAGACAGAGTCATTTACTAAAGCGTGTATTGAGGCAGCTAATAGGCTTTTAGATGAAGGAGCATCTTTATTAGTAATAGGAAATTCCGACTCTAAAATGTTTCCCAAAGAACTTTTACCATATACTACAAGAACTAAAGAAAAGCCAGGTCAGATAAGAGCTAATTTATTAGTTAATTATGGTTGGTATTGGGATTTAAATACACTAGCTAATGCAAAAGGAGTAAATAAAAATAATATACATAACAATATACAATCTAATGATGTATCTAGGTTAGATTTAATTATTAGATGGGGTGGTAGAAGACGTTTAAGTGGATTTTTGCCAGTACAATCTATATATGCAGATTTTTATGTAGTAGATGATTATTGGCCTGACTTTAACAAAAATCATATAAATGAAGCATTAGCTTGGTATGATCAACAAGATATAACCCTTGGAGGATAAAATCATCAATTAAATAAGGACATTAAGTTGCAATTTAACCTTCTTAAATGTTAAAATACATTAGAGAAATTCAAAATGATTTCAGGAAGGGATAGCAATGTCAAAAAGAAGGAATATAAGAAAGCAAAGTGTGAGAAAAACTAAAACAAGAAGAATCAACAAGAAAAAGCTAATCTTTGTAATTTGTATATTCATAGCACTAATATTTGGGATAAGTAAAGTTGCTGCATCTACTTCTAAACTTATAGGGAATATAAAAGAGGCTAAATCACAAGAAATACAAAAACAAAAGGAAATAGAGGAAAATAAGCAATTTGATTTAGAGTCAGAATCTAGTACACCTCTAGAAGCAAAACATACTGTGGTAATAGACCCAGGTCACGGTGGAGATGACACAGGAAATGTTGGAATTAAGTCGCCAGGAGACAATGAAGCAGTATATGAAAAAGATCTAGCTCTAGACATATCAAAGAAGGTAGCTGCTGTTTTATCAAATCAAAATGATATACAAGTAATACTAACAAGAACTGATGATAAAACTTTAAATACTTCAGATAGAGCAATACTTGCAAATTCTCAAAATGCAGATGCATTTATATCTATACAAATGAATGCAGAAACAGGTGGTAATACTGCAAATGGGATAGAAACTTATTATAGACAAGATGCAGACCCTAGCGATAAATCTAAGCAATTAGCAGAAACTATACAAAACACTATGAAAGCATATGTAACTATGAAAGATAGAGGCGTAAAGCAACAGCATATACAAGTATTACAACAAACATATATGCCATCAGTAGTAGTGGAATGTGGATTTATAAGTAATAAAGAAGAGAGAGATAAACTTTTAGATAATACTTATCAAAATAGATTATCAGAGGGAATTGCTCAAGGAATACTATCATTTTTAGATAAAAATAGTAAAAAGTAGTTAACTATTAGTTAGCTACTTTTTTATTATAAGGTACTATAATTAAGTTTCATAGCTATTTAGATAGGTATATGTCGATTTAGGTTGATTTGAGTTTAAAATTAATTTACAATATTATAGTAATGAATTAAAAAAATAGGGGAAAGTAGATGAAAATAAGAGGGAATTATAAAAGGTATATTTGTAGTAATATTATATTGTTTATATTGATTGCTTTACTAATTGGATTTTCTTGGATATTGCACTCAGAAAAAGGTATAGAAAACAGTATTAAAAAAGAATTGGCAATAGAAAAATTAGACGAAGCCGTTAGAGATAATAATCATATATTCTCTTTAAAAATAAATGATGTAGATGGAAATTATATAAAATATAGTTACTTAGATAAAAGTAATATTATAAAAATAGGAATAATAAGAATAATTATTTTTTTAATAATAATTTACATAATTATAATCATAAATAAGAAAATAAAAACATTTTTAGGTAAAAAATCTTATAAGAAAATGCATGAGTTCGTAAGATATAATGAAATTTTAATTGAAGGTAAAAAATATTTATCAGATAATAAAAATGAAAATCTAATAGCTATAAATTTTGACATAGATAAATTTAAAATAATAAATGATGTATATGGATATAAAGCCGGCGATGAAGTATTAAACTCCATTGCTATTAACATAGATAAATACTTCAAAGATAGAGGAATCTACGGTCGAATTACAGGAGATATATTTATAATAATTACTAAGATAAAATCAAAAGAAGATATAAAGGATATATTAGAACTAATAAAAACTAAAATTATAAATGTAAATCTTAAAGATTTTAATATAAGTGTAAATGTCTCTATTGGGTTATGTGAAGTAGAACAAGGTGAAGATGATATAGAAAAAATTATAAGTAATGCAGATATGGCTAGAATTAAATCTAAGGAGATAAATAATATAAGTCATGTAATCTTTGATGAAAAGTTAAAACAAGAAAAGAAAAAGTTGATAGAGTTAGAAAGGGATTTATTTAAATCTATAGATAATAATCAACTTAGATTATATTATCAGCCAAAGTTTAATATACACACAAAAGATATAGTAGGGGCAGAAGCTCTAATAAGATGGGAACACCCAACAAGAGGTATGATAAGTCCGATGGTATTTATACCTTTAGCAGAAAAAACTAGATTTATAAATAAAATAGGTCGTTGGGTATTAGAAGAAGCTTGTAAAATTATAAAGAAACAAGAAAATGAAGGATTAGATGTAGTTCCAATAGCAATAAATTTATCTAGGGTAGAGTTATACCAAAAGGATTTAGTAGATTTTATTGAAGAAATGTTAAAAAAATATAAAATAAATCCAAATTTAATAGAGATAGAAGTAACAGAAACTACAGCTTTAAAGGATTTAAAGTTTATAAACAAGAAATTAAGTGATATAAAGTCTTTAGGTATAAAGATAGCTATGGATGACTTTGGTACTGGAAATTCAAACTTAAGTGGCCTTAAAGATATATGTATAGATGTTTTAAAATTAGATAAATCACTTTTAAATGATATAGAAAAAGATTTAAAAACTCAAGTTATGGTAAAGTCTATATTAAATTTATCAAAGGATTTAGAATTAATGACTATATGCGAAGG
This sequence comes from Romboutsia sp. MSSM.1001216sp_RTP31141st1_G3_RTP31141_220114, assembly GCF_039031195.1. Classification (NCBI taxonomy): domain Bacteria; kingdom Bacillati; phylum Bacillota; class Clostridia; order Peptostreptococcales; family Peptostreptococcaceae; genus Romboutsia; species Romboutsia sp. MSSM.1001216sp_RTP31141st1_G3_RTP31141_220114. Next base: position 230,394 of record NZ_JBCIUO010000002.1, on the reverse strand, counting down.
TGTAGAAAATACAAGTCAAGTAGAGATATTAAAAAATATAAATGCAGAGGTCGTGCAAGGCTATGTATATTCAAAGCCATTAGAAGAAGAAAATTTTAATAGGTTGATTAAAGATAAATCATTATATAAAGATAAATAGGATGGTACCATCCTATTTATTTTTGCATAATTTACATTAAAGTAAATTTTAATGGGGGAAAATATGAACAAATCTACTTTTAATATGCTTACATTTGATGGTGGTGGTCTTAGGGGATCTTTAAGTATAAGACTATTTGACAAAATACAAAAAGAGTACCCAAATATATTAAAAGAAACTAATTTATTAGGGGGAACTTCAACAGGTAGCTTAATAGCTCTAGGTCTTTCTTATGGATTAAGTTGTGAAAGTATAAAAAAACTATATTCATTAGAATATGCTAAATATATATTTAAAAATCCTCAACAAGAAATATTTAGACCAAAATATAATAATGATAATTTAAAAAAAGTACTACTTAGTATATTTCCAGAGGATTTAAGATTGAAGGACTTAAAAAAACTCGTTGTAATTCCTACTTTTTATATAGGGGATGACAATAATTCTTGGAGAGCTATATATTACAACAATCTACCAAATTCAGAAACAGAAAATGCAAGAGTTGTAGATGTTGCTATGTCAAGCTGTGCAGCTTTAATTTTTTTCCCAACCTATAAAAATCATATAGATGGCGGGATAATGGAAAATAACCCAAGTTTAGCTTGTTTGATATATGCAATGTCAAAAGAGATTGGTAAAAGTATAAACGATATGAGGATACTATCAATAGGTACAGGATATAAATTTGATAAAATAATAGAAGATACTAGTGAATGGGGAGCACTAGATTGGATATTAAGCAATGAACCTGATTTTCCAATAATATCTGTAGTACTAGAAAGTAGTTTAAGTACTAGTAACGAGTTTTGCAAAAAGCTATTAGAAGATAATTATTTTAGAGTAAACCCTAAGACAGATATAGATATAGGCATGGATAATTATAATGCTCTAGATTATTTAAATAAAGTTTCTAATGATTACGATGTAAAAGATATTATTAACTGGCTAAACACAAAATGGAAGTAAATAAATTATATGTGCTACAATAAAAAGGGGGATATTAAAATTTGGAGGGGAAGATGGAAAAACACACTAAGGGGGATAATTTTGTAGTATCTAAAAACTATGAAAATAGCTTAGATACATTAAAAAAACAAGAAAAGGGAATTTACTATACACCAAGAGAAATAGTAGATTATATACTTGAAAATACATTAAAAAAACATGATATAATAGATAACCCGTGTCCAAAGGTATTAGATATATCTTGTGGATGCGGTAATTTTTTGTTAAAAGCTTATGATGTACTATATGAATTAATAGAAAATAATATAGAAAAATTAAATGAACTATATGGAGATAAATTTATATTGGAAAATATTCATAGTCATATATTAAGTAATTGTATATATGGATACGATATAGATAAAGATGCAATAGATATACTAATAGAGTCTCTAAATAAAAAGGGCGATAGCATATTGGTTAAAAACTTAAATATATACTGTACTGATAGCTTAAAGCATAACTTTAATGAAAAATTTGATTACATAATAGGCAATCCTCCATATATAGGTCATAAAAAGTTAGATAAAGAATATAAAAAATTCCTACTTAAAGAATATAAAAATACATATAGAGATAAATCTGATTTATATTTTTGTTTTTATGAAAAGTGCATAAATTTACTAGAAAAAGGTGGAGTATGTAGCTTAATAACTCCTAGGTACTTTATAGAAAGCCCGTCAGGAAAACATTTAAGAAAATATATATCAAAAAATACATACATAAAAGAAATTATAGATTTTTTAGGAGTTTCTGTATTTAAAAATATAGGAATTTGTAGTTGTATACTAACTTTAGTTAAAGATTTAAATAAAAATAGCAAAATAGATATATTAAAACCAGTAAATGAAAATATGCAAATAGAAGATTTAAGATATCTACTAAAAAATAATAAATTCGAAAAATTTTACATAGACCAAGAAAACCTAGATGAAAATTGGATTATATTAAATGAAAATGATAAAAAACTATATAATAAAATACAAAATAATTGTAATTATACTCTAGAAGATATAGTTACAAGCTTTCAAGGGATAATCACAGGATGTGACAAAGCTTTTGTACTAGATATAAAAGATGAAAAAATAAACAAGGTAGATAAAAAATTATTAAGAAACTGGATAAAAAATAAAAATATAAATAAATACACAATTTCAAGTAGCAACTATAAACTAATATATTCAGATGATATAAAAGACGAAAATGATTATAAGTTAGAAATAGGGGAAATAATAGGAAAATATAAAGATAAACTATGCAAAAGAAGAGAATGTGTAAACAACACAAGAAAGTGGTATAAACTTCAATGGGGAAGAGATAAAAATTTATTTGAACAAATAAAAATAATGTATCCTTATAAATCTTCTCAAAATAAATTTGCAATAGATTACAATAATAGTTTTTGTAGTGCAGATGTATACTCATTTTTTATAAAAGAAGAATATAAAAAGGAGTTTTCAGAAGAGTATATAGTTGGCATATTAAACTCAAATATATATGATAGATATTATAAAATAAATGCTAAAAAGATAAGTAAAAATATTTATGATTATTATCCAAATAAAGTAATGAAAATAAAAATATTTAAAGATGATAATTATCATAAAATAGAAAATTTATCAAAATTAATAATACATAATATAAATAACAATAAGGAGATAGATAGCTTACAACTAGAAATAGATAATCTTATAAAAGACTCATTAGACATAAAATCACTAATGTAGTTTGAAATTCATATAGTGTATAAAACTTAATTTTAAGGAGGGGACTATATGATAAAAGCTAATATAGATGAGACGAGGCAAATTGTTCATATAGAAGTTAGTGGGTATATAAGTAGCCGTGAAGCTAAAGATTTTTTAAATAATTATAAACAAATGACAAGAGAATTAAGGGGAAGTAAATATAGATTAGTTGTTGAGCCATATATATTTGAATGTGAAGAAGATGATGATATAAAAAAAATATGTATGTCGTTTTTTAAGAGTGGTTATAAGAGAATATATTTAATAGATTCAAATAATTATATAATGGATAAAGTAAGTTTATCTAAAATAGAAGAGCGAATGTTTAACAAGCATGTAAAGACAATAGGTTCAATAAGTGAAGTAAGATAAAATATTTGAAAGATATATACTTTTCTATTATTTTTATGATAAAATGTAATTACTAAAAGTATATATCTTTCTTTATAAAATAGGTGATATAATGAAGGGTTTAATTTTAGAAGGTGGAGGTACCAAAGGTGCCTACCAAATAGGAGCTTACAAAGCTTTAATAGACTTAGGTATTGAATTTAATGGTGTAGCAGGTACATCAATAGGAGCTTTAAATGGAGCCTATATACTTCAAAATGACATAGAAGTAATGGAGGAAATTTGGTTGAAATACGACTATACTCATTTTATGAATATAGACGAAGAAACATATGAAAAATATAAAAATGTAGATTTTACAACCAAAAGTTTTAATACTGTAATTGAGCTTATGAATAAAGCTAGAAAAAATGAAGGTATTGATATAAGTCCACTTAAAAAACTACTCCAAGATACCTTAAACGAAGATGCAATTAGAAACTCTAAACGTGACTTTGGATTAGTTACAGTTACTTGGGATAAAAAAATAAATCCTCATCCTATGTACTTAGAACAAATACCAAAAGGTAGATTAGTAGATTACTTAATAGCAAGTGCAAGTTTACCTATATTTAAATTAGATAAAATAGATGATAAGCTTTATTTAGATGGTATGTTTTTTGATAATATGCCAATAAGCCTTTTAGTAGATAAAGGATATGAAGATTTAGTTGTAATAAGATTATTAGATGACTTTTTGGGTAAGAAAAACTTAAACAAGCATCAAGATATAAATATAAAAACCATAATACCATCAGAGTATTTAGGAGGCTCTTTAAATAAAGACAAGGATAGTGTAAAGAGAAATATAGATTTAGGATATTTAGACACTATGAAAGCCTACAATAGATATGAAGGTATTAAATACTATTTTAATGCAGATTATAAGTATGATGAAGAATATTGTTTTTATAAATTAAAACATATAGATAAAGAAACTATAGAAAACCTTTGTACAGTACTAGGTATAAAAAGAGAGGCAAGTACTAGATGCCTATTAGAAAGTGTTATACCTAGAGTTGGGGAGCTACTTAATTTAGAAAAAGAATTCTCATATCAAGATTTATTTTATGCTATATATGAAAAGAAACTTGAAGAAAATAATATAAGCAGAGTAAAATTATATGATTTTAATAAATTAGTAGAAACTGTTAATAAAAATATAACAGATAATAATAGCCATAAATTAAATGCAGAAACATTAGCTATAATTTCTTTAAAAAAAAATAAATTGGCAAAAATAATTACCAATTATTTCTTGAAAGATTTTAAAACACAAGGTTAGTTAAATTTTCTCAGGGTGGGACATAAAAAGTACCATTGGACAAAATCGTACCATTGTTGTAAAATAATAAAGTACCATTAAAGAGAATTTTTAATAAATATACTATTAATTAAAAAACTAAAAAGTCTTTATTAAAAATTTTAGTAGGTAGGCTTTTAGGGCATATAAAATAATTATATGCATAACAAATAATTATTAAGGATTATAGCAAAAATTAGCTATAAACAATATTTAAAGAAGAAATTTATTGGAGGTTTCACAATGGAAAAATTAGTAACTATAACAAATGCAAGTGGATTACACGCTAGACCAGCAGGAATGTTTGTAAAGAAAGCTGCTGAGTTCAAATCTACAGTAGAAGTTAACGCTAAAGGAAAGACAGTTAACGCTAAGTCAATAATGGGTATAATGAGTTTAGGATTAGCTCAAGGAGACGAGTTAACAATCGTTGCTAATGGTGAAGATCAAGAAGCTGCAGTAAATGCATTAGCTGAATTAATAGAAAGTGGATTTGGGGAGTAGTTAAATAAACCTCGGGAACTTGCCGAGGTTTTCTTTGGTATAGAAAATAAATAATATATAAATTTCAAAATGCATCGTTAGGAGGATTACCTATGTATAAAGGAACAGGAGCATCTCCTGGAATCGCTCTAGGAAAAGCACTAATAGTAGAACATAGTGAATTAGTTATAGAAAAAAAGTCGATAGATAATGTAGAAGAGGAAGTACTAAAGTTACAAAAGGCCGTAGAAATTTCAAAAGAGGAATTAACTAAGGTCAAGGAAAAGGCTTTTGAGGAATTAGGTGAGCATGAAGCCCAAATATTTGAATCTCATTTATTAGTTTTAGAAGATCCAGAATTAGTAGATTCTGCAGCTAATAAAATAAGAGATGAAAAAGTAAATGCTGATTTTGCATTAAATGAAATAAAAGAAATGTTTGTAGCTATGTTTGAATCTATGGACAATGAGTACATGAGAGAAAGAGCAGCAGACATAAAAGACGTTACAAATAGAGTACTTAGACATATATTAGGTGTAAAAGTAGTTGATTTAGCAGGTCTTGAAGAAGAAGTTATATTAATAGCTCACGATTTAACACCTTCAGATACTGCCACTATGAACAAAAAAATGGTATTAGGTTTTTTAACAGATATTGGAGGAAGAACTTCTCATACTGCTATAATGGCTAGAACATTAGAAATAGCAGCAGTTGTAGGACTTAATGATGCAACACAAACTATAAAAGATGGAGATTTTGTAGTATTTAATGGAGATACTGGTGAAGTTATAGTTAATCCAGATGAAGAAACTATAGAAAAATATACTAAACTTAAAAAAGAATTTGAAGATTATAAAAGAGAGTTACAACAATTAAAAGGAAAAGCATCTATAACTTTAGATGAAAGACATGTAGAGCTTGCTGGAAATATAGGAAGCCCTAAGGATGTTGAAGGTCTTATAAATAACGATGCTGAAGGTGTTGGACTATACAGAACAGAGTTCTTATATATGGACAAGGAAGATGCTTTCCCAACTGAAGAAGAGCAATACGAAGCTTATAAAGTAGTTTTAGAAGGAATGGATAATAAGCCTATAGTTATAAGAACATTAGATATAGGTGGAGATAAAGAACTTCCATACTTTAAAATGGATGAAGAAATGAATCCATTCTTAGGATATAGAGCTATAAGAATATGTTTAGATAAAACTGAAATATTTAAGACTCAATTAAGAGCATTATATAGAGCAAGTGTACACGGAAGATTAAGAATAATGTTCCCTATGATATCTTCATTAGGAGAATTATTATCAGCTAAAGAAATTATAAAAGAAGTACTAGCTGAATTAGATAAAGAAGGTATAGCTTATTCTAAAGATGTAGAAGTAGGTATGATGATAGAAATACCATCAGCTGCTGTTATATCTGATATATTAGCTAAGCATGTAGACTTCTTCTCAATAGGAACTAATGACCTTATACAATACACTTGTGCAGTAGATAGAATGAACCAAAAGATAAGTCACTTATACAACCAATTCAACCCAGCTGTACTTAGACTTATAAAAATGGTTATAGATAATGCACACAAAGAAGGAAAATGGGTTGGAATGTGCGGAGAATCTGCAGGAGATAAAAGAATGATACCAATACTTTTAGGTATGGGACTTGATGAATTCTCAATGAGTCCAATATCAATACTTCCTGCTAGAAAATTCATAACTTCAGTTAAATATGAAGATATGAAAAAATTTGCTGATGAAGTATTATCATTATCAACAGCAGAAGAAATAAAAAATCATGTAGATAAGACTTTTAATTTCTAATTTTAATATTAAAGCTAAAATTTAAAGGATATCTCAATTTAAGAGATATCCTTTTACATGTGAAAATAAAATGGATATACAAATGGTAGCTGTTCCTATAGTTTTAATTTGCTTTGCTATAATCATAGGTATTTTATGATTAGTATTATACGCACTTATATTACTTATAAAATTATTAAAAAAATATATAAAGAAAAATTCTTAAGCAACTCATATATGGGTTGTTTTTATTTACTTTAAAATTAATTACTAGAAAGAGGAATAAGTAATAAAATAATGTAAAAACTAAACTAAGAAAAAAGACAGCTTAGGAGGCAAATAATATGATGGAAATATTAATGGGTACTGGATTACTTTTAGTAGTCCTTGCACTATTTACTCTATTTAGCTACAAAGCACCATATGGTATGAAAGCCATGGGAGCATTAGCTAGTGCTGCTTGCGCAAGTTTCTTAGTTGAAGCATTCCACTTCTCATTTTTTGGAGAAGTATTAGGATTTAAGTTTTTAGAAAGTGTAGGATCTGCAAATGGTTCTATGGGAGGAGTAGCAGCTGCAATACTTGTTCCTCTAGCTTTAGGAGTATCACCAGTATATTCTGTACTTGTAGGTTTATCTGTATCAGGATTTGGTATACTTCCAGGGTTTATAGCAGGTTACTTAACATCTTTTGTGGTTAGATTCTTTGAGAAAAAAGTACCAGCAGGACTTGATTTAATAGTAATCATAGTTATAGGAGCACCACTTTGTAGAGCTATAGCTATGGGAATGGACCCTATAGTAAATAATACTTTACTTCAAATAGGTCAAGTTTTAATAAAGGCAGCAGATACATCACCAATAATAATGGGTATTATACTTGGTGGACTTATAACAGTTGTTGCAACAGCACCACTTAGTTCTATGGCACTTACATCTATAATAGGTCTTACAGGACTTCCAATGGCCATAGGTGCATTAGCAGTATTTGGTTCTTCATTTATGAATTTTATTTTCTTCTCAAAGATGAAATTTGGTTCTAAAAAAGATACAATATCAGTAGCAATAGAGCCACTTACACAGTCAGATATAATATCTGCAAATCCAATACCAGTATATACGACAAACTTTATAGGAGGGGCAATGTCTGGTGTTATAGTAGCTTTAATGCAACTAGTAAATAATACTCCAGGTACAGCAACACCAATAGCTGGGTTTGCTATAATGTTTGCTTACAATCCACCAATACAAGTTTTAATAGCAGCAGCAGGATGTATAGTAGTGAGTGTTTTAGGTGGATATATAGGATATGCTTTATTCAAAAACTACAAGATAGTAAGAGCTGACAAAATAAGAGGAGATGTCATAAATGATAATGATTAAATTAAGTTAATAATAAATTTATTAAATAAAGTATGAAACTTTTTACAATATTATCATAGTATATAATAAGAAATAATTTAAACTTTTGTGTTTATTAGTATATAAATTAGTATAAAAATATTAATTAAAAAAATCATTAATTTACATTTTATATTAGTTTTCTAATTAAATATAAGGTTAAATAAATAATTACTATAAAAATAAAGCTATTATTAATATAATACTTAAAAATAAAAAGTAGTAAAAAAATATATATAAAAAAAAGATTTGACAGAAAATTTATAATAATATATCATTAACAATAACATAACAAAGACTATGAAAGGAAGAGTAGATATAGTACGTAGTCAAAGCGAGTTGGTGGCGGTGAGAGTCCAACACGAAGGCTATATTGAAGAACATCCTGGAGTTGCTAACCGAAACAAAAGTAGGCTTAGACGGAACCAACCCGTTATCGAATTGGAATGTACTAAGATTATTCTTGCTACATTATTAAGGTGAGCTTATTATTAAGCTAATCAGGGTGGTACCGCGGAAGATATGCCTTTCGTCCCTATATTTTATATATAGTGGATGAAGGGCTTTTTTATATGCCGAATTTCATAGATTTGTATGTAGCCAAGGCCAGGCTATGGATAAAAATAACTAAACTTAAGTATAGTTAATTAAGTTTTAAAGTAAGTATGACGTCATACTCCTTAAATAAAAAAATAAAAGGAGATAATAAAAATGAGTTTAATAATACCAACACAATATAAAACAAAACTAAGTATAATACAAACGCAAGAAGCTATAAAAGATTTAAAGGACTTTTTTGAACATAGATTAGGTGAAGAGCTAAGGTTAACTAGAGTATCATCGCCATTATTTGTATTACCTGAAACTGGTACAAATGATAACTTAAATGGAATAGAAAAGGCTGTAAGCTTTGAGGTACCTGATATAGGTAAAAAGGCAGAAATAGTTCAATCATTAGCTAAATGGAAAAGAATGGCTCTTAAAAAGTATGGATTACCTACAGGAAGAGGAATCTATACAGATATGAATGCTATTAGAAAAGATGAAGAATTAGATAACATACATTCTATATATGTAGACCAATGGGATTGGGAACTTATAATAGATAAAAAACAAAGAAGTAGAGAAACATTAGAAGAAGTGGTTAAAAAGATTTACAAAGTATTTAAAGAAACTGAAGAACATGTACAAAGTATATATCCAGAAATACAAAAAATACTTCCTGAGGAGATAACATTTATAACATCTCAAGAATTATTAGATTTATATCCAGAGTTAACTCCAAAAGAAAGAGAAGATAAAATAGTAAAAGATAAAGGGGCAGTATTTTTAATGCAAATAGGAAAAGTACTTTCAAATGGTGAAAAACATGATGGAAGAAGTCCTGATTATGATGATTGGGAATTAAACGGAGATATATTATTCTATAACCCTGTATTAGGTAGAGCATTAGAATTATCGTCTATGGGAATAAGAGTAGATGAAGAAAGTTTAGATAGACAATTAAGAGAAAGTGGATGCGATGATAGAAGAAGCTTAGATTATCATCAAGCATTACTAAAAGGAGAACTACCATATACTATAGGTGGAGGAATTGGTCAATCTAGAATATGCATGTATTTCTTAAACAAAGCTCATATAGGAGAAGTACAAGTTGGAGTTTGGCCAAAAGAAATGATAGAAGAATGTTACGAAGCTGGAATAAGTTTACTATAGTACAAATTGAGTCTAATATATTTATATAAAATATCATATAAGTTATAATAATGCTAATATATAGATAATAAATATTTTTTATAACTTAGGAGTGATAATATTATGAATATTATAGATAAAATATTAAATTTTTTAAAGGTAACATTAGTAAGATTTAGAAAAGCTAAATTTGGTTTTATGTTTTTTATAAATATATTTAAATTACCAGATTTATTAAAAGAAAGTAGAGTTAGTATAATGAGTAAAGCAAAGGTAATATTTGCATTAATAGTAGGACTACTTTACTTAATATTAGGTATAGATTTTATACCAGAGATTATACTTGGGTTATTTGGTTTTATTGATGATTTATTTATTTTAATATGGAGTTTGGGAATAATAAATGAAGAAATAGAAAAATATAAAGTTATCATCAAAACAGATAAGAATTCAAATATCATAGAAGATGTCAATTTTAATATAAAAGATTAAGAAACGGCTATTATGCCGTTTCTTTTAATTTATACAAAAACTTGTGAAAATAGTATTATATATATTTTTGAATACAAGTTTCGACAAAAAAATATAAATGCAGATGATATAATAAAGTATCATAAGTCGAAAAAATATAAATTAACAAAACATATAGTTAATATATATAAATTAAAATTTTGGCAAAAGTAGGTGATAATCATGAGGAAGTGTAAATACCTAAGTTTCATTTTTATTACTATTTTGTTTATTACTATTTTGATATTGGGAATATATACAAAAGATATATATTCAGAAGGAAAAAGAAATATTTTATTTATTAGTTCAGGAAATCCTAATTTTTTAAACTTTGATGAATATATGAGTGGAATTGTAAGTGGGTTAGGCCATGATATAAATTTACAAACTGAGTATATGAATTCAGAATATAATTATAGCCCAAAGCATGAATTAGAATTTTATGAGTTACTAAGCCATAGACTAAGAAATTATAAAAATTTTGATGGTATTATTGTAGAAAATGATGATGCATTAGAATTTGCTATAAAATATAGAGAAGATTTATTTAAGGATATTCCTATTGTATTCTTTGCAATAGAAAATGAAGAACTTATAAAAAAGGCTTTGTCTTATGATATGGTTTCAGGGGTAAAGGAAGTATCATCAATAGATAAAAATATAGAGCTAATATCTAAATTTCACAAAGGTGTAAAAAATATTTACTTTATGTCTGGATATAAAAGTGAATTAACAAAAGAAGATATATCTTATTATGAAAATAAATATAAAAAAAATAATATTAATTTACATGAGGTAGTTACTCGCAATATAGATGTTAATGATTTTAAGAAAAAGTTAAAAAAACTAGAAAGTAGTGATGCAATTATAACTTTTTATCCAGGGTATTTTGAAAATATTAATTTAGGACACGAAGATACAATTGGGCTTATAAAATCATTAACTAAAGATGTTCCTATATATAGTTCATTTGAACATAGTATAGGGAAAGGTACTATAGGTGGTAAGGTTGTAAGTCCATATAATCAGGCTAAAAAAGCTGGGGAAATAGTAAATTCAATTTTATCTGGGAAAAGTGATAAAAAAATTTATATAGGTGATGACAATGCAAATAAGTATATATTTGATTATGAGGTAATGAAAGAATTTGGTATAAAAAAGCATGATTTACCAGACGGATCTGTAATAGTAAATGATCCAATAGAAATTTATAAAAAACATGAAAATTATATACTAGTAGTAATTTCTATTATTTTAGTTCTAGTAGCTATGGTAATAGCCTTAATATCTTATACTAACTATAAAATGAAATATGAAAAAGAACTTTTAAGATTAATTGATGAAGGAGAGGAATTAAGCAGATTAAAGGCACACTTTACATCTAATATTAGTCATGAACTAAGAACGCCAATTACTGTTATCTCATCAGTAATGCAGCTTTCAAAATCAAAATCTAAAAACAATGAATTCATAATAAGTAATAATAATTATGAAATTATAGAAAGTAATTGTAATAGATTGCTAAGGTTGATAAATAATTTAATTGATATTCAAAAATTTAAATGTGTAGATACAAAACCATATTTACAAAATGTAAATATAGTAGAGTTAATCGAAGATATAACTTTATCTGTAATACCATATACAAAATCTAAAAATTTAGATATTATATTTGATACTACTGACGAGGAAATTATAACAGCTGTTGATATTGATAAAATGGAAAGGGCAATACTTAATTTATTGTCAAATGCAATTAAATTTTCATACAATGGTGGAACTTTAAATGTCAATGTATCAACGTTAGAAGATAATGTTGAGATTGAAATAAAAGATAAAGGAATAGGTATGAATGAGGAAGAGTTAGAGCATATATTTGATATATTTTACCAAATAGATAATACCATGACTAGAAAGAATGAAGGAAGTGGGGTAGGATTATCTATTGTTAAGCTATTTGTAGAAGCACATGGAGGAAAAATTGATATAAAATCAAAATTAAATGAAGGCACAACCTTTAAAATAAAAATACCTATAATTAAAATAAGTGAAAATAGATGTGATAAATATATAATAGAAGATGAATTAAAAGAAAAGGTAAAATTAGAGTTATCAGATATATATATGTAGATATAAAATAAAAATTATTTAAAATTATAAAGAATAAGTGAAAAGAATAAAAAAGATAGTTTCTATTTTATGAAATTATCTTTTTTTATTATAAAAAATTTAAAAGTAAATTTAAAAAAATAATATTGAAATTAACACTATATAGAAAGAAAATTAAGAAAATTTCAATTATAAAGAAAAGCGATTTAATAAAAAAAGTATAAAAAGTTAGAAATAAAATAAAATAAAGAAAAAATCAAAAAAAACAAAAAAATATCTAGGAAAACGTTGACTAGAATAGAAAAATGTTTTATTATAAGTTTGCAAGGGGAAAAAAATGACAGGGGGAGAAAGATCGTATGAAAAAAATAGGATTAGTTCCTAAACTTATTATGGGTATCATAGCCGGTATATTAATCGGACAATTCGCACCAGAAGTTATAGTTAAAACTCTGGTAACTGCAAGTAGTTTATTCTCTGCATTCTTAAAATTCGTTATACCATTTATAATAATAGGATTTGTTACAGCAGGTATAGCAGATTTAGCAACAGGTGCAGGAAAATTATTAGGGATAACAACAGGAATAGCATATGGGTCTACAATAGTAGCCGGAACATTAGCATTTGCTGTAGCATCGTTAATATTCCCATCTTTTATAGATGCAAGTGTTGCTTCACAAATAGGTGATCCTGAAGCAGGTATGTTATCACCATTCTTTAGTATACCTTTATCACCAATGGTAGATGTAACTGCTGCAATAGTATTTGCATTTACAATGGGTCTAGGTATATCTGCTCTTAGAAACAATGGTAAGGGGCAAACTTTACATAATATATTCCAAGAGTTCCAAGAAATCGTAACGAAAGTATTATCAACAATAATAATACCTTTATTACCAATATATATAGCAGGAACATTTGCTAATATAACTTTTGCTGGACAAGTTTGGTCTATATTAGGAGTATTCTGGAGAGTTTACTTAATAGTAATACCTCTACATTTAATATACTTAACAATACAATTTACAGCAGCAGGAATAGTTACAGGGAAGAATCCTTTCAAAATGTTAAAAAACCAAATACCTGGTTACTTAACAGCAGTAGGAACTCAATCTTCAGCAGCTACTATACCAGTAAATGTAGAATGTGCTAAAAACAATGGAGTAAGCAAAGAAATAAGAGAATTCTGTGTACCTTTATGTGCAACAATTCACTTATCAGGAAGTATAATATCAGTTACATCATTTGCTGTTGCAGTACTTATGATGAACAATATGGATCATAGCTTTACTACTTTATTCCCATTCATATTAATGTTAGGAATAGCAATGGTTGCAGCACCAGGAGCACCAGGTGGAGCTATAATGAGTGCATTACCTTTCTTACCAATGATAGGTATACCATCAGATGGTGGACTTGCAAGTTTAATGATAGCTTTATACTTAACTCAAGATAGTTTCGGAACAGCTGCAAACGTATCTGGAGATAACGCTATAGCAGCAGTTGTTGATCATATAAACACTAAAATGTCTAAAAAAGCAAATAAAGTTGCTTAAGCAATTAAAAAAAATAGCTACCTCTTATGAGGTAGCCTTTTTTATTTAATAAAACATTTCACTTAAAAATCATAAAATACAAATCTAAAAAATTAATATTGTATGAAAAGTCATAAATATTTTTATATTTAAACTAATTATATTATAAAAATAAACCTTATAATTAAAAATTCTTTAATTTACATATTGAAAATATTAAGAATCATCAATTTAAATATTTATTTGTTTAAAACAAGCTAAACTTAGCTTTTGCAATGTTAAAGATAAATTTAAATTTGAAAAATATTAAAAAAACTAAATAAATTATTCATCTATATTCTTATAATGAAAAATTATGAAATGCTTAACAAAAGAGACATTTGACAGAAGAAGACTACTTTGCTAGACTAAGTCCATTATCAAGGTATAGTCATAACATATTAAATTAATAACAAATATATGAGAGCCTTATTATAGGTTATTTTTAATAACTTGTAATAGATGAAACTAGCGGATTGTGATTATGAAAGAAGGTAAATCAATTATGAAAAGCAAAAAAGTAAGTATAGTATCGTTATTAGTAGCATTAGGTATCGTATATGGAGATATAGGTACATCACCTTTATATGTTATGAATTCAATATTATCAACTAATAAAGGACAGGTTTCTACGGATTTAGTATTAGGAGGAATATCACTTGTTATTTGGACATTAACACTTCAAACAACTATAAAATATGTAATATTAACTCTTAAAGCTGATAATAACGGAGAAGGTGGAATATTTTCATTATATACTTTAGTAAGAAAAAGAGCTAAATGGGCAATTGTACCAGCGGTTATAGGCGGAGCATCACTTTTAGCAGATGGGATGATAACACCTCCAGTAACTGTTACATCATCTGTTGAAGGGTTACAAATGATATTTCCACTAAGTCTTAATATGATATTAATTATAGTAGTATCAATATTAATATTATTATTTTCTTTTCAAAACTGTGGAACTATGAAGATAGGAAAGCTTTTTGGTCCTATTATGTTTTTATGGTTTTCTATGTTAGCTATACTTGGTATATCTCAAATAATTAATAATCCACAAATAATAAAAGTTATAAATCCTTATTATGGAATAAAATTATTAATTGAAAATCCAAAAAGTACTTATATTTTAGGAGCAGTATTTCTTTGTACAACAGGTGCAGAAGCATTATATTCTGATCTTGGACACTGTGGAAGAAAAAATATATACTACACATGGTTTTTTGTAAAGATATGTTTAATACTTAATTACTTAGGACAAGGAGCATGGCTTATATTAAGAGAAGGAAATGTAGTAATAAATAATCCATTTTTCTTAATAATGCCAAAGTGGTTTATTGTACCAGGTGTCATAATAGCGACAATAGCAGCAATTATCGCAAGTCAGGCACTTATTTCTGGGGCATTTTCATTAATATCAGAAGCAATTAAATTAAATCTTTTTCCTAGATTATTAATTAAATATCCAAATGAGCAAAAAGGTCAAATATATATACCAGTAATTAATTTTACATTAGGAATAGGCTGTATATTGTTAGTTTTATACTTTAAAAAATCTGAGAATATGGAAGCTGCATATGGACTTGCTATTACAGTTACTATGCTTATGACAACCTTATTATTATCTCAGTATGAAAAATATAATAATAGAAAAACTACAAGATCTGTATTAGTTTTAATTGTTTTTGGAATAATCGAATTAAGTTTTTTATATGCAAATTTATCTAAGTTTTTTAGAGGAGGATATATAACAGTATTAATAGGATTTATTATAATGTTTGTTATGTATTCATGGATATATGGATTAAAGATAAAGGAAAGATACAACCATTTTACTAAGCTATCTAAATATACAGATAAATTTAAATCTATAATAGAAGACAAAACATTGCCCCTATATTCAACACATCTAGTGTATCTAACTCAAACTAGTACAAGGGGATATATAGAAGACAATATATTATATTCTATATTTAATAAATCACCAAAACGTGCTAAATACTATTGGTTTGTTAACGTAAGAGTAACTGACGAGCCATATACTATGAGTTATAAGGTTCATACTATAATACCTAATCAAATATTTAAGATAGAATTTGAACTAGGATTTAAAGTAAATCAAACAGTAAATATATTTTTAAGAGAAGTAATAGAAGAATTAATATCTACAGAAGAATTAAAAATTACACTAAAGGAATATATGATAGATAACAATTTAGAGAAAAATGTTGGAGATTTTAAATTTGTATTGTTAGAAGAAAATTTATCTAATGAAAGTAACCTTTCAAAATGGGATAGTTTTATAATAGGTTTTAAGATACTTATAAAAAAAATAACAGTATCTCCAGCTAAGAGGTTTGGTATAGATACTAGTATTGTTGAAGTTGAGAAAGTTCCTATTATAATAGGAAAAAGGAAAAAGGTAAAATTAACTAGAATAAAATAAAATAAAAGTTATCTCTTACTTTGAGATAACTTTTGTTTTTTTATTAAAATATATTATTTAAAGAATTTATTAAAAGTCTATTATCTTCAGGTTTTAAAATACAAACTCTAAAGAAATACTCGTTAAGTCCATCAAAAGAAGCACAATCTCTTATAATTATTTTATGTGGAATAAGCTTATCTCTTAATTCACTTGCAGTTAATTTTTTTGATTTTATTTCACATAATATAAAATTACCTTGGCTATCATAAACATTTAAATCATCTATATTTCTTAAATTATCAAATAAATAATCTCTTTCTTTAGTCATAACATTAATAGTATTTTCTATGAAGTGTGTATCTTTAAACATAACCTCACCCATTAATGTAGCAAATATATTTATATTCCATAAATCAAGATGAGATGATATACTATCTTTTACACTAGTATTAGATATAAGCCCATATCCTAGTCTAATACCAGGGGTTGAGAAGAACTTAGAAGTACCTCTTATAACAAATATATTATTATAATCATCAACTAAAGATGTTGAAGAAAAAGCTTTAGTATCTGTAAATTCTATGTAAGTTTCATCAATCATAAAGAAAGTATTAGTACTTTCAAGTAAAGTTTTTATCTCAGCTTTTGAGAAAGTAAAACCAGTTGGATTATTAGGGTTACAGATAATAATCAAATTATATTTATTACTATTTATGTGATTTATTAATTTATCAATATCAATCTTAAAGTCATTTTCATATTTTGAGTAATATTTGTCTATATTACAGTTTATCTTTTTTAATTCTTTTTCATACTCAGAATAAGCAGGTGATAAAAGTAAAGCTTTAGTAGGATTTATAGTTTTTATAAATGAAGAAATAAGCTCTGTTGCACCACTTCCTAATACTATGTTTTCTTTATTACAATGACAATAAGAAGAAATAGAATTTTTTAAATTTGTGTAATCAGGGTCTGGATATATAGAAACCTGATCTATATTTTTAATCACAACGTCTTTAGCAGCATTAGATGCACCTAAAGGATTTATATTAGAACTAAAATCTAGAAATTCTTCTTTTGAAAATCCATATTTTTTCGATAAGTCATATAAATTAGCACCATGGTTTAAACTCAAGTAAAACACCTCCGTAGTTAATAGTTACAATTTAATTATAATATAAAAATCGATTATTAGTAGCTTTTATAAAAATATTAAATAATAATATCTAACCAAAAATCATATTTAGGAAAAGATGTATAGCAAGAAATTTTAAGAAAATAATAAAAATATACTTAAAAATTTAAATAATAAAAAAATATTGAACAATTACTAAAAAAAATATAAAAATGTTCTAATATTTGTGCTTATATGGTATAATGTTTTTATTATAATATACGTAAACAACAGGAGGACTGAAATGTTCAAAATTACAGAAGTATTATTAACAGAAGAACAAATAGCTAAAAAAGTAGAAGAGATAGCAAAACAAATAGAAAAAGACTTCAAAGGTGAAGAATTATTAGTAGTAGGGATACTAAAGGGTGCTAGTGTGTTTGTTTCTGACTTAATAAGAAAAATAGACTTAGATGTTAATATAGATTTTATGAGTGTATCAAGTTATGGAAAATCAACTGAAAGTTCAGGTGTTGTAAAAATACTAAAGGACTTAGATGTTAATATAGAAGGAAAAAATGTATTAGTAGTAGAAGATATAATAGATTCAGGATTAACATTAAGCAAATTAGTTGATGTACTACAAACTAGAAATCCAAAAACATTAAAATTATGTACACTATTAGATAAGCCTGAAAGAAGAAAAGCTAATATACCAGTAGACTATGTAGGGTTTACTATAGAAGACAATTTTATAGTAGGATATGGAATAGACTGGGCAGAAAAATACAGAAACTTACCTTATATAGGAATAGTTGGAGAAGAATAATATAGAAGACTTAGCAATGTTGCTAAGTCTATTTTTGTGTAAAGGGTATAAATAAATAAGAAAGTTAGGTATAATTACATAAAAGATAAGTACTTAGGAGGGGGAAATAAAATGGATATTCAATTAAGTATACTACAATTTTTTCAGTCTTTAAGATCTGGCGTATTAGATACTTTATTTTTAATACTTACTATAAGTACAGAAATACCTGTAATAGTTTTATTAACAACAATAATGTATTGGTGTATAAATAAAAAGTATGGTCAAAAGATATTATTTTCATTAGTAGGAAACGTGGCCATAAATTCAGGAATAAAAGATGTAATAAAGGCTAAAAGGCCAATAGGAATAGAAGGGATAACGTCTCAAAGAGTATCAACAGCAACAGGATATTCATTTCCAAGTGGACATACTCAAACTGCAACTTCATTTTGGACAAGTATAATAATTATATTCAAAAATACATGGATTAGTATAATAGGAGCTATTATAATTTTAGGAGTAGGCATATCTAGACTATACCTAGGAGTTCATTGGCCTATAGATGTAATATTTGGATGGGGATTTGGGATAATATTTACTGTAATATTTAGTAAATTTTTTGATTATGTAGATAATGAAAAAAAATATCTAAGTCTTATTTTAATGTTAATACCATTTGCATTAGTTGCATTTTTAGTAAATAGTTCGTCTTATATAAAATCATTTGGATTATTAACTGGATTTGTACTAGGGTATATAGTAGAAGATAGATATATACAGTTTGAAACAGTATCAAAAAATAAAAATAAAATAAACTTTAGTAACAAAAAAGATAATAAAATAGCTAAAAATATATGTAGATTTTTACTTGGAATAATAACTTTAGGATTAGTTTACTTAGGCTTAAAATATACTATGCCAAGTAACAACTTATTTGATTATATAAGATATACAATAGTAGTATTTTATGGAGTTTGTGGAGTGCCATTTCTGTTTAAGATATTTAAGCTATAGTAAGCTTTATTATTTATTGAATAAGATTAATTAAAACATGCATATGAGTATATATTAATTAGATGCAAAGTAAGTTACTTAAAGCTATTAAAAAGTTAAGCTTACTTAAAATAGAAGAGGTGTAAATTTGAAAAAAGTAGTAGTAATAGGAGCTGGAGCAGCTGGTATGATGGCAGCGGCAACTGCAGCAGATAGAGGATTAGACGTAACATTAGTAGAGAAAAATCATAGAGTAGGGCGAAAAATATTAATAACAGGAAAAGGTAGATGTAATATAACTAATAACTGTGATATAGAAGAATTAATAGAAAATGTACCTACAAATGGTAAATTTTTATATAGTGCATTTTATACATTTACAAACGAAGATGTTATAAATATGTTTGAAAGTTTAGGTGTAAAAACTAAGACAGAAAGAGGAAATAGAGTATTTCCAGAAAGTGATAAGGCACATGATATAGCTAATGCACTTCATAAACAAGTAATAGATAAAAAAGTAAAATTGTTATTAAATACTAAAGTAGAAGAAATAATAGCAAAAGATAAAAAAATAGAAAAAGTAATATTAGACAACAAAAAAGAAATACAATGCGATGCTGTAATAGTTGCTACTGGAGGAGTTAGTTATCCTCTAACGGGTTCTACTGGAGATGGATATAAATTTGCTAAAAAATATGGACATACTATAATAGATCCTAAACCTTCTTTAATAGGGCTTGAAATATGTGAAAGTTTTGTAAGTGAATTAGAAAAATTATCTCTTAGAAATATAAAAATAGAGTTATATAACGGAAAAAATAAGAAAATATACGATGACTTTGGAGAATTAGAATTTACAAAGTATGGTATAGATGGACCGGTTGTAAAGTCAGCTAGTTGTATGATGAAAGATTTATCAAAAAATACTTATAAGATAGTTCTAGATTTAAAACCAGCACTAGATGAAGAAAAATTAGATAAAAGAATACAAAGAGATTTCCAAAAGTATACTAACAAGGCCTTTAAAAACTCTTTAGATGACTTATTGCCAAAAAAATTAATACCAGTAATAATAAAGTTAAGTGGCATAGATGAAAATACTGTAGTTCATCAAATATCTAGAGAACAAAGAAAAGCATTAGTACATTTATTAAAAAATATTAATTTAACAGTAAAAAGATATAGACCAATAGAAGAGGCTATAATAACTTCAGGTGGAGTTAAAGTTGGGGAGATAAATGCAAGTACAATGGAATCAAAGCTAATAGATGGATTATTTTTTGCAGGAGAAGTAATTGATGTTGATGCTTATACTGGTGGATTTAATCTTCAAATAGCATTTTCAACAGGTTATTTAGCCGGATATTATTGTTAGCAAGAATTTAGATATTGTTACAAATATTACCTAGAATTAAAAAACTATAAATTCATATAATACTACCAAGAAACAAAATCAAAAGAAAGAAGGTAGTCAACAATGTCAAACAACAACAATAACAACAAAACAGTAGTTCCAGGAGCTAAACAAGCATTAAATCAAATGAAATTAGAAATAGCTAATGAGCTTGGAATGACAAATTACCAACAAATGGACAAAGGAAATCTTACTGCAAGAGAAAATGGTTATGTAGGTGGATACATGACTAAAAAGTTAGTTGAAATGGCAGAACAACAAATGTCAGGACAACAACAACAACAATAATATATTATTTTAATATATTAAGGAGCATCTTTTAGATGCTCCTTTAGTTTTATATAAAATTAAAAAATACATGACTTATATATTGGATAAAAAATTTTTGAATGGATAAAATAACAATAAAATACATTACATAAGGAGAAATATAAATGTCGACTGTTAATTTTGAAGAAATAAAAACTAAATTTATAAATGCAGATTTAGATGAAAAAATACGTATTTATACAACAACAGAAGGTCTTACAGTAGAACAGTTTAGAGAGCTTCTTAGATATTATCCAATACAGCATTTATCTAAGCTAGAAAAAGCATTAGGATAAATAATAAAAAGTCTTCACTTAATATTTAGGTGAAGACTTTTTATTATTTAAAAAATATCAAAATAATTTATATATGATATTAGATTAATTTACTTTCTCTGGTTTATGTACATAATTATAAATTCTTTCATTACCTAAATCTATAATACCAGTGCTTATGAATTTTATTAAATTATCAACATCACAAGCATTTAGGTATTCTATAGGAATTGACAATGTATATTCACTAGAGCTTAGCAAATTCTTTAATTTTAGTTTTTGAGAAATACTTGGTTTTTCAGGGATAGATTTATTTTTATGTTTTTTGCCTTTTGATAAATTAGCATTTTGCATACTTATTAATTTATCTATATAGTCTATATAAGATAATTTGAAGGTTTCATCTGATAAAAGATTTTCATCTAAAATGTCATTAATAGATTCATTAGATAGTATATTTTCAGCAAACTTATCAGCTGTAAGCTTACCAGTTATAATACCTTTTTGATATTTTCTGAGGACTTTTTTTGTGTGGCTATAGATTTTACTACGTGTTTCTAAATCAAGATTAGCCATTTGCATTAAAACCACTCCTTTTAAAGTGTATATTAGTCTATATATTTTATTATTGACAAGTATAAAAAATATTATAATTGTAAAAATTACAAATATATGGATGAAATATAGATTATATAAAAATAAGTAACTTGATAAGGAGAATTTATATGATAAATGGAATAATAAAGCTATTTTATTCTGAAATAGTAAAAACTAAGATGAAATCTATGCCTTCATCAGACTATACTTACAGAGAAGAGTGTAGAGAAATAAGAAATATGACATTAAAGTTAGATAGTGTATTTTTAAAGATTACAAAGCTACTATTAGCAATAATTATTTTATATATATCTTTTAATATAGAGATTTTATTTGGAATGGGGATGTTGTTAGTAGAATTGACTTATTTAATATATAAGATAAAGTTAGAAGCTCAAGTGAGAGAAAGTATTGAAAATATAAAAAATAATATAGAAATGCCTAAAATACCAACTATAGATGAGAGAGGAAAATCAGGATTAAATGTGTTAGTTACTTTGCTTATAATTGGATTATTAACAGGGTTTAATGCCATTATAATAGCAACTTTTATAATAGTTTTTATATTTACTATAAATAACATATATAGTAATATAAAGTAGACTATATAAAATTAGGGGGTAAGTAGTGATATGCAAAATTTTAATACTGATAGCCATAGAATGAAAAACTTAGTAGACATATCAGCTATGGTAACTAGTTCAACAGATTTTTATTCTATAAAAGATAAGATAGTAGACAAGATGTTAGAAGTTGTTCATCCAACTAAGGCTTGTGTTAATTTATTTTATCGAAATGACTATAAATACGCATACTTGGTGTGTTCTCAGACTTTAGAGTATATACCACAAGTATTCCCTATGGATCATGTACCACCAGTAAAATCTATGAGTAATCCAATAGGTATTAAAATAGATTTTAATGAATATCCTA
The DNA here is from genome assembly GCF_039031195.1 of Romboutsia sp. MSSM.1001216sp_RTP31141st1_G3_RTP31141_220114. NCBI lineage: Bacteria > Bacillati > Bacillota > Clostridia > Peptostreptococcales > Peptostreptococcaceae > Romboutsia > Romboutsia sp. MSSM.1001216sp_RTP31141st1_G3_RTP31141_220114. Next base: position 207,359 of record NZ_JBCIUO010000002.1, on the reverse strand, counting down.
AATATGTTCATGAAGCTGTAGAAGAAAAGAAAATAATATATATAGAAAATGTCTTTGAAGAGGAAAGAGCAAAAGACGAAAGGGATTTAGCTATAAAAGAAGGTTATACGGGAAGAATAGTATTTCCTTTCATAATAAACGATAAAGTAGTTGGATTTATGACTTGCTTTTTATCAAAAAATGATAGTATCTGTGAACAAGATATAGACTTTATATCATCTGTTGCATCATTGCTTAGTTTATCAATAGAAATAACTACTAAAAACAATAATATGCAATTTTTAGTACATAAATTAAGAGGTGCTATAAATTCAATAAATGCTGCAACTAAAAAGCTTTACTCAAGTAATAATATAACAGTATTCTTAGAGCAATTAAGTAAACAAGCTTGTAATATGACAAACAGCAAAGAAGCTTTGATATTAGTAGATGATAATGATTATAAAGATAGAGCATTTAACTATTACAATGTTGAAGATAAAAATAAAATAAACTTATATCCAATGTTAGAAAGTATCCAAGCGAGAAAATCAATTGGGGAATATCACAATAATGTAAATATAAAATCTGAATCAGAAGATACTATAAAAAGTTATATATATTATAAGTTAAGATATAGAAATAAAGTTATCGGATGTATAGTATGCGCTAATAGTCAAAACTATACAAAAGATGATTTGAATATATTAAGTATATTAGCAAAACAAGTATCAGTAGGTATGCAACTGTATAAATATAATTTAGAAGAAGTAAAGCATAAAGTACTTGATAATGAATTAAACCTTTTAAATAAACAGCAAAAGTTAATAATGGATGATGCTAAATTAGAATTAAGTAACAATAAAGAGTTAGATTACTATCATAGGCCAGCAAGAGTAGTTGGAGGAGACTTCTACTATGCTATGAAGGTAGATGATGATAATACAGTTTATATTTTGGCAGATGTTATGGGTCATGGTATGATTTCAAACTATATGGTTGCTATGATAAAAGGTGCCTTTAAAGTATTAGCAAATCATTATAAAACACCTGGAGAAATACTTACAAAGTTAAATAAAATGTTATATGATGAATTTGATAAAATGGACGTATTTGCTACATGTTTAGTAAGTGTTATAAATTCAAAAGAAAATAAAATAACAATATCCAACGCAGGACATTATAGTCCTATAATAATAAAGAATAATGGAGAAATAGAAGGAAATTTAAACTGTAAAAAAGGTATACCAATAGGAATAATGGATGAAGCTGAATATGCAAACAACTCTTTTGATATATCAAACTATTCACTATTATGCATGTACACAGATGGAATATTAGAAATAAAAAATGAGTCAAAAGAAGAATATGGGGTATCTAGATTAGAGAAATTCCTTCAAGATAATTACCAAATAGGTCATGAAGTTTTACAAGGAAAGCTAGAAGAAGAGTTAATAGACTTTGCAGGTAAAGATAACTTTGATGATGATATATTAGTAGTTATGTTAAAGGATAAATAGTATTTATTATAACTAAAAGATAAAGGGGGATAATTAATGTTTAAAGAAATATTAATAATAAATGGAAGCCCAAGAAAAAATAAAAATTGTTTTTCGATATCTAAGGAAATAAGTTCTAAACTAGAAGAAAATAATATAACTTACGAAATATTTAACATATATGATATGAATATTGAGTATTGTACTGCTTGTGGATTTTGCGAAAAAACAGGTTATTGCAAATTTAATGATGATATGACCCCTATGTATAAAATGTTTGATAAAGCCAAAGGAGTTATAGTAATAAGCCCTGTACATTTTGATTGCGTATCTGCTAAATTAAAAACAGTAGTAGATAGAACTCAGGCTATATATGCAAGTAAGTATATTCTTAATAAGCCATCAATAGATAGAGATAAGACTCGTATAGGAATGTACATAGCTGTTGGAGGTTCAACACCATATGAAACTCAATTTATGGGTGGCCAAATAGTCATGGATTTTTTCTTTAAAAGTGTAAACAATAAATTAAAATATAATATTTACTTAAATAGTACAGATAAATTAGGGTATAGTGAAAATCAACACTTTAAAAATGAACTAGATAAGGCAATAAAAAATTATATATGTGATGTAAAGAAGCTTGATTAATCAAGCTTCTTTTGATTGTAAATATATTTAGAAAATCAAATAATAAAAATATAAAATTAGAAATCTAATTATATATATACCAAAAAAAGTTAGAATAAAACATAATATAAAAAAATATTTAAATTAGAGTATTTTACTTAAATAATATTATACAATATATATAATAAATGAAGTTTAACAAGGAGAATGATATGCTAAGGTATTTAACAAGTGGAGAATCTCATGGGCAAAGCTTAATATCTATACTAGATGGAGTACCAGCTAATATAGAACTTGATTTTGAAGAAATAAACAAGGAGCTTAAAAAAAGACAAGGTGGCTACGGTCGTGGCGGCAGAATGCAAATAGAAAGAGATAAAATAAATATACTAGGTGGAGTTAGAGGTAAAAAAACCCTAGGTGGACCTATATCTATAGAAATAAAAAATAAAGATTATGAAAATTGGACAAAGTACATGAATCCAATGGAGGAAGTTGATTTAGAGACTAGAAAAGTAAGTAATGTAAGACCAGGACATGCAGACCTGGTAGGTTGCTTAAAATACGACTTTAAAGATGCTAGAAATGTACTTGAAAGGTCTAGTGCCAGAGAAACTGCAAGTAGAGTAGCCGTAGGTGCTATATGCAAGCAAATACTTAAAAATTTTAATGTAGAATTTACATCTCATGTAGTAAATATTGGTGGTGTAGAAGATAAAAATTTATATGAATTTGATTATATAAAGGAAAATGTAGATACTAGTCAAATAAGATGTGTAAATAAAAACCTAGAAGAAAAAATCATAGAAAGAATAGATAAAGCGAAATCAGAAGGTGATACATTAGGTGGAGTTGTAGAAATAAGAGTGAAAAATATTATTCCTGGGCTAGGTTCATATACTCAGTTTGATAAGAAAATAGATGGACAACTTGCTATGCATTTAATGGCTACTCAAGCCATAAAAGGAGTAGAAATAGGAATTGGATTTGATGTTAGCTCTTTAGCAGGGTCTTGTGTTATGGATGAAATAAGCTATGACAAAAATGAAGGTATAAAAAGAGCTACAAATAGACTAGGTGGAATAGAAGGTGGAATGACTACAGGAGAAGAGATTATAATAAGATGTGCAATGAAGCCAATACCTACATTATATAAGCCATTAAATTCTATAAATATAAATACACTGGAAAGTTATAGTGCAAGTATTGAACGTTCAGATAATTGTGCTGTTCCTGCTTGCAGTGTAGTTTGTGAAAATGTAGTAGCTTTTGTTATATGTAATCACTTCCTAGAAAAAATAGGTGGAGACAATTTAAATGACTTAAAATCAAATTATAATTCATACATAAAAAGGTTAGGTGAAAGAGGATGGAAAAGATAGAAACTGCTATTTGTAGTGTAGTAATAGATAAAGATTATAAATCCTTTAATGAAGCTGTAAAATTAGTAAACTCAAATGATATAAATAAAGGTTTAATAAAAGATGATATAGATTTAAATGATATATACGACAAAGTACTTATAATAAGTGATGATAATGTATATAAACATATGATGAAAGAATTTACAAGTTCTATAAAAGCTAAGTACATATATGAATATATAGTGTCACCAGGAGAACAATCTAAATCTTTAGATGTTTATGAGGAAATAATGAACTACTGTATAAGAATAAATTTATCTAGAAAATCTTTAATATTAGCCTTAGGAGGTGGAGTAGTAGGAGACCTTGCAGGGTTTATAGCATCTACTTATATGAGAGGAATTGACATTATACAAGTTCCTACAAGTTTACTTGCTCAAGTCGACTCTTCTATAGGTGGAAAAACAGGTATAAATTTAGGCAATTTTAAAAATATAATGGGAAGTTTTTATCAACCAAAACTTACTTATATAAATGTGAATTCTTTAAAAAGTTTAAGTGAAGAAGAATTTATAAGTGGTATGGCAGAGGTTATAAAGTATAGTGCAATATATGATTATGAATTTCTAGATTATCTAATAGAAAATAGTGAAGCTATATTAAATAAGGAAGAGAAATACTTATACTATATAGTAAAAAAATGCGCAGGTATAAAGGTAGAAGTAGTATCTAATGATGAAAAAGAAGGTGGACTTAGAAAAATACTAAATTTTGGACATACCTTTGGACATGGAGTAGAAAAACTATTAAAAATTAGCCATGGTAAGGCTGTAAGTATAGGTATGGCTATGGCATTTAAACTTTCATTAGATGAAAAATTAATATCCAAAGAGTATTATGATAAATTTATAAGAGTTATAAATTTATACAAACTACCTTTAAAATATGATTTAAATGAAAATATGGATAAAGATCATATTGCAAAAGAGATACTATACATAATGAAGAGTGATAAGAAAAATAGCTTTGGTAAAATAAACTTAATACTTCCAACAGAACTAGGAAAAGTAAGTTTAATGGATAATATAGATGAAGAAAAAATACTTAATATAATAAGGGAGAGTCAGAATGCTTAGAGGAAGTTTTGAACTTATAGGGGATAAATCTATATCCCATAGAGCCATAATGTTTTCATCAATATCAAAAGGACATAATAAAATAAGCAACTTTTTAATGGGCCAAGACTGCTTAAGCACAATATCTTGCTTTAAGAAAATGGGAGTAGACATAGACATAAAAGGAAATGAAGTTTTTGTAAAAGGAAATGGTCTATATGGTCTAAAGCCACCTAAAGATTTACTAGACGTAGGAAACTCTGGAACTACAATAAGACTATTAAGTGGAATACTAGCAGGAAATAACTTTGATGCAACACTTATTGGAGATGAATCAATAGGAAAAAGACCTATGAAAAGAGTTACAGATCCTTTAAGAATGATGGGATGCAAAATAGAAGGAAAAGACGATGCAAACTATACTCCTATAAAAATATATGGAGGGAACTTAAAAGGAATAGATTATAATATGCCAGTAGCATCAGCACAAGTTAAATCAGCTTTGATACTGGCAAGCTTATATGCAGATTCAAAAAGTATAATAAGAGAAAAAGTTAAAAGTAGAAACCATACAGAAATAATGCTTAAATCATTTGGAGCTGACATAAATGTAAATGATTTAGATATAACTATAAATCCAGTTAAAGAGTTATTTAATCAAGATATATATGTACCAGGAGATATATCTTCAGCAGCATTTATAATAGTAGGAGCTTTAATAACTAAAGGATCAGAGGTTTTAATTAAAAATGTTGGACTAAACAAAACTAGAACTGGAATAATAGATGTTGTTAAAAATATGAATGGAAATATAGAAATAATAAATCAAAGATTCGTTGGAGGAGAGCTAGTTGGAGATTTATTAGTAAAGTACAGCAAAGATTTAAATGCTACAACAATAGATAAAACTATAATACCAAGGCTTATAGATGAAATACCAGTTATAGCAGTACTTGCAACGCAAGCAGAAGGAACAACTATAATAAAAGATGCAAAAGAATTAAAAGTAAAAGAGAGTAACAGAATAAAATCTGTAGTAGATAACTTAAAATTAATGGGTGCAGATATAGAAGAACTAGAAGATGGAATGGTTATAAAAGGAAAAACTAAGCTAAATGGAGCTAGTATAACTACTTTTAAAGACCATAGAATAGCCATGGCATTTTCAATAGCTAATTTAATCTGTGATACAGATATAGTATTAGATGACAAAGAGTGTATAGATATATCTTTCCCTGGTTACTTTGACTTATTAAAAAAACTATCAATATAAAATTTTTATATAAACTAATATTTAAAGTTAATATTAATATGGTTAAAATAAATAAAAAATTATAATAAGATAAGTAAAAGTTGAAATACTAATTATGAATGAAAATAAAAGGGTTTTCTAATATTTCAGTAGAAATAATATTAAGAAAATTATCAAATTTTGAGAAAAGAATTTGATTTAATTAAAAAATTTATGTATAATTGGATGTTGTATACAAAATTTATGTAGGAGGGTTTTTTATGAAATTACCAATAGCTTTATCAAACAGACACGTTCATTTAAGTCAAGCTGATATAGAAACATTATTCGGAGCAGGACATGAGTTAACTCATTTCAAGCCATTATCTCAGCCAGGACAATATGCATGTGAAGAAAAGGTTGATTTAGTAGGACCAAAAGGAACTATAAAAGGAGTTAGAGTTTTAGGACCAGCTAGACCTAGCACTCAAGTTGAAATATCTTTAGCAGATGGATTTGCTTTAGGTGTAAAAGCTCCAATAAAAGAATCTGGAGATATAGCAGGAACTCCTGGTGTTAAATTAGTAGGACCAGCTGGAGAAGTTGAATTACAAGAAGGTGTTATAGTAGCATCTAGACATATACATATGAGCTTAGAAGATGCTAAAAACTTCGGTGTAGAAGATAAGCAAATAGTAAAAGTTAGAACTTTCGGACCAAGAGCTGTTGTATTTGAAAATGTATTAGTAAGAGCTAATGCAAACTTCGCTTTAGAAATGCACGTAGACGTTGAAGAAGGAAACGCTGCAGCAGTTAGAAACGGAGATATGGTAGAATTAATAGCTGAATAATTTTAGTTTATATTATAAATAAAAGGTAATCTCAAAATTGAGATTACCTTTTTAGTTATATAGTTTATTATTTATGTATTTATTAAAAATCTACTTAGTAGCAGATATTTTCATAGCTTTTGAATATTCCACTCCATATTCGTACATCTGCTCAAGAAGGGGAAGTAATTTTTCTCCAAGTTCTGTTAAACTATACTCAACCTTGGGGGGGATAACAGGATACACCTCTCTATGAACTAGGCCATCATCTTCTAAACTTCTAAGTTGATTTGTAAGCATTTTTTGAGTAACATCAGGAAGCTTTCTTTTTATTTCACTAAACCTAAGTGGGCCACTACTTAGATACCAAAGTATTAAAATTTTCCATTTACCAGAAACTAATTTATGAAATAAAGTCATAGGGCAAGTTTCAAATTTTGCACATCTATGACTCATGTGACATTGAGTATGAATCATATATACACCTCTTTCTATATAAATAGCATAGAAAAACTTCTAAAAAATATTAAAATATAGTCATATAGACTTATCATAAAGTATTTCTATGAAATATCTAACTTAAGACTTTTTATATCAAATAAGAAATTACATTCATTTTAAATGGGGGAGATATAATTCCTATATATGATCTCTAAAAAGTATTCCTTCAAAATTTTAAAAATGAAGACCTATTTATTATATCATAAATAAATTATTGTAAAAACCTTACAGTATATTTTTTGATACCATATATATTTTTAGGTACTGTATATATTTTTTGAAACTATATGTAAATAAAGTGCCTACTTGTTAAACAAAAAATATACAGATATGATTATATATGTGAGCTGGATACAAAATACAAATTGAAATTAAAGAGCTATGAATTTTAAATTGTTCTAAGGAAAAAATAAGTTTATATGATGCTCATAATATGCTAACATAATATGGAATAATATAAATATTTGTGTAGAAAAAAGGAGAATTTGAAATGAGTAAAATAGCAAAAATGATAGACCATACAGTATTAAAAGCTGTAACTACAAAAGAAGAAGTAATAAAGGTTTGTAATGAAGCAAAAGAATATGGATTCTTTTCAGTTTGTATAAATCCAACTAACATAGAGCTTGCTAAAAAAGAATTAGAAGGAAGCGATGTAAAAGTTTGTACAGTAATAGGTTTCCCTTTAGGAGCTAACACTAAAGAAGTTAAAGCGTTTGAAACAAGAGATGCTATAGCTAAAGGTGCAGACGAAGTAGATATGGTTATAAATATAGGTGCATTAAAAGATAAAAACTACGACTTAGTATATGAAGATATAAAAGCAGTAGTAGATGCAGCTAATAAAGAAGCTTTAGTTAAAGTAATAATAGAAACTTGTTACTTAACAGATGAAGAAAAAGTTAAAGCTTGTGAACTTGCAGTTAAAGCAGGAACTGACTATGTAAAAACTTCAACAGGATTTGGAACAGGTGGATCAACTCCAGCTGACATAAAACTTATGAGAGAAACTGTTGGAGAAAATATAGGAGTTAAAGCATCAGGTGGTGTTAGAACTGCTGAAGATGCAAAAGCTGTAATAGAAGCTGGGGCATCAAGAATAGGTGCAAGTGCATCAATAGCCATAGTTACTGGGGAAGACTCTATAAAAAGCGATTATTAGAAAAAATACAAATTTCTTGTTTAATCTACAAAATCGTGGGTATAAATGAAAGAGTAGAAGAAACTTATAATTAAACATATGGATATTATTTTAATAAACATATAGATTTTTCCTTTAATCAAATTAAGCAAAATAAAGGAATTTTACAAAACATAAAGAATATTTTGTTTATTATGTAATATTTAGAATTATGTAATAATATAGTATTGGGGGGAAACAATGTGCAATGTTGTATAACCTTGTACATTGTTTCTACAATACAAAATACTTATAAAGATAAGTACATAAGAGTAATATACGAGGAGGATACAATTATGGCTAAATTTATGAAAACAGTTGACGGAAATACAGCTGCTGCTCATGTTGCTTATGCATTCACTGATGTTGCTGCTATATATCCAATAACTCCGTCTTCAAACATGGCTGAAGTAGTTGACGAATGGTCGGCACAAGGCAGAAAGAATATGTTCGGACAAAAAGTAAGTGTTGTAGAAATGCAATCAGAAGCAGGAGCTGCTGGAGCATTCCACGGTTCATTACAAGCTGGTGCATTAACAACAACTTTCACTGCATCTCAAGGTTTATTATTAATGATACCTAATATGTATAAAGTTGCTGGGGAATTACTTCCAGGGGTATTCCACGTAAGTGCTCGTGCATTAGCAGCTCAAGCATTATCTATATTTGGGGATCATCAAGACGTTATGTCAGCTAGACAAACTGGATGTGTAATGTTAGCATCAGGTTCTGTTCAAGAAGTTGCTGATATAGCACCAGTTGCACACTTAGCTGCAATAGAAGGAAGATTACCTTTCATACATTTCTTCGATGGATTCAGAACATCTCACGAAATACAAAAAGTTGAGTTATTAGACACTGAAGATTATGAAAAATTAATAAACAAAGAAGCAGTAGAAGAGTTCAGAAACAGAGCTTTATCTCCAAATCATCCTGTTACTCGTGGTACTGCTCAAAACCCTGATATATACTTCCAAACAAGAGAAGCTTCAAATAAATATTACAACAACATAGTTGGAATAGTTGAAAAATACATGAAGCAAATGAGCGAATTAACTGGAAGAGAACATGGACTATTTGATTACTACGGAGCACAAGATGCTAAGTATGTATTAGTAGCTATGGGATCTGCTACAGAGGCTATAGAAGAAACAATAGATTACTTAAATGCTCAAGGTGGAAAATACGGTTTAGTTAAGGTTCACTTATTCAGACCATTCTCTACTAAGCATTTATTAGAAAAAATACCAGCAACTGCTGAAAGAATATGTGTAATGGATAGAACTAAAGAGCCAGGTGCTATAGGAGAGCCATTATACTTAGACGTACGTAGTGCATTCTACGGAGCTGAAAATGCTCCAATGATAATAGGTGGAAGATACGGATTAGGATCAAAAGATGTTACTCCATCAGATATAAAAACTATATTTGATAACTTAACTTCTGAAAATCCTAAGAACAACTTCACTGTAGGTATAGTAGATGACGTTACTAATACTTCATTAGAGCCATCTGAACCTATCAAAATAGCTACACCAGGAACTATAAGATGTAAGTTCTGGGGATTAGGATCTGACGGTACAGTTGGGGCTAACAAACAAGCTATAAAAATAATAGGAGACAACACTGAAAAGTATGCTCAAGCTTACTTTGCTTATGACTCTAAGAAGTCTGGTGGTATAACAATGTCTCACTTAAGATTTGGAGATGCTCCAATAAGATCTACTTACTTAATAGATGAAGCTGACTACATAGCTTGTCACAACCAATCATATGTTAACCAATATGATTTATTAAAAGGACTTAAAAAAGGTGGAACATTCGTATTAAATACAATATGGTCACCAGAAGAGTTAGAAACTCATTTACCAGCAAAAATGAAGAGATTCATAGCTGAAAATGAAATAAACTTCTACACTGTAAATGCTACTAAGATAGCTCAAGAAATAGGTCTTGGAAATAGAATAAACATGATAATGCAATCAGCATTCTTCAAGTTAGCTGAGATAATACCTCAAGAAGAAGCTAGCCAATACCTAAAAGATTCTATAAAGAAAGCTTACGGTAAAAAAGGTGAAAAAGTAGTTAACATGAACTTTGAAGCTGTTGAAGCTGGTATGAATGCATTAGTTAAAATAGAAGTTCCAGCTGCTTGGAATCAAGCTGTTGAAAGTGCAGAAACAACAAACTGCGACGAACCAGAATTCATAAAAAATATAGTAAGACCAATGAATGCTCAAGAAGGTGATAGTTTACCAATAAGTGCATTTGATGGAATAGAAGATGGTACATTCCCATGTGGTACTGCAGCTTACGAAAAACGTGGAGTAGCAGTAAATGTTCCTGAGTGGGATGTAAACAACTGTATACAATGTAACCAATGTGCTTATGTATGTCCTCATGCATGTATAAGACCAGTATTAGTAACTGAAGAAGAAATGGCTAATGCTCCAGAAAACTTCAATACTAAAAAAGCAATTGGTAAAGGATTTGAAGGATTACAATACAGAATGCAAGTAAGTCCACTTGACTGTACAGGATGTGGAAACTGTGCTGACATATGTCCAGCTAAAGGTAAAGCATTATTCATGAAACCTCTTGATACTCAAGAAGTTGAAATAGAAAACTGGGCATTCGCTGTAGATACTACAAAGGTTGCTCCTAAAGATGATGTAATGGCTCCTAACACTGTTAAAGGAAGTCAATTCAGACAACCATTAATGGAATTCTCAGGTGCTTGTGCTGGATGTGGAGAAACTCCATACATCAAGTTAGTTACTCAATTATTCGGAGATAGAATGATGATAGCAAATGCTACTGGATGTTCATCAATCTGGGGAGGATCAGCTCCATCAACTCCATACACTGTTAACCATGAAGGTAAAGGTCCATCTTGGGCAAACTCATTATTCGAAGACAATGCTGAATTCGGATACGGAATGATGTTAGCAGTTAAACAAATGAGAAACAAAATAGCTGAAAACATGGAAACATTATTAACAATGGATATATGTGATGCAGCTAGAGAAGCATTTACTGCTTGGTTAGATGCTAAAGAAGATGGAGAAGCTTCAAAAGTAGCAAGCCAAAAAGTATTAGATGTATTAGCTAATGCTCACAATATAGAAAATGCTGAAATAAAAGCTTTAGTTAATGAAATAGAAGAAAGAAAAGATTACCTAGTTAAGAGATCTCAATGGATCCTTGGAGGAGACGGATGGGCTTATGACATCGGTTACGGTGGACTTGACCACGTACTTGCTTCAGGAGAAAATGTAAACGTACTAGTATTTGATACAGAAATATATTCAAATACAGGAGGTCAAGCTTCTAAATCTACTCCAATATCTGCAATGGCTAAGTTCGCTGCAGCTGGTAAGAGATCTAAGAAGAAAGACTTAGGTATGATGGCAATGAGTTACGGAAACGTATATGTTGCACAAGTTGGTATGGGTGCAGATAAGAACCAATTAATGAAGGCTGTAATAGAAGCAGAAGCTTATGATGGACCATCATTAATAATAGCTTACTCTCCATGTATATCTCATGGTATAAAAGAAGGTATGGGTAGAGCTCAAGCTAACATAGAAAAAGCTGTTAAAGCTGGTTACTGGCACTTATACAGATTCAACCCAACATTAAAAGCTCAAGGTAAGAATCCATTCACATTAGATTCTAAAGAGCCAACTGAAAGCTTCAGAGAGTTCTTAATGGGTCAAGTAAGATACGCTGCAATAGCTAAGCAATTCCCAGACGTAGCTGATGAATTATTTACTATGGCTGAAGAAAATGCTAATGAAAGATACAACAACTATAAGAGATTAGCTGAACAATGCTAATAAATATAGTTTAATATAAAGGATGTACTTTTAGAGTACATCCTTTTTTATATAATAGTGTTTTATTACACATAACTTAAGTGAATTTTTTAGTTTAAATATATATTTATAGCTTATTAAATACAAAAAAGCATAAAAATATAAAACATTCATAAAATATTCATAAAGTTAGGCTATAGTAAATGTAAATGAACATACTCCATAAAATAGATTGAAATATATAAAAAGATAGGATAAGTTTTGTTGATAGCTTGTCCTATCTTTTTATTAAGCTTTACTAAATTAATACGTATATTAAAATATAGATTATAAATAAGATTTGCGATATAATGTGTAAGCTAATAATTCAAGAAAGTGAGAGTTTAATGAAAAAGAAAATAATTATAGGAATGCTATTAATAATAGCTATAATTATAGCAATAATTATAGCAAGTAAAAAAGATGAAAAAGATGGAGTTTATTTTACAGATAAAACTTACAATAAAGAGATTAACCCAATATCAAAGGAAACTGCTGTGAATATAATAAAAGCAGAATATGGAGATCTTGTAACTGTAAATAAAGATGATATAAAAAAAGTTGGAGACAAGTACAAGGTTGAACTTTTTATAACTATAAATGATGAAGAACACAGTCATAAAAAAAGTATAGGAGTTCATGAAATAGATATTTATACAGGAGATATGAAGATAGTTAATTAAGTATTTGACTTATTATGTGATAATAATAAACTTAAATAGTGTATACTAATTATAAATGTGATACAATAAATATATAATTATTTAAGTTTGGAGGATTAGAAGTTGAGACCATTAGAAAATGAGTTAAAATATTTAAAACTACTATCAAAACAATATCCAAGCATATCAAAAGCAAGTACTGAAATAATAAACCTAGAGGCAATACTTAACTTGCCTAAAGGAACGGAACACTTTATAACAGATATACATGGAGAATATGAGCCTTTTGTTCATGTTTTAAAAAATGGCTCTGGAGTCATAAAAAGAAAGATAGAAGAACTATTTTCAAATACTATGAGAGAAAATGAGAAAAAAGCATTAGCTACTTTAGTATACTATCCAGAGCAAAAACTAGATTTGATAATAAAGAAAGAAGAAAATCTAGAAGATTTTTATAGAATAAATATATATAGATTAGTTGAACTTTGTAAATATGCATCTAGTAAATACACTAGATCAAAAGTAAGGAAATTATTACCAGAAGATTTTAAGTATATAATAGAAGAATTACTTCATGAATCTATAGATATAAAGCATAAACAATGTTATTACCAAAGTATTGTAGATACAATAATAGAAACTGATAGAGCAAAAGAATTTATAATAGCTATATCTAAAGTTATACAAAAACTAGTAGTAGATAGACTTCATATATTAGGAGATATATACGATAGAGGACCAAGACCAGACGTAGTAATAGATACTTTAATGGATTATCATTCAGTGGATATACAATGGGGAAATCATGATATACTTTGGATGGGTGCTGCAAGTGGAGAAAAAACTTGTATAGCAAATGCTCTTAGGATATCAGCTAGATATGCAAATCTAGATATAATAGAAGATATATATGGAATAAATTTACTTCCTCTTGCTACTTTTGCTATGGAAACTTATAAGGATGACCCTTGCCATTGTTTTATTCCAAAAATTAGTGATCAAAATGTATCAACAAAAGAAAAATCATTAATAGCTAAAATGCACAAGGCAATAAGTATTATACAGTTTAAGTTAGAAGGAGAAGTTATAAATAGAAGGCCTGAGTTTGAGATGCAGCATAGACTTTTACTTAATAATATAAACTATGAAGAAAATACTATTAAATTAAAGGGTAAAGTATATAAATTAAAGGATTCTAATTTCCCAACTATAAACAAAAATAACCCATATGAGTTAAGCAAAGAAGAAAATGAAGTTATAGAAAAATTAGTATCATCTTTTAAAAATAGCGAAAAACTTCAAAAACATATTTCTTTTTTATTCTCAAAAGGAAGTATATACTTAACAGCAAACTCTAACTTACTAATACATGGATGTGTACCTTTAAATGAAGACAAGAGCTTTATGTCTATGAAAATACAAGGTAAAGAATATAAGGGTAAAGCTTTAATGGATAAGATGGAAGCTATATCTAGAGAAGGATATTTCTTTAAAGAAAATACAACTCAAAAACAATATGGAATGGATATGATGTGGTATCTTTGGACAGGAAAGTGTTCATCATTATTTGGTAAAGATGACATGACTACTTTTGAAAGATATTTTATAGCGGAGAAAGAAAGTCACAAGGAAAATAAAAATCCATATTTCAAATTAAGAGAAGATGAAAAGATGTGTGAAAAGATATTTGAAGAATTTAACTTAGACCTAACAGATAGCCATATTATAAATGGTCATGTTCCTGTAGAAAGTAAAAATGGTGAAAGTCCTATAAAGGCAAACGGAAAAATACTAGTCATAGATGGTGGCTTTTCAAGGGCATACCAAAATAAAACAGGACTTGCAGGTTATACTTTAATATATAATTCTCATAGTTTACAATTAGTTTCACACCAACCTTTTACATCAGCAGAAGATGCTATAAAAAAAGAAAGTGATATACTATCAACTACAGAAGTAGTAGAACATAAAGCAAAACGTAAAACAGTAAGAGATACTGATGCAGGTAAAATATTAGAACAAGAAGTAAAAGACTTAAAGTTACTTTTATTAGCTTATAGAAAAGGATTAATTAAAGAAAAATAAATGTTTTCCTAAAATTCTTGACAGAATTAAATACCTATTATAAAATTATAATATAAATAAAACTTGAATAAAAATATACAAATATTTACTTATCAATATTTTGGATTGTTACTGATAGAGCAGGCAATACCTAAGTTGAGACTTTATTTTAGTGTCTTAATTTAGGTATTTTGTATTTATACATATATTTTGTTAAAAAATAATTAAGGTAAAAATATATATAAAAAACAACTAAAATTTAAACTAAGTTTATTTAAAAATGATTGATCTAAAGAATAGAGGTGAGTATATATGCTAATTCAAAAAATATACAATAACAATGTAGTATTGGTTGTAGATGATGAAACTAATAAAGAACTAGTACTCACTGGATGTGGAATTGGATTTAAAAAAAAGGTTGGAGAAAAAGTAGACCAAGATAAAATTGAAAAGAAATTTGTTATGGAAGATGAAAACTTAGCTAAAAAGATAACTAGGATAGTTACTGAAGTGGATGAAGATATATTTAATGTAACTTCTAAGATAATAGAATATGCAAAGCAAAATTTAAATGCAGAACTAGATGATTATATATATGTAGCATTAGCAGATCATATATCATTTGCAATTAAAAGGTATAATCAAAATATAGAAATTAAAAATGATTTACTTTATGAAATAAAAAGGATTCATAAAAAAGAATTCCAAATAGGAATGTGGGCAATAGATTATATAAACAAAGAATTTAATGTAAATTTCACAAAGGATGAAGCAGCATTTATAGCTATGCATATTATAAATGCAAATTATAAAGAAAGCACTAAAGAATCATTTTTAATGACTAAGATAGTAAAAGAAATACTAAATATTATAAGATATTATTATTCAGTAGAATTTAAAGAAGATGATTTTAACTATGATAGATTAGTAACTCATTTAAAATTCTTTGCAAAACGACTTATAAAAAAAGAACAAGTAGAAAATAATGACAATGAACTTTTAGAAATTATAAAAATTCAATATGAAAAACCATATAATTGTTCTTGTAAGATTAAAAAATATATAGAAGATAATCATGAGTATGTAGTTACAGAAGATGAACTTTTATATCTTACACTACATATAAATAGAGTAATAGCAGCTATAAAGTAAAATATTATAAGGTTAAACCTTTAATAATATATATATTAAATAGAAAGTATAAACAATAAGATTGTTACTGGTTGAGCAGGCAAGACTTAAGTTTATAAAAGTAATAATAAGTTAAATTTATGTAATAATTACAATCAATATATACATAATAATATTGATTGGATTTGCAATAATTTATCTTTAAGTTATTTTTATAGATTTAAGTCTTTTTTATTTAATCAATGAAAGTTAAAACTTTCTAAAATTAAAAATATAAAGGAGAGGTATTATGAAAAAGATATTTGGTGTCTTACAAAAAGTAGGGAAAGCTTTAATGCTACCAGTTGCATTACTTCCAGCAGCAGGTATATTACTAGGTGTAAGTAATGCATTAGCTAACCCGGCATTAGTTGAAAAAATGCCGTTTTTATCAACGGGAGCTTTTCCACTTATAATAAATATAATGGAAAGATCTGGAGGAATAATATTTGATAACTTACCTTTACTATTTGCCGTTGGGGTGGCAGTTGGATTAACTGAAGGTGAAGGTGTTGCAGGACTAGCTGCAATAGTTGGTTTCTTAATAATGAATACATCTATGGGTATAATGACTGGTGTAACACCAGATATGATGGGTAACCCAATGTATACAACAACTGTTGGTATACCAACTCTTCAAACAGGAGTTTTTGGTGGTATCATAATTGGTATAATTGCAGCAGGACTTTATAAGAAGTTCTATAAAATAGAATTACCTCAATACTTAGGATTCTTTGCAGGTAAGAGATTTGTTCCAATAGTTACAGCAGCATCAGCTATATTAATAGGTATAGCCTTATCATTTATATGGCCACCTATACAAAATGCATTATTAAACTTCTCAAGAACAGTAATAGAAGCTAACATAACATTAGCAGCATTTGTATTTGGTATAATAGAAAGAGCATTAATACCTTTTGGATTACATCACGTGTTCTATAATCCTTTCTGGTATCAATTTGGTGAATACATAGATAAAGCAGGAAACTTAGTAATGGGTGACCAAAGTATATTCTTTGCTCAACTTAAAGATGGTGTAGCATTTACAGCAGGTACATTTATGACAGGTAAGTTCCCATTTATGATGTTTGGACTTCCAGCAGCTGCACTTGCAATGATTCATACAGCTAAGCCAGAAAAGAGAAAGTATGTTGCAGGTATAATGGCATCAGCAGCACTTACATCTTTCTTAACAGGTATAACTGAACCATTAGAGTTTGCATTTTTATTCGTTGCACCAGGATTATTTGCAGTACACTGCTTATTTGCTGGTTTATCATTTGCTGTAATGCAAATACTAAATGTTAAAATAGGTATGACATTCTCAGGTGGGTTATTTGACTTCTTACTATTTGGAGTATTACCAAATAGAACGCCATGGTATTTAGTAATACTAGTTGGTGCAGTATTTGCAGTAGTTTACTATTTCGGATTTAGATTCTTAATAACTAAGTTTAATTTAAAGACTCCAGGTAGAGAAGATGAGAGTGAAGACAGCACAAATACAACATTAAACAACAGTGAATTAGCAGCAGGTATACTAGAAGCATTAGGAAACAAAGAAAACTTAAAAAGTTTAGATGCTTGTATAACAAGACTTAGAGTAGCTGTTGAAGATATAAATAAAGTAGACCAAGCAAGACTTAAAGAACTTGGAGCTGCAGGTGTTATGGTAGTTGGTAACAATGTACAAGCTATATTTGGGCCAAAATCAGATACATTAAAATCAGAAATAAACGAAATAATATCTGGAAAAGTAAAAGTTAATGCACCTAAAAAAGGTGAAATCAAAAAGGCTGAAGTAAAAGAAGATAAGCCTAAGGCTAAAGATGAAGTAGAATTAACTTCTACAGGTGAAGAAATAATATCTTTAGTGAATGGTGAATTAATGGATATATCACAAGTTCCAGATGAAGTATTCTCAACTAGATTAATGGGAGATGGATTTGCTATAAAATCTAATGATGGAGAAATATATTCTCCAGTAAATGGTACAGTAGGAGTCGTATTCCCAACGAAACATGCAGTGATAATAGAATCAGAAAATGGAAGAGAAGTGCTTATACATTTAGGAATAGAAACCGTTAAATTAGAAGGTAAAGGCTTTGAAGTATTTGTTGAAGTTGGACAAAAAGTTAAAGCTGGAGATAAACTAGTAAAAATGGATTTAGATTATATCGAGAAAAATGCAACATCAACAATAAGTCCAGTAGTATTTACTAATTTAGGACCAGATGAAAAGATATCTATAAAAGAAGGTCCTATAAAAGCTAAGGAAAAAAATAGAGTAAGTATAGTTAAATAGTTAATAAAAAAGCTAGTTATAAAATTTTATAACTAGCTTTTTATACTAAAATGATATTCTTAAATATTTAAGCTAAATTTGACAATATTAAGAAAAAAATAAGTAAAACGACATTTGAAATAAAATTTAGTATGGTATTTTTTGCAAATAGATTGAAGTAACTAGAATTTTGACATAATAATGTAAATCAAGTATAATTAATAAGATGAATTTAACTACAAATGAAATTCTTAAACGAGGTGGAAAGTGTGGATAATATAATAATACAACCAGTATTGGTTGGTGGTGATATAAATTGCTACTCAGTAGCAAGAGCATACCATGAAGCTTATGGAGTTAAGTCTATAGCTTTTGGTAGATATGCATTAGGGGCGACAAAAGATAGTAACATAATAGATTTTAGAATAGACGAAAGAATAACAGAAGAAAAAGAGTTTATAGATGTATTACTTAAAACTGCAGATGAATTAGCTGCACCTAATAAAAAGCTAATAATAATGGGATGTACCGATGAATATGCAGAATTAATAATAGACCATAGAGATATACTTAAAGAAAAGTACATAGTTCCATATATAGGCAAGGAATTAAAAGATAAGTTAATAGAAAAAGAATTATTCTATAAAATGTGTGAAGAAAAAGGATTAGACTATCCTAAGACTTTCATATATTCAAAAGGTGATGAAATAAAAGACTTTGGATTTAAGTATCCAGTTATAATAAAACCTTCTGACAGTGTATTATATTGGCAATTCCCATTTGAAGGAATGAAAAAAGCTTATATAGCACAAAATGAAACAGAGTTCAAAGAAATAACGAACTCAATATATGCTGGTAAGTATGACAAAAACTTAATAATACAAGACTTTATACCAGGGGATGATTCACATATGAGAGTTTTAACTTGCTATTCTGATCAACATGGTAAAGTTAAAATGATGTGTTTAGGACATGTATTATTAGAAGAGCATACTCCAAAAGGAATAGGAAATCATGCTGCTATAATAACAGAATATGATAAAGACTTAATGGAAAAGTTTAAGGCATTTTTAGAGGATATAAATTATACAGGATTCTCTAACTTTGATATAAAGTTTGATAGTAGAGATAACACTTATAAAGTGTTTGAAATAAACTTAAGACAAGGTAGAAGTAACTACTATGTAACTAGTTCAGGAAACAACATAGCTAGATATGTTGTAGAAGACAGAGTATATAACAAAGAATTAGATTTAAAAATACAAAAAGATCCATTCTTCTGGCATGTTATACCAAAGAATGTAGTTTATAAATATGTTAAAGATCAAGCTTTAGTAAATAAAGCTAAATCATTAGTAGCACAAGGAAAAAGTGCAACTTCATTTGGATATGACAAAGACTTAAAAGGAAACTTTAAAAGAAGTTTATATATATTATTATATAACATAAACCAAATGAGAAAGTTCAAAAAATATTGTAAATAGATTGGTGAGATTATTATGAACAAGACAGTTGGAGTTATTGGTGGATTAGGACCTATGGCCACGGTTTACTTTTTTGACATGGTAGTGAGATTAACAGATGCAAAGTCTGATCAAGATCATGTTGATATGATAATAACTAACCGAGCTACTACTCCTGATAGAACCGCATACATAATAGGAGAAAGTGAAGATTCTCCAGTAGATGTTCTTATAAAAGACAGTAAAAGGTTAGAGGCATGTGGCTCAGATTTTATAGTGATAACTTGTAATACAGCACATTATTTCTATAAAGAAATTTCAGAAAGTGTAAATATACCTGTTGTAAATATAATAGAAGAGACTGTAAAACATGCTAAAGAAAATGGACACAAAAAATTAGGTATATTAGCTACAACTGGAAATATAAAAACTAAGTTATATCAGAATATGTGTGAAAAATATGAAATAGACTATTTAACACTAGATGAAGATAGACAAAGTGATGTAATGAGTATAATCTACAATGATATAAAAAGTGGAAAGCCTGCAAATATGAATAAATTCGATGCTATTATTGACTATCTAAAGTCAAATGATTGTGATGGAGTTATACTAGGATGTACAGAGCTTTCAATACTTAAAAATGACAACAATTTAGATGGTAAATTTTATATAGATTCGCTAGAAGTTTTAGCTAGAAAGTCTATAGAAAATAGTGGTAAAAAAGTTAAGGAAGCTTAAAATAAGCTTTATATATAATTTAAAGACTAAAAACAAAGAAAGCAGAGTGGTATATACTACTCTGCTTTTATAAAGATAATAAAAATTAGTATCTTAAATCATTAAAGTCTTATAAAAGGTATAAAATTGTATAAAAAGTTATATGTATAACAATAATTTTTTTTTATCAAAAAACTCAATATTGTGCTATACTTACATAGATAAGAAGACTTATTAGGAGGGCTAAAGATGAAATTATTAGAAGTTATGAATGGGGTAGAATTTACCTCTCAAAAGCCTTGGAATGAAATAGAAAATACAGAAATAAAAGACATAGCATACAACTCTTCCAAATGTGAAGACGGATATATATTTGTAGCGATAAAGGGTGAGACTGTAGATGGTCACAAATATGCTAAAGATGCATATAAAAGAGGAACAAGAGTATTTATACTACAAGATGATGTAGAATTAGGAGAAGATGCTATAAAGCTATTTGTAAAAGATAGTAGGATAGCACTATCAAATATGTCATCAAATTACTTTGGTAATCCATCAAGAGAATTAAAAGTAATAGGTGTGACAGGAACTAAAGGAAAGACAACTATAACTAATTATATAAGTGAAGTATTAAACCAAGCTGGAATAAACACAGGGGTTATAGGAACTAATGGAACTTTCTACAATGGTAAGAGTGAAAAAACAGTTAATACAACTCCTGAAAGTTATGAATTACACCGAATATTTAGAACTATGCTAGATGAAGGTGTTAAATGTGTATCTATGGAAGTTTCTTCTGGTGGAATAATGATGAATAGAGTTGAAGATGTAAACTTTGATATAGGAATATTCTCGAATTTATCTCCAGACCACATAGGGCCAAAAGAACATCCAACATTTGAACATTACTTAGAGTGTAAGGCTAAATTATTTACATTATGTGACCATGGAATAATAAATATAGATGATAAGCATGCTAAGGACATAATAAAACATGCAACTTGTCATATAGAAACTTTTGGGATAGAGAAAGATGCAGATTTAAAAGCTAAAAATATAAAGTATTCTAGAGAACTAGATTCATTAGGGACAAGCTTTGATGTAGAAACTAAAGATGATATATTTAATGCATATATATGTTCGCCAGGTACTTTTAGTATATACAATGCACTAGCAGTTATATCAGTTTGTAGATATTTAAAGATAGACCAAAGATTAATGTTAGATGCCCTTAAAAATGCTAAAGTAAAAGGTAGAGTTGAAGTACTTCCTGTACTTGATTATGCAACGGTAATAATAGATTATGCTCATAATGGAGTTAGTTTAGAAAATATACTTCAAACTCTTAAAAAATATGATCACAATAGATTGATATGTTTATTTGGATCAGTTGGAGGAAGAACTAAGTTAAGAAGAAAAGAACTTGGAGATGTTGCATCCAGAGAATGTGACTTATGTATATTAACAGGAGATAACCCAGATTTTGAAGATCCAATGGATGTAATAAATGATATAGCTAAGTCATTTGAAGGTTCAAAATGTGAGTATATAAAAGTGCCAGATAGAGAAGAGGCCATAATAAAAGCTATAGAGATAGCTAAAGAAGGAGATATGATAGTCTTTGCAGGAAAAGGACATGAAGAATATCAACTTATAAAAGGTGAAAGAGTACCTTTTAGTGAAACAGAAATAGCTAAAAAAGCAGCAGCTAAGTTAATGGAAAGCAGAAAAATTATGGTAGAATCCTTATAATTAAAGAGACTAAAAAGGGAAGTTTAATACTTCTCTTTTTAGTGTCTATACTAATATTAAAAAAATGGAGAAATTTCATGAATGAAGGGAAAATATTTTTATCATTACTAGAAAAATCAAGCTTAATAATAGTTTTATTTATAATGATAACTAAGATAAAGGGGTTTAAGTACATATTTCAAAAAGAAAAATATAAAGCTAAAGATTTAATGATAATATCTATTATATTTAGTTTATTAGCAATACTTGGTACTTACAATGGAATAAGTGTACAAGGTTCTCTTGCAAATACTCGAATAATAGCCATAGTATCTGGAGGTGTATTATTTGGACCTTTAGTTGGTATAGTATCGGGTGTAATATCAGGAGTTCATAGATATATAATAGATATACATGGCATAACCTCTTTTCCATGTTTTATATCTAGTATATTTGCAGGAATTATATCGGGATATTTTTACAAAAGAATAGATGATAAATATAGATGGATATATGGTATTTTATGTGGTGTAATATCAGAAAGTTTTACTATGTTGTTAATATATTTGATTTCGAAGCCACATAATGTAGCAGTAAATATTATACATAAAATATATATACCAATGATAGTAGGTCAAATTGGTATAGGTTTTTTAGTATCTATTGTACAAGCTATAAAAAAAGAAAAGGATGAAGTAGCAGCATTTCAATCAAAGTTAGCGCTAGATATAGCAAATAAGACACTACCTTACTTTAGGTCTATAAATAAAGATTCCTTAAGAATTATATGTCAAATAATAAAAGATGAAATTAACTCAGATTCAGTAGCAATAACAGATAGAGAAAAAGTATTAGCCTATGTAGGAATAGGAGAAGAAATATTTAATAGATCTACAGGTCTTAGTGATATAACCAAAGAATCTATGGAAAAAAATAAAATATTAAATATAAAAGTAGAAAATGAAGGATATTCTGTAAGTGAGAAAGTAAATTTAAAAACAGTCATGATAATACCTTTAACTGAATCTAATAAAGTCATAGGAAGTCTAAAAATATATTATACAGAGCAATATGATATGAGTCATTCAAAAAAAGCGCTAGCCATAGGACTATCTCAAATGATATCTACATTAATGGAAGTATCAAAAATTGAAAAAATGAAAGAGGCTAAAAATAAAGCAGAAATAAAAGCTCTACAAACCCAAATAAATCCTCACTTTTTATTTAATGCATTAAATACTATAACATCCTTTATAAGAATTGATCCAGATAAAGCAAGAAAGCTTATTATAAATCTTTCTACTTATATGAGGTATAATCTAGAAGTTACAGACAATCTAATTGATATAAATAAAGAATTAGAGCAAGTAAAAGCTTATGTAGAAATAGAAAAGGCAAGATTTGGAGATAAATTAAATGTTATTTATGATATAGATGAGGATATAAAAGTGAAGATACCAAGCCTTATAATACAACCTCTAGTAGAAAATGCAATTATACATGGAATAAGAAAAAATGGAGGACATGGTGTAGTAGTAATAGGAGTTAAAAAAGATAAAGATAGAACTAAAATATGGGTAGAAAATGACGGGTTAACTATAGATCAAGAGATAATTAATAGAGTTTATAATAATAATATGTCAGAAAATAAGATAGGTCTTTATAATGTTCATTTAAGACTTAAGTTAATATATGGACATGGTTTAGATATAAAGAGGTTAAATCCAGGAACTAAGATAGAATTTAAAGTATAGAAAGGGGATGCTAGATGAAAGCTATAATAGTTGAAGATGAGTTTCCAGCAAGAGAAGAACTAAAATATTTTATAAATAATTTTAGTAATATAGAAGTGATAAATGAGTTTGATAATGGAGTAGATGTACTAAAATTTATACAAGAAAATAGCGTAGATGTAATATTTTTAGATATAAATATACCTATGCTAGATGGTATGCTACTTGCAAAAACAGTAAGACAATTTAAAAAAAGCCCCAAAATAGTTTTTATAACAGCTTACAAAGAACATGCAGTAGATGCATTTGAATTAGAAGCTTTTGATTATATATTAAAGCCATACTCAGATGATAGAATTGTATCTATGTTAAAAAAGCTTGAAAAGAGTGATGCACTAGATGAGAGCACTAATAATTACGAGGAAGTAACAATTGAAAATAAGAAAAATTTATCTAGTGTTAGCTTATGGAAAAATGATAAGTTAATAGTAGTTAATATAGAAGATATATATTATTGTGAGGCAAGAGAAAGAGAGACTATAGTATTTACAAAAGATAATGAATACATAGTAAAGGGATGTATAAAAGAGTTTGAAAAAAATCTAGGAAAAGAAATATTCTTTAAGACACATAGATCTTTTATTGTAAATGTATATAAGATAAAAGAAATAATACCATGGTTTAATAGTACATATAAGTTAAAATTAAAAGATATAAACACAGAGATACCTGTTAGTAGAAGTAATATAAAAGAATTTAGAAAAATTATGCATATATAATTGTATTTTATGTTATTATTTATGCATTTCATGTAAAAATATATCTTTAAAAGTCAAAAAAACGTTATTATATCCTTGGAATAATTAATACAAAAACTTAAAGAATAAAGTTTTAAAAAGGAGAAAAGGTATGATAACATTTTTAGTATGCTTAGCAATACTTATAGTTGGATATTTCACTTACGGAACTTATGTAGACAAAATGGTTAAGTTAAGTGATAATAATCAAACTCCAGCAGTAAGATTACAAGATGGAATAGATTACATTCCAATGCCTTGGTACAAGGTATTTTTAATACAATTTTTAAATATAGCAGGAACAGGTCCTATATTTGGTGCTATAATGGGGGCATTATTTGGTCCAGTAGCATTTTTATGGATAACGTTTGGTACTATATTTGCAGGAGGAGTTCACGACTTCTTCTCAGGGGTTATATCAATGAAGCATGATGGTATGTCAGTTTCTGAAATAGTTGGTATATACTTAGGTGGAAAGATGAAAACAGTAATGAGGGTATTCTCAGTAATACTTCTTATATTAGTTGGTACAGTTTTCGTTACATCACCAGCAGGTCTTTTAAAATCTATGACAGGTGTAGATCAAATAGTATGGATAGTACTAATAATAATATACTATATAGCTGCAACTGTTTTACCAGTTGATAAGGTTATAGGTAAGATATATCCATTATTTGGAGCAGCTTTATTATTTATGGCTATAGGATTAGCAGGAGCTATGATAGTAGGTAATATAAATGGAACTATGGTAATGCCAGAGTTAACTTTACAAAATATGCATCCAGAGGGATTATCTTTATTCCCATTCTTATTCGTAACAATAGCTTGTGGGGCAATATCAGGATTCCATGCAACTCAGTCACCTATGATGGCTAGATGTATAAACAACGAAAGAGAAAGTAAAAAAGTATTCTATGGAGCAATGGTTGTTGAAGGTATAGTTGCATTAGTATGGTGTGCAGTTTCAATAGCATTCTTTGGAGATAGTTTATCACTACAAGCGGCATTAGCTGAATTTGGTGGTCAATCAGGAGTTGTTGGATTAATATCTAAGTCATTATTAGGTCAAGTAGGTTCAATACTTGCAGTACTTGGGGTTGTTGCTTGTCCTATAACAAGTGGAGATACAGCATTTAGAAGTGCAAGACTTACAATAGCTGACTCATTTAATATAAAGCAAGATACGTTCATGAGTAGATTTAAGATAGCTATACCATTATTCATAGTATGTATATTCTTAACTACAATAGACTTTAACATAATATGGAGATATTTTGCTTGGTCTAACCAAACATTAGCTACAATATTCTTATGGACAGCTACAGTATATTTAATAAAGAACAATGTTAATTATTGGATAACTTTAGTACCAGCAACATATATGACATCAGTATGTATGTCATATATATTACAAGCTCCAGAAGGATTTAGATTAAATGCTACATTATCAAATGGAGTAGGAGTAGTAGTTGCATTAGTATTATTTGGATTATTCTTAGTAAATAGACAAAAATTTGCTAATATGGATATAAAGAAAAATGCTTAATTAAATATAAAAAAGAGTTACCTTAATTGGTAACTCTTTTTTATATTTTAGAATAATTGATTTACATATTTAATATTACTATCATTTTAATTTATAGATTATACTCAATTACTAAGCAAATATATTTTATTAGGAAACAAAAAAGTATCTATAAATATAAAAATTTATAGATACTTAAAATTATTTATTATACGTTAAATCTAAATAATATAACATCTCCATCTTTAACTACATAATCTTTACCTTCAAGTCTAACTAATCCTTTTTCTTTAGCAGCAGTCATAGTACCAACTTGAGCTAAATCTTCAAATGCTATAGTTTCTGCACGTATAAATCCTCTTTCTATATCAGAGTGTATCTTTCCACCAGCTTGAGGTGCCTTAGTACCAACTTTTATAGTCCAAGCTCTAACTTCTTGAGGACCAGCTGTTAAGTAAGAAACAAGTCCAAGTAAAGCATAAGAAGATTTTATTAATTTATCTAGACCAGATTGTTCTAAACCTAAAGTTTCTAAGAATTCTTTCTTTTCTTCATCAGTATCAAGTTCAGATATTTCTGCTTCTATTTGAGCACAAACAACAACAACTTCAGCATTTTCAGTAGCAGCAAATTCTCTAACTTTATTTACGTATGGATTGTTTGCAGCTTCATCAGCTAAATCATCTTCACTTACGTTTGTAGCGTATATTACTGGCTTTGAAGTAAGTAAGTTTAATGAGTTAACAAAAGTTTGCTCATCTTCAGTGAAATCCATAGTTCTAACACACTTACCATCTTCTAAAGTTGCTTTTATAGCATTTAAAAACTCTAATTCAGAAACTAAAGACTTATCTGCCTTAGCAGCTTTTTGAGTTTTTTGTATTCTTCTATCTAATATCTCTATATCAGAGAATATTAATTCTAAGTTTATAGTTTCTATATCTCTAAGTGGATCAACACTTCCATCAACGTGAACAACGTTAGGATCTTCAAAACATCTAACAACGTGAACTATAGCATCAACTTCTCTTATATGAGATAAAAATTTATTTCCAAGTCCTTCACCTTTAGAAGCTCCTCTAACAAGACCTGCTATATCGCAGAATTCTATTGCAGTAGGAACTATCTTTTTAGAATCATATAACTCTTTTAATTTATCTAATCTTTCATCTGGAACAGCCACAACACCAACATTTGGCTCTATTGTACAGAAAGGGTAGTTTGCAGATTCTGCACCTGCTTGAGTTATTGCGTTAAATAGTGTACTTTTACCAACATTTGGTAAACCAACTATACCTAATTTCATATTCATCGTCCTCTCTTTTATGATAATTTAAACAACCTGCATGTTGTAAATATCAGCTTATTAAATTTATTATACTATTTTAACAAAGTCACATTATGGGTTATTAAGTTATACTTTGTTATTTTAGACATACATATTAATTATACATCATATATATAACAGATGTAAACTAGGCATGTACATCAAAAACCATTTTTGGAGTTGATAGTATGTTAATTTTGATTACTTTATTTATAGCCATAGGATTAAGTTTAATACTAAAAGGCTATATGGAAAATATATTTATAATTATAAGTGCCATAATATTTTATAGACAGATAATAATATATAAAGAATATAAAAATCTACCTTATGCTTTTTTAATTTCCTTTATAGTATTAAACTCATTTATTTTTTTTATTAAAGAAAGTGTAAACATAAAAGAAGTACAACCTATAGGTGAAAAAGAAGAAACTTTAGTGTTATTAGTATCTGAGGGTGAAGATAGAAATTATAATATAAGAGAAAGAACTACTCAAATATATTATGAAAATGGGTATAAATCATTTATAACGGGTATAAGTGATTTATATAAATATAAATCTTATTACACAGACTTAGGAGATAGCGATTTTAAAAGGAAGACAAAAGAAATCGAAGAAAAGTTAAAACTTCATTTAGGAGAAGGATATGAGGTAGTAAATACGTATATGTACTCAAAACCATATTTTGAAAAAAGTATAGAAAATATAGTAGAAAGTAGGTATAAAAAAATAATAGTATGTCCTTTGTTTATGACAGAAGGAAAAGACTACAAAATATTTAAAGAAAGATATGAAAAATTAACACTAGTTCATCATGATTTATTTAATGTAGAAATATTAGAACCACTTTATAAATCGAATAATTTAGCTATGGTTTATAAAAATGAAGTAATAAGAAAAATAAATGAAATAGATGATGATGCTGGAGTACTATTAATAGGATTTGAGGATAAAAACAATTTAGAACAAGATATATTATTTAGAGAAAAAATAAAAACATACATAGAATATGAAGATAAAGATGATAGAATTCAAATAAAAATGCCTCTTTTAGAAAATAATAAAGACGATATAATAAAAGATGGGGAAGAATTGTTAGAATATGGAATAAACACATTGTATGTTGTTTTTCCTACATGCGCAATAGATAGTATATACACAAGGTATTTAGTAGATAGTATACTTAAAAATCTTGATATGGGAAATACTAAATTTTACTATATAGACCCTGAAAAAAAGATAGATTCTATAGTTGATGAACTTTTTACAAGAATATCATTAATGAATACGTAGGAGGATAAGATGGAAAAAGACGTAAAAAAAATAAGCTTAGGTCAAAATATTAATTTAACATTAATACCTGCAAGTAAGTTTAAGTCTAATTTAGTTAGTATATATATACAAAGACTATTAGACAGAGAAGAAGTAACAAAAAATGCATTATTACCTGCTATAATAACTAGTGGATGCGAGAAATATCAAAGTTCAAGAGAAATATCACATAAGTTAGATGATTTATATGGTTCATCTGTTATGGGAGATGTATCTAAAAGAGGAGAACGTCAAGTAATAAGTTTTAAAATAATAAGTACTAATCAAAAATATTTAGATGAAAAGATATTTAAAGATGTAATTGAGTTTTTTAATGAAGTATTAAATAAACCTTTAGTAATAGATAATGGATTTAAAAAAGATTACGTAGATATAGAAAAAAGAAACTTAAAAGATAGAATACAAGCAAAAATCAATGATAAAGGTAGATATGCACTTGAAAGATGTTTTGAGGAAATGTGCAAAGATGAAAGATATAGTATAAGTGAATATGGATACGAAGAAGATTTAGAAAAAATAAACGAAAAAGACTTATACGAACATTACAAGAAAATAATAAAAACATCTCCAATAGACATAGTTGTAGAAGGAGATTTTGATGAGGAAGAAGTAAAAGAAACAATAACTAAAAACTTTACTTTTGAAAGAGATGAAATAATAGATATACCAAGAGCTACTTATGAAAAGAAAGTAGAAAAAGTAAAAACTATTGAAGAAAAAATGGATATAACTCAAGGTAAATTAGTAATGGGATATAGAGCAAATATAGACTATAGTGATGAAAATAAATACTATCCACTAATAGTTGGTTCTAATGTATTAGGTGGTGGACCACATTCTAAGATGTTTGTAAATATAAGAGAGAAAGAAAGCTTATGTTACTATATATATTCATCAGTTGAAAAATACAAATCTATATTATTTGTATCTTCTGGAATAGAATCTCAAAACTATGAAAAAACAGTGGAATTAGTAGGTAAGCAATTAGATAGTGTTAAAAAAGGAGAAATATCTAAAGAAGAAATTGAAAACAGTAAAAGTGCTTTAATAAACTCTATGAAATCATTAGGAGATAGCATAGGAGGAATGTCTGATTTTTATTTTGCACAGGGAATGAGTAAAACAAATTCTACAGTAGAAGAAATAATAAACAAAGTGGCAGGCGTAGAAATTGAAGATATAGTTAAAGCATTTGAAAATATAGAACTTGATACTATATATTTCTTAAGAAATTAGTGAGGTGATAGATATGGATAAAATAGTTAATGATATACTAAATGAAGAAATGTACTATGAAAAGTTAGAAAATGGACTTGATGTTTACTTTATGCCTAAAAAAGGATTTACTAAAAAATATGCAGTATTAGCTACAAACTATGGTTCTAATGAACTAGAATTTGTACCTATTGGAGAAAATGAAAAAATAAGGGTAAATGAAGGAATAGCACATTTTTTAGAACACAAAATGTTTGAACAACCAGATGGCGGAAATGCTTTTGATAAATTTTCTAAATGGGGAGCAAGTGCAAATGCATTTACTAACTTTACTATGACAGCATATTTATTCTCATGTACTGAAAATTTCTATGAGAGTTTAGAACATTTAATAGACTATGTACAAACTCCTTATTTTACAGATGAAAATGTGGAAAAAGAAAAGGGAATAATAGAACAAGAAATTAAAATGTATAATGATGATCCAGATTGGAATGTATACTTTAACTGTCTTAAAGCATTATATGTTAATTATCCAGTAAGAGTAGACATTGCAGGTACAGTTGATAGTATATATAAAATAACAAAAGAAGAATTATACAAATGCTATAATACTTTTTATAACCCAGAAAATATGGCACTATTTGTTGTTGGTGACTTAGAGGTAGATAAGGTTATGGATGTTGTTAAAAAATCTAATAACTACGATGTAGACAAGTTATCTCATAAAATAGAAAAATTTTATCCAAATGAACCTAAAGAAGTAAATCAAAAGGAAGTAGTTGCGAAGTTCCCTATATCTATGCCAATGTTTAATATAGCATTTAAGGATGATAATGTAGGTATAAAAGGAAATGAACTACTTAAAAAAGAAATAGCTACTGAAATATTAATAGATATAATATTTAAAAAAGGTAGCAGACTATATGAAGATTTATATATGAGTGGATTAATTAATGAAAACTTTGGAGCAGGGTTCTCATCTCAAATCGACTATGCATTTACAATAATAGGTGGAGATTCGAATAATCCAAGAGAAGTAAAGAATAAAATATTAGAATATGTAGAAAAATATAAAAAAGAAGGCTTAGATGAAAAAGAGTTTGAAAGAATAAAGAAAAAGAAAATAGGAAACTTTTTAAAATACTTTGACTCTGTAAACTTTATAGCTAATAACTTTATATCTTATAAATTTAAGGATATAAATTTACTAGACTATCTAGATGTACTAAAATCAATAGAATTTAGTGAAGTAGAAAAAAGATTACACAGTCACTTAAAAGAAGAATATTGTGTAATATCTATAGTTGAACCAAGTGGAAAATAAAAAATAGCTAACTCATGAGAGTTAGCTATTTTTTATAGTGAAAAGTCAATAGAAAAATAAAAAAATTATAAATGAATACAAGTACTGGAATTTCAATGTATTTAAATTGTATAAATTAAGAGAAAACAGAGGTCTTTTGTTGACACAAGATACAACTTGACAATATAATGAGGTTGTAGGTTATAAAAACTTTTGATTAAGTCACCTAAATAAATGAAGAATTAGGGGGAATTAATTTGAACAACATATACAACAAAAATAAAACGAATTATGTATTTTTATTATCGTTGATACTGTCAATATCAGTAGTCTTTTCTGGTATAGCATTTCCAGATAAATTCAAAGAAATATCTAACAACATGTTTAATGTCATAATACAAAATTTCAGTTGGGTTTACATAATAACCATGTTAATATTAGTAGGTTTTGCAATATTTTTAGTTTGCAGCAAATACGGAGATATAAAACTTGGTAAAGATAATGATAAACCAGAGTTTAGTAAACTATCTTGGTTCTCTATGCTATTTGGAGCAGGAATGGGAATAGGATTAATATTTTTCGGTACAATAGAACCAATGAAACATTTTATAGCACCAATAGGGGCTACACCTGCTTCTAACGAGGCAGTAACATTTGCAATGCAACAGTCTTATATACACTGGGGACTTCATCCATGGGCAGCATATTCTATAATGGGACTAGCACTTGCATACTTCCAATTTAGAAAAGATTCACCAGGGCTTATAAGTAGCATATTCTTACCTATACTTGGAGAAGATGGAGTAAGAGGTCCAATAGGAAAAACAATAGATATACTAGCAGTATTTACAACAGTAACAGGTATAGCAACATCTTTAGGTATGGGAACTATGCAAATAGCAGGTGGACTTGAATATGTATTTAACATAGAAAACACTTTAAAGTTACAAATAATAATAATAGCTATAGCAACTGTTTTATATATATTAAGTTCAACTAGTGGGCTTGATAAAGGAATAAAGATATTATCTAATGTAAACTTAAGTTTAGCAGTATTTATATTAGTTGGAGCAATAATAATAGGACCTAAATTAGAGATGATAGATAATCTTCGAAATGGAACACAAGCATACTTAACAGAGTTTATATCTCAAAGTATATACATGGATCCAAGCAAAGAATGGATAGGTCAGTGGAGAGTATTTTACTGGGCGCTATGGATAGCTTGGATACCATTTGTTGGGGTATTCATAGCAAGAATATCAAAAGGTAGAACAATAAGAGAATTTATCGTAGGTGTAACTTTAGCACCAGCCCTAGTTTGTATAGTATGGTTTACAGTGTTTGGAACCTTAGGTATACACTTAGGCCCAGCGTTTGTACAAGGTGCAACAAAGGTCACGGAATTAGCCTTATTTGAAGTATTTTCTCAATATCAATTTGGAGGAATGCTATCAATAGTAGCTATGGTACTTTTATGTACATTCTTTATATCATCAGCAGATTCAGCAACATATGTATTAGGAATGTTTACATCAAATGGAGATTTAAATCCTAAAGGAAGTAAAAAGATAGCATGGGGATTAATACAAGCTCTTCTTGCAATAGCACTTTTACTTTCAGGAGGACTAGATACACTACAAATGGTGTCTATAGTATCAGCATTTCCATTCACTATAATAGTTTTATTAAGCATTGTATCTATTATTAAGGCTCTTAGAGAAGAAGTTAAACAAGAAAATATATATGTAGTAAGCAAAAAATCAAGCTTATATAAAGATAGAAAGTCAGCAAAATACAATATAGAAAAAATAAACAATTAATTTATATAATAAAAGCAGATTATCACAGGACATAATCTGCTTTTATTTGTGCTTAAACATCATTTTTAGTGTCATCCTCATATAAAAATGAAGGAACTGAATGGTGGATACTGCTATCCCCAACAACTAATAATATATCATTTTCCATAAATTCTATGTAGGGTCCAGGTGAAATCATAAGTTCTCCATTCCTTTTAACACCAACTATTGTAGCGCCAGTATGCTGCCAAAACTTAGTTTCTCCAGAAGTCATACCTATAACTCTACATTCTTTAGTTATCTCAAATTCAAAAGGAACTAAAGGGTTTATATTGGCTAGCCTACTAGAGTAGTCTATTATTTTATTTATATTATCAAGTATTTCATTTTCTAACTTAGTTTTTGATGCTAAAAGTTTATTTAAATTAGATTTGTATGATGATACATTTGTAATATTTTGGTTCTTATTTAGAAAAGAAAGTGCTTTATCCGATGATAAAACTAAAATACCTTTTCCTTTAACGCTAGAAACTACGCCTAAATCTTCTAGTATTTTCATAGCTCTTCTAATTGTCTCAGGAGAAACATTATAGGTAGCAGCAAGAGAAGATCTTCCCTTTAGTAAACTACCTTCTTTAATTTCTCCAAGGTGAATTTTATTAGCTATATCTAGAGCGATTTTATGATATATAGGCATTGAATATTTTTTTTCCATATCTTCACCTCAAGTATATACTTATCTATAATATTTTACTTCCAAGTAACTAATATGTCTATATAAATAAAATTAGCTAAATATTAAATATAATACTATTAACATTGAATAATTAGCATATATAAGATATATTAATATTATTAAAATATTACAGAGAAATTCATAATTTATACAAGTTTTATATTTACAATTAAATAAAAAACAAATTCAAGAGGTGAAAAATATGGACAGAGTAGCATTTAACATATTTGGGATAGATGTTATGTGGTATGGGATACTAATGGCTACAGGAATGATTTTAGGAACTATAATAGCTTTAAGGGAAGCTAAAAGAGTTGGAATTAAAGAAGATGATGTACTAGATTTAGCCATAGTTGCTATACCAACAGGCTTATTATGTGCAAGGCTGTATTATGTAATATTTAATTGGGAATATTATTCTCAATATCCTTCTCAAATACTAAACTTTAGAGGTGGAGGAATGGCTATACATGGAGCCTTAATAGGTGGAGTATTAGCTGGGTACATATTTACAAAAATAAGAAAAATAAATTTCTTAAAAATGGCAGATACAGTTATAATAGGTATGCCTTTAGCTCA
Organism: Romboutsia sp. MSSM.1001216sp_RTP31141st1_G3_RTP31141_220114; assembly: GCF_039031195.1. NCBI lineage: Bacteria > Bacillati > Bacillota > Clostridia > Peptostreptococcales > Peptostreptococcaceae > Romboutsia > Romboutsia sp. MSSM.1001216sp_RTP31141st1_G3_RTP31141_220114. The sequence goes on along the minus strand of NZ_JBCIUO010000002.1, from coordinate 172,725 downwards.
ATCTATAGGTAGATGGGGCAATTTTATAAATGGAGAAGCTCATGGAGGACCAACAACGCTACCTTGGGGCATAATGGTAGATGGTGTAAAGGTTCATCCAACATTTTTATATGAATCTATTTGGGATTTAGGTATATTTTTATTCCTATGGTTATTTAGAAAGAAAAAGAAATATGAAGGGCAAATAATAGTATATTATATTATATTATATTCAACAGGAAGATTCTTTATAGAAGGTCTTAGAACGGATAGTTTAATGCTAGGGCCTATAAGAATGGCACAAGCTATTAGTTTAATAGGAATTATAGGTGGTATTATTTGTCATATATACTTATCAAAAAAATCAAAAAAAGAAAACACAGAAGAATAAAGTTAGGTTAAGGAGAATATCAAAATGGAATTTAATCACGTATCAGTACTCTTAAATGAGTGTATAGATAATTTAAATATAAAACCAGATGGAGTGTATGTAGACTGTACAATGGGTGGTGCTGGACACTCAAAGGAAATAGTAAAAAGATTATCAGATAAAGGATTATTTATAGGATTTGACCAAGATAAAAATGCTATAGCTACAGCAAAAGAAAGATTAAGTGAATATAGCGATAGAGTAAGATTTGTTCATAGTAACTTTGAAAATATAAAAGAAGAATTAGAAAAAATCGGTGTAAATAAAATAGATGGAGTTTTAGCTGATTTAGGAGTATCATCTCATCAATTAGATGAAGCTGATAGAGGATTTTCATATATGCAAGATGCACCACTTGATATGAGAATGGACGTAAGATGTGATTTTTCTGCATATGATGTTGTAAATACATATAGTGAAGATGAATTACACAAAATAATAAAAGAATACGGAGAAGAAAATTGGTCAAAGCGTATTGCTAAGTTTATAGTTGAAGAAAGAAAAGAAAAACCTATAGAAACAACAGGTGAACTTGTAGAAGTAATAAAAAAGGCAATACCTAAAAAAGCTAGAATAGATGGACCACATCCAGCTAAAAGAACTTTCCAAGCTATAAGAATAGAAGTAAATAATGAATTAGGTGTAATAACTAAAATGATAGATGATGCAGTATCTATAATGAATAAAGGTGGAAGAGTTTGTATAATAACATTCCATTCATTAGAAGATAGAATAGTAAAAAATGAATTTAGAGACTTAGCATTAGATTGTGTATGTCCATCTCATATACCAATGTGTCAATGTGACAAAGAATCACTTGTAAAAGTAATAACAAGAAAACCAATATTACCAAGTGATGAAGAAATAGAAGTTAACCCAAGAAGTAGAAGTGCAAAACTAAGAGTATGTGAAAGAATATAATATAAAAAGAGTGTGTTGTGATTATAAAATCATAAAACACTCTTTTTTATTTTCATAAAGACAAAATTTTATTAAATAGATTATGTAAATTAATGTAATAAGAAAAAATTATTTTGTTATATATAATCATTTCCTAGTTTTTTTGTTTGTTATTGTATTTATTTTACGATGAAAGTTTAAAGGAAGGTAGTGCATAAACTTGAAATATATAAATAATTTACAAATTTAAACTTAGAAAGAATTTTATATAAAATAAATCAGAAGATAAAGTGAAGGTGGATTAATGGAAAAAAATAATAAAATCAAGGATATAAACGAATATAAAAAGAGAAAAAAGAATAAACATAAAATTATAAGAGTAAAAAAAATAAAAAAAATGATTTTTATTTTTTCATTAGTAGTAGGAGTTTTTATGACATTAATAATAAATATATGTGGCTATTCAGTAATAGGGGAACTTAAATATAGCATAGGTAATCTTAAAAAAGAATTGAGAAAAGAAGAAATAAGGCTAGAGGAAGCAAAAGCTAATGCAGATACTAAAACCTCAATACAGGAAATAGAAAAAAGAGCTAGAGAAGAACTTAATATGGATTATCCTACAAAGAATCAAATAAGATACATACAGATTAAGTAGTAAGGGGGGAAACAATTGAGTAAAAAAGTAAAAAGAATAAGCAAAAAGAGGTTAGTGCTTGTTCTTATGTTAGCATGTATTCTTTTTTTGGGACTAACATTTAGAACAGGATATCTTCAACTCGTAAAAGGGGAGTGGTTAAGTACTAAGGCAATTGAACAACAAACTAGAGAAATTCCTATAGAGCCTAAAAGAGGAACTATATATGATAGAAACATGAAAGAACTAGCCGTAAGTGTTACAAAATACACTGTGTGGTGTAAGCCTGTAGAAGTCAAAGACAAAAAAAGTGCAGCAACACAAGTAGCTGAAATTTTAGACAAAGAATATGAAGACGTATATAAGCAAGTAAATAAAAAAAATATGGCATTAGTTAAAATAGAAAGATGGATAGATGATGAAAAAGCAACAAAAATAAGAGAAGCTAAAATACCTGGTATATGGGTAGCAGAAGACAATCAAAGGTACTATCCATATGGAAACTTTGCTTCTTATGTATTAGGGCATACATCAAGTGATTCCCAAGGAATAGCAGGTATTGAGATGCAATATGATAAGTATTTAAAAGGTCAGGCAGGAAAATTAATAGTAAGTACTGATGCATCAGGAAGAGAAATACCAAGAGGAATGGAACAATACTATGAACCTGTTCAAGGTAAGGGGTTAGTACTTACAATAGATGAAGTAATACAACATTATACTGAAAAAGCTGTTCAAAAAGCTTATGAAATTAATAATGCTAAAAGGGTAACAGTTGTAGCAATGGATCCTAAAACAGGAGATATATTATCTCTAGCATCTAAGCCAGATTATGACCCAAATGACCCAAGAACTCCAATATATCCATACTATCAAGAAGAATTAGATAAATACAGTGAAAAAGATAAGATACAAGGATATTATAAAATGTGGAGAAATCCAGCTATAAGTGATACATATGAACCAGGTTCAACATTTAAACTTATAACATCATCATCAGGATTAGAAGAAAATGTAATAAAAGAAAATGATAAGTTCACATGTACAGGTGGAGTAACTATCAAAGGTCAAAGAATAAAATGTTGGAGACATTATAGACCTCATGGAGAGCAAAGTTTTAAAGAAGGAGTGCAAAATTCTTGCAACCCTGTATTTATAGAAGTTGGTAATAGATTAGGAGTATCAAAGTTATATGATTACATAGAAGGATTTGGATTTATGGATAAAACAAATATAGATCTTCCAGGAGAAGCAAAAGGTATACTATATAATGAAAAAAATGTTGGTCCAGTAGAGTTAGCTACTATATCTTTTGGCCAATCTATATCTGTAACTCCAATACAACTAATAACTGCAATATCATCTATAGCTAATGATGGTAATAGAATGGAGCCTAGATTTGTAAAAGCTTATACAGACAATCAAGGGAATGTAATTGAGGAAATAAAACCTACGAAAGTTAAACAAGTAATATCAGAAGAAACATCAAAGAAGATGATGGACATAGTAGAATCTGTTGTAAGCCAAGGATCAGGTAAAGCTGCATATATCCCAGGGTATAGAATAGGTGGAAAAACAGGTACTGCTCAAAAAGTTATAGATGGAAGGTATGCACAAGGAAAATATATATGTTCATTTATAGGCATAGCTCCAACTGATGATCCACAAATAGTAGTACTTGCAATAGTTGATGAACCAACAGGGGTAAGTGCTTTTGGTAGTACAACAGCAGGACCTATAGTAAAAGAAATAATGAATGATGCACTACCTTATTTAGGAGTAGAGCCAAAATATAGTGAAGAAGAAAAAGAAGAATTTGAAAAAAATAAAGTTACAGTTCCAGACGTAAGGGACTTAGCTATAGAAGATGCTGTTAAGGCATTAGAAGATGTTAACTTAATACCTAACTTAGACACAGATATAGAAATTCCTAAAGGGACTAAGGTTATTGATATGTTTCCAAAACCTGGTATAAAGGTAGATGAAGAATCTAGTATAGCACTTTATTTTAAATAATTAATAGATATAAAAGAACTATAATACTTCTGGAGGGAAATGTAAAAATTTGTAATTGAAAAGCAAAAGATTATTAACATCTGTTAGAAATACCTTCAAAAAAACAATAATATATTATATAATTATAAAGTTAAGAGTAGAAGGGGGGCAATGTATAACACATACATTGCCCTTTATTCAGAAAATTAAGTTAAATTTAATAACTTAAAGGAGGTTGAAAGATGAAAAGTCTAACAGTAGCTGATATAGTTATTGCAACGAAAGGTAAATTAATACTAGGCGATGAAAATTTCTGTATTGAAGATATAGTTATAGACAGTAGAAATGCAAATGACAAAAATGCATTTGTTGCTATAGTAGGTGAAAACTTAGATGGACATAAGTTTATGTGCTCAGCATATGAAAATGGATGCAAAACTTTTATAAAAAATGAAAGTAGTAGCATAAAATTAGATAGTTCGGACATAAATTTAATAGAAGTCAAAGATACTGAGGTAGCACTTGGTGATATAGCGAAATATTATAAAGAGCAATTTGATATACCATATATAGGAATAACAGGTAGTGTTGGTAAAACAACTACAAGGGATATGGTATACTCAGCAGTATCATCAAAGTTTAATACTTTAAAAAACGAAGGTAATTTAAATAATCAATTAGGAGTTCCATTAACATTATTTAAATTAGATGACAGTCATGAATGTGCAGTTATAGAGATGGGGATGTCAGGTTTCAATGAAATAGAATACCTAGCTAATATAGTTAATCCCAAAATAGGAGTAATATCTAATATAGGGTTATCTCATATAGAAAATTTAGGATCTCAAGAAGGTATATTAAAAGCTAAACTTGAAATAGCCACAAATTTTGATTCTTCATGCACATTAATAGTTAATGGAGATGATAAGTTTTTATCAACCTTAAAAAACAAAGAACTTAACTATAATCTAAAAACTTTTGGATTTACAAAAGACAATGATATATATTGTGAGAGCTATGAAATGAATGAAGATAGTATAACATTTACATGTATAATAAATGGTTCTAAAGAAGAAATATTTATACCTACAGTAGGTGAACACAATATATACAATGCAATGGCAGCAGTTTTAGTTGGAATGAGTTTAAATATTTCACTAGATAAGATAAAAGAAGGGTTAAAAAACTTCAAAGCTACAAAAATGAGACTAGACATAATAAAAAATGAAAACCTAACAATCATAAATGATGCATATAATGCTAGTCCAGATTCTATGAAAGCAGCTCTAAAAATATTAGGAAGATATAATAAAAGAAGAGTAGCTATACTTGGAGACATGTTTGAAATGGGTGAACATGCAGAGTATGGACATAGATTAGTAGGAGAAGAAGCAGTTAAAAATACTGACTTATTAATAACTATAGGTAATGATTCAAAGTTTATAAAAGATGAGGCAGTAAAATTAGGATTTAATAGCCAAAATGCATATCATTTTGAAACTAAAGAAGAAGCTATAAGTAAAATAGATAGTTTAGTAAATAAAGAAGATGTAGTTTTAGTTAAAGCATCTAGAGGTATGAAATTAGAAGAAATAGTAGAACATCTTAATAAGTAATTAACAAAAGAAATAGCCAGCAAGGGAGAGGAGATATATTATGTTAGGAATAACAGAACTTACGTATACATCATTGATTTCATTTCTAATAGTAATAATATTAGGACCAATTTTTATACCAATGTTAACAAAATTTAAGTTTGGGCAGACGGTTAGAGATGATGGTCCTCAAACACATTTAGCAAAAAATGGAACACCTACTATGGGTGGAATATTAATGATGGTAGCAATACTAATAACAGGGCTTACTAGAAGTCAAATTGGAAATGATTTAATAATAGGTCTTATATCAATAATAGGATTTGGTATGGTAGGATTTTTAGATGACTTTATAATAATAAAGAAAAGAAGATCTTTAGGTTTAAAGCCTTGGCAAAAAATAGTGCTTCAATTTGCACTTGCTATATATATATCATATTATCAATATAGTGCATCGCCAAGTGCAGCGCAGCTTATAATACCATTTACAGATGCATATATAAACTTAGGACCATTATACGTACCTATAATGACATTTATAATAATAGGTATAGTAAATGCAGTAAACTTAACTGATGGATTAGATGGGTTAGCATCAGGAATAACTTTAATAGTTTCAATATTCTTTATGTTACTTGCATCATACACTACAGTTGCAAATCCTGATGTTGCAGTATTAGCAGCAGCTACAGTAGGAGCATGTTTAGGATTTTTAGGATTTAACTCATACCCAGCTAGAATATTTATGGGTGATACTGGTTCTATGGCATTAGGTGGAGCAGTTGCGGCATTTGCAGTGTTAACTAATTCAATATTATTAATACCATTAGTTGGAGGAGTATACTTTGCAGAAGCATTATCAGTAATACTTCAAGTAGGATCTTTCAAACTAAGAGGAAAAAGAATATTCAAAATGGCACCTATACATCACCACTTTGAACAATGTGGATGGCCTGAAACTAGAGTGGTATTTACATTCTGGATAGTTACTGTAGTTTTAGCATGGATAGGAATAATAGCAATATTCTAATTGTGGGGGTAATAAAATGAACCTTAATGGAAAAAAAGTTCTATTAGTAGGGCTTGCAAAAACTGGTATATCAACAATAAAGCATTTAAATAAATTAGGTGCTAATATAATAGTAAATGATATAAAAGAAAAAGAAAAACTAGAAGATATATTAAATGAATTAAAAGACTTAGACAATATAGAATATATCTTAGGATATCATCCAGAAAATATAGATGATATAGAATTAGTAGTGGTATCTCCTGGAGTTCCTCTAGATTTACCATTTATACTAAAGATAAAAGAGAAAAATATAGAACTAATTGGAGAAGTAGAATTAGCTTATAGACTATCTACTAATAATCCAGTATTTATAGGTATAACAGGAACAAATGGAAAAACTACTACAACAAGTTTAGTAGGAGAAATATTTAAAGCTAATAGCAATGATACATATATCGTTGGAAATATAGGTAATCCTGTTATAGATACAGTGGAGGTTACTACTAAGGATTCTGTATTAGTAACAGAGCTAAGTAGCTTCCAATTAGAAAGTATAGACACTTTTAAACCACGTGTTAGTGCTATATTAAACTTTACAGAAGATCATTTAAATAGACACCATACGATGAAAAACTATATACAAGCAAAATCTAGAATATTTATGAATCAAGGTGAAGAAGACTTTGCTATACTAAATTACGATGATGAAAATGTAAGAGCATTAGAAGATAAAGTTAAAGCTAAGAAAATATTCTTCTCAAGAACTACAGAATTAAAAGAAGGAATATTCTTAGATAAGAATAACAATATAGTTATAAGATTAGATAAAGAAATAGTACTTTTAAACAAAGATGAGCTAAGTTTACCAGGAAATCATAACTTAGAAAACTGTATGGCAGCAGCAATGATTGCATATGTTCTAAAAGTTGACATAGAAGTTATAAGAAAAGTACTAAAAACATTTAAAGCGGTAGAACATAGACAAGAATATGTTAAAACGCTAAATGGAGTAACATTTGTAAATGACTCTAAAGCTACTAATCCAGATTCATCTATAAAGGCAGTACAGTCTTACAAGGAGCCTATAATATTAATAGCAGGTGGTATGGATAAGAAAAGTACTTTTGATGAATTTTTAGAAGTAGCTAAAGAAAATGTAAAAGCATTAGTTCTTTTAGGGGAAACAGCAAATTTAATAAAAGAATGTGCAATTAAAAAAGGATTTAAAGAAATATATCTAGTAAAAGATATGGAAGAAGCAGTTAATACATCTTATAAAATAGCAAAAGAAAATGATGTAGTACTTCTTTCTCCTGCTTGTGCAAGCTGGGATATGTATAAGAGTTATGAAGTAAGGGGTAATGACTTCAAGGATAATGTAAACAAATTAAAGTAACCTCTTAGTCTTGGGAATGGAGGTAAGTCTTTAATGACTAAGGAAGCTTTAAAAAAACAAATTGAAAAAAATGTTAAAACAGAGTTTGATAGTGTGATATTTTACACTACAATGACTTTAGTATTTATAGGAATCATCATGGTGTTTAGTGCGAGCTTTGTTCAATCCTCCTTTAAGCATCATGATGCTTATTATTTTCTAAAGAGAAATGTAATTTATGCAATACTAGGATTTATTTGTATGATTACTATTTCAAATGTAGATTATAAGGTCTGGAAAAAGAATACAAAGCCTATAGGTATAGTATCTATAATACTACTTATATTAGTACTTACTCCACTTGGAATAAAAGCAAACGGAGCTAGAAGATGGTTAGGGGTAGGTGCATTTACAATACAACCTGCTGAAATAGCTAAATTTGCAACTATAATAATTACAGCTAAATTAATAGAGAAAAAATATGAAAATATAAAGTCTTTTAGAAAAGGGCTTATACCACTAATGTTAGTACCACTTTTATTTTTTACACTTATAATGGGTCAACCAAACATGTCAACAGCAGGAACTATAATATTAGTAACATTTGTTATGATATTTGTTGCAGGGATGAGTATGAAAATAGTTGGATTTATGTTTGGTAGTGGTATTGCATTATTCTTAGCACTTGGATTAACTTCAGAGTATAGATTAAAGCGTATATTATCATTTCTAGACCCTTTCCAAGACCCATTAGGTAATGGGTATCAAGTCATTCAAGGGCTTTATGCATTAGGCTCTGGAGGACTATTTGGCATGGGACTAGGAAAGAGCCAGCAAAAGTGGTTTTACATACCAGAGCCCCAAAATGACTTTATATTTGCTATAATAGGAGAAGAGCTAGGTCTTATAGGTTGTGCAGTAGTTATAATGTTATTTGTTATACTAGTGTATAGATGCGTAAGAATAGCATTAAAATGCGACAATATATTTGCTTGTATGGTAGTTATAGGAATTGGTGCACAAATAGGAATACAGGCAGCTTTAAATATTGCTGTAGCAACATCATCAATGCCAGTTACAGGAGTTGCATTACCATTTATAAGTTATGGGGGAACTTCCCTTGTAATATTTATGAGTGCTATAGGAATAGTCCTAAATATCTCAAAACATGTCAAAATTAATTAACAGGAGAGGATAAAATGAGAGTTTTATTATCAGGCGGTGGAACTGGGGGACACGTTTATCCAGCCATAGCCATAGCAAATAAAATAAAAGAGGAGCATCCAGAAGCAGAAATACTTTTTGTAGGAACTCAAAAGGGTATAGAATCAGAAATAGTACCTAAATATGGATATAGATTAGAAACAGTAACAGTACAAGGATTTAAAAGAAAAATAGATTTGGATAATGTAAAAAGAGTATTTAAGTTATTTAAAGGATTAGAGCAATCAAGAAGAGTTGTTAAAAAATTTAAGCCAGATGTTGTAATAGGAACTGGTGGATATGTAAGTGGTCCAGTTTTATTTAACTCAGCTATAAACAAAGTTCCAACAGTAGTACATGAACAAAACTCTTTCCCAGGCGTTACTAATAAAATACTTTCTAAGATGGTTACAAAAGTATTAACAAGCTTTGAAGATTCTCATCAAAGATTCCCTGAAGATAGTAGAGAAAAATTAACACTTACAGGAAATCCAGTAAGAAAAGAAATACTAAATGCTAGAAAAAATATAGCAAGAAGAAATTTAGGGATAACTGAAGATAAGAAAATGGTACTTTGCTACGGAGGTAGTGGAGGAAGTGAAGATATAAACAATGCAATGAGATTAGTCATAGATAATATGGTAAAAGAAGACGTAGCATTTATATTTGCTACAGGAAAGTATTACTATGAAGAATTCTCTCAGACTATAAGTCACTTAAATTTAAAGCCATACCAAAAAGTAGTACCATATTTAGAAGATATGGCTAATGCATTAGCAGCAAGTGATTTAGTTATAGGAAGCGCAGGGGCTATATCTTTAGCTGAAATAACAGCACTTGGAAAACCATCAATAATTATACCAAAAGCATATACAGCTGAAAATCATCAAGAGTATAATGCTAAAAGTATAGAAAATCAAGGTGCTGGAATAGCGATACTTGAAAAAGACTTAACTCCTGAAAAATTAAATGAAACAGTGTTTAGGCTTTTAGGAGATAAAGAAAAATTAATAGATATGGCAAATGCAAGTAAAGAAATAGGAAAGCCTGAGGCTATTGAAATAATATATGATGAAATACTAAAAATTTATAATGCTAATAACAAGCAAAAATCACCATCTAAAAAAGAAAATAAAAAGATAAAAACAAATAATCAAGCAGAAGAAGTACAAAATGCTTGTAATAAAGATACAGAACAAGAACAACCAAAAGTAATTGGAATAAAGAAAAAGTAACATATATCCCCTCTAGTACATAATATTTAAATTATAGACCTTATGATTTAACATACAGCACTAGGGGGGATAATTTTGTCTAAGTATATAATTAAAGGTGGCAACAAAATAGAAGGAAAGCTTAGTATAAGAGGAGCTAAAAATGCTATATTACCAATAATGGCAGCCACCATACTTAATGAAAGTGTGAGTATTATCCATAATGTACCTGATATATCAGATGTACATTTTATGATAAAAATATTAGAAAGCATTGGATGTAAAGTAAGTTATAGCGATGGTACACTTATTGTAGATAGCTCATTTGCTGATCAAGTGGAGATAGAGGAGTGCTACGTTAGAAAAATGAGATCTTCCATAATTATAATGGGAGCAATGATTGGTAGATTTGATTATACTAAAATAAGTTACCCAGGAGGATGTGCAATTGGTTCAAGACCAATAGATTTACACCTTAAGGCTTTAAAAAAATTAGGTATAAGGATAGAAGAGGACGAAGGTTTTATAAAGTGTTATAAGGATAGTTTAGAGGGAAATATAATAAACTTTGAGTTTCCAAGTGTTGGAGCTACCGAAAATGCAATTCTAGCTGCAGTTAAAGCAACAGGAATAACAAAAATATATAATGCAGCTAGAGAACCTGAAATAGAAGATTTACAAAATTTTTTAAATAAAATGGGTGCCAAGGTAAAGGGAGCCGGAACTAATTATATAGAAATTGAAGGTGTAAAAAAACTTCGCAGAGTAGAACATGATGTCATACCAGATAGGATAGCAATAGGAACATATATGATAGCATCGGCATTAACTAATGGTAAACTTGAAGTAGATAATGTAGTAATATCACATATGGAGCCTATAAGTGATAAGCTAAGAAGTGCAGGGTGTGAAATAGAGTATAAAAATGGTGGGTTATTACTTAAACCACCAAGTAAAATAAAATCAATAGATTTAGTTAGGACTTCACCTCATCCAGGATTTCCAACAGATATGCAAGCTCAACTTATGACATTTATGACCCTTTCGGATGGGATAAGTGTATTTCATGAGACTATTTTTGAAAATAGGTTTATGCATTGTGCTGAATTAACTAGGTTAGGAGCTAATATTAAATATATAACAGAAAATATATGTATGATAAAGGGTGTAGAAAAGTTAAGAAGTGCAAAAGTTAAATCTCCAGACCTAAGAGGAGGGGCAGCTTTAGTATTAGCGGCATTGACTATTCCACAGGAAACAGAAATAAGTAATATATATCATATTGAGAGAGGTTATGAAAATATAGAAGATATCCTAACAAGATTAGGTGCAAATATATTAAAAATAGAGGAAATAGAAAAATAAAAGGCTTTTAAGCCTTTTTTTCATGAAGATTATATTGTATAAAGGATAAATTATATTATTAGTTGTATTAATATTATATACGATTTTTAAGGAGATATATTTTATGAAAAGATTAAAAAAGGGAGCTTTAATAAATATTCTAATATTAATACTAATAATTATAGTAATTTTATACACACTACTGAATAGCAAGATTTTCAATAGTAATCAAATAAGAATTGAAGGAAATGAGAAAATTTCAAAGGACTATATAGTTAGAATTCTAGATCTAAGAGAAGATAAAAATATATTTATGTACAACTTAAAAGATATGGAAAAAGAACTTGAGGAAAATAAGTACATAGAAGATGTAAGGGTAAAAAGGGAATTTCCAAATAAGCTACATATAATAATTATAGAAAAAGAAATATCAGGAATAATTCAAGATGATGGTTTAAAATGTTATATTGATAATAAAGGTAAGTTTATAGATAAAGTTAAGAAAGATGAAGAAATAGATAATTATCTTATGATAGATATTGGATATAAGCTAGATAAGAATAATAATATAAAGTTTAAAAAAGAAAGATATAAAAATAATTTATTGGAAGTATTAAAAAATATAAAAAGTTGCACTTTATACAAAAAAATAAATAAGGTTAAAATAGAAGAAGATTCTATAAGAATGTACACTCCAAAAGGTTTAGAAATTATATTTTTAAACAATAAAGAGATAGAAAAAAATATAAAAAAAACAGAAGCAATATTAATAGATTTACAAAGTAGTAAAATAAGTAAAGGAACAGTTGATTTTAGACAGGGTAAAAATCCAATTTACATGCCATAGGTATGAGTGATTTTACCAAAAATAATATAAAAAGGCATAGTGATTTTTAATATGCAATTAAAAGTTATGAATGAGGAAAATAATATAACAAAAAATTCCTACAAAAAATATAAATAAAAAGTATTAAAAAACTTGAAAAATATAAGTGTTTCAAAGTAAAATAAAGAGGGTAAGCATTTATGATATGGATATTAATAAGATTAGCCTTATGTATAGTAGATTGATATTATATAACGTTTACTTATCCTATAGATTATTTTTTATATATCTGTAGAAATACTTATAAGTAAGGATTTTATATTTGGTGCAATAAAGTCTTGGTTTTAAGGTAAATATGTCACTAAACTAGTGTTTAGGTCGAGATTATATGACAACTTATCAGTTATTAGAAGACATATTGTTACAAATTTAAGAAATAAAAAAAGAGGAAATTGAATATTTTTGTGGAATAACTTAGTTAATTATTAACAAAAACAAGAATTAAATGATATAATTAATACATACATTTACTTATAATCATAAAATAGGGAGGTTACGCGATGCTAAACTTTGACGTTGAAACAGATGGACTTGCACAAATCAAAGTAATAGGTGCAGGTGGCGGTGGAAACAATGCTGTTAATAGAATGGTTGAAGCACAGCTTCAAGGTGTTGAGTTTATAGCTGTTAATACTGATAAACAAGCTTTACTTACATCAAAAGCAGAATATAAAATTCAAATAGGTGAAAAATTAACAAGAGGGCTTGGAGCGGGAGCAAATCCTGAAGTAGGAAAAAGAGCCGCTGAAGAAAGTAAGGATGAAATAGTAAAGGTACTTCAAGGTGCTGATATGGTATTCGTTACAGCTGGTATGGGTGGAGGAACAGGAACAGGTGCTGCTCCAGTTATAGCTCAACTTGCTAAAGAAATGGGAATACTTACAGTAGGAGTAGTTACAAAGCCGTTCTTATTTGAAGGTAAAGTAAGAATGAAAAATGCAGAAAATGGGATAGCTGAATTAAAGTCAAAAGTTGATACATTAATAACTATACCTAATGATAGACTTTTACAAATAGTACAAAAGAATACATCTATGCTAGACGCATTCTCTATAGCAGATGACGTATTAAAGCAAGGTATACAATCTATATCTGATTTAATAGCTGTACCAGGACTTATAAACTTAGACTTTGCTGACGTTACTTCTGTAATGAAAGAACAAGGACTAGCTCATATGGGTCTAGGAAGTGCTTCAGGTGAAAATAGAGCTATAGAAGCAGCTAGACTAGCTATACAATCACCACTTCTTGAAACATCAATAAGAGGTGCTAGAGGAGTCTTACTTAACATAACAGGAGGACCTAACCTAGGATTACTTGAAATAAATGAAGCATCAACTCTAGTTAATGAGTCATGTGACCCAGAAGCAAACATAATATTCGGTGCATCTATAAGAGAAGACTTAGGTGAAGAAATAATGATTACTGTTATAGCGACTGGTTTTGATGAAAATAATCATGACTTAGGTTACAAGATAGCTGAAAAACCAAAGGCTACTTCAAGACCTACTTTAAATACACAACCAACACAACCAGCACCACAAATGCAAAAAACATCAATAATAGAAGAGAAAGAAGAGATCATAGCTCCAAAAGAAGAACCTAAAAGATCTAGCTTTATGGAAGAGGATGAAATGGAGATACCAACTTTCTTAAGAAGAAGAAGATAAAGAAGTCTAAATGACTTCTTTTTTTGTATATAAAAAATTTTTATTAAGCTTAAAATATTAAAAAATATATAGATAGCATATATAAATCTAAAAAATACTTGAGAAATTAGCAAATTAAGTAGAGATATGAATAAAGTAAAATTTTTATATAAAAAATTAGTTATTATAATTTTAAGAATAAAGATAGATAACTTTGAATAAATATTAGTATAGAGAATAACAAAGTTAATTAAATAAAAACAATATAACAATACTATATAAATATTAAATAGAAAAGAAAGCAGAATGCTTTCTTTTTTTGTGAATTTTTACACTAAAATAAATGGGTTTCGACCATTAAAAATGACATAAAATTATAAACTATCTAACTTATAATATACACAAAGGTTAAAGGAGGTTAGCTTAATGTATATAGAGTACTACATTATAGAAAACCTATTAATAAATTATATTATTATAAGTTGTACATCTATACTAACAAAAAAATATAATAACAATAAAAAAAAATGGATATGTGCATCTGTAGGTACATTGTATTCAATTGCGTACATTTTTCCACAACTAGATATATTATTTACGCTACCACTAAAGATTATTATCATAGGACTAATAACATTATTTTTATTTGATTATAAAAATAAAAAAGAATACTTTAGAGTATTGTTGGTATTTTTATTAGTTAATATATTTATTTCTGGAACTACATTTTTTATAATTTATTTCACAGGTATAAGTCATTTAAAGATATCATTTTTAATCATTTGTGCATATACAAGTTGTGAACTTTTAAAATATATCTATAATGATATAAGTTTAATGAGGCAAATAAAGGAGAGTACAAAAGAAATTGAAATAACATTGCTTAATAAGACATGTAGTTGCAAGGCATTATTAGATACTGGAAATTTATTAAAAGATCCTTTAAGTAATAATGACATAGTAATAGTAAAATCCAAAGCTTTGAGAAATATAATTCCAAGCTATCTATACGATTATGAATACGATGATATAGATATAGTTGAGATTGAAAGTATAATAGATAATTTAGAAAGTGATATTGCATCTAGGGTAAGAGTTATACCTTATAAGCATGGTGGAAGTAGCAAAAATAATATAATGCTTGGTATAAAAGCTGATTATATAGAAATTGATAAAACAAAAATAGGTAATATAGTGGTTGGAATATCAGATTTTGATGATGATAAATACAATGCTATACTAAATCCTAGTATATTATCGTAAATAAAACAAACAAAAGGGGGAGATTATTATGAAGTCATTAATTGCAAAGTTATCTATCAGAATTAAGAAAATACTAATTAAATTTAAAATCTTAAAACCAAAAGGTGTGTATTACATGGGGGGCGTAAATGTATTACCACCACCATTAAATTCAGATGAAGAAAGTGAGCTATTACAAAGGTTAGAAAAAGATGAAGAAGTAAAAACAATTTTAATAGAGAGAAATTTAAGATTAGTAGTATATATATCTAGAAAATTTGAAAACACTGGAATTGATATTGAGGATTTAATATCAATTGGCACGATAGGACTTATTAAAGCTGTAAATACATTTAAGTTAAATAAAAATATAAAATTAGCTACTTACGCATCAAGATGTATCGAAAATGAAATCCTAATGTATCTTAGAAAAAATAATAAAAAGAAGGTAGAAGTATCCTTTGATGAACCTTTAAATATAGATTTAGATGGAAATGAACTACTACTTTCAGATGTATTAGGAACAGAAAATGATGAAATCTATAAAATAATAGAAGAAGAGATAGATAAAGATTTATTGGTTATGGCTTTAGATAGATTATCAGATAGAGAAAAGCAAATTATGGAATTAAGGTTTGGGTTAATAAATAGGGGAAGGGAGAAAACTCAAAAAGAAGTAGCTAATATACTTGGAATATCTCAATCTTATATATCTAGATTAGAAAAAAAAATAATATCAAGATTAAAAAAAGAAATGAAAAAATTTATATAATTATCTCTTAAAAGTATAAAAAAATATGATGTGTAAATAATTTCATATAGATAAAACTTTTAAGAGAGGACTGAAATTTATGCAAATTAATAAAGTTGAAATCTGTGGTGTAAATACATCTGAACTTCCAGTACTTAAAAATAATCAGATGACCGAACTTCTTCACAAGATAAAAGATGGGGATGAAGAAGCAAGACAGCAATTTGTAAGAGGTAATTTAAGACTAGTTTTAAGTGTAATACAAAAATTCAACAATAGAGGGGAAAATATAGACGATTTATTTCAAATTGGATGTATAGGACTTATAAAGGCTATTGATAACTTCGACTTAAGTCAAAATGTAAGATTCTCAACTTATGCAGTCCCTATGATTATAGGTGAGATAAGAAGATATTTAAGAGATAACAATCCAATAAGAGTAAGTAGGTCATTAAAAGATATTGCATATAAGGCCTTACAAGTAAGAGAAAGACTTGTTAGATCAAATTCAAAGGAACCTACAGTATCTGAGATATCTAAGGAATTAGAATTACCTATTGAAGATGTTGTAATGGCATTAGATGCAATACAGGATCCTATATCATTATTTGATCCAGTTTATCAGGATAATGGAGATGCAATATTTGTTGTGGATCAAGTTCAAGATAAAAAAGATACAGATGAAAATTGGTTACAAGAAATTGCCTTAAAAGAGGCCATAAAAAAATTAAATAGCAGAGAAAGGTTAGTTTTAGATCTTAGGTTTTATAAAGGAAGAACTCAAATAGAAGTAGCTGATGAGATAGGTATATCGCAAGCGCAAGTATCGAGAATAGAAAAAAACGCATTGAAAAATATGAGAAAATATATATAATATATAGTATAAGAAAAATCGTTGGTATATAATGCCAACGATTTTTCTTAGAACTGAGAAAACATTTTTAAAAATTGAAAAATTTTTCTTAATATGTGATAAGAATAGGAGTTAGACCATGTTAACATCATCAATAGGATATATGATCTTGCGTACATTTCCAGAAAGTCTAGTAACTATATTTTGTGGGATGTTGCTTATGGGAATAAAATTAGATAATAAAGAAATCCTAAAAAAAGGATTTTTATTAGGTGTGATAGTAATAGCGATAAGATCTTTACCTATAAATTTTGGAGTACATACAATATTATCTATGATAGCTTTAGGAATAATGTTATACAAAATGTCAAATGGTGATTTATTAAGAACAGTAATATCAACATGCTTATTTTTTATAGCACTTGCCATGAGTGAAGGGATATATATTTTTATAGCAACAAGTTTATTAAATATACCAATAGAAATTTTAACTAATCAAGACGGACCAATTTCAGCTATAAGAACGTTACCGTCACTTTTAATAGCTATAGGAATTGTATTTTTACTAAAAAAAATAGTTATGGAAAATGTGAACCAATATATTAAGAGGGGATAATTATGGGGATAATAGAGGAGTTATCGTTAAAAGCGTCGAATAAGTTAGGGAAGAAGCTTGATAAAAATGATGAAGAAATAGCAGTTATAAACTATGGGCTATTTACAATATTACATACTAGTTTAGCAATAGTTGTAACGATAATAGTAGGTTTATTAACTAAAACATTAATTGAAATTATGACAATATCTATAACATCCGCTATTTTAAAAAGGTATTCTGGAGGTGTGCATGCAACTAGCCCAGAGAGATGCACTTTAATAGGAGTTATATTAGCATATATACTATCTTATATATCAATAAGTATAATGGATATTGATATGAGTATTACTATATTAATGATAATATCTATAATAGGATTTTCTTATTATATTTTATATAAAAAATGTCCAGTACCATCAAAGAATAAACCTTTGAAAAAAGAAAGTACTAGAAAAAAATTAAGAAAAAAAGCCTTTAATCTAATTAATATATATGTAGTTTTAATTATAATATTACTTAGTATATATTCAATAAACAATGTTACAATTGCAAAAAGTATAGCCTTATCAATGGTACTAGGAATAGGACTTCAAGTGTTTGTATTAACTAGCCTAGGGGGCAGACTTATCAACTTGTTAGATAATTTTTTTAATATAAATAAGTTTTTATCTAAAAATATGTCTTAAATATATTTAGGGCAAAATAAAATGTAAGGGGGAAATAAGATGGATTTCTTATTAGGTTCAGTATCTGATTTATTAACTAAAGTTGCAGAAGGAGCATCAACATATTGTATGCTTATATTCTTTGAACCAGAAGTACCAAAGTCATTAAGAGAAGAATAATAAAAAATCATGAGGATTTACTCCTCATGATTTTAATTTAATAAAGACAATTCTAGGTGAAATCTATGCAAAATTTTGATAAAAAAAGAAATAAAAAAGTTTTTGAGATAATAGTTATACTAAAGGTTATATACGTTATATCAAGTTTATTAGCTATAGCAAGTTTTGTAACTTTTGAAGAACAAGCAAAGGATGCAATAACTATTACAATATCAATAAGTATAATATTAACAATATTAATGGGTTACTTTTTATGGATATCTATTTATACTAAAAATAGAATAGATAAGTCTCCTAAATTTTTAGATTACTTAGAAACATCTATACTGATAGGAATGTTTATAATAGTAGTATTTTTCACAGGAAAAGCAGAAAGTGGATATAAATTACTTAGTATATTTATAGTTATAATATCCTCAATACAGTTTGGGAAAAATTATGGTGTAGCATCTTCTATTATTCAAATAGTAGCAATACTAGCTATTAGTATAATGTTTACAAGTGGAAATGAAGAAATGTTAAGGTTATATTTTGAAAGAGATTTAGTTCTTAGTGCAGCCTTATTTGTTATAGCTATTATACTAGGTATGTATGTTGATACAGAAAGAGAACATAGTAAGGAATTAAGAGAATTAGCAAATAAAGATGAATTAACTGGATTATACAATCATAGGTATTTTCAAGAATATCTTAATAATACACTAATAGAAGCAGATAAAAATGATAAAGAAGTTTCTTTATTATTTATGGATATAGATTACTTTAAAAATTATAATGATGTAAATGGGCATCAAGCTGGGGATTTATTACTTGAAAAGATTGGGAAAATATTAAATGAAAATATGAGAGAAAATGATATAGTTGCAAGGTATGGTGGAGAAGAATTTGCAGCAGTACTTCCTGACACAACAGAAGAGGATGCTATAAAAATTGGTGAAAATATAAGAAATGCAATACAACAGACTGAGTTTGAAGGTCAAGAAAATCAACCAAACAAAAATATTACTATATCAATAGGTGTCTCATCTTATCCAAATAGTGCTATTAATAAACATCAGCTTATAAACACAGCAGATGATGCCTTATATAGAGCAAAATCTTTTAATAAAAATAGAGTAGAGTCATACCACAGTATATTATATGACTTATGCAGAGAAATAAATATACCAGAAGAAACAATAAAATCATTAAAAACATTTATAAATATGATAAATATAAAAGATAGATATACATATGGCCATACAGAGAGAGTGGTTATTTATTGTAAGTGGTTTGCACAGTCTATTGGATTAAGTGAACACGACCAAGCACAAATACAGATAGCAGCATATTTACATGATATTGGTAAGCTAGAAATTCCTGAAGAAGTTTTAAATAAAAAAGGTAGACTTACAGACGAAGAACTTAATATGCTTAGAAATCATCCTCAAGCAGGAGTTGACCTTATACACCATATAGTGCCACTAAAGGATTTTAGATCTATAATAAGACACCATCATGAAAGGTATGATGGGAAAGGTTATCCAGATAAACTTCAAAAAGAGGAGATTCCATATTTGGCAAGAATGATTACTATTGCAGATAGTTTTGACGCAATGACATCTAATAGACCATATAACACAAGGAAGAGCCATGAAGAAGGAATACAAGAATTGAGAGCTAATGCTGGTACTCAATTTGATCCATATTTAGTTGAGAAGTTTATAGAGATGTTAGAAAAATATAAAGATAATTTTTAAAAAATAGCCTATAAAGGTTATTTTTTTTTGTACAAGTACATATTTATTTTTGTAAGGGAGGGGATTATAATGTTAAGAGTATCTGATATAATGGAAAAGGAAATCATAAACATTAAAAATGGAAAAAGAATGGGATTTATAACTGATATAAATTTAGATATAAATGAGGGAAAAATAATGTCTTTTACAGTTAGTGGAGATGGAGGAAGAAGTCTATTTTCAAGAGGTGATGAAGGACAAGTTATATTTTTTAATGATATACTAAAGATAGGTTGTGATACTATAATAGTAAATATAGGTTCAGAACTAAATATAGACGATTTTAATATATAGCCAACAAAGGAGGATATAGATATGCAATGCCCTTACTGCAACTATAAAGAATCTAAAGTAGTAGATTCAAGACATACAGACAGAAAGTCTATAAGAAGAAGAAGAGAGTGTGAATCTTGTAAAAAAAGGTTTACTACTTATGAGAAAATAGAGATGACACCTGTAATGGTAGTTAAAAAAGATAATAACAGAGAATATTTTGATAGAGAAAAGTTAAAAAATGGAATACTAAAGTCTTGTGAAAAAAGACCTGTATCAGTAGAGCAAATAGATGACATAGTATACTATATAGAAAACGAAATAAATAAGCTTTATATATCTGAAATAGAAACTGGGGAAATCGGAGAAATGGTAATGGATAGGCTAAAAGAGGTTGACGAAGTAGCTTATGTTAGATTTGCATCTGTATATAGACAATTCAAGGATATAAATACTTTTGTAGCAGAGCTAAAAAATATATTAACAGAGAAAGGTAACTAGCATGGAAAAATTCATAAGAGTAAATGAAATAGATAAAAATTTAGACTTTGTAAATTTAGCTGTAACTCTTAAAAATGTAGATGCAAAGTCAAAAGATGATATGTTAACTGTTTGTAAAGAAGGGAACTTTAATTTTAAAAACTTAACAAGTAATGTACAAATACATTCAGATATAGTTAATGTAGTTGAAAAGTTTGATATAGGATTAAAGAAGGATGGAGATGCACTTATAACAAACTTAACAAATACTCCACTATTAATATTTACAGCAGATTGTGTTCCAATAGCTTTAATAGACAAGAAAAATAAAGCTATTGGGCTTATCCATGCTGGATGGAGAGGGACTTATTCAAAAATAGTTAAAAATACTATAGATAAAATGATAGAAAAATATAACACTAATCCAAAAGATATAGTAAGTGTTATAGGACCATCTATAGGTAGATGTTGTTATGAAGTTTCAGAAGAGCTTATAGAAAAATTTAACACAATTCTTACAAACAAAGATGAAAAATTTTATATAATAAAAGAAGGGAAGTATCATTTAGATTTATGGAATGTTAATGAACAAATATTAAAAGAATGTAATGTTAAAAAAGAAAACATAATAAACTTAAATATTTGCACAAGTTGTGAAAGTGATAGATTCCATTCTTACAGAAAACATGATAAAACAAATGAAAGAATAGGTATGATACTAGAGATAAAATAAAGAGGTGAATTAATACCATGAAAGTAAAAGTACTTGTTATAGATGATGAAATGCATATAGTAGAGCTTTTAAAGTTCAATTTAGAAATGTCAAACTATGAAGTTGACTATGCATACGACGGAATAGATGGATATATAAAGGCAAGAGAATTAAAGCCTGATTTAATATTATTAGACTGGATGTTACCTAATATAAGTGGTATTGATGTACTTAGAAAGATAAGAAGTGACAAAGAATTAGCTAATACACCAGTTATAATGCTTACTGCTAAAAATATGGAAAATGATAAAGTAGAAGGGCTTGAATTTGGTGCTGATGATTATATGACAAAGCCATTTAGTATAAAAGAACTACTTGCTAGAATAGGTACTGTACTTAGGAGGTGTAATATAAAAGTAAAGACTAAAGAATCTACATTATCTACTGGAGACTTAAAAGTTGATTTAAGTAAACATGAGGTATATAAAGGAAGCGAAAAAATAGAACTTACTCTTAAGGAATTTGAATTATTAAAACTTTTACTAGAAAATAAAGGAAAGGTTCTTTCTAGAAATTATTTATTAGATAAAATATGGGGATATGAGTATTATGGTGAGACAAGAACAGTAGATGTTCATATAAGATATCTTAGAAAAAAAATTGAAAGTGAAAATGAATCGGACAAGTATATTCAGACAATTAGAGGTGTTGGATATAAAATAGATTAAAATATAACTTAGGAGATAACAACATGGAACAGTTAAGTACACTAGGGTATTCTATTTTATTAATATCTATAATAATCTCTATATTGTCAATACGATATACTTTAAGATTAAGAAAGTATTTAGAAGAATTTATATATGTTTCTAAAAAAATAAGTAATAAAGAATTTCATTCAAGAATAAGTAGTACAGCTAAAGGTGATTTAGGTGAATTAAGCAGAAACTTTAATGAAATGATAGAAATAATGGACAAAACCATAAGTGATTTGGACTATAGCAATTTACAAAAAACTTCTATACTAAAAAGTATATCTCATGGAATTTTGGCTATAGATATAGATGGAAATATAATGCTTATAAATGAAGAAGCTAAAAGAATGTTAAAATGTGATAATGGTATATTGGTAGAAGGAAAAAATATAAAAAATGTAATAAAAGAAGAAAAGTTATTAGAAGAAATAAATACGTTTAAAGGTTGGAAGCAAAATAAAACCGATGAACTAAAAATTAATGATGATTTAGTATATAAGGTTAGCATAGACCCAATATATCTTGAAAGTATAAAGCACATAATAATAGGTTCTATAATAAATATACAAGATATAACTGAAAAAGTTAAATTAGAACATATGAGAAGTGATTTTGTAGCAAATGTTAGCCATGAATTAAAAACACCTTTAACATCAATAAGTGGTTTTGTAGAGACCTTAAGGCTAAATGAAAATATTGATGTACAAACTAGAAATCGATTTTTAAGTATAATCGAAACTGAATCAGATAGATTAAAAAGATTGATTGATGATATATTATTACTTTCATTTATCGAAAATAATGAAAAGATAGTTTACGAAGGTGTATCCTTATATAATGTCTTTTTAGAAGTATATGAAATGACTAATTATATAGCGAAATCTAAAAATATAAACTTAACTTATGAGTTTGATGATAAATCGATTGTAGTATTTGCAAATAGAGATTATATAAAACAAGTATTTTTAAATCTAATAGATAATGCAATAAAGTATACTCCAGAAAATCAAGGTAAGACAGTAAAGGTAAGTGTAGGTACAAAACAAGATAAAATCATAATAAAAGTAAAAGATGAAGGTATAGGTATACCTAAAGAAGATATAAATCGTATATTTGAGAGATTTTATAGAGTTGATAAAGCAAGAAGTAAAGAAGTAGGCGGTACAGGTTTAGGTCTTGCTATAATAAAGCATATAGTTAAGTCTTTAGGTGGAACAATAGAAGTAAAAAGTGAATTAAGACATGGTAGTGAATTCATAGTTAATATACCTGAGAAAATTTCCTTTAAATAAAGGAAATTTTTTTTTGTTTTTGCACAAACTATTATCATGATATTTTAAATTAGGAACAATAGTTGTAAAAACAAAGGAGTTGATATGATGGAAGAGAGTGTATTAAGGGAAGGTGTTTTTAGACATTCGTTTATGGTAGCATCTATTCTAGGTATATTATGCAGAGCATTAGTTCTTAGGGTTGTAGATAAACAATATCCAAGAAGGCCTCAGGATTATCTAGAACAAATAATAACATCAGCACTAGCTGCATTTTTAGGAGCAATAGCCCTTCCGGCTCTTTTAGAAAATGAATTCTCTGCATTAACATTTTTTGCAATAGCAATACAACAATTTCAAGGCCTGGCAGAGCAAGAAAGAATAACCTTAAAAAATATTGACGAAGCAGAGATAGTGCCAAAAGGATCAGCTTATGTAGAAGAGATAGCTTCGACTTATGAATCTAGATGTTATATAAGTTTACTATCATCATTAATGGCATCAGGCTTATTTATACTATTTAATAACTATTTATTATATGGATTTTTAGTATCAACGATAGCAGCAGCTATAGGTGCTGGAATTATAGGGCTTATAATAAGAAGATATTTAAGAAGAGATAGTATAGCAGATGTAGCAGAAGTTAGAGAAGCTAAGATTCATTTTGATAAATCAGTTCTTAAAGTAAATGGAGTTTATATAGGGAACATAGGTTTAGAAGATACTAGAAATAGATATTTAAATGAAGGATTGGCAATAGAAATAATTCCTAAAAGCTTAGGTGATTTTGGTATAGTAAGTGATATAGGACAAAGACAAGCTATAATACATAATATATTTATTCATATGGGTGTAGATAAAGATGTAGATGAAAAAGACATATTAACTATATCAGAAACAGATTTTGATAAACGTTCAGTAGTAATACCTTTTATTCCAATAATGAAGGATATAGAAACTATGATTGAAATAGCAAGAAGTACTCCTATTATAGAAACAGCAAAAGGCAAAAATAGTGATTACAAAAAAACTATATAAAAATAAAGAGGTGGTATTATGGATACAGCATTTGTAGTGGCCTTATCAATAGGTGTGCTATCTAGGTTAATAATGTTAAATGTAGATAAAAAACAATACCCTACACAACCAAACGTGCTTTTAACACAACTTGTGTTAGCATTTGTAGCTTCAGCATTAGGAGCATTAGTTGTTCCTGCTTTACTAGAGAAGTCATATACATCAATTACATTTTTATCATTGGCAGCAGAACAGTTTAGAAAAGTAAGAGAAAGTAGAAGAAATACACTTCAAAACTTAGAAGATATTCAATTAGTTAAAAGAGGAAGTGCGTTTATAGAAGAAATAGCAAGAACATATGAAGTAAGAAATTATATGTGTATAGTAACATCTTTTTCAACTATATCTTTGTATCATTTTATGATAAAAGAATTTAATATATCTCAAAATAGTAGCTTACTTATAAGTGGGGTATTTGGACTTATATTAGCTATAATACTTAAAAAATTATTAAAAAGAAAGTCTATTGAAGACATAGCAGATGTTCGACAAGTAGAAATAAAATTTGTTGATGAATCAATTCTTCAAGTAGGAGATTTAAAGGGAATAACAAATGTAGGTCTTGAAAGTGATAGACAAAGATATTTAGAAAATGGAATAGGTATAGAAATTATCCCAAAAGACAACAATTATATAAATGCAAGTGTATTATACGATGCAGGACAAAGGCAAGCTATAGTATATAATATATATTCAAGAGTAGGACTTTTTAGAGATGATAATGAACCGGCATTTGTACCTCTTCCAAGAAGACATCCTCAGAAACAAAGTATAATGATAGCTTATGTACCAATAGAGAGAGATGTAGAAAAAGTATTAGAGGCTGTTAGGTCTTGTCCGATATTATCTAGTTCAAAAGGTAGAAATCTATCTATTAATTATAAAATAGGCGAGAAAGGAAGTGTATAATATGGGAGAAAATATGGGTTTAACAGAATATACATTAGCAGTAATAACTACAGATAAAAATATGAAATTTGGTGGAGGATGTCCTATATTTTATGCAGAGGATGATAAAGATCTTCAACATAAAGCAATGCTTATGGCAAAGAGCGTTGGAGGAATGGTTCATGATATGACAAATGGAACATTAATCGTAGTTAAACATTAAAGGTACCTTTTAGGGTACCTTTTAACTTATTGCAAATATTGACTAATTTCAGCAAACCGTGGTATTATAAAACGATGTAATCATATGGAGAAAAGTGGTGAAAGTTCATGGAAGTAAACGTAAAGAAAATGAATAACGTAGTTAGCAAAGTTTATAATAATAGTATTGCAGAGGAACTAGGAATAGAGGTAGGAGACATACTTATTTCTATAAATGGCCAACCAATACAAGATATAATAGAATATAGATTTTTATTAAGTGATGAATACTTAGAAGTTGAGATACAAAAAATAAATGGTGAAATATATGTATATGAGATAGAAAAAGAATATGATGATGATTTAGGTATAGAATTTTCTAACCCTATAATAGACAAAGCTAAAAGTTGTAGAAATAAATGTGTATTTTGCTTTATAGATCAACTTCCAAAAGGAATGAGAGAAACTCTTTATTTTAAAGATGATGACTCAAGATTATCATTTTTACAAGGTAACTTTGTAACTCTTACAAATATGAGTGAAGAAGATATAGATAAAATAATAAGATACAGAATAAGTCCAATAAATATATCAGTTCATACTACAAACCCAGAACTTAGACAGAAGATGATAAAAAATAAGTTTGCAGGTAAATTATATGATATAATGAAAAGATTAGCAGATGCACAGATACAAATGAACTGTCAAATAGTTTTATGTCCTGGATATAATGATAAAGAAGAATTAGAAAGAACAGTATCTGATTTATCTAAATTATATCCATATGTAAATAGTGCAGCAGCAGTTCCAGTAGGTATAACTAAGCATAGGGATCATTTACCTAACTTAGAGATATTTAACGAGAAAACTGCAAGAGAGACTATAGAACAAGTTGAAAAATTACATGAAAAATATCTAAAGGAATTAGGAACAAGATTTATATTCTTATCAGATGAATTTTATGTAATGGCTAATAAAAAATTATTAGACTATGATGAATATGAAGGATTTATACAATTTGAAAATGGAGTAGGAATGATTAGTAAGCTTGAAAGAGAAATACAAGATCAACTAACTACTTTATCTGAAGAAAAGATAAATATAAAAAAGAAAGTTTCTATAGCAACAGGGCATTCTGCATATGAATTTATATGTAAAATGGCAAAAGAAATAATGGATAAGTGTCCTAATATGGAGATTAACGTTTATAAGATAATAAATAATTTCTTTGGAGAGACAATAACTGTTTCTGGACTTATAACAGCAACAGATATAATGGATCAATTAAAAGGTATAGATTTAGGAGAGACTCTTTATATACCAAGAAGTATGCTAAAAGCAGATGAAGATATATTCTTAGATAATATAACTTTAGAAGAATTAAACAATAAAATGGGAATTGAAGTAATACCTTGCTTAAATGAAGGTAAAGACTTTGTTGATAAAATATTAAAGTAGAGAAGGGAGATTATTATGAGCAATAGCAATAATAGACCGATAGTTGCAGTAGTAGGAAGACCTAATGTTGGTAAATCAACATTATTTAATAAACTAGCAGGAAAAAGAATATCTATAGTAGAAGATACTCCAGGAGTAACTAGAGATAGAATATTCACTGAAGTTGAGTGGTTAGACAGATACTTCACATTAATAGATACAGGTGGTATAGAGCCAGATAATGGAGATATAATACTATCTAAAATGAGAAATCAAGCAATGCTTGCTATGGACATGGCTCACGTTATAATGTTTGTAGTTGATGGAAAGGCAGGACTTACAGCAGCAGATAAAGAAGTTGCACAAATACTTAGAAAGACTAGTAAACCAGTTATATTAGTAGTTAACAAAATAGATAATATAAATCAATTTGATAACATATATGACTTTTATGAATTAGGATTAGGAACTCCATTTGCAATATCTAGTGCTAATGGAATGGGACTTGGAGACTTACTAGATGAAGTAATAGCATTTTTCCCTAAAGGATTAAATACAGAGTATGACGAAGATATAATAAAGATAGCTATAACAGGAAAGCCTAATGCAGGAAAGAGTTCTATAGTTAACAAGATGTTAGGAGAAGAAAGAGTTATAGTAAGTCCAATAGCTGGAACTACTAGAGATGCTGTAGATACTTATCTAGAAAGAGATGGACAACAGTTCATGCTTATAGATACGGCAGGTATAAGAAAGAAAAGTAAGATATATGAAACAGTAGAAAAATATAGTGTTATAAGATCTATGGCAGCAGTAGATAGAGCAGATGTTGTAATGATAGTAATAGATGCAGCAGAAGGTATAACTGAACAAGATACAAAAGTTGCAGGTATAGCACATGATGAAGGTAAAGGATGTATATTCGTTGTTAATAAGTGGGACTTAATAGAAAAAGACAACAAGACTTTAGGAAATTACACAAAAGAAATAAGAGAAAAGTTCCCATTTATGATGTATGCACCAGTGCTATTTGTTTCTGCTAAAACTAATCAAAGAATGAATAAAATATTAGAAACTGCAGAATTTGTAGCAAACGAAAATGCTAAGAGAGTATCAACATCAGCATTAAACGATGTAATAGGTGAAGCTGTAATGTTAAATCAACCACCATCAGACAAAGGAAAGAGATTAAAAATATACTATGGTTCTCAAACAGGAGTTAAGCCACCTAAGTTTACGTTATTTATAAATGACAAGCAGTTAACTCACTTCTCATATCAAAGATATCTTGAAAATAAGATAAGAGAGAACTTTGGATTTGAAGGAACTCCTATACACTTTGAATACAGAGAAAAAAGAAGGTAATAAAATTACTTAAGGGGGATTAGTATGCTTAACTATTTAATAATTTTTATAATTGCTTATCTTTTAGGAAATATATCAACATCATATATTATTGCTAGAAGATTAGCAGGAGTGGACATAAGAACTCAGGGATCGGGAAATGCAGGTTCTACTAATGTACTTAGAACTCTTGGAAAAAAGGCAGGTCTTATGACATTTGTAGGAGACTTATTAAAAGGAATAATAGCCGTATTATTAGCAGGTATAATTGCTAAATATATTGGACTAGACCCACTTACAGCTAAGTATATAGCTGTTGTAGGAGTTGTTAGTGGTCATAACTGGCCAGCATTTTTAGGATTTAAAGGTGGAAAAGGAGTTGCTACATCTTTAGGTTCTATGATAGCAGTTAATCCTATAATGGCCTTAAGCTGCTTTTTAGTATTTTTAATAATAGTTTATATAACTAAATACGTATCACTAGGATCAGTACTTAGTATATCACTTTCTCCAGTAATAATGATATTTAGTCAAAATACAAAAGGTGTACTAGTTACATTATTTTTAACTCTATCAGTTATATATACTCATAGAGAAAATATAAAAAGACTTATAAATAAAACAGAAAGAAAAATTGGAGAAAAAAAATAAAATAGTATCTAGGTGGTGTTTTTAATGGAAAAAGTATGTATTTTAGGAGCTGGAAGTTGGGGAAGTGCATTAGGTTTAGTACTAGCTAAAAAAGGCTATGAAGTAAGCATATGGACTTTAAGTCAAGAACAAGCTGATAAAATAAATAAGACAAAAGAAAATATAGATTATTTACCAGGGGTTTTATTCCCAAATAACATAACACTTACAACATCTTTAGAAGAAGCAGTACTAGACAGTAAAATTATAGTATTAGCAGTACCTTCTCAAGCTATAAGAAGTGTTTCAAGTAGCCTAAAGCCATTTGTAAAAGATGAACAAATAGTAGTAGATGTTGCAAAAGGATTAGAAAGAGGAACTGGGCTTAGACTATCAGAGGTTGTAGCTGAGGAGCTTCCAAATAATCCTTATGTAACTTTATCAGGTCCATCTCATGCAGAAGAAGTTGCAAGAGATATACCTACTACAGTAGTAGTTGCATCAGAAAATTTAGAAGTGGCTCAAATAGTTCAAGATATGTTTATGACACCTAAATTTAGAGTGTATACTAACCCTGACATAGTAGGAGTTGAACTTGGTGGAGCTCTTAAAAATATAATTGCATTTGGTGCAGGTATATGTGATGGTTTAGGATATGGAGATAATGCAAAAGCTGCACTTATGACTAGAGGTATAAGAGAAATAGGAAGATTAGGAGTTAAAATGGGTGCTAATTTATCTACTTTCTCAGGACTATCAGGTATAGGTGATTTAATAGTTACTTGTACAAGTATGCATAGTAGAAATAGAAGAGCAGGAATTCTTATAGGGCAAGGAAAAAGTTTAGAAGAAACTCTTGCTGAAGTTAAAATGGTAGTAGAAGGTATAACTGCTACAGAAGTTGCTTATGATGTTTCTAAAAAGCTAGGTATAGATATGCCAATTACAAGTGCAATATATTCTGTACTTCACGAAGGTGCAAATCCAAATGAAGTAGTAGCAGATTTAATGATGAGAAACAAAACACATGAAATAGAAGAAGTAGTGGAAGATAAGCTAGGATTTTAATCCTAGCTTTTTTATTTTAAAAATTAAAAATGACAAGCATGATTTATATATAAATTTAGAAATTATTAGTAATAATAGGGGACAAATAAAAATATACTTTATTAAGAAACTATATGCAGGAGGGGAAAATTAATGAATAACATATATGAAGACATAGCTAAGAGGACTCAAGGAGATATATATATAGGTGTAGTAGGTCCTGTTAGAACGGGTAAATCTACATTTATAAGAAAGTTTATGGAAAAGTTAGTAATACCGAATATAGAAAATGAATTTAAAAAGGAAAGAACAAAGGATGAAATACCTCAAAGTGGTTCAGGTAAGACAATAATGACAGTAGAACCAAAATTTGTTCCAGCAGATGGAGTGGAGATAAAGGTTAGAGATACTGTAAATTTAAAAGTTAGAATGGTTGATTGTGTTGGGTACATAGTAGATGGAGCTTTAGGACATGAAGAAGATGGTAAACAAAGATTAGTATCAACGCCATGGTCACAAGAAGCTATGACATTTGAGCAAGCAGCAGAGATAGGAACTAAAAAAGTTATAAGAGATCATTCAACATTAGGTATAGTAGTTATAACAGATGGTTCAGTAACAGGTATAGATAGAAAGAGTTATTTACAAGCAGAAGAAAGAGTTATAAATGAGTTAAAGTCTTTAAATAAGCCTTTTGCTATTGTATTAAATACACTTGATCCATACAGTGAAGATATAGAATTATTAAGATCTGAATTAGAAGAAAAGTATGAAGCTCCTATAGTACCATTAAATGTATTAGCTATGGATGAAGAAGATATAGAGAGCGTTATGGAAACAGTACTTTATGATTTTCCATTAAATGAAATAAGAATAAATTTACCTCAATGGATAGAAGGATTAGAGAGAAATCATTGGATAAAAAATAATATAATATTCACATTAAAGCAAAGTATAGAAGAAATTGGAAAGATAAGAGATATAGATAGTATTGTAGCAGGATTTTCAGAGTTAGAATTCTTAGAAGATACATCAGTTGATAATGTTGAACTTGGAGAAGGCGTTATAAGTATAGATTTATCTGCTAAGCAAGATTTATTCTACAATGTATTAGAAGAAAAGAGTGGATTTAAAATAGATGGAGACCATCAACTGCTTAGCTTAGTAACTAAGTTATCTAGAGTTAAAAATGAATATGACAAGATAGAATCTGCTTTAATAGATGCAAAAACAAAAGGCTATGGAGTTGTAGCGCCATCTTTAGAAGAATTAAGCTTAGAGGAACCAGAAATAATAAAACAAGGAAAACAATATGGAGTAAAATTAAGAGCAAATGCACCGTCACTTCATATAATAAAAGCTGATATATCTACAGAGATAGCACCTATAGTTGGAAGCCAAAATCAAGGCGAAGAGATGATAAAATATATGCAAGAGGAATTTGAACAAAATCCTAATGAAATATGGTCATCAAATATGTTTGGAAAATCTTTACATGATTTAGTTAAGGAACAATTACAAAGTAAGCTATATACAATGCCTGAAGAAATAAGAGTTAAGATACAAAAAACTTTACAAAAGATAATAAATGAAGGAAGTAGTAATATAATAACTATATTATTATAAAATACACTGATAAAAATTAGATGGCTAATTAAGATAATATTTAAACGTAGGAAAGGTTAAAAACCTTTCCTATTCTTATATAAGCTTATAATAAAGTTAAAATGATTATATGATAATTTTCTAAATTATCAGAAAATACTTGAAATTTAAAGAACATATATCCAAAATTAATAATATAATCTATTAAATCAAAAAATTTATAGAATATATATTAAAAAAGGGGGTATGTTATGGAGCGTATTGTTTATGCAATAAATGATATTATTTGGAGTAACTGGTTAGTATTTTTATGTTTAGGTTCAGGTATTTATTTTTCTTTTAGAACCAAATTCTCTCAAATAAGACACCTTAAAGAAATGGTAGCCTTATTATTTAAAGGAGAAAAATCAGCTCAGGGTATTTCATCATTTCAAGCTCTATGTACAGCGCTAGCAGGGCGTATAGGTACCGGTAATATAGCAGGGGTAGCGACGGCTATAGCAATGGGAGGACCAGGAGCACTATTTTGGATGTGGGCAATAGCATTTTTAGGTGCAGGATCAGCATTTGCAGAATCTACATTAGCCCAAGTTTATAAAGAAGAACATGATGGATTATATCGTGGAGGACCAGCATACTATATTGAAAAGGGACTTGGAAATACTAAGTTTTCTAAATGGTACGGCATATTATTTGCATTAGCAACAGTATTAGCAACAGGATTATTACTACCTGGTGTTCAATCTAACTCTATAACAGTAGCAGTAAATAACGCTTTTAAGATAGACCCAATGATAATAACTGTAGTCCTAGTTATATTACTAGCACTTATAATATTTGGTGGAATAAAAAGAATAAGTTCTGCAGCAGAATTAATAGTTCCATTTATGGGAGGGATTTATATATTAATGTCTCTTGTAATAATAGCTGTTAATATAGAACAATTACCAAGTATTATAGAGTTAGTATTTAAGTCTGCATTTGGAGCAGAGCAAGCATTTGCAGGAATAATAGGTTCAACAATAGCTTGGGGAGTAAAACGTGGAGTTTATTCAAATGAAGCAGGTCAAGGAACTGGGCCACAAGCAGCAGCAGCAGCTGAAGTAAGTCATCCAGCTAAGCAAGGTTTAGTTCAAGCATTTTCAGTATATGTAGATACTTTATTTGTATGTTCAGCAACAGGATTTATGATACTTATGACAGGAATCTATAACGTTCATGGAGTAAATGGAGCTATGATTGTTGAGAATTTACCAGGAGTTGAGATAGGACCTATATATACTCAAACAGCAGTAGACTCGTTGATACCAGGATTTGGGTCAGCCTTTGTATCTATAGCATTATTCTTCTTTGCCTTTACGACTATAATGGCATACTACTATATAGCAGAAGTTAATATTATATATATAAGTAAGAGAATATTTAAAGGAAAAACAACTAAGTTATTTATAAATATACTTAGAGTTATATTATTAGGAGCAGTTGCATTTGGTTGTGTAAAGACAGCATCTCTTGCATGGACTATGGGGGATATAGGTGTTGGAAGTATGGCTTGGTTAAATATAATAGCTATACTTTTATTATCAAATGTAGCCATGAAGTGTTTCAAAGATTATGAAGAACAAATGAAAGCAGGAATACCAAGAGAAGAAAGAACATTTGATCCAATAAAACTTGGGATAAAGAATGCTGATTTCTGGGAAGAAAAAGTTAAAAAGGAATCTAATAAATAAAAAAAAGTGTAGGCTATATAAATTAATAGCCTACACTTTTTTTTATTTATTAGATTGTAAGCAAAATTAAATATATAAGCAAATATTTAAGATTTAGAATCACCACAATAAAAGGAAATATAATATTATTTGAAGAATTAATAAAGTACCTAGATTTAAAGGGGGAAAAGTATGAAAAATAAGAAAATATCTAAAATACTAATACTGGGAATGGTTATATATTTTGTATTTCAAATTAGTATATTTTTAATAGGTAAAAATACCAGGACTATGGCCGTTGAATTAGAAGAAATGGAGCTAAAAATTAATACAAAAGGGCTTGTAATAAAAGATGAGAGTATAATTGTATCAAATGAAGATGGAACGTTTAAAAATCTACATGAAGAAGGAGAAAAAGTACAAAAATCAGAAAATATAGGATATATATATAAGGATATAGATATAGAAAAAATAAATTCAGATATAGAAAACTTAGACAAAGAAATAAACAAGTTAAAGGAACAAATAGATAGCCAAGATAATAGTACATTAAAACATATCACAGCTAATCAGTTAGAAAATAGTAAAAATAAAAAAGCAATTCTAGAAAAAAAGGCAAAAAGTTCTACCTCTTATGTAAAAGCTGATATATCAGGAGTAATATCCTATAAAATAGATGGAAATGAAGGAAAGTATAATACAGATAGTATAGATTATTTAACTAAATATGATATAGAGAATATTAATAATAACTATACAGATATAAATTTAAATGACAAAAAAGTCAAAGAAAATGATCCAGTATTTAAAATAGTCAATCCAAATGATGTATATATAGCAGTATGTATAGAAGAAAAGTATAGGAAATATTTTGAAGTAGGTAATAAGATTGAAATATCTTTTAATGAAGAAATATTAGATGGTAAGGTTAATAAGATTAAAAAAGATAATGATGATATCATAGTAATACTAAAAATAACTAGCCAAAATATAGGAATTTATGATACAAGAGTAGAAGAATTTGATATAATATATAAGCATATAGAAGGTTTTAAGATACCAAAAAAATCTATAAAATCAGTAGACAAGAAAAAAGGGGTATATATAGTAAATCAGCAAACTAACAATATGGAATTTGTTGAATTAAGTGATGTTGCCTATGAAGCTGATGATTATATATTCGTAAAAAATGATAGTAGCGATAAAGAAAAAGTGATTGCATTGCATGATGAGGTTGTATTAAACCCAAATATTATAAATAAGAAAATAAAAATAAAGTAGGTGATAAAGTGTCAAGCGTAAAAGAAAATTTAGATATGGTAAGAGAAAAAATTAAAAATAGTTGTAATGTTTCTAATAGAAAAATTGATGAAGTAACTTTATTAGCAGTAACTAAGACTGTAGATGTAGATAAGGTTTTAGAAGCTATAGAAAATGGAGTTAAAGATGTTGGAGAAAATAAGCCACAAGAACTAGCTAGAAAGTATGAAGTTATAGGCGATAAAGTAAATTGGCATTTAATAGGAAGTTTACAAACTAATAAGGTAAAGTATATAATAGATAAGGTTTATATGATACACTCTTTAGATAGAATAGCTTTATGTGAAGAAATACAAAAAAGGGCAGAAAAAATAGATAAGACTATAAATTGTTTAGTACAAATAAATATATCAAAAGAAGAAAGCAAGCATGGTATATATAAAGAAGGTGCTATAGATTTTATAAAAGAAGTAGCAAATAATTATAATAATATAAAAATTAAAGGTCTTATGACTATGGCGCCTTTTACAGAAAATAAAGATGAAGTTAGAAAAGTATTTAGAGGATTAAAGGAATTAGCTGTAGAAATTGATAAGTTAAATATAAACAATGTTTCTATGGAATATTTATCTATGGGAATGAGCAATGATTATGAAATAGCAATAGAGGAAGGGTCTAATATAGTTAGAGTTGGAACCTCTATATTTGGAGCCAGAAATTACGATAAGTAGATTATATGAATTTAAAATTTGATTAATAAATAAGGAGGAAGTCAATAATGGGAGATAACATGATAACTAAGTTTAAAAATTGGTTTATAGAGGAAGATGAAGATTATATCGAAGAAGAAGAAATAATTGAAGATGAACTAGATATGGAACCAGAAATTGGAACAGCTATAAAAAATACTAACATAGTAAAGTTACATACTAACACTCAAATGAAGGTTGTAATAGTAGAACCTAAAAAATACGATGAAGTTACAACTATAGCGGATCATTTAAAGAGTAAGAGAACTGTAATAGTTAACTTAGAAAATTTAAAAGATCCAGTTGCTAAGAAGTCTATATTTGACTTTATGAATGGAGCTGTATATGTTTTAGAGGGAAGTATACAAAAAGTATCTAAAGCTATATTTATACTTGCACCAAATAATGTAGATATAGATGCAAATTTAAAAAAGGAATTAGAAAACAGCAAGACACTTTTCCCTTGGCAAAATAATAAATAAAATATAAAAGTAAAGGGGTTAAATAATGAGTACTATAGGATTGGCTTTATATTATCTATTTGATATATTATCTTGGATAATAATTATAAAGAGTTTAATGTCTTGGTTTCCTAATGGGATGGGAAGTAAGTTATACTATATATTAAATAATATAACAGCACCAATAGAAGGTCCTATAAGGTCTATAATGTATAAGTACAATAGTGGACCGGTAGATTTTTCACCAATGATAGCAATATTAGTATTAATGCTACTAAAGAGGGTGGCACTAATCGTGTTCTATTAAGAGGAGATAATAGTGGACAGGCTAAAACTAACTAATCATATTAAGGATATAGAATTAAAAAATAAAATGTTTAAGGTTATAGATAAAGCTAATGCCACAATGAAAAATTATGATGTAAGACAAACGGAATTTTTAAATCCTTATGAAATCAAAAATGCTATTGCTATTTTGAATTCTTATAGTGATTTAAAATACTCTGTTGATGGTGGACATAAAGAGGCTGAAAGAAGTAAAATATTTATATATCCATTTTATATGGAATATGAAGATATAGATGATAACCTTAAATTTATACAAGTAGAAGGTAATTTTAAGTTTAAAAGCATATCACATAAGGACTATTTAGGGTCTCTTATGGGTCTTGGTATAAAAAGAGAGATGATAGGAGATATTATTATACACGATAGCTTTTGCCAAATAATTGTAAGTTGTGATATATGTGATTTTATAATTATGAACTTACAAAAAGTTTCGACAAATAGTGTTTCAGTGTATGAAATATCAAGAGAAGATATAATAGAAAGCTCATTAAATTATAAAGATATATCATTTACAGTATCATCAAGTAGGCTAGATTGTATTATAAGTGGATTATATAATATATCAAGACAAGAAAGTTTAAAATACATAAATGCAGAAAGAGTTTTTGTTAATTATGAAAAGATAACATCTGCATCTAAAGAAATAGAAAATAATTCACTAATATCAGTTAGAGGTAAAGGTAGGGCGGTAATATCTAAAATAGGAGATATTACTAAAAAAGGCAGAATAAAAGTTTGTGCTAAGTTAATAATATAGGAGGGAGAAAAGCATGCTTACTCCAATAGAAATAGAAAATAAGGAATTTAAAAAAGGAATAAGAGGATACAGAGAAGAAGAGGTCGATGAATTTTTAGATGCAGTTAAGGAAGATTATGAACATCTATACAGAGAAAATTCAGATCTTAAAGAAAAAGTAAGATTATATCAAGATCAAATAAACAAATATGAAAATATAGAAGAAACATTAAAAGCTACACTTATAAGAGCTGAAAGTGTTGCAGAAGATACTTGTACTGCTGCAAATAAAAAAGCTAAGATAATAGTAGAAGAAGCTGATTTAAAAGCAAGACAAATAATTGAACAAGCTAATAATCAAGTAATAGAAATAAGAAAAGAATATAATGAAATGGTAAAAGAATTTAAAGTATTTAGAAATAAATTTAAATCTTTACTAGAAGATGAAATAAGAAGTATAGATGAAATATTCTATAATGTTGATGAAAATGATATGAGAGCTTTTGAGACAACATTATTTGATATGCCAATAGAAAAAGAGGCAGCAGCTACATTAGATTAATATAAAATAAAAAGTAATTGACTATTTTGACGATTTGTTATAAAATCTCATATTATAAACAAAAATATAAATAAAAGCTATGATGGAGACAGTAAGCTTTAGATAATTTTACAGAGAGTTGGGTTGCTGAGAACCAATAAATTTATAAAGTGGAAAATCACTCCGAAGCTGCAGGCTGAAAAAGTATTTGATTAAGCTGTGCCGGTAAAGTGCCGTTATACTATTTAAGTGCTATACATAAGTAAAGTATATTTTATATATGTATAGAATTAGGGTGGTAACGCGATTAATACTCGTCCCTTGTTTTAGGGGGACGAGTTTTTTAATACAAAAAATTAAAATGTAAATTAGTTAGGTTTAAATATTCTAACAAAATTTAGATAACAATTAATATGAAAGGGTGATACTATGTCAAAGTTTAAGTCATTAGTTGACTCTTCTGTAAAGCAAGCAGAAGCAGAAGTTTCTAAGTATTGGAATGATATAAACATACTTGAGAAAACTTTAGAAAAAGGGAAAAATGATCCAAGTTTCGTATTCTATGAAGGTCCTCCAACAGCAAATGGAAACCCAGGAATACACCATGTTATAGCTAGAACATTAAAAGACTCTGTTTGTAGATACCAAACTATGAATGGAAAGCAAGTAAAAAGAAAAGCTGGTTGGGATACACATGGTCTACCTGTTGAAATACAAGTAGAAAAGGAATTAGGTTTATCTGATAAGCAAGAAATAGAAGCTTACGGAATAGATAAATTTAATCAAAAGTGTAGAGAGTCTGTTTTCACTTATGAAAAACAGTGGAGAGATATGACTGAGAGAATGGCATACGAAATAGACTTAGATAATCCATATATAACTTTAGATAACAACTATATAGAATCTGTATGGTGGATATTAAACAAGTTCAACAAAGAAGGATATGTATACGAAGGTCATAAGATACTTCCATATTGTCCAAGATGTGGAACTGGTCTTGCATCTCATGAGGTTGCACAAGGATATAAAGAAATAAAAAATAATACAGTAATAGCTAAGTTTAAAAGAAAAGATGCTGATGAGTATTTCTTAGCATGGACAACTACACCTTGGACATTACCATCAAACGTTGCATTAACAGTAGGTCCTGAAATAGACTACATAAAAGTTAAGCAAAATGATGAAGTTTATTATGTAGCTAAGGCTTTAGCTAACAAGGTTTTAGGTGAAGACTACGAAGTATTAGAAGAAATGAAAGGTAAAGATTTAGAATACATAGAGTATGAACAATTAATGCCTTTTGTTGAAGCTGATAAAAAAGCATTCTTCTTAACTTGCGGAGACTACGTTACAACTGAAGATGGTACAGGTATAGTACATACTGCACCAGCATTTGGTGAAGATGACTACAACTTAGGTAGAAAGTATGATTTACCAGTACTTCAACCAGTATCTGAAGCAGGTAAATTTACAACTACTCCATGGGAAGGAAAATTCGTTATGGAAGATGGAGTAGATGTTGAAATAATAAAATGGTTACACGGTGAAAATAAATTATTTAGCAAAGAAAAAGTAGCTCATAATTATCCTCACTGCTGGAGATGTCAAACTCCACTTTTATACTATGCTAAGCCAAGCTGGTATATAGAAATGACAAAATTAAAAGACCAATTAATAGCTAACAATAAGACAGTTGAATGGTATCCAAACTTCGTTGGTGAAGGTAGATTTGGAAACTGGTTAGAAAACTTAAATGACTGGGCTATATCAAGAAGTAGATATTGGGGTACTCCACTTAATATATGGAAGTGTGAATGTGGACATAGAGATTCTGTAGGTTCAAGAGAAGAATTAGCTCAAAAAGCTATAGAAGAAGTAGATCCTAAAACAGTAGAACTTCACAGACCATATGTTGATAATATACATCTAAAATGTGAGTGCTGTGGTAAGCCTATGACAAGAGTAACAGATGTTATAGACTGTTGGTTTGACAGTGGTTCAATGCCATTTGCTCAACATCATTACCCATTTGAAAACAAGGAAAACTTTGAAGAATTATTCCCAGCAGATTTCATATGTGAAGGTATAGACCAAACTAGAGGATGGTTCTATTCATTACTTGCTATATCAACATTTGTTATGGGTAAAGCTCCATATAAGAGAGTTTTAGTTAATGACCTTGTTTTAGATAAAGAAGGTAAGAAGATGAGTAAGTCTAGAGGAAATACAGTAAATCCATTTGAGTTATTTGACCAATATGGAGCAGATGCCTTAAGATGGTACTTATTATACGTATCTCCACCATGGACTCCAACAAGATTTGATGTTGATGGATTAAAAGAAGTTCAAAGTAAGTTCTTAGGAACTATGAAAAATGTATATAACTTCTTTGCATTATATGCAAATACTGATAATATAAATCCAACTGACTTCTTTGTAGAATACAAAGATAGACCAGAATTAGATAGATGGATATTATCTAAGTTTAACAACTTAAAGAAAGAAGTAGAAGAAAACTTAGAGATATTTGAATTAAACAAAACAGTTAGAACTATTCAAGAATTTATAAACGAAGATTTATCTAACTGGTATATAAGACGTTCAAGAAGAAGATTCTGGGCGACTGAATTAACTGAAGATAAAAAATCAGTTTACAATACAACTTATGAAATATTAACAGAGCTTTGTAAGCTTATAGCTCCATTTACTCCATATATATCAGAAGAAATATACAGAAACTTAACTAATGAAGTTTCAGTACATTTAAGTACGTATCCAAAAGCTAATTTAGATTTAATAAACAATGAATTAGAAGAGAAGATGGACTTAGTTAAAAACCTAGTTACATTAGGTAGAGCATCAAGAGAAGCTACAAGAATAAAGGTACGTCAACCAATACAAAAAGTATTAGTAGATGGTAAGTTTGAAGCTACTATAAGTGATGTTGTAGACTTAATAAAAGAAGAACTTAACGTTAAAGAAGTTGTATTTGCAAAAGATTTATCTGAATATATGAACTTTAGCTTAAAACCAAACTTTAAAGTTTTAGGACCAATACTTGGTGCTAACATGAAGTTCTTTGCTGGTGCATTAAATAAATTAAATCCAAATGAAGTTGTTCCTAAATTAGAAAATGGTGAAAGTTTTGCTGTTGATATAAACGGAGAAAACTTTGAATTTAACAAAGACCATGTTTTAATAAACATATCAGCTAAAGAAGGATTTAATGTAACTATGGAAAACAACTTATTTGTTATATTAGATACAACATTAACAACACAGTTAATAGAAGAAGGATATGCAAGAGAATTTATATCTAAGATACAACAAATAAGAAAATCTAATAACTTTGATGTTTTAGATAACATAGTTATAGAATTTAATTCAGATGATGAAATAGCTAAAGCTGTAGAAAATTATGATGAATATATAAAATCAGAAACATTAGCTGTAGAAATAAATAGAGTAGAAGATGAAACTTTAGAAAGTCATAACTTAAATGACCATATGACTGGAATAAAAGTTATAAAGAAATAATTTAAAAAGTACCTCTTGATGAAGTATTTCATTAAGAGGTACTTTTTTACATACAAGAAAATTATTATATTAAGCATAAACCTATTGATAATTCATGAAAATAAGATATATCAATAGGTTTAAAAATATAAAAAATAATAATCTTAGCAACGGACAAAGTCGTTGGCAGCATAAGTGAAGCAAATTTTTTATATAAAAGTTAATTAAAAGCTTTTTAGAAATTAATTAGATTAAAAATATTATTAAATTTAGAATATAAAATTATATTGAAAATTCTAATAATATAAAAGAAATTGAAAATATTTAATAATATAAATATAAAGATAAGTATTAGTTAAGAAAAATTTAAAAAATATACAAAAAAACATTAAAAATGAAATTAAGTTAGAAAAAAACACTAAAAGCTGCTTTAAAAGTTAAAGTATAAATCATTAAAAAAATTTTAAAATAAAATGAAAATAAGAGAATAGATTAATAAATTAGAAGTTTCAGAAAAATTATGAAATCGTTGTCGTGATGTGTTAGAATAAGTTAAGTAATCATGGAATATAAAATAGGGAGGGAAAGTATGGATGTAAGTGTAAAATCGCAAAAGAAACAAAAACAAGGCTTCATGGACAAAATAGAGAAGCTTGGTAACAAATTACCACACCCAGTGCTAATGTTTATATACATAGCAGCATTTGTTTTAGTTTTATCAGCAATACTAGGAAGTTTAGGGGTAGTAGCTAAAACTCCTTTAGGTGATTTCCCAATAAATAATTTATTAGGGCAAAAACCAATAGAGGTGTTAAAAGTAGGGGCAACAGGAACAGAAGTAGCAGAAAGATATTCAAATGGTCTTTCTTATGTTATAGGAACTGCAATAGCTAATTTTATGAACATGTATGCAATAGGCACTATACTTATAATAATGTTAGCAATAGGACTTATGGAACAAAGTGGATACTTAACAATGGCAATGAAAAGTATAGTTCAAGCTACGCCTATGAAATTAGTTACTCCAGTTGTAATATTCTTAGGGGTTATGTCTAATATGGCATCAGATGCAGGGTATGTTGTATTAATACCACTTGCTGCATTAATGTATTATACATTAGGAAGAAATCCTATAGCAGGTCTTGCAGCAGGATTTGCAGGGGTTTCTGGAGGATTTAGTGCAAACTTATTTGTTAGTTCAACAGATGCATTATTATTACCATTTACTCAAGCAGCAGCTGAGACTGGTGATGCTATGGCAGGTACTCAATTAGCAGGAACTTTATCAGTTACAAGTAACTGGTTCTTCATGATGGCATCTACATTCTTAATAATATTAATAGGAACTATAGTTGTAGATAAGTATATTGAGCCAAGATTAGGAAAATATAATAAAGCAGAGGCTGAAGTTGAGCCAGAACATGAAATAACTCAAGCAGAAAAAAGTGCTTATAAATTTACAAATAAAATAATGTTATTATTATTTGCTTTAATAATATTAACAGCTTTACCAATAGATAAAAATAACACTATACCTTTAGTAGGTGACTTATCAACTACAGTAGAGTTATGGGGAAAAGATGCAGAAGGGAATGCAGCTTTAGTTGCAGCAGATGGCTTCTTAAACTCTATATTCTTTAAAGGTGATATGGTTATAATGATAATGTTCGTTATATTCGCTGTAAGTGGATTAGTATACGGATTTAAATCAGGTAAGTTTAAAAAAGCAGCGGATATAGTGCCAGCAATGGTTAGAGCGATGGCAGATATGGCTCCAATAATAGTTATATTATTCTTCGTTGCTCAATTTATTAATTACTTTAACGACTCTCACTTAGGAGTGTATGTTGCATCATTAGGAGCTAATTTAGTTTCTAAAATACCAGAAGGTAGTATGTTTATGAATATTGTGTTAATGGTTGCATTTATATTCTTAACTGCATTTGTTAACTTATTCATGGGAGGAGCTTCATCTAAGTGGGGACTTCTTGCTCCAATATTTGTTCCAATGTTAATGGTTGCGGGATTCACTCCAGCAGGTGTTCAGTTAATATACCGTATAGGTGACTCTTCAACAAATGTAATATCTCCATTAATGAGCTATTTAGGGGTTATAGTAGTATTTGGTCAAAAATATAAGAAAGAATTTGGTGTAGGTAACCTAATAAGTACAATGATGCCAATAGCTATAGCATTCTTAATAGGATGGACTATATTTGCTATAATATGGGCTTTAGCAGGAGCACCTATAGGACCAGGAACAGCAATATTTATATAAAGGGTTTAAAATTATAATATTTTATAGAAAGGGGTAAAATTAGGTTATACTTAAATTTACCTCTTTCTTATATTTACTTAAAGTTTTTAGGTTGATTAATTATAAAAAATTATAAAATACTAAATATATAAATTAAAAATTGAATTAAAATAAATATTTTAATCGAATATAAAAGATAAAAACAATGTAAAAATATATAAAAAAAACTAAATAATAATAAAAAGATGTATAAAACTAAATTTTCTGAAAAATAATATTGTGTTTACGTTAAAAAAAATAGAATATATAATTAAACTGTAAGATAAGTTAAAAGAGGTACAGAAGTACCTATTCTATTATAAGGATACAAAACATTAGATATAAAAAATTAAATAACTGATAAAAATAAAGCCATGAAGGTTTAAATTACAAAGATTTATTTGATATATCTTTGTAAAAACTCATGGCTTTTTGTAATGTAATTAGTAAATTTATGTTAAATTAAACAATAGTGTTTATATAAAAAATATACTTAGGGGGAAAATAAAAATGATAAAAAGCAAAAGTTTAAAAAGATTTTTAGCAGTATTAATGGTA
Organism: Romboutsia sp. MSSM.1001216sp_RTP31141st1_G3_RTP31141_220114; assembly: GCF_039031195.1. Classification (NCBI taxonomy): domain Bacteria; kingdom Bacillati; phylum Bacillota; class Clostridia; order Peptostreptococcales; family Peptostreptococcaceae; genus Romboutsia; species Romboutsia sp. MSSM.1001216sp_RTP31141st1_G3_RTP31141_220114. Next base: position 128,542 of record NZ_JBCIUO010000002.1, on the reverse strand, counting down.
GCAGGAATAAGTTTAAGTGTAGTAGGATGTTCGTCAGATAAAAAAGAAACTAGTCAAACGCCAGAAACACAAGTAGCAGAAAGTAATTTCACACCAGTAGAATTTACATACTCAGATGGAGCGAAAGATTATAATGTCAAAGTAGAAAAACCAAGGCAAAAGGCAGTTACATTATCTCAATTTATGACAGAGATGTTACTTGCACTAGATTTAGGAGATAAAATGGTAGGAACAGCACTTTTAGATAACCCAATACTTCCAGAGTTTGAAGAAGCTTATAATAAAATACCAGAACTTAAAGTTGGAGAAGGACACTCTATATCTAAAGAAGGGTTTATAGCAACAGGTGCAGACTTTGTTAGTGGATGGGATTCATCTATAAATGAACAAACAACAGGATCACCAGATGAGTTAATAAAAAAAGATATAACTCCATTTATGGCAAAATCATATAATCCAGATGCAACAGTAGAAACTGTATATGAAGACTTTGAATTATTAGGAAAAATATTTGGAGTAGAAAATAAAGCAAATGAAGTAGTAAATAAAATGAAAAGTGATATAAAAGCTGTAACTGATAAAGTTGGAGATATAAAAGAAGAAGATAAAGTAAAAATGATGGTATATGATTCTGGTGAAAAGGATGCTATGGTAGTAGGAAGTGGTCTTGCAAATAACTTAATAGAATTAGCTGGTGGAAATAACATATTTGGAAAAGATGCAGATAAACCATACATAAATGTTTCTTGGGAAAGTATAGTGGCTAAAAACCCAGAAGTTATATTAGTAACTGATTTCTTAGCTGGTCAACCAGTTAAGGAAAAAATAGATTTCTTAAAGAATCATCCAGCACTTAAAGATGTACCTGCAATAAAGAATGATAAAATATATGTAGTAGGATTAGCTGACTTATCTCCAGGTGTTAGAAATCCTAAGCTTATAGAAGAAATGTATGGATATTTCTTTGAAGGAAACAAATAATGCAAGTTAGTATAGAAAACTCAAGAAACCTTTCAAAAAAGAGAGGTTTCTTATTTTGGACTATAGCTTTAATAATATTATTAGCAGGTACAATAGTCGGAGCAATAGCTATAGGAAGTACATATATAGAACCTGGAGAGGTATATAAAATTTTATTAAACAAATTATCAAATGGAATGTTATTTAGTGGAGTTGGAGAAGTCATGACCCATAATATAATATGGGAAATTAGATTTCCACGAGTTTTATTAGGAGCAATATGTGGAGCTGGTCTTGCAATATGTGGAGTATTAATGCAATGTGTAACTAAAAACCCTATAGCAGAACCGTATATATTAGGAATATCATCTGGTGCATCATGTGGAGCTGTTGCTGTTATTGTTTTAGGAGGGGTGTCATCTATTGGAATAAATAGTATAACATCTGGTGCATTTGTAGGTTCTATTATTTCAGGAGTGTTAGTGTTTGCAATAGGCACGCAGATGGGAAAAACAACATCAACAACAAGATTAGTACTTACTGGTATGGCAATATCTACAATATTTTCAGCGCTTACTAATTTACTTATATATTCAGCAGATAACTCAAACCAAGCTAAAAATGCACTTTTCTGGACTGTTGGAAGTTTAGGAGGAGCTAAATGGGATGTTTTATTAATTCCATTTGTAGCACTAGTAATAGTAATGATAGTAGCTTTTTTAATGTCTAAGTCTTTGGATATATTATTACTTGGAGATGATAGTGCTATAATACTTGGTATAAATGTAAAACTTGTAAAATCAATAATACTTATATTAGCAACGTTTTTAACATCTACCTTAGTTGCGATAACAGGAGCTATTGGGTTTATAGGACTTGTTGTTCCTCATGTATGTAGAACAATAGCTGGCAGTGATCATAAAAAGTTAATAGTACTTTCTGCATTAGTAGGTTCAATATTTTTAATAGCATCAGATATTGCCGCGAGGGGGCTTTTCCCACCAATAGAAATACCAATAGGTATAATAACTTCGTTAGTCGGAGGACCGTTCTTCTTGTATTTAATATCTAAGAAAAACTATTCATTTGGAGGAAAAGAATAATCATGAAGATACAGGTTAAAAATTTAAGGTTTAGTATAGATAAAAAAGAAATATTAAAAGATGTATCTTTTAATGTTCCTAAAGGTTCCTTTATAGGGGTAATAGGCCCAAATGGTTCTGGAAAATCTACATTACTTAAAAATATATATAGGCTTTATAAGCCATCTAGTGGAGAGATACTATTAGATAATAAAGATTTATCTACTATGAAAGATAAAGAGTGTGCAAAAGAGATTGCAGTTCTTGCTCAAGAAAGTAGTTCACAGTTTGATTTTACAGTTGAGCAAATAGTGAAAATGGGTCGCTATCCATACAAATCTATATTTGAAGATTATTCGAAAGAAGATTTAAAAATGGTTGAAGATATGTTAAAAAAAGTTGGATTAGATAACTATAGTGAACGAAGTTTTTCTAATTTATCAGGTGGAGAAAAACAAAGGACTTTAATTGCGAGAGCATTAGTTCAAAATACTGATTTTTTAATATTAGATGAGCCTACAAACCACTTGGACATAGGGTATCAAATACAGCTTATGGACTTGGTGAAAAGCCTTAATATAACTACATTATCTGCAATACATGATATGAATATGGCATCTATGTATTGTGATTATTTAATCGTCATGAAAGATGGACAGATAACAAAATATGGGAAAGTGGAAGAAGTTATAACATCACAAATGTTAAAAGAAGTATTTGGTGTCAATGCATATGTAGGTATAAATCCTATAAATAATAAACTACAAGTATCATTTATGCATAGTCATGAACATGTAAACGGAGTAGGCCATGACCATGTTCACGAAGATGGATTTACAGGTAAGCATTCTCATTACCATAATCATTTAACAAATAAAATGGAGTTAGTTTAAGAAGAAGGTAAAAACCTTCTTTTTTTTACATTCAAGGAAAGATACATGAAGTGTTTTGCCGACAAGTCGCTTAGGTAAAGCTAACTTTTTGTTTAAGAATGTATTATATTAATTTAAAATCTGCTCATAACTTATTAATTAAAACTATATTAGGGAGTTTAGAAAAAGGTAAAAATGGGTATAATTATAAATTATATAAATAGGAGTAATGAACATGGGAAGATTATTAGAATTAGATATGGAATCTGATGCATTAGAACTTGCCAGAAATTATTGCAGACAAGAGGGACTTATACTCATAACTGAAGATATAAAAGATGGAAGTTTGATTGTAATGGACAAAAATTTTAATACAGTTAAAATTTTTATAAAAGATGGTGAGTGGAGCTTATAATGTTATAAACATAGTTAAGTATGATTTATATTTATAGAGAAATCTACCTTATTTAGGTAGATTTTTTTATGACAAGGTGAGCGTATATTTATCAGGTTAAAATAATCACAGTATTCAGGTGATGTACTTTGCTGGTAAGGGTGAATTAATTCCTCAGATTATAATTTGTGTAATAGAATTGCTTAGGTGCTTTGTTATGGCAGATGTGTTAAAAAACTATAAAAATTAAAGATGAAAATGACTTGACAGTATAGAGATAATTCAAACTTATTATAATAAATTGAATAGAATAAATATATATACTAGATAATAATATTAATATATTATACAGTTGACAAAATAAGTTTTAATGAATATCATAGTTTATATATAAATATTTAAATCCATTGATAAGGATTAGTAATCAAAATATCTTTATAACAGAGAGTTAAGGATGCTGAGAGCTTAGCATAAAGTATTTGATGAATGGACCTTTGAGGAGTAAGGTGAAATACAGTAGTAAACTAGCCGATATCGTGACTGCACGTTATAGCAGGTATAAGTGATATGCACTAGGTGCATATAATTTAGGTGGTACCGCGGAAAATATATCCGTCCTATTTATTTAGGACGGATTTTTTATTGCAAATTTATAGAAAAACAACTTAGGAGGAAATGTAATGAACAGAATAGGTATAATAGGTGCAATGGATGAAGAAGTAGATATATTAGTAGAATTAATGGATGTAAAAGAAAAAGTTGAAAAAGCCAGCTTAGTATTCTACAAAGGAAACTTAGAAAATAAAGATGTAGTAGTAGTAAGATGTGGAATAGGTAAAGTAAATGCTGCTTTATGTGCACAAATATTAATAAGTGAATTTGGTGTAGATGCAATAGTAAATACAGGTGTTGCAGGAGCATTAAATGCAGATTTAGATGTATATGATATAGTTATATCAACTGATGCTATACAATATGATTTTGATACAACAGTATTTGGAGACAAAAAAGGTGTAATACCAAGAATGGAAAATTCAACATTTGTTGCAGATGAGAGACTTGTAAATGCGGCGTTTGAATTATCAAAAGAAGAAACTAAAACTCATAAAGTAGTTAAAGGAAGAGTAGTAACAGGAGATAGATTCATAAGCTCTAGAGAATTAAAAGAAGAATTAGTAAAAGAGTTTGAAGCATTCTGTGGAGAAATGGAAGGGGCAGCTATAGCTCATGTTTGTGAGCTAAATAAAGTTCCATTTGTAATAATAAGAGCAATGTCTGATAGAGCTGACGGAAGTGCAGATGTTGTATATGACGAATTTGTTAAGGATGCAGCTCATAACTCTAAAGATATAGTACTTAATATGTTAAGATCAATATAATGAGGGGTGTTATTAATGAGCGAAAAGAAAATAATATTTAGTGGTGCTCAGCCATCTGGGAAAATGACTTTAGGAAATTATCTAGGAGCTATACAAAACTGGACAAAACTTCAAGATGAGTATGATTGTTTTTATAGTGTAGTTGATTTACATGCTATAACAGTTCCACAAGAGGCTAAAAATTTAAGAGCTAATACTATGGAATTACTTGCACAGTACTTAGCTTGTGGATTAGATCCAGAGAAAAATACGATATTCATACAATCTCATGTAAGTGCACATACTGAACTTATGTGGATATTAAATACGATGACTTATATGGGAGAGTTAAGTAGAATGACTCAATTTAAAGATAAGTCACAAAAAAGTGAAGCTAACTTAAATGCAGGATTATTTACTTATCCAGTATTAATGGCAGCAGATATACTTTTATATCAAACAGATTTAGTTCCAGTTGGAGAAGATCAAAAGCAACACTTAGAACTAGCTAGAGATTTAGCAACTAGATTTAACAATAGATATTCACCAACATTTAAAGTACCTGATCCATATATACCAAAAGAAGTTGGTAGAGTAATGAGCTTACAAGAACCAACTAAAAAAATGAGTAAGTCTGATGAAAATGAAAATGCATTTATACTATTAGCTGATGATGCAGATACAATAAGAAGAAAGATAAAAAGAAGTGTTACAGATTCAGTAGGGATTATAAAATATACTGATGAACAACCAGGAATAAAAAATTTACTTGAAATATATTCAAAATTAGACAATAAATCAATAGAAGAACTAGTAAGTATGTATGAAGGTAAAGGTTATGGTGATTTTAAAGGTGATGTAGCTGAAGTTATAGTTGAATCTTTAAGACCTATAAGAGAAAGATATCTTGATTTATTAAAGAACAAAGATTATTTAGAAAATGTTTATGCAATGGGTGCTGATAAAGCTGAAAGACATGCTAGAAAAACATTAAGAAAGGTATACAAAAAAGTAGGATTAATAGAAAGAAAATTCTTACCTAGATAATAATTTAAATTAAAGGATTATGTGTGAATTTAAATATATAAATTTATGCATAATCCTTTTCGTATTTTTAATCAAAAAAATCACATAATAAGTTTATATAAAAGTCATTCATAAAGGATGTGATGCACATTAAGTACAAAGAAGATAATGACCTTGATAAACAAAATCCTATAAATATGAAAGACCTTGATAAAGCTATGAATGAACTTAATATATGTGAAAAAACTACAGAAAATCTAGGGACTATAAGGAGATACCTAGAAAGATTAACTCTTATAATAGAAAGAAGTAGAATAAGAGAATATATGATGCTAACAGATAGTAAAAGAAGATTGTTCACAATAAATTTTATAGCAGGTTTAGGAAAAGGATTTGGTCAAGCAATAGGTCTATCAATACTTGCTGCATTTGTTTTTTACCTATTAAGTAAATCAGTGGATTTACCTGTAATAGGGGAGTATATAGCAAGATTAATGGATATAGTAGATGAATATAGAAGGAGGTAGTATATGAATACCCAAAAGTACAAAGAAGAACTACTAAAAGAAAAGGAGAAGTTATCGAGCCTAATAAATGAAATGCAAGATAATACAGTATTTGGAGATACAAGTGAACACACTAGTGAAAAGTATACATCAGGAGAATTATCTAGTTATGATAATCATTTAGCGGATATAGGGACAGAAGTATATATGCAAGATATGCAAAATAGTTTAACGATTCATGAAAAAGGTAGATTATTTAATGTAGAAAATGCTTTAAATAAAATAGAGAATGGAACTTATGGAATATGTGATATATGCAAAAATAATATTGAGGCTGATAGATTAGATATACTACCAGAAACAAATTTATGTAGCAACTGTGCAAAACATCAACCAGATATGCATCTAACTAGTAGAGAAGAAGGTCAAAATTTAATAAATGAAGGTCCTACATTTTATGATGAAGTATTATTAAAATTATATGAAATGAACAAAATGCCAAAGGAAGAGTCTGATAAAGACTAATATATGATGAAAAAAATACTATATGTTATTTGTATATCTGCAATTTTTATATTTGGTATGTTTAAGCTAGAAAATATAAATACAATAGAAGCTAATAATTTAGTTAGTGATAATTTTAAAGAATATGAAGATATAATAATAAAAAAAGGAAGAGATGATAAAAAAGTAGTGGCTTTAACCTTTGATGATGGGCCAGATGAAGATTTCACTCCTCAAATACTAGATATACTTAAAAAACACAATGTAAAAGGAACTTTCTTCGTAATAGGAGAAAAGGTAGGGTATAATGGTGATATAGTGAAAAGAGCATTTAAAGAAGGGCATGAAATTGCTAACCATACATTTACTCATATAAACGTATCTAAAAAATCTTATGATGAAATAAATAAAGAGATTATAGATACTCAAAATATAATAAAAGAAGCTATAGGTGAGTATCCAACATCATTTAGACCTCCATACAGGGCCGTATCTAAAAATATGTGTGATATAATAAAAAACAATGATATGGATATAATACTATGGTCAAATATAGATCCTAGAGATTGGTCTAACCCAGGAGTAGATTATATAGTTAACACAATTACATCAAAGGTTGAAAATGGAAATATAATACTTTTACATGATTATAATAAAGTGAGAAATAAAACCTCACAAACTATACAGGCATTAGATATGTTTATTCCTAAATTAAAAGAAAAAGGATTTGAGTTTGTTACTATACATGAGCTCAAAGATAGTCTAGATAAAGATCGTGCAACGCAAAAACAACAATAGGCTTCCAATAAGGGAGTCTTTTTTTGTATAATATAATATATATATAATTTTGGGAGGAAAAAATATTGACGTATATATTAATGATAGCTGTATTGATAGGAATAGATCAACTTTCTAAATTATGGGTATTAGGACACCTAAAAGGAATAGGTAGTATACCAATAATAGAAAATGTGTTTCATCTAACTTATGTAGAAAATAGAGGGGCAGCATTTGGAATGTTGCAAAATAATCAAATCATATTTATAATAGTTGCATTAGCAGCATCTATATTTGGATTATACTATTTAAATACTAATAAGAAATTAAATTTATTAGGGAAAGCAAGTATAATACTTATTATATCTGGAGCTATAGGCAATTTAATAGATAGAATAAGACTTGGATTTGTAGTAGATTATTTTGATTTTAGATTTATATGGGAATACGTATTTAATATTGCAGATGTGTTTGTAGTAGTAGGAACTATAATGCTATGCATATATATTTTATTTTTTGAGGAAGAAAAGCAGGTGAAGTAATGGACGAAATAAAAGAATTTTTAGTTCTTGATGAAGAAGAGGGAGATAGATTAGATGTATACCTATCTTCTCAATTAGGAGATATGTCAAGAAGTTACATCCAAAAAATAATAAAAGACAAAAAAGTTAGCGTAAATGGTAAGATTGAAAAAGCTAAATACTTAGTTAAAGAAGAGGATAAAATAGTTATAGAAATACCAGCACCAAAGTTATTAGAGGTATTACCACAAGATATACCTATTGATATAGTTTATGAAGATAGCGATGTAATGATAGTTAACAAACCTCAAAATATGGTAGTTCACCCAGCTCCAGGAAATTATGAAGGAACTTTAGTTAATGCAATACTATATCACTGTAAAGACAATTTATCATCTATAAATGGAGTAATAAGACCTGGTATAGTTCATAGAATAGATAAAGATACATCAGGGCTGTTAATGATAGCTAAAAATAATAATGCTCATAATTTTTTAGCAGAACAATTAAAAGACCATTCTATAACTAGAGAATATGAATTTATATGTCATGGAGTAGTAAAAGAAGATAAAATAACTGTAGATAAACCAATAGGAAGAAATCCTAAAGATAGACTTAAAATGGCAGTGGTTAAAGATGGAAAAAGAGCTGTTACTCATTTTGAAGTTGTTGCTAGATATGAAAACTTCACACATATGAGAGCGAGACTTGAAACAGGAAGAACTCATCAAATAAGAGTTCATGCTTTATCTATAAATCATCCACTTTTAGGAGACACTGTGTATGGTCCTAAAAATAATAAATTCAAAGTAGAAGGTCAAACATTACATGCAAAAAAGATTGGATTTATACACCCAACTACTAAAGAGTATATCGAATTTGACTCAGAATTACCTAAATATTTTAAGAATATAATTAATAAACTTAAATAGGTCTTGAAAAATATATGATATAGATATATAATATAAAAAATAAAAGAAATACCTTTAAGTGATACAGAGATATCATAAGGCAAAAGCTATATAAACATATAATATATCAAATTATATTAGTTGGTTTAATTTATTAACCGTACTTATATTTAATTAGAATATATAAGCTTCTTGTCTTGTGATAAGAAGCTTTTTTAAACAAAAAATCTTATATAATAGGAGGTCACCATGATAGAAAAGGCCCAATTAATGGATGAAAAAGCAATTGGTAGAGCTATAACAAGAATAAGCCATGAAATAATAGAAAGAAACAAAGGTATTGAAGATGTAGTTTTAGTAGGTATAAAAACTAGAGGAGTACCTATAGCTCATAGAATATCTAAAAAAATTGAACAGATAGAAGGAAAAAAAGTTAACACAGGAGAAATCGATATAACTTTATATAGAGATGATTTAAAAGAAGTAGATGTAGATCCTGTAATCAATGGTTCTAACATAGATTTTGATATAAATGATAAGAAAGTTATACTAGTTGACGATGTATTATATACTGGAAGAACTGTAAGAGGTGCGCTAGATGCACTAATGGATATTGGAAGACCAAAATCTATACAACTAGCAGTATTAGTTGATAGAGGACATAGAGAGTTACCTGTAAGAGCAGATTATGTAGGTAAAAATGTGCCAACATCAAATAAAGAAATAATATGCGTTAAGTTAGCAGAAACAGACAAAGAAGATTGTGTAACAATAAACGAATAATTAAATACACTATAATCAATATACAATAGTGCCTTTTAAATCAGTACAGAGAGACTGAAAAAGGGAGAAGTATTTCTCCCTAAAAAATTTATGGGAGGTTTTTTATGAAAAAAACAGTAATGTCATTACAACATCTATTAGCAATGTTTGGAGCAACAGTGTTAGTTCCTATATTGACAGGATTTAATCCTGCAGTAGCAATATTTTGTGCAGGTGTAGGAACTTTAATATTCCATGCTTGTACAGGTGGAAAAGTACCAGTATTTTTAGGTTCAAGCTTTGCGTTTATACCAGTAATATTAGCAGCTAAAGAAGTTTATGGCGGAGACTTAGCTTATGCTCAAGGTGGTATAATGGTAGCGGGACTTATATATGTAATAATGTCTTTTGCAGTTAAAGCGGTAGGAATAGATAAGATAAAAAAATATTTTCCACCACAAGTAACAGGAGCTATGATAGGTGTAATAGGTCTTAACTTATTACCAACAGCATTTAATATGGCCTCATCAAACTTTTTAATAGCAATAATAACTTTAGGAATAGCATTTTGTATAAATAAGTTTGCAAAAGGATTTATAAAGCAATTAGGAATATTAATAGCAGTTATTTCAGGATATGTGATATGTTTAGCGATGGGATTAGTAGATGTATCTACAATCACACAAGCAAGTTTAGTTGAGATACCAAAGTTTACATTACCAAAGTTTAGCTTAGAAGCTATAGTAATAATAGCTCCAGTAGTTCTAGCAGTATTTATGGAACATATAGGAGATATGACTACAAATGGAGCAGTGGTTGGTAAGAATTTCATAGAAAATCCGGGATTAAATAAAACCTTGCTAGGAGATGGATTAGCAACTATGGTAGCTGGATTCTTAGGAGGTCCTGCAAATACTACGTATGGAGAAAATACAGCAGTTTTAGCTATAACTAAAAACTATGATCCTTCTTTATTAAGAAGAACAGCAGTATTTGCTATAATACTTTCTTGCATAGGTAAGTTTGGGGGATTCTTACAAAGTATACCTCAAGCAGTAATGGGTGGAATAAGTATATTATTATTCTCTATGATAACTTTTGTAGGGTTTAAAACTATAAAAGATGGAGAATGTACTCAAAATAAAAATAATATAATAATAATAGCTACGATAATGATAATAGGACTTGGAACAACTTATTTAGGAAATAAGGGTATAGTAATAGGTATACCTATTACTGAAGCTGTATCTATAACAGGGCTTAGTTTATCGGCTATAGTTGGAGTTATATTAAATAGGATATTAAATAATAGTGAATTTAAAGCAAAAGAAGATACTAAAAATGTATCTCCACAAGCTACAATAGTATAATATATAAATAAAAAGCTATAAAGTTTGAATAATCTCAAACTTTATAGCTTTTATTTTTTATAATAAATTTAAAATTTTTTATACTTAATAATAAATACTAAAAAATGAATGATATACAAATAATGATCGTATATATACGAAAAAAATTATAAAAAATAGAAAATAAAAGCAAAAGTATAGACAAATTATAATATGTATTGTAAAATAAAAACCTATTGTCGAACGAAAAATAAAAATTTAAGATTAAAGTTCAATAGCATTTAGGAGGAGTTTATGAAGTTTAAAAAGCTAATATCAATAGCAGCATCAGTAGTATTGTCAGCAACATTGCTAACTGGATGTTCATCAAAAAATGAAAAGGCAAATTCAAATCTTTCAGTAGGGATAGTGTTAGGGGAAGGAAGTATAACTGATCAATCATTTAACCAAGCTACGTGGGAAGGATTACAAAAAGCTAAAGAAGATTTTAATATAGATATAAAATACTTAGAATCACCACAAGAATCTGATTATATACAAAATATAGAGACATTAGTAGACCAAGAAACTGATTTAATAATAGGTGTTGGATACCAATTAAAAGATGCTATAAAAGAATCAGCAGAAAGTTATCCAGACCAAAAATTTGCATTAATGGATGAAACATATGACAAAATTCCAGAAAATGTTGTGCCTGTAATATTTAAAGAAGAAGAAGCAGCATACTTAACAGGAATAATAGCTGCTAAGATGACTAAGACTAATAATGTAGGATTTATAGGAGGAATGCCAACTCCAGCTATAAGTAAATATCAATATGGATACAAGTATGGAGTAGAGACTACTAACAAAGATGTAAAAGTAGCACAGCAATATGCAAACTCATTTAGTGATCAAGCAAAAGGTAAATCAATAGCTAAGCAAATGTATGCTTCAAATGTAGATACAATATTATCAGCAGCAGGGGATACAGGAACAGGTGCTATAGAAGCAGCTAGAGAAAATAATAAATATGCTATAGGTGTTGATAGAGATCAAAGTTATTTAGCTCCAGATAATGTAATAACATCTGCATTAAAGAAATTAAACGTAGCATCTTATGATTTAGCTAAATCATTAGTTGAAGGGAACTACAAAGGTGGAGAAGCTCAAGTTTATGGATTAAAAGAAGGTGCAGTAGGTATACCAGAAAATACTAACAAGCTTGTACCTCAAGAAATAATAGATTATGTAAATAAACAAGCTAAAAAAGTTATAGATGGAGAAATAAACGTTCCAAGAACAGAAAAAGAATATAATGATATGATGAAATAGATAAAAAAGCCTTATGGAAATCCATAAGGCTTTTAATATTATTAATAAAAAGTTTAGATTTAAATGTTTAAAGTTTGTTTTAATTTTCTTTTATTCTAAGCTTTGCAACAAGTTCATCTGTAGGAGTTACATACATTGTGTTGTTAGTTTCATATATTACCATACCAGGTTTTGCTCCATTAGGCTTTTTGACATTTTTCTTTTTTGTATAATCAACAGGAACTTGTGCAGACATTTTTGATTTACTAAAGTATGCAGCAAGCATAGCACCTTCATATAAAGTTGTTTCAGGTATATCTTTAGAATCAGATTTTATAATAACATGAGAACCTGGTATATTTTTAGTATGCATCCATATATCATCATTACTTGCAATCTTTAAAGTAAGATGATCGTTTTGTTTATTATTTTTACCTACCAATATTTTAAATCCATCACTACTTAAAAATTCATGAGGTTTAGTTGTAAGCTTAGTTTCTTTTTTATTTTTACTAGATGATTTTAAATAACCAACTCTACCTAGCTCTTCTCTTATATCAAGTAGCTCTGCTAGGTTTTCACAATTTTCTATACTAAGCATTATATTCTCTAAATATTCTATTTCATCTTTGGTTATATCTATTTGATGAGTTATTTCTATTTTAGCAGTTTTCATCTTAGTATATTTTTTAAAGTACTTCTGAGCATTCTCAGAAGGAGTTAGATTTTTATTAAGTTTTATTTTTATAGTTTTATATTCTGGGTCGTAGAAGTTTTGAACCTCAACACTTTCCATACCTTTTTCTATCATGTAGATATATGAAGTTATAAGTTCTCCATAAATCTTGTATATATCAGCATTCTCAGATGCTATAAGTTCTTCATTTTGTTTTTTTAGTTTATTGTAAAGTCTATCTAACTTTATAGAAATACTTTTTCTTAAATCAGAAGATCTTTGATGAATTCTGTCTTTTATATCCTTAGTTTTATAGTAATATTCAATTATATAAGACATACTATCATTTTTAACAAAAGATAAATCTTTAAACATTGTTAAATCTACGCAACTAAAATCTATGATTTTATCAACACTTTCATCTACTACAACACATGGAGAATAGATATTATTTTTCATATCTTTAAATAAACCTTTAAACTCTTTATATAAAGATCTTAAATCATCAAAAGAATACTCAGATGTACTTAAATTTTCATTTATGTTTGCTCTATGACAAATTTCCTTGGAAATAACAGGGCTTATTCCTAAAAATCTAGAGTAAATAGACTTGTATAAGTTACCATCAAAAGATTCTAATTCTTTCATAAATTCATCTTCAGATATATCATCTAAAGGATTTAATTTATCTTGAGCAGGAGGTAGATTGTAAGTCATACCTGGGAGTATCTGTCTAACCCTACTTATGCTAGGAGGTATTCTCTTTGCTGAGTCTATTATTTTATTATCATTTGAATGAGTAAGTATTATATTACTGTGTCTACCCATTATTTCTATATATATATCCTTTGTAGTTTTTTCCTTCAACTCATCAAGAGACTCTACACTTATTTTTACTATTCTTTCAAAACCTACCTGAGATATATTTACTATATTACCTCCTTGTATATGTTTTCTAAAAAGCATACAAAACATAGGGGCATTTATAGGATTTTCTTTTTTATAATCCTTAGCTAAATATACCCTTGGATTTGAGGCACTAGCACTTAATACTAATTTAAAGTTCTCTTTATTGTTTCTTATATGTAAAACAACTTCATCGTTTTCAGGTTGGTATACTTTATCTATCTTACCTCCTAAAATCTTTGATTGTAGCTCGTTTACTATAGAATGTATAACTAAACCGTCTAAAGCCATAATAATCGCTCCTTTCTTAGATGAACAATATATAATAATTATTACATAATATAAGTATATTGTGAATATTTATCAAAATTAATTAAAGAAAGTATATAATTAATTATAAGGGGATAAAAACAAATTTTATATCTATATAATTTCCCTTTCTTATTAATATATTGTATAATATTAAGTTAGGGATTAAATTAGAGGGGGATAGTATGGAATTTTGGAAATTACATGGGATAGGGAATGATTTTATAGTTATAGACCAAAGGTTTAATCAATATGATGAATACGAAAAAATAGCAAAAAAAGTATGTAATAGAAAATTTTCAGTAGGTGCTGATGGGCTTTTAATTGTTAAGAAATCTAACATAGCAGATGTTAAAATGTTATATTATAATTCTGATGGGTCGATAGCATCTATGTGTGGAAATGGACTTAGATGTTTTGCTAAATATGTTTATGACAATGAGATAGTATTAAAAGAAAATTTTAAAATAGAAACTCTTGATGGGATAAAAGAAGTAAATATAAACAAAGAGGATAATATAACAAGTTTAGTAAAAGTTAATATGGGAAGTGGAAGCTTCTTGTGTAAAAACATATCTATGATTCATACTATGGAAACTTTCTTAGAGCAAAAGATAAAAGTAAAAGATAAAGAATTTATAGTAAGCTCTATGTTAATGGGAGTTCCTCATACTGTTGTTTTTGTAGATGATATAAACTTAAATGATGTACATAAATATGGAAGTGAAATAGAAAAAAATAAAATGTTTTTAAAAGGCACTAATGTAAACTTTGTAAAAATTGAAGATAATAATAATATAAAAGTAGCTACTTGGGAAAGAGGATGTGGTTATACTTTAGGATGTGGTACAGGAATGACAGCATCAGCAGTTATAGGAAATTTTTTAAGAAAATTAGATAAAAATGTATATGTAACATCACAAGGTGGATGTGTAAAAATAGATATAAATGAGGACTGTATATATATGACAGGGCCTGCAGTTAAAATATGTGAAGGTATTTTGGAGGTATAATATGGCAATAAGTATGACTGGCTTTGGTAGAGGAGAATATAAAGATGATAACTATTATTTTTTAATAGAGTGTAAGACTATAAATCATAAATATGCAGATATAAATATAAGATTACCAAGAAAGATATCATTTTTAGAAGAAAAGGCAAGAAACTTAATAAAAAATTATGTAAAAAGAGGTAGAGTTGATTTATACATAAAGCTTGACGTATTAGGTAGTGAAGATGTAAACTTAAAATTCGATGAAGTATTAGCTAGTCAATATGTAGGAATATTAAATCAAATAAAAAATAAGTTTGATTTAATAGATGATATAAGCGTTATGAATATAGCTAAGTTTCCTGACATAATAAAAGCTGAAGAAAAAGAAGAAGATGAAGAATTTTTATGGGAAATGCTTAAAAAATCTTTAGAAGAAGCTTTAAGTAATTTAAAAGAAATGAGAATAGAAGAAGGTAAAAAATTAGCAGAAGATGTTATAATGAGATGTGACCTTCTTAAAAATTATATTGAAGAAATTGAAAAGTATTCATATAATGTTGTTATTGATTATAAAGAAAAATTAAATACTAGAATATCTGAGATACTAGAAAATCCTAGCATAATAGATGAAAATAGATTGGCACAAGAAGTTGCAATATATGCAGATAAAAGCAGTATAACAGAGGAAATAGTAAGATTTAAAAGTCATATAGAGCAATTAAAAAAGACTATAGTAAAAGACGAATCAATAGGAAGAAAGATAGACTTCCTAATACAAGAAATGAACAGAGAAACAAATACAATAGGATCAAAATCATCAGACTTAAATATAACTAATTTAGTAGTAGAAGTTAAATCTGAATTAGAGAAAATAAGAGAGCAAATACAAAATATAGAATAAATAATAATAAAATATATAATAATGAAACTTGTATATCAGAAAGGAAGATAGTAATGCTTAAGAAAAAAGGGCTATTATTAGTTGTATCTGGTCCATCAGGAGCTGGTAAAGGTACAATATGCAAAGAGCTACTAAACAAAAATCACGATATAAAATTATCGGTATCAGCAACAACTAGAAAGCCAAGAAATGGCGAAGTTGATGGAGTTAATTACTTCTTTTTAGAAAAAGAAAAATTCCAAACGATGATAAATAATGGTGAATTTTTAGAGTATGCTCAAATTTATGACAATTTTTATGGTACACCAAAGGCTGCTATAATAGAATCTTTAGAAAATGGACAAGATGTCATATTAGAGATAGAAATGCAAGGAGCTAAGCAAATAAAAGATGTATATCCAGAGGGTGTATTTATATTTGTATTACCGCCATCTCTTGAAGAATTAAAAAATAGAATAGTTGGAAGAGGAACAGAAACAGAAGAAGAAATACACAAAAGATTTAGTTGTGCATTTGAAGAAATAAACAAAATATCTGATTACGACTATTTTGTAGTGAATAAAGATGTAAATACATCAGTAACAGAATTAGAAAGTATAATATTAGCGGAAAAAAATAAAGTTAATAGATATAAAAATAATATAATAGCAAAATTCAAGGAGGAATTATAAAATGTTAAAACCATCAATAAATGAAGTATTAAACAAAATAGACAACAGATATTATTTAGTTGGAACAGTAGCAAAAAGAGCTAGAGAAATAATAGACGGTGCTGAGCCTATAACAACTACAAAAACTAGAGATAACAAACCTGTAACTATAGCGACTCAAGAAGTTGCTGATGGTAAAATAAGCTATAGATTATTAACTCAAGAAGAAATAGATTTAAATGAAGCTGAAAAGCACTTAGAACAAAAAATTACAGAAGAGGAGTAATTCTTATGTTAAAAGGTAAAACTGTTGTACTAGGAGTAAGTGGAGGAATAGCTGTATACAAATCATTAGATGTAGTAAGTAGACTTAGAAAATTAGGTGTAAATGTTCATGTTATAATGACTAAAGCTGCTACTGAATTTGTAACTCCATTATCATTTCAATCATTAAGCCAAAACTATGTAGTTTGTGATATGTTTGAAGAACCAAAAACTTGGGATGTAGAGCATGTATCACTAGCTAAAAAAGCAGATGTATTTTTAATAGCACCTGCAACTGCTAACTTCATAGGTAAAATGGCTAATGGCATAGCTGATGACATGCTTACAACAACAGTTATGGCTACTAAGGCAAAAGTATTAATAGCACCTGCTATGAATACTAATATGTATGAAAATCCTGTACTTCAAAGAAATATAAAAATATTAAAGGAACTAGGTTGTAATTTTGTAGATCCAGAAAGTGGAAGACTTGCTTGTGGAGATACTGGAAAAGGTAAGTTAGCATCACCAGAGGTAATAGTAAATGAAGTAGTTAATTTACTTACACAAAAGCAAGATTTAATTGGTAAAAATATAATAGTTACTGCTGGACCTACAGTAGAAAGCATAGATCCAATGAGATTTATAAGCAATAGATCTACAGGTAAGATGGGATATGCAATTGCAACTCAAGCAGCAAATAGAGGTGCTAATGTAACTTTAATATCAGGACAAACTAATCTAGAAGTTCCTAAAAATATAAAAAAGCTTATAAAAATAGAAAGTGCTGAGGATATGTATAATGCAGTTTTAGAAAACTTAGATGATAATCAAGTTGTAATAAAAAGTGCAGCAGTAGCAGATTATAAGCCTAAAAACTATTCTAATAAGAAAATAAAAAAATCTGATGATGATTTATCTATAGAATTAGAAAGAAATAAAGATATAGCTTATGAAATAGGCAAGATAAAAAAAGATAAAATACTAGTTGGATTTGCAGCAGAAACTAATGACCTTATAGAAAATGCTAAAGGTAAAATAAAGAAAAAGAATCTAGATTTTATTGTAGCTAATGATTTAACTAAAAAAGGCGCTGGATTTGGTGTAGATACTAATATAGTTAAGATTATAGATAAAGATGGAAATATTACAGAATATCCAAAAATGAAAAAAGAAGAAGTGGCAGATGTTATATTAGATAATGTCAATAAGTTACTACAAAGATAAGCATCTATTAATTTAGATGCTTTTATTTTTAGCAAGAGGTATAATTGAGTAAATAGCTATTAAAAAGGACATAATCTAGTTAATACGAGTAGGAGATAGATGTTTTATAATGGAAAAGTATGCGAAATTAGTAGTAAGAAGCAATACTATACATACAGACAATTTATTTACATACAAATTTTCAAATCTTTTAATAGATGATTTAAAAGTAGGTCATAGAGTTTTAGTTCCTTTTGGTAGAGGAAATAAACCTACAGAAGCCTTTGTCTTTGAGATAAATAATAAAGTAGAAGATAACATAAGGTTAAAAGAAATTATAGATGTATTAGATAAAGAGCCTATATTTTCAAAAGAAGATTTAGAATTGGTAAAATGGATGAAAAATAGATATCTGTGCACATATATAGATTGTATAAACTTAATATATCCAAAAGGATATAAGTTAAATAATTATAAAGTTGCAGTTTTAAATAGCGATATAAGAAATTTAGACCAATTAGAAATAAAAGGTGTAATTAGTTCATTAAATGAAGATGAGCAGATAGTAGTAAATTCTATACTAGATAACAAAGGAAAGATAAAAATAGATAAATTAAAGTCTATAAATAATATAAATAATATACTTTACAGACTTAATAAAAAAAATATAATAGATATTTTATGGGAATATAAAGATCATAAAAATGAAAAGAAAATATGCTATGTATCATTAGCTATTGATAGTGATTATATAGATGAATATATAAAAAACAATAAGATAGCCCTAGGAAGTAAGCAAAAAGAAGTTATAAACTTTTTAAAGTACAATGATGATAGTGAAATAAATGATATAATGGAATTGTTAAATGCATCTAAAAAAAGCATAACATCATTATATGATAAGAATTTAATTAATTTAGAAATAAGAGATTATTATAGAAGGCCTAAAGATATATATAGCACGGACTATAAAGATATAAAATTAAATAAAGAGCAATTATATGCTGTTAATAAAATAACATCAGAGATGTTTGAAGAAAATAAAAAACCTTACATGATTCATGGTGTAACAGGTAGTGGTAAGACAGAAGTATATATGGAAGTTATAGATTATGCACTAAATCAAGGTTTAGATAGTATATTTTTAGTACCAGAGATATCTCTAACTCCACAAACTATAGATAGATTAAAAAATAGGTTTGGAGATATAGTAGGAGTATTTCATAGTCAATTATCAGAAGGTCAAAAACATGATGTGTATAAAGCTATAAAAGCAGGCAAAATAAGAATATTAATAGGTGCAAGATCTGCATTATTTGCTCCATTTAAAAACTTAGGTGTAATAATAATAGATGAATTTCATGAGTCTTCATATAAGTCAGAGAAAAACCCTAAATTTAGCACGATAGAAGTTGCTAGGTATATGTCGCACAAGGAAAATATATCGTTGATATTAGGTTCTGCGACTCCATCTGTTGAAGAATACTATAAAGCTTGCAATAAAGAATATGAATTAATAGAAATAAAATCTAGAGCTAATAAAAGACCGCTTCCAAAAATTGAAGTTGTAGATATGAAATTAGAACTAAATAATGGAAATAAGAGTATATTTAGCATAAGACTACAACAAGAAATAGAAACTGCTATTAAAAATAATAATCAGGTAATATTATTTTTAAATAGAAGAGGTTATGCAAGTTTTGTATCATGTAGAAACTGTAGTTATGTATTTCAATGTGAAAATTGTGATATATCATTAACATATCACAAAAGAAATAACATAGGAAGGTGCCATTATTGTGGTTATGAAAAAGAAATACCTCATGAGTGCCCAGAATGTGGAAGCAACTATGTAAAACCTTTTGGAATAGGAACTCAAAAGATAGAGGAAGAGTTAAAAAATATATTCAAATATGCAAAAATTCTTAGAATGGATAAAGATACTACCTCTAAAAAAGGTTCATTAGAAGAAATTATTAATAAATTTAAAAATAAAGAAGCAGATATATTAATAGGAACACAGATGTTGAGTAAGGGATTAGACTTTGACAATGTAACCTTAGTAGGAATATTATCAGCAGATATGATATTGAATTTTCCGGATTTTAAAAGTTTTGAAACTACATTTCAGCTAGTAACTCAAGTTTCAGGACGGGCAGGAAGATCTGATAAGGAAGGTAAGGTTATTCTTCAAACTTATGATACAGATCACTATGCTATAAGAAGAGCCATAAACTATGATTATGAAGGATTTTATGAAGATGAAATAAAAATCAGAAAAGCATTTGGATATGCTCCTTTTAACAATATGGTAAGTGTTGTAATAAGCGGTGAAAATGAATATATAGTAAAGCAAAATGCTAAGAATATGTATGATTCAATTATTTATCTTCTCAAATCTAGGGGTATAAATAACTTTGATTTCATATTAGGTCCAAACCCATGTTCAATATCAAAAATAAATCAAAATTATAGATGGCAGATATTATTTAAGGATGAGGATATTGAAATAAATCTATTAAAAGGTATAATAAAATATATATGTATAACAAAACGAGACGTAGTGTTTAATAAAGAGGTTAATGTATCCATAGATATTAATCCAAACAACATATTATAAAATATAGGAGGAAACAAAAATGGCGTTAAGAGAAATAGTTCAAATAGGAGACCCTATTTTAAGAAAAAAAGCAAAAAAGGTAGAAAAAATAGATGATAGATTAATACAATTATTAGATGATATGGCAGAAACAATGTATCATGCAGATGGTGTAGGTCTTGCTGCACCTCAAGTAGGAGTATTAAAGAGAGTTGCTGTTATAGATATCGGTGATGGTATAATAGAACTTATAAATCCAGAAATAATAGAAACTTCTGGAGAGCAATTAGGAGATGAAGGATGCTTAAGTGTTATAGGTGAATGTGGAGCTGTAAATAGACCATATTATGTAACAGTAAGAGCATTTAATAGACAAGGTCAATATGTTGAAATAAAGGCTGAAGAATTTTTAGCAAGAGCATTTTGCCATGAAATAGACCATTTAGATGGTGTATTATTTGTAGACAAAGTACAAAAGTAGTAGGAGATGATTAAATGAGGATAGTATTTATGGGTACACCTGAGATTGCTCTTGGGTGTTTACAAAAAATAATAGATGAAAAACATGAAGTAATAGGTGTGGTAACTCAACCAGATAAACCTCAAAATAGAGGTAAAAAGCTTGGAATGCCTCCTGTTAAAGAGCTTGCACTTAAATATGATATACCAGTATATCAACCATTAAAGGCAAGAGATGAAGAGTTTGTAAATGTATTAAAGGAATTAAATCCAGATGTAATAGTAGTTGTAGCTTATGGACAAATACTTCCTAAATCTATATTAGATATTCCTAAGTTTGGTTGTATAAATGTCCATGTTTCTTTACTTCCAAAATATAGAGGAGCGGCACCTATAAACTGGGTAATAATAAATGGTGAAGAAAAAACAGGAGTTACTACTATGTATATGGATGAAGGTCTAGATACTGGAGATATGATACTACAAAAAGAATTTGCATTAGATAATGAAATAACAGCAGGAGAGCTTCATGATAAGATGATGGTTGTTGGAGCAGAAACTTTAAAAGAAACTTTAGACTTAATTGAAAAAGGGTGTGCACCGAGAACTAAGCAAAATCATGATGAGTTTAGTTATGCACCTATGATGGATAAGTCTTTAGGAAATATAGATTTTAATAAAAGTGCAAAAGATATACATAATCTTGTAAGAGGGGTTAATCCATGGCCAAGTGCATATACAACTTATGATGGAAAGACTATGAAAGTATGGAAGACGAAAGTGCTAAATGAGGAAAGTCAAAAAGCACCTGGAACTATATTAAGAGTTGATAAAGATGGTATAAAAGTAAGCACTTTAGATAAAGTAATATTACTTGAAGAAATACAAATGCCAGGAAAGAAAAGAGTTTTAGTTTCTGAATATATAAAAGGAAACAGTATAGATAGTTCAAAAATATTAGGCTAGGTAAATAAAATGGTAGAATCAAAAAAGTATATGACGGCCATAGGTATATTATTAGTAATTCTTTTGACTATAGGTTTACTTGTTAACTTTTTTATATCTACTTTAGCAGGTGTATTTGCTATAATAACAGATATACTAATATTATTAGCGTCAATAGTAATAATATTTTCTATAGTAGTTACAAATAATATTATAAGGGATAAAGATGTAGACTCATCTTTAATGAAGGTTAACTTTAAAATTGTATCATTTTTATTTCCTATAATAACTATTATTGCAGAATTTGTTAATATACCCAAAAATGAAATAAGAAAGGTATATATAAAATTAAACAATAAATATATATATAGTAATAGTTATAACTTAAAGCCAGAAGAAATATTAATATTAATACCTCATTGTGTTCAAAGAAATAGCTGCAAGTTAAAAGTTACTAACAAAATAGAAAACTGTGCAACTTGTGGTTTGTGTAATATAGGAGATTTAGTAAAATTAAAAGAAAAAACAAATGTAAATATATTTGTAGCTACAGGGGGAACACTAGCCAGAAAAATAATAATGGATAACAGACCAAAAGCTGTTATAGCAGTAGCTTGTGAAAGGGACTTAACAGCTGGAGTACAAGATATGAGACATGTACCCGTTTTAGGTGTATTTAATAAAAGACCTAATGGACCTTGTGTAGATACTAATATAGATATAAATGAAGTTGAAGAAGCTATAAAGTTTTTTACAGAGAGAATATATAGCTTATCTTTATAAGAATCTATATTAAATTAAGATAGGAGTGTTTTATATGTTTTATCCATATGGATATGGGTATGGTTTTTTTGACCCTACAATTATGATATTAATTCCAGCGATACTTTTTACTATTTATGCTCAATTTAAAGTAAGTAGTACTACTAGTAAGTATCTAAGAGTGAATTCAAGTAAAGGTTATACTGGAGAACAAGTAGCAAGAACAATATTAAATTCTAATGGATTAAATAACGTATCTATAGAAATGGTTACAGGGCATTTAACTGACCATTATGATCCAAGAAGTAATACTGTTAGATTATCGCAAGATATATATTACGGAACATCTATAACATCTATATCAGTTGCGGCACATGAATGTGGCCATGCAATACAGCATGCTAAAGGATATGTACCACTTAATTTTAGAAGTGCTTTAGTTCCTATAGTTAATTTTTCATCTAATATATCTTGGTTATTAATTGCTTTAGGATTTATAATGAGGGGACCATTTTTAGAAATAGGAATAATACTATTTGCAGCATCAGTCTTATTCCAGATAGTAACATTACCAGTTGAATTTAATGCATCAAGTAGAGCTATAGTTCAGCTTAATAATCTAGGAATAGTAGACAAAAGAGAATCTAATCAAAGTAGAAAGGTTCTTACAGCAGCAGCATTAACTTATGTAGCTGCAGCATTAACTTCAGTTTTACAACTACTTAGATTATTAGCAATAGCAAACAGAGATAATGATTAAAGGAGATTGTCCTAGGGTTTCTAGGACTTTTTCTGTTTAAATTAAGGAGAAATAGCATGAAGGCAAGAGAAATAGCATATAAGGTACTTTTAGATATTGAGGAGAATAATAATTATTCTAATACATCAATAAATAAACATTTTAAGAAAATTGAAATGACTAATCAAGATAGAGGTCTTGCTACAGAATTAATATATGGTGTAATAGAAAATCAATATTATTTAGATTATATAATAAATAAACTTTCTAAGATAAAGACACAAAAGATGTCAACTTGTGTTAAAATATTGCTAAGATTAGGTGTATATCAGATAGCATTTTTAGATAGTATATCTGATTATGCAGCTGTTAATGAGACCGTAAATTTAGTCAAAAAATATGATAAAAGATCATCAGGATTTGTAAATGCAATACTTAGAAATATAATAAGAAAAAAAGAAGAGATTTTAAAAGTAGATATAGATGATAACATAATGTATTTATCTACTAAATACTCTTATAGTCCATGGATGATAAAAAATTGGATTAAAAACTTTGGAGAAGAATTCACAAAAGATTTATTAGATTCTAATAATGAAAAGCCAAATTTATACTTAAGAGTTAACACTTTAAAAATTAACAGAGATGAACTTATAGAAAAGCTAAATAATATAGGTGTAAAAGCTTATAAAGTAAACCTTATAGAAGAAGCTATAAGAGTGGAAAACTTTAAAAATATAGAAAATAATGAATTGTTTAAAGAAGGATTATTTACAGTTCAAGATATAAGTTCAATGTTAGTTGGAAAAGTAGTTAATCCTAAAAAAAATTCATTAGTACTTGATATGTGTAGTGCACCAGGTGGAAAAACTACTCATTTAGCGACTCTTATGAATAATACTGGAGAAGTTTTGGCCAGAGATATATTTGAACATAAATTAAAACTTATAACATCAACAGTAAATAGATTAGGTCTTAAAAATGTAGTTGTAGAAAAATTTGACTCATCTAAAGTAGATGAAAAAAGTATAAATAAATTTGACTATGTATTGGCAGATGTACCATGTTCAGGACTTGGAATAATAAAAAGAAAACCAGAAATAAAATATAAAACAAAGGCAGAACTAAAAGATTTACCTTTAATACAAAAAACTATATTAGAAAATGCATCTAAGTATGTTAAGAAAGATGGAATACTTGTATATAGTACTTGTACTATAGAAGATACTGAGAATATAAATATAATAAATGAGTTTATAAAGACTAACAATGATTTTGAATTAGTACCTATAGATGAAGTGAATGTAGACTTAGATAACCAAGATAAAGGATATTTAAAGATATATCCTAACATACATGGAATGGATGGTTTCTTTATAGCAAAATTAAGAAAAGTAAGGTAGTGATAAAATATGAATCAAGATAAAGTTGCATTAAAAAACTTTACAGAAGAAGAGCTAAAAGAGTTTATGAAAACTATAGGAGAAAAAGCTTTTAGAGGAAGTCAAGTTTACTCTTGGATATACAAGGGTGCTAAGACTTTTGATGATATGAATAATATTCCAAAAAGTTTAAGAGAAAAATTAGCTGAAGTATCCTATATAGGAAATATAGAAATCGAATTGAAATTAGAATCAAAGATTGATAAAACTAAAAAGTATTTATTTTTATTAAACGATGGTAATATAATAGAAACTGTAATGATGGATTACGATGATAGAGTTACAGTTTGTATATCAAATCAAGTAGGATGTAGAATGGGATGTAAGTTTTGTGCATCTACTATAGATGGGCTTTTAAGAAATTTAGAGCCTTGGGAAATCTTAGATCAAATACTAAAAATACAAGAAGATACAGGTAAAAGAGTATCAAACCTTGTTTTAATGGGAAGTGGTGAACCACTAGATAACTTTGAAAATACTAAGAAGTTTTTAGAAATAGTAAATGATAAAAATGGTTTAAATATAGGTTATAGACATATAACTTTATCAACTTGTGGTATAGCACCAAAAATGAGAGAACTTGCAGATTTAGAGATACCTATAAACCTTGCTTTATCACTTCACTCTCCATATGATGAAAAAAGAAAAGAAATTATGCCAATAGCAAATGCATATCCTATAAAGGAGATACTAGATGCTTGCAAGTATTATATAAAAAAGACAAATAGAAGGGTTACCCTAGAGTACTCTCTTATAAAAGGTGTAAATGATTCGCCAAATGAAGCAAATGAACTAATAAAGTTACTAAAGGGCATGTTATGTCATGTTAACTTAATACCTATAAACAATGTAGAAGAAAGAGACTTTAAACGTCCAGATAAGTCTCATATATACAAGTTTAAAGATATATTAGAAAAAAATAATATACCAGCTACAGTTAGAATATCTATGGGCTCTGATATTGGTGGAGCTTGTGGACAATTAAGAAGAAAGCATAAGTAGCTTTAGGGGGGAAGTCTAATGATTTATAGTTGTGACTCAGACATAGGCCTAGTTAGGAAAAATAACGAAGATTATTGTATGGGTGAAATTATAAAAACGGATTCTGCTGATATAGGCATATTTGCCCTAGCAGATGGAATGGGTGGACATAAAAAAGGAGAAGTTGCAAGTAAGCTAGCAGTAGATAATATAATGTTTTTCTTAAAGGAAAACTTATTACAAAATAATAACATCAAAATAGACTATATAGATGATATAATAAAACAAGCTTATAATGAAGTGAACTCCATAATATATAAAAAGTCTATAAGTGGTGAAGAATATTCAGGCATGGGGACTACTTTAACAACGGCTATACTATATAAAAATAAGTTATATGTAGCTAATGTTGGAGATAGTAGATGTTATTTATTAAGTAAAAATGAATTTAAAAAAGTTACAATGGATCATTCTGTAGTTGAAGAGCTAATAAAGGCAAACATCATAACAGAGGAAGAAGCAAAAAATCATCCTAGAAGAAATCATATAACAAGAGCTATGGGAAGTGAAGAAATAGTTATTGTCGATATATTTAAGCATGAAATAGATAGAGGAGATAAAATTCTTTTATGTAGTGATGGTTTAACAGGATTTGTTGATAATGAAAGTATTGAAGAGATTATGATGAAAGACATTGAAGTCAAAGAGATAAGTGATGAG
Organism: Romboutsia sp. MSSM.1001216sp_RTP31141st1_G3_RTP31141_220114; assembly: GCF_039031195.1. NCBI lineage: Bacteria > Bacillati > Bacillota > Clostridia > Peptostreptococcales > Peptostreptococcaceae > Romboutsia > Romboutsia sp. MSSM.1001216sp_RTP31141st1_G3_RTP31141_220114. The sequence continues at coordinate 101,673 of NZ_JBCIUO010000002.1, read as the reverse complement.
TTAATAAATAAAGCAAACAGCATGTCTGGAAGGGACAATATATCTGTTATAGTAATAGAGGATAAATAGGATGGTGATAAAGTGGGAGAGACTGTTTTAGGTAATAGATATGAAATTATTAGAAAAATTGGCGATGGAGGAATGGCTTTTGTATATGAAGCTAAAGATAGACTTTTAAACAGAACTGTAGCTGTAAAAGTTTTAAGACCTGAATTTGTTGATGATGAGGAGTTCTTAGGAAAATTTAAAAGAGAAGCAGAAGCTGTAGCTAGTTTATCGCACCCTAATATAGTAAATGTATATGATGTAGGAGAAGATGGAAAAGTTCATTACATAGTAATGGAATTTATAGATGGGCAAAATTTAAAAGAAATAATAAAAAATGAAGGTGTTTTAGATGAATATACTGCACTTGATATAACTAAACAAATAGCTATGGCTCTTAGTGCAGCACATAGAAAAGGTATTATTCATAGAGATATAAAACCTCACAATATACTTATATCAAATGAAGGCAGAATAGTTAAAGTAGCAGACTTTGGTATAGCTAAGGCTGTATCTAATTCTACTATGACAAACATTGGAAGTATAATAGGTTCTGTACATTATTTTTCACCAGAACAAGCTAAAGGTAAATTTGTAACTAGTAATGCAGATCTTTATTCTTTAGGAATAGTATTATATGAAATGTTAATAGGTAAGGTACCATTTAGGGGAGATAGTCCTATATCAATAGCACTTCAGCATATAAATGATAATTTAGATTTCACTCAAGAGGAGAAAGTTAGAATTCCTCAAAGTGTAAGAACTATTATAAAAAAGCTAACAGAAAAATCTAGTGCTGATAGGTATCAAAGTGCAGAAGAATTGATAGAAGATATTGAGTACATAGAAAAGAATATAGATTTAGATTTTATAAAAGAATATGATAACTATGCTACTCAAAAGATAGAAGATAGGGAATTAAGAAACTCTATGGTTAATGTTGATGATAATCAAGAAGAAGCATATGATGATGAATATGATGATTATGAAGACGAAGACGAGTATGAAGACCCTAAGCAAAACAGAAATGAAAAAAAGAAATCTAAGAATTCAAATAGAAGAAAAAAAGAAGTAAAAGAAGATAGCCCTTTAATGAAAAAAATACTTGTAGTTGCAGCAGTAATATTGATAATAATATTAGGTGCTCAAGTTTATCTAGCAGGCAAATATTTATTAGGATCTAATAGCAATCAAACAGGAGTGGAGACAGTGATTACTCCTGATGTTAAAAATATGAGCTTAGATGAAGCTCAAAGAAAGCTAGATGATTTAGGCTTAAATGTAACAATAAAAGAAGAATATGATACAAATGTAGAAGCTAACCATGTAATATCTCAAATGCCGGAAGCTGGAAAACAAGTAAAAGAAGGAGATTCTGTAACTATCGTTTTAAGTAAAGGTAAAAAACAAGCTCAGGTTCCAAATGTAGTTGGACTTAGCTTAATAGAAGCAGAGAGTGTACTAAGAGAAAATAATTTAGTTTTAGGCAATGTTAAGCAAGAGTTTAGCGAAAGCTTTAAAGAAGGAAATATAATTAGACAGACACCTCAATCAGGTACATCTATTTCAGGGAATGGAGAAGCAGTTGATGTAGTGGTAAGTAAGGGACCTAAGCCAGTAGCACCACCTGAAGAAAATAAAAAAGAGGAAAGTGATAATACACAAACTCCTCCAGTAGTTACACCAGACGAAAATCAAAACACTAAACCAGAGACAGGTAATGGTTCAAATAATTCTGGAAATAGTCAAGGTAACTCAGGGGAATCAGGTAATACTACTCCAGAAAAACCAGGGGATAATGCTGGTGGTAATACTGGAGGAAACACAGGTGGAAATTCACCTAGTGGAGAAAATTCAAACAATGGAGGAAGTAATCCTTCTCAAGGTGGAGGAAATAACACTGGTACTGAAGGAAGTGGAAATACTACACAATCACAAGAATAAATTAGTTAAACAAAAAAGTCCAACTTAATAAGTTGGGCTTTTATTTTAATAAATATTAATGATATTTTAAGTAATAAAAAATAAATATAGGTTAATTGTTAACTTATTATGATATTATATAAAAATAGGAAAGAATAATTATGCTAGAAAAATTAGAGGAGGAAATAGATGTTAGATGGAAAAATTGTAAAAGGAATAGGGGGATTTTATTACATAGACACTGAAAATGGGATATATGAATGTAAAGCTAGAGGAATATTTAGAAAGCAAAAGATAACACCTTTAGTTGGGGATAGAGTAAAAATAAATATAGTAGATGAAGAGGATAAAAAGGGTGTAATAGAGGAAATAGACAAAAGAGATACAGAACTTATAAGACCACCTATAGCAAACGTAGACAAAGCACTTATAGTATTTGCTATAAAAAATCCTAAGCCTAATTTATCGTTATTAGATAGATTTATAGTATTGGCTGAAAAGGAAAACCTAGATATAGTCATAGTTTTAACTAAAGTAGATTTAGATGAAGATGGAGATTTAGTAGAAGAATTAAAAAATATATATGAAATAAGTGGATATAAAGTAATACCAGTTAGCAATAAAACTAAATTAAATATAGATAAGATAAAAGAAGAATTAAATGGAAATGTAGTAGTATTCGCAGGTCCATCTGGGGTAGGTAAGTCAAGTCTATTAAATGAAATAGATAAAAACTTTGAGTTACAAACTGGTGAAGTAAGTGATAAAATAAAAAGAGGTAAGCATACAACAAGACATGCAGAACTTTTAAAACTAGAGTGTGGAGGAATGGTAGCAGATACAGCTGGATTTAGTTCTCTAACTCTTGATGATATAGAAGAAAGTGAACTTAAAGAATATTTTATAGAATTTGATGAGTTTGATGACTGTAGATTTGGTTTTAGATGTATACATGAAAATGAACCAAGTTGTGCAGTTAAAGAAGCTGTTAGTGAAGGAAAAATATCTAAAAAAAGATATGATAGCTATATACAATTATTAAATGAAATAAGACAAGGGAAGAGGAGATATTAAAATGATTAAATTAGCACCGTCAATATTATCAGCAGATTTTGCAAGACTATTAGAAGATGTAAAAAAAGTAGAAAGTGCAGGATGTGAATACCTTCATATCGATGTTATGGATGGACATTTTGTTCCAAATATAACTTTAGGGCCAGGTCTTGTTAAGTCCCTTAGAAAAGATGTAAATATGGTATTTGATGCACATCTAATGATAGAAAATCCAGATAATTATATAAAGGATTTTGTAGATGCAGGTTGTGATTTAATAGTTGTTCATCAAGAAGCATGTAAACACTTACACAGAACTATACAAAATATAAAATCGTACAATGTAAAAGCTGGAGTTGCACTAAACCCAGCAACACCAATAGAAACTATAAAACATGTAATAGAAGATGTAGATATGGTACTTATAATGACTGTCAATCCAGGATTTGGTGGGCAATCATTTATAGAGGGTATGATACCTAAAATAGAAGAATTAAAAAAACTAATAGATGATAGAAATTTAAATATAGACATACAAGTTGATGGAGGAATAAAGCCTACCAATGTAGATAAAGTTGTTAAGGCTGGGGCTAATATAATAGTTGCGGGTTCTGCAATATTTAATAGTGATGATATAGTAAAAACAGTAAATTTATTTAGAGAAAATGCTAGTTTATAGGTATAAAAATTGAAAAAAGCTTGCATTATACTAAATGGAAAATCAGAGAACTACAATAATATTAAAGAAATATTAGCCAAAAATAAGTATAACTATATAATATGTGCAGATGGAGGAGCAAATCATATCTACAACATGGATATAGTTCCAGATTATATAATAGGGGATTTAGATTCTGTAGATAGTAGTATAGTCAATTATTATAAGAACCTAAATGTAAAGTTTGAAAGGTTTCCTTCGAAAAAAAATGAAACAGATACGGAGTTGTGTATTTATCTAGCTAAAAATCTTAAAGTAAAGGAAATTGATTTTTATTTTGCTTTGGGAGGAAGAATAGATCATACTATTGCAAATATAAACTTATTGTACTTTGTAAAAAGTATAGGAATGATACCTACTATAATAAGTGAAAAAGAGATAATACAGATAGCTATAAATGAAGAAATAGAAATTAAAGGAAATATAGGAGATACTGTATCAGTAATACCTTTAAGTGGTGATGCAAAAGGAGTTACCCTTACTAATTTTGAATATCCTTTAGAGGAATATGATATGAAGTTTTATCTGCCATTAGGAATATCTAATGTAATGTTAGAAAATAAATGTAGAGTAAAAGTAAATGAAGGTAGTGTACTTGTTATTAGAAATATATAAAAGATGACGAAAGTCATCTTTTTTGTGTAATAATACTAAATTAATATTATTTATGAGCTAAAAAATATAAATCTATATAAACTTAAAATATTTAAATTGTATAAAAGGATTATAAAACACATAAGTCAAATATAGTAATAATTATAATTTTGGAGGGGTTTTATGGATAATAAGGTAGCGGTTATATATAAATCTAAATATGGAAGTACTAAAAAATATTCTGGATGGATAGCAATGAGGCTAAATGCCGATTTATATGAAGTTAGTGATATTAGAAATAAGGATTTAAAAGAATATAACACTATAATATATGGTGGAGGAATATATGCAAGCAAAATAAATGGAATAAGTTTTATAGAGAAAAACCTTCATAATATAAAAGATAAAAGAGTAATAATATTTACTGTAGGTATGGAGTCAATTTCTGAAGAATTAAGAAAAAATCTAATAGATAAAAATTTTAGTGATGAAATAGCAAGTAATATAACTTTAGTTAATTTTAGAGGTTTAATATTCTATAATGAATTAAGTATAAAAGACAAAATCCTTATGAAGGGATTAAAGACATATATAGATAAAAAAGATTTTAGAGATCTTACAGAAGATGATAAATTGATTTTAGATAGTTTTAATAAACAAATAGATATGTGTGATAAAAAAAGTATAGATAAATTGATAGAACTTTTGTAAAAGATGTATTTTGAAATACGTCTTTTTATTTTGAAAAAATTTATTAATAAAAAGTGGGACAGGTCTAAATATGGACTATTTTGCATAAATTTAATATATACATAAGTTTAAATAGTAAAATAACTCAAGGAGGTGTTTTAATGAAAAATAGCTCTAAGGTGTTATTGGGAATGTTATGTTTGTCAACAGGAGGAGCAGTACTTTTATCTATGATGCTTCCGGGGTGGATTTGGACATTACTTACAGCAGTTATTTTAATTGGATGTGGAGTTTTACTATTTTTTTATTGATACTTGAATATGCTTTATAAGTAAGCCAAATAAATAATATTATTGGGGGAATGTTAAATGAAAATGGTAACAATAAAAATGCCTAAATGGATAGCTGGAATTATATTAAAGTTTATGAAGGGGAGTAAGAAAAAGTAATTACTATAATCATTAGATGAAATTATAAAAATACATATAAAATAAAAAAGCCTACTAATTAGTAGGCTTTAAAGAACAATTAAGCTCTTTCTATTTTTCCAGAACGTAAACATCTAGTACAAACTTTAACTCTCTTAGGAGTTCCATCTATTATAGCTCTAACGCTTCTTAAGTTAGCTGACCATGTTCTTCTGTTATGTCTATTTGAGTGTGATACTTGGTTTCCAGAAACCTTTCCTTTACCACATACGCTACATACCTTTGCCATTTACGTACACCTCCTTAAAATGATAACTATTTAAAGACTAAAAACATATTTATATTAACATAAATATTAAAAACGTGCAATAGAAATATATATTTGCTTAACAAATATTGAACAATGTCTTGTTATCATATAAAATTATATATATAATTTTGTATAAAGTAAATATTTAAAATAAAATATTTACTATTACAAAATAATTACGTAGGTTTAAATTATATCATATTTATAGTATTATAGGATATATAAATTTTTATAATAATATAAATAAAATATTTATTCCAAATAAAAATATGAACCTAAGGGGGTAAATCATGAGCGTAAAAGTAAGTAATCAATATGGAAATATAGAAATAGATAAACATGTTATAGCACAAATTGCATACAGAGCTGCTATGGAAAGTTATGGATTAGTAGGTCTAGCATATAAAACTAAGGGTATAGTAGAACTATTAAAAGGTGAGAACGTATTAAAAGGTGTTTTAGTACAAGAATTAGAAGATAACACTATAGCTATAGAATTATATGTTATACTACAATACGGAACTAATATATCTACTGTTGCAAATAACATAATAGATAGAGTAAAATATACAGTTGAGAACACAACGGCTATAAAAGTAAGTAAAATAGATATCAATGTTCAAGGAATTAGAGTTAAGTAATTAGGAGGAAGAAAATGATTCAATATATAGATGGTAAATTATTAAGAGATATGTTTGTGTCAGGTGCAAATAATCTTCAAAATAATAAAGATTTAGTTGATAAACTAAATGTGTTTCCAGTTCCAGATGGAGATACAGGAACAAACATGTCTCTTACTATATCTTATGCAATGAAAGAATTGTCTAAGGTAGAGGGGGATAATATAACTGAAATAGGTAAAGCTCTATCTAAAGGTTCTTTAATGGGAGCTAGAGGAAATTCAGGTGTTATACTATCTCAAATAATAAGAGGATTTGCAAAATCAATAGAAGGAAAAGAAAAGATATCTACATCAGATTTAGCAGATGCATTTAAGAATGGTTCAGATACAGCTTATAAGGCTGTTATAAAGCCTATAGAAGGGACTATACTTACAGTAGTAAGAGAGAGTGGAGAATATGCACTTTCAGCTTGTAAGAAAGAAAAAGATTTAGTAGCATTCTTAGAAATGGTTATAAAGGAAGCTAATAATTCATTAAATAGAACACCAGAATTATTAAAAGCACTAAAAGAAGCTGGAGTTGTAGACTCTGGAGGTAAAGGTCTAGTACTAATATATGAAGGGATGTTAGAAGCTCTAAAAGGAAATTCTATAGAGGCTTTAGAAAAATCATCTACTACTACGACACAATCATCAGCTCAAGCACAGATAAATACGGATGATATAAAGTTTGCTTATTGCACAGAATTTATATTAGAAAGTGACAAAGTAAGCGATTTACAAATAAGAGATATGATGATGAAGTATGGAGATAGTTTAGCAGTAGTTGGAGATGACGGTGTAATAAAAGTGCACGTTCATACTAATGATCCAGGACTAGTATTACAAGATGCTTTAAAATATGGACAATTAATAACTATAAAAATAGAGAACATGAAAGTACAACATGAAAACATATTGCTTGATACAAAAGATGAAACAGCATCAGCAGTAGAAGAAAAAGAATATGGATTCATAGCAACTTCTATGGGTGAAGGACTAGCTCAAATTTTTAAAGATTTTGGTGTTGATTACATAATAGAGGGTGGACAAACAATGAACCCTAGCACAGAAGACTTTATGAAAGCTATAGAAGAAATTCATGCTAAAAATATATTTATATTCCCAAATAACAGCAATATAATAATGGCTGCTAATCAAGCAAAAGAATTAAGTGAAAAAAATATAATAGTAATTCCTACTAAAAATACTCCTCAAGGATTTACAGCATTAGTAAACTTCAATGCAGACTTATCTGTAGAAGAAAATGAAGAAGCTATGATGGAGTCTTTAGGACTAGTTAAATCAGGTCAAGTTACATTTGCAGTTAGAGATACTGTTATGAATGATATAGAAGTTAAAGAAGGTAATATAATAGGTATAGCAGAAGGAAAATTACAATCTGCTGGAGATGGTGTTGATGAAATAACAACTAAGCTTATAGAAAATATAGTAGATGAAGATAGTGCTATAATAACTTTATTCTATGGTGAAGATGTAAAAGAAGAAGATGCAAACAAACTTCGTGACGAGTTAGAAGAAAAGTTTGAAGACATAGATGTAGAATTATATTACGGAGGTCAACCTCTTTATTACTACTTAATTTCAGTTGAATAATATTTAAAAAATCCTGTAAAATCCTACTTAGTAAGGATTGTACAGGATTTTTATCTAATAGGTGATAATATGGATTTAAATAAAGATATACAGTATGTAAAAGGGATAGGACCTAAAAGAGCTCAAAAACTCAATAAATTAAATATATTTACGCTAAAAGATCTATTATATTATTTTCCTAGACAATTTGAAGATAGAAATAATATAAAAAAGATTGCTCAACTAGAAAATGAAGATAGAGCTACTATAAAAGCTATTATAGTAGGAAGCCATACGTCATCTCCTAGAAAAGGTCTTAATATAACTAAGCTAGACGTAAGAGATGAAACAGGGTATGCAAAATTAGTATTTTTTAATCAAGAATATATAAAAAATGCATTTAAAGTTGGAGATACTATATTAGTATTTGGTAAAGTTAAAAAAGAATTTAAAAATGTAGAATTAACTTCTTGTGAAGTGGAGCACCTTAGCAACTCACCAAAATCTACATGTAAAATAATACCTGTATATCCTTTAACTTATGGAGTTACTAATAAAGAAGTAAGTAGCATAATAAAAGGAGTGCTTAATGATAAGGAAATAAACATAAAAGAGTATCTTCCAATTAATATATTAGAAAAATATAAGTTATGTAGCATAGATTACGCTGTTAGAAATATTCATAATCCAAGCAGTAAAGAAGCCTTAAAAATTGCTTTATATAGAATCGTATTTGAAGAATTTTTAATGCTACAGTTAGGATTATTTATGTTTAAAAATGGAGTAAGTGAAGTCGATGGTATAAAGTTTTTAGAAAATAAGAAACTAGAAGAAATAAGAAGTTCATTACCATTTAAATTAACGAAAGCTCAGGAGAGAGCATTAAATGAAATAATAGATGATATGAATTCAAATAGTGCTATGAATAGGCTAGTACAAGGTGATGTTGGATCAGGTAAAACAGTCGTAGCTCTTTTAGCATTATCACATTGTATTTTAAATGGATATCAAGGTGCATTAATGGCTCCTACTGAAATATTAGCTGAACAACATTATATTTCTCTTACAGAAACTTTAAAGCCTTTTGGAGTGAATGTAGAATTACTAGTTGGTAGTTTAACAAAGAAGAATAAAGAAAAAGTTTTAGAAAGAGTAAAAAATAAAGAAATAGATATATTAATAGGAACTCATGCACTAATTGAAGATAAAGTAGAATTTAATAATCTAGGGTTAGTAATAACAGATGAACAACATAGATTTGGAGTTAGGCAACGAAGCAAATTATCGGAAAAAGGAGAGAATCCAGATATATTAGTAATGACGGCAACTCCAATACCAAGAACATTAGCTCTTATACTTTATGGAGATTTGGATATATCTATAATAGATGAGCTTCCTCCAGGAAGGCAGCCAATTGAAACTATAGCAGTTGATAAAGGAAAAAGAGATAGAGCTTACAACTCATTAGTTAGAAAAGAAGTAGAAAAAGGAAGACAAGTTTATATAGTGTGCCCTCTAGTAGAAGAAAGTGAAGCTATAGAAGCTAAAGCAGCTACAGAACTAGTTGATGAGCTAAAGTCCGAATATTTTAGCGATCTTAGAGTAGGTCTTTTACATGGAAAGATGAAAGGCAGCGAAAAAGATTCTATAATGAAGAGTTTTAAAAATAAAGAAATAGATATATTAGTTTCAACAACAGTTATAGAGGTTGGAGTTAATGTTCCCAATGCAACACTTATGATAATAGAAAATGCAGAAAGATTTGGGTTAGCACAGCTTCATCAGTTAAGAGGTCGTGTAGGTAGAGGAAGTCATAAGTCTTATTGTATATTAATATACGCATCTAAATCAGAAGTTTGTAGACAACGAATGTCTATAATGGAAGAAACAAATGATGGATTTAAAATATCAGAAAAAGATTTAGAAATAAGAGGGCCTGGTGAATTTTTTGGAACAAGACAACATGGTTTACCAGAATTAAAGGTTGCAAATATATTTAAACACATGAAAATACTTAAACTTGCTCAACAAGAAGCTAGAATTATATTTTCTAAAGACTCTAAGTTAGATAATTATGAAAATAAAGGCTTAAAACGTGAAATTATGAATAAATTTGAGAATATAGTTAAAGAAATTTCGTTAAATTAATATAAAATTATGCTAAAATATACAATGAGGTGAAGGTACGTTGAGAGTAATATCAGGAAAAGTAAGAGGATTAAAGTTAAATACTCCTAAAAATGAAGATGTAAGACCAACAACAGATAGAGTTAAAGAATCATTATTTAATATGATAAATCCATATATGATGGAAAGTAACATATTAGACTTATTTGCTGGAACTGGTTCTTTAGGAATAGAGTGTTTATCTAGAGGTGCTTCAAAATGTACCTTTGTGGATGTAAGTAGAGAGAGTATAGCTTTGGTAAAATCCAATATAAAGAAAGCTAGATTTGAAAATGAAAGTGAAGTCTTAAACTTAGATTTCAAAGATGCTATAAGTAAGCTTAAAATAAAAAATAATAAATTTGATGTTATATTTATGGATCCTCCATATTATAAAGACATGTTTATTGATGCTCTTGAAAAAATAGACAATGCAAATATACTTAAAGAAGATGGTATAATTGTAGTCGAACATGATACTAAAGATAAATTCCCAGAAGAAATAGGCAGTTTAGAAAAAAGTAGAGACAAAAAGTATGGGAATACAACTTTAACATTTTATAAGTTAAAATAGAATATATAAAATCCTAATATCAATGTTAAAATGGAGGGCTAAGCAAAAAGATGAATAAAAAAATAAGAAAAGCTATATTTGCAGGAAGCTTTGATCCAATAACTAATGGACACTTAGATATAATATGTAGAGCTTCTAAAATATTTGATGAGTTGCAAATAGGGGTGCTTCATAATCCTAATAAAAAGGGAATGTTCACTTTTGAAGAAAGAGTAGAACTTATAGAAAAATGTACTAATCATCTTGATAATATAAAAATAGTAAGTTTTAATGGACTTTTAGTAAATTATTGTGAAGAACATGGTATAGATACTTTAGTAAGAGGAATTAGAAATGGTACTGATGTTGAGTATGAACTGCAAATGGCTCACATGAATAAAGAATTAAATCCTAATATTGAAACTGTAATATTAGCAACTAATCCAAAGTATTCATTTATAAGCTCCTCGTTAATAAAGGAAGTATTAAACTTTGATGCAGATATAAAAAACTTAGTTCCAGAAGTTGTATTAGAAGAACTTAAAAGAAAAACTAATAGGGGGAAGTAACTATGTATGTAGATTTAGAAATAATTGAATTGTTAGATGAATTAGAAAGTATGATAAATAATGCATCTTCAATACCTTTTTCTCAAAAGTCTGGTATAGATAAAAATGAAGTATTAGGTGTTATAGGTGAAATAAAATCATTAGTTCCAGAAGAAGTAAAGCAAGCAACATGGATTAATAAAGAAAGACACAAAATAATAAATGATGCAAAAATAGAAGCACAAGAATTAGTGGAACAAGCTAAAAAGGAAGCACAAAGAATACAAGATGAGTACAATGAAAAAGTAGAAGAGTTAAAGAAAAATTCTGATGAAATTTTAAATGCTTACTTAGAATCAAGTGAACCTATTCAAAAAGCAGAATTACAAGCTAAAGAAATGATAGCAAGAGCAGAAAGAATAGCAGGTGAAATAAGACTTGGATCTATAGAGTATGCTGATAATGTACTTTTAAGTTTAGAACATAATATAAAGGATTTACTAGAAGAAATATCAAGAGATAGATTAGAGTTAAATCCAGAACAATAATATAAAGGCTATAAAAAAAGAAAGTGTTAGCTTTCTTTTTTTATAGCGATCTTTTCTAGCCTTGAAAGAAGATTTAAAATATAAACTATAAATATTACTAAAAGTACTGTATTGTAATTAGACAAATAAAAATTAGATACACCACCATGGTAGATATAATTATAAGTGTTAGAGAAATTGGAAACAAGTGAAATTGATTCTATTAAAGGATATAGTAAAAATGTAAGAATCCCTGATATAATCCCATGAAAAAATTTACTTAATATGTATATAGGTACGCTAATATCTGTTTTTGATATAAAGGTACAACATTGGGCAAGTATAGAAATACCACTAAACCCTATTAAGAAACTAGCTAGAGAGGCTTTTAAAGCTTCTGAAACATTAGATACAGATGATATTTTATTACAACCTATAGTTATTTCAAATAAGCCACTTATAAGACCGTAACAAAGTTCTTTTGTAAATCCTAAAAGAGATAGAGGAATATATAAGATAAAAGCAATGACATCAACTATTTTAAATAATGTAAGTACCTTAAAAATCACTGAAAATACTATTACAAAACCGCCAATCATAAGTAATGTATTAACACCACTATTTACAGCATTTCCAAATAGAACAAAAAAGCCTTGACCATTAGAGAAACGAGTATTTATTGTATTTTTAATATTAGCTTTTAGGGATATAGATGAACTAGAAATAATATCTTTACCGTGACCTCTAAAAAACAATCCTATAGATATAGACCCTAAGTAATGGCAAATAATCATTAAATAACCAAGATTGGGATGTTTAAACATACCAGTTGCTACAGCACCTATTATAAATAGTGGCCCAGATGTAGAGCAAAAAGAAATTAGCCTTTGCCCTTCATCCTTAGAAATTTGAGAATTAAGCCTAAGTTCTGAGGCAAGTTTTGCACCTACAGGATAGCCAGAAACTGTTGATATAAGAAAGACTAAGGCACTTTTCCCAGAAACATTAAAGATAAACTTAGTAAAAGGGTTAATTATAAACCCAATTATATCAACGATTTTTAAATCAACAATCAAGTTTGCACCTATAATAAATGGAAGTAAAGAAGGTATTAGTATTGTGGTCCAAATTTCTATGCCTTCCTTAGCAGCCTCTAAGGAATCATTAGGAAAAATAATTATTCCAAGTATAATTAATAAAACGATACATATAGGAACAAAAAAACATATAATTTTTCTTTTCTTCATAAGCATCACCTAATAAAATATATAGTATAAGACAAGTATATTTAAGGAAGAAGATATATATGAGAAAAAATATATAAATAATATAAATTTAAGGGGGATATCATGTTTGTTAATATTTCAAATAAGAAAGTTTATGAACTTGTAATAGAACAAATACAAGATAAAATCTTAAATGGGGAATTAAAAAAAGGAGATAAGCTCCCATCGGAAAGAGAATTATCAGAGCAGATGAGTGTAAGTAGAACATCTATTAGGGAAGCAATAAGGGTATTAGAGACTATGGGGGTGGTTGAAAGCAAACAAGGCGATGGAAACTTTATATGTACTAATATAGAAAAGTCACTAATAGAACCTCTATCTATGGTATTTAAATTAAATGAAGGTACATGGCAAAATGTATTGGAACTAAGAGAAGTATTAGAATTACAAACCGTAAAAATAGCAGCAATAAAAGCAACAAAAGAAGACTGTAAAGAATTAAAAAATATAATAGGTGCAATGGGAAAAGAAAATAGTATGAAAAAATACAATAGTAAGAAAATAATCCAACTTGATCAAAGATTTCACAATAAAATAGCATCTATAAGTAAAAATTATCTTATAGAAAGTGTATTTATAACATCATCTAAACTATTTGAAAGGTTTATAGAAGATGCAAGAGAAAAAATTATAGAAAATTATAGAGATGAAGAACTATTATTTGAAAATCATAGAAGGATATATGAAGGAATAAGCAAAAATGATCCGATATTAGCTTATGAAGAGATGAAAAGACATATGGAAAATATAAGAGAAAGCTATATAAAAACTATTGGTTGAAAATTGTTAATTTTCAATCAATTATTGCGGTTTATAAATATCTCTTATATTATATAAAATATAAGTGGTAATACCACTGACCATCATTCAAGTTACCGACATAAAATAAAATATATAGGAGGTACTTGATGAACGAGTATGTATTATTTTTAATAGCTATAATACCGATAATATGGTTAATTGTATCCTTAGGGATAATGAAACTACCAGCACATAAAACCTGCTTTGCAACAGTTATATTAACATTTATTATAGCTATGGTATTTTGGAAAATGCCATTTGTAGATGCTATTACGGCATCTATAGAAGGAGTATTAGTTGCATTATGGCCAATTCTTTTAGTTATAGTTGCAGCGCTATTTACTTATAATTTAGCAGTTGAAACTAAAACTATGGATACTATGAAAAAAATGTTATCTAGTATTACAACAGATGACAGAATACAAGTGCTTATACTAGCTTGGGGATTTGGAGGTTTTTTAGAAGCTGTTGCAGGATACGGCACAGCAGTTGCAATACCAGCAAGTATATTAGCATCTTTAGGATTTAATCCCATATTTGCAGCTATAATATGTCTTATAGCTAATACAGTACCAACAGCTTTTGGAGCAATAGGCATACCTGTAAGTACATTAGCATCAGTGACGGGACTAGACGTAATGAGATTAAGTTATTTAACAGCAATTCAATTAGCACCATTCATAATAGTAATACCTTTTGTATTAGTAATTTTAACAAAGAAAAGCCTTAAAGCATTAAAAGGAGTATTTTTAATAACTTTAGCATCAGGGGTAGCATTTGCATTACCTCAAATATTTGTAGCAAAGTATCTAGGAGCTGAATTACCTGCTCTTATAGGAAGTTTATGTAGTATGCTAATTACAATTCTTATGGCAAAAGCAATGAATAAAAGAAAAGATATGTCAGAAGAAGAAAATAGAATAAAAGGAAGTGTAGCATTAAAAGTCAGTGTAAGTACAAAAGAGGGTATATTAGCTTGGCTTCCATACATATTACTATGTGTTTTAATTTTAGCAGCAAGTCCATTGTTCACATCTATAAATGAATTTTTAGCTAGATTTGCAAGTCAATTTAAAATATACACAGGAGAAGGAGCCGCAACAACTGAATTCATATGGATAAATACACCAGGTATTGTAATAATAGTTGCTACATTTATAGGTGGATTAATACAAAGAGTAAAAGTATCTACTATGATAAATGTATTTATAAGAACTGTAAAACAATTATCTAAATCTTTTATAACTATAACATCTATAGTTGCTATATCAAAACTTATGTCTTACAGCACAATGACAGCATCAATATCTTTTGGACTAAGCGCAATAACTGGATCATTTTATCCTGTAATATCACCACTTTTAGGCTCAATAGGTACATTTGTAACAGGTAGTGACACATCAGCAAATATATTGTTTGGAGGTTTACAATCTCAATCAGCTACATCTCTAGGCATAGACCCATATTGGATAGCAGCAGCAAATACTGCAGGGGCAACAGCAGGAAAAATGATATCACCTCAAAGTATAGCTATAGCAACATCTGCTACTGGGTTAATAGGAAAAGAAGGTAAAATTTTAAACTCAACTCTTAAATTTTGTTTAGGATATGTAGTAATATTAGGAGTATTAGTTTATTTTGGAAGTTATATACAGATATAAAAATATAAGGGGGAAAATATGCCTACTTTAAAAGTTCCATATTCTAAAGAGGGAATGATTTTAAATATTCCAGATGAAAATTTCGTAATGACACTTCAATCTAAAGCACATACATATAAAGTCAATAGAACTCAAGAAGAAATAGTAGAAAATTCATTAGACAATCCAATAGGCTCTAAGAAATTAGAAGAATTAGCAAAAGATAAAAAAAGTATCGTCATAATAACTAGTGACCACACAAGACCTGTACCAAGTAAAGTTACTATGCCAATAATCTTAAAAAGAATAAGAAAAGTAAATAAAGATGCAAGTATAAAAATATTAATTGCTACAGGGTTTCACAGAGAAAGTACAAAAGAAGAATTGATTTATAAAATGGGTGAGGAAATAGTAGAAAATGAAGAAATAATAATGCATATATCAACAGATGATTCTCAAATGGAAAAAATGGGAGTATTGCCATCTGGTGGAGATTTATATCTAAATAAACTAGTTAAAGAAGCAGATTTATTAATAGCAGAAGGTTTTATAGAACCTCACTTTTTTGCAGGTTTTTCTGGAGGTAGAAAAAGTATATTACCAGGTATAGCATCAGCAAAAACTATAATGTATAACCACTGTAGTGACTTTATAGATAGTGAAAATGCCAGAACTGGAACACTACAAAATAATCCTATTCACGAGGATATGGTATATGCAGCTAAAGTATCAAATCTCGCTTTTATACTAAATGTTGTAATAGACCAAGATAAAAAAGTTATAGCATCTTTTGCTGGAGATGTAGAAAAAGCACATAAAAAAGGATGTGAATTTGTAACAGAGTTATCTAAAGTTAAATCTCATAAAGCTGATATAGTTGTTAGTACTAATGGAGGGTATCCTCTTGATCAAAATATATATCAGTCTGTAAAAGGAATGACTGCAGCAGAAGCTACTTGCAATGAAGGTGGAGTAATAATTATGATATCTGCCTGCAATGATGGTCATGGAGGTCAATCTTTTTACGATAATATAGCAAATGCTAAATCACCAAAAGAAGTTTTAGAAAAAGTAAGAAAGGTAAGTAGGGGAGATACTGTACCTGACCAATGGGAGTTTCAAATATTAGCTAGAATACTTGAAAATTACACTGTAATAATGGTTACAGATAAGTGTGATAAAGATATTATAGAGAATATGCATATGAAGCATGCATCAAACTTTGAAGATGCTTTAAATATGGCATTTCATATAAAGGGAAGGGATTCAAAGGTTGTAGTTATTCCTGATGGAGTATCTGTAATAGTTAAATAGTTAAGGGGGATAAAGTATGGAAATTTTAACATGTATTAAGCAAGTTCCAGGAACTTCTGAAGTTGAAGTAGATGAAAAAACAGGTGTGCTTAAAAGAGATGGTGTAGATTCTAAAATGAATCCATATGATTTATACGCATTAGAGACAGCACTTAAAATAAAAGAAAAAAAAGGTGCGACTTTAAAAGTATTGACAATGGGACCACCACAAGCAAAACAAATTGTAGAAGAAAGTTTTATGATGGGAGTAGATGAGGGAGCTATACTTAGTGATAGAAAATTCGCAGGTGCTGATGTACTTGCAACTTCTTATACACTATCTCAAGGTATAAAAAAAGTAGGAAATCCAGATTTAATAATATGTGGAAAGCAAACTACTGATGGAGATACAGCTCAAGTTGGACCAGAAATAGCTGAATTTTTAAATATACCACATATTACAAATGTAACTAAAATAATAGAAATTAAAGATAAAAGTATAGTAGTTGAGTGTGATATGCCAAATACATTAGAAGAATGTGAAATAAATTATCCATGTTTAATAACTGTTGAAAAGGGCATATATGAACCGAGATTACCTTCTTTTAAATTAAAGCTAGATACTAAAAATAGAGAAATACCTATGTATAGTTTAAGTGACTTTGAAGATCAAGATGAAAACAATTATGGACTTAATGGTTCGCCAACCCAAGTATTAAGAATATTCCCTCCAACTTCTAATAATGAAAAAGAAGTTTTAAGAGGAAGTAGTGAAGAAATAAGTGAAAAGTTAGCAAATAAACTTAAGGAGTTAAAGTTAATATAAGGGGGGATTTATATGGCTAAAGTAGTAATAAATCAAGAGAAAATAGATAATATAGATGAAGTTTTAAAATTGTGTCCATTTAATGCCATAGAATTAATTGACCAAAAAATAGAAATAAATTCAGCTTGTAAAATGTGTAAGATTTGTGTTAAAAAGGGACCAAAAGGAGCTTTTGAATTTGTAGAAAATCTAAAAAAAGAGATAAACAAGGATGAATGGAAAGGAATAGCTGTATATGTAGACCACCATGAAGGAGATATACATCCTGTAACTTATGAACTTATAGGTAAGGCTCGTGAAATGGCTAAGAAAGTAAATCATCCAGTATATTGTGTATTTGTAGGTAAAGATATAAAAGATAAATGTGATAAATTAATATCTTATGGAGTAGATGAAGTATTTGTTTATGATAATCCAGAATTTGAACATTTTAGAATAGAGCCATACTCTAGAGCAGTTGAAGATTTTATAAATAATATAAAACCTACGATAATGTTAGTAGGGGGAACTACAATTGGAAGATCTTTAGCACCAAGACTTGCGGCTAGATTTAAAACGGGGCTTACGGCAGATTGTACAATACTTGATATTCAAGAAAATACAGATTTAGATCAAATAAGACCAGCATTTGGAGGAAATATAATGGCTCATATTCATACTCCAAATAATAGACCACAGTTTGCTACAGTAAGATATAAAATATTCTCAGCACCAGAAGAAGTTGAAAGTCCAAATGGAAAGATAACATTATGTAGTATTAGTAAGGAAAAATTAGTATCAAATATAAATGTATTAGATAGTAAACCTAAAACGAAAGAGGTAGGTCTTGAAGAAGCAGAAGTTATAGTAGTTGCAAGTAGGGCTATTAAAAAGCAAGATGATATGAATATGATATATAAATTAGCAGATAGACTAGGAGCACAAGTTGCAGGAACAAGACCATTAATAGAAGCTGGATGGATAGACTCAAGAAGACAAATAGGTCTTAGTGGAAGAACTGTAAAACCTAAACTTATAATTACGTGTGGGGTATCTGGGGCTGTTCAGTTTGTAGCAGGTATGCAAGGTTCTGATTACATAGTAGCAATAAATAAAGATGAAAAAGCACCGATATTTGATGTTGCTCATTTAGCATTAGTAGGTGATATATATGAGATTGTTCCTAAATTAATAGAAAAAATAGAACAAAAGCAATTAGAAGTGGCATTATCCGTAGAAGAATAGGGGGAATAGCTATGTATAAAAAAATAGATAATGATGATATTAGATTTTTAATAGATATTTGTGGAGAAGAAGAAGTCTTTGCAGGCGAAGATATAAGTGAAGATTTTTCACATGATGAATTAGGAGGAGTGGAAAAATATCCAGAAGTACTTGTTAATGTATATAATACAGAACAAGTATCTAAAATAATGAAATATGCCTATAAAAATAATATACCTGTAACACCAAGAGGACAAGGAACAGGGCTTGTTGGTGCTTCTGTAGCAATTCATGGTGGTATAATGATTAATTTAAGCAAAATGAATAAAATATTAGAATTAGATGAAGAAAATTTAACATTAACAGTAGAGCCAGGAGTGCTTTTGATGACTATAGGACAATATGTTCAAGAAAGAGATTTATTTTATCCGCCAGATCCAGGTGAAAAAAGTGCCACAATAGGTGGAAATATAAACACTAATGCAGGGGGAATGAGAGCTGTTAAATATGGAGTTACAAGAGACTATGTAAGAGGACTTGAAGTTGTACTTCCTAATGGTGATATTGTCAATATAGGAGGAAAAGTAGTAAAAAATAGTTCTGGATATAGTATAAAAGATTTGATTGTAGGTTCAGAAGGTACATTAGGAATAGTAACAAAGGCAATACTTAAACTTTTACCTCTTCCTAAAAAAGATATAAGTTTATTAATTCCTTTTAAAGACTTACCGACAGCAATAGAAACTGTACCTAAAATAATAAAATCAAAGTCAATACCAACAGCGATAGAATTTATGGAAAGAGATGTAATACTTGCAGCAGAAGAATTTTTAGGAAAGTCTTTCCCTGATAATACTTCAGATGCGTATCTACTATTAAAATTTGATGGAAATAGTAAAGAAGATATAGAAAAAGAATATGAAAAAGTTGCCCACTTATGCTTAAAAAATGGGGCATATGATGTATTTATATCTGATACACAGGAAAGAAATGAATCTATATGGTCAGCAAGAGGAGCATTTTTAGAAGCTATAAAAGCATCTACAACAGAAATGGACGAATGTGATGTTGTAGTACCTAGAGATAAAGTTGCTGATTTTATAAGATATACTCATGATTTACAAAAAGAATTAAATGTAAGAATAAAGAGTTTTGGGCATGCAGGAGACGGTAATCTTCACGTTTATACATTAAGAGATGGTATGGATGATGAAACTTGGAAGTTAAAATTAAAAGAAAGCTTTGATTGTATGTATGAAAAATCAAGAGAACTTAGAGGGCAAGTCTCAGGAGAACATGGAATAGGCTATGCTAAAAAAGAATATTTACATGAATCTCAAAGTGAGTCTTATATGGATCTTATAAAAAGTATAAAAACTGCTTTTGATCATAAAAATATATTAAATCCAAGTAAAATATACTAATTTAAACTAAATAAAAAAGCGCAGAATAAACTGTGCTTTTTTATTTGTAAATAGATTTTAATTTTTATTATTTTTAATGTAAATAGGAGATATATAATAATCCATAGGACCCTTTAATAAATCAGGATTGTTTTTATAGTAAATTAAATTATATATGTTACTCGATCTTATATCATAATCAAGCAAAGTCTTAAATAATTTATCATTCATAGAAAATGACGCTTTAGATAATTTATTTACTATATTTACTTCAGAAGTTTTCTTAATAGCTTTTAATATTTCCCGACCTCTATCGTTAAAAGCTAGAACTCTTATATAAGGAACGGCATTTATATCTTTAACGTAACTTATATCTTCTTTAGTTATTCCAAGTAGTATATTATTAAGAGTTCTTTTTATTTTAGTTAATGTATATCTTTTGCTTTTTATAGATAAGTGAAGTTCATCAAGAGAATTAGACCTAAATATATTTTGGTATATTTTATTTTCTATTCCTTCGTTAACTTCAAAATATTTATCTAATATATTAATATCTCTAGCTACAATAGATTTTATAATATCAAAGTAAGCTTCATCAAACATAGGTAAAAAATTATTATTAATTTTTTCATTAAGTATATTATAAGTTTGGCTAGGAACTACATTACTTATAAGTGATAAATCATTGTTATCTTTTAAAGATTTTCTTATGGCAGTAGCAGAACAAATACTACTAGTTATATTTTCAGAGTTGTATGAAGCTTGTACTCTAGAAATCGTAAAAGGTTTTATATTACTATTTAATTTTAGTAGACATTTTATGTATTCTAGACCTAAAATGTTATTAGAGGAATTTAATACATTTAAAAGTTTATCTTTTGATATATCTATCAAATTATGTTTAGATATATAGTCAAATAAAGACATGCTACGTGCACTAGGATAAAGCATACCTTCATCTAAGTATTTTTTTAGATTTACTTTAAATTCATTTGGCTCATCAACTAGTATTTTAGCTATAGTATACAAAACATCAATACTTCCTTCTTCGCTACCAAAACAAATTGAATCTATACAATTTAATGAATTTAAAGTTGTTATTGCACCGTGGGCAAATATTTCAGCAGACTGACAAGCATATAAAGTAGGAAGTTCAAGAACTAAATCTACACCATTTTCAACTGCGATAGAAGCTCTAGTATATTTATCAAATAAGGCTGGTTCACCTCTTTGTAAAAAATTTCCGCTCATAATAGCGACTGTGTGAGTAGCTTTTGTTAGCTGTCTAGATTTATTTAAATGGTGTAAATGTCCATTGTGAAATGGATTGTACTCAACTATTACTCCAAGTATATTCATAATGATTCTCCTTGTGTTAATATTATAATAGAGTAATTACAATATATGTAGAAATATAACTATATTGTAAAAAATAATTTAAATAATATATTATAATATTATAACAAATAGAGAAAAATAATCTATGTTAAGTAAAAATATTAAAATGAAGTAAATATATAAATATAAAATATATTAAATAAAGTCAATATACTATTTATATATAATAAAACTTATGTTTTTAATTTATGAACTAAATTTAATAAATTTTCAAATAAATAGATAATGTACTGTACTTTTATAATAAAAAGTGATATATTAATTAGTGTTAAAGAATGTTTACTGTATACAAAAAGTAAATTGTAAATGTTAGCCTAAAAGGCTTTTTACATATTATTCATAAAATTTTAAGGAGGTATACTAATGAAAGTATTAGTATTAAACTGTGGTAGTTCTTCATTAAAATATCAATTAATAGATATGTCAAATGAAGAAGTTTTATGTATAGGATTAGTTGAAAGAATAGGTATAGAAGGTTCTATACTTAAGCAAGAAAAAGATGGTGTTGAAGGTAAATTAATAATAGAACAACCAATGAAAAACCATCAAGATGCTATAAAGTTAGTATTAGACGGTGTTGTTGATGCTAAATTCGGTGGAGTTAAAGAAATAAGCGAAGTTGAAGCTGTAGGACACAGAGTAGTTCACGGTGGAGAAAAGTTCGCTGGTTCAGTTAAGATAACTGACGAAGTTATGGTTGCATTAGAAGAGTGTGTAGAATTAGCACCACTTCACAACCCAGCTAACATAATGGGTATAAAAGCTTGTGAAGAAATACTTCCAGGTGTACCAATGGTAGGAGTATTTGATACTGCTTTCCACCAAACTATGCCTAAAAAATCTTACTTATACGGATTACCTCATGAATTATACACTAAGTACGGTGTAAGAAGATACGGATTCCACGGAACTTCTCACAAGTATGTATCTCAAAGAGCTGCTGCAATGCTTGGAAAGAACATAGAAGACGTTAAGATAATAACTTGTCACTTAGGAAATGGAGCTTCTATAGCTGCTGTTGATGGTGGTAAGTGTGTTGATACATCTATGGGATTCACTCCACTTGAAGGATTAATAATGGGAACTAGATGTGGAGATATAGATGCTGCTATATTACCATTCTTAATGGAAAAAGAAGGATTAGATGCTAAAGGATTATCTGATTTAATGAACAAAAAGTCAGGTGTATACGGAATGACTGGTATATCTAGTGACTTTAGAGATATAGAAGGAGCTGCTTCAAATGGTGATGAAAAAGCTCAAGTTGCTTTAGATGCATACGTTCAAAGAGTTCAAAAATACATAGGAGCTTATGCTGCAGAAATGAACGGAGTTGATGCTGTTGTATTTACTGCTGGTGTTGGTGAAAATGGTATAGAAATAAGAGAATCAATAGCTTCTAACATGGAATTCTTAGGAATGAACTTAGATAAAGAAGCTAACAAAGTTAGAGGAAAAGAAAGAGTAATATCTACAGAAGACTCTAGAGTTAAGATATTATTAATACCAACTAACGAAGAGTTAATGATAGCAAGAGATACTGTTGCATTAGTAAAATAATTGTAATAGGTTATAATATATTTAAGGTAGGTTAAAGCCTACCTTAAACTATGTCTTACAACATTTTCAAAATATCTATCAAGTAAAAATACTTGACAAACATCTACTAAATTTGTATAATAAATTGGTAGTGGATTGAGGTGAATACAATGCAAATCAGTCTAGATAAATTAATAAGAAGAGAAACTGACAAATTAGACTTGAATTTTTCTCAAAAAGTTGATACTATTAGTTATTGTGATAACAACTATAAGTTAGTTTCACCAATAAATTTAAATGGTAAAATATCATCTACTAAAAATGGATTATACCTAGATGTAGATGTAGATTTTACAATTCTTGATCAATGTTCAAGATGCTTAGAAGATGTCGAAGTACCAATAGAATACTCTATAAATGGTTTTTTAGTAAAAGAAGACTATGATGAAGATAGTTTTGAAGATGATGATGCATTCATCTATGATGGACAAGTTGTAGATATTATAGAACTTATACAACAAACATTAGACTTTAAAATACCACCAAGAGTTCTTTGTGATGAAGATTGTATGGGACTTTGTCAAGGATGCGGAGCAAATCTTAATAAAGAAAATTGTTCTTGCACTGAAACTGCGAACGACGAGGAGAATATTGATCCCCGTTTTGCTAAATTAAAAGATATATTTAAAAACGACTAAGGAGGTGGCGTAAATGGCAGTACCAAAGCGTAAAACATCTAAATCAAAAACTAAAATGAGAAGAGCAGCTAACTCTAAAATGGTAGCAACTGGATTTGTAAGTTGCCCACAATGTCATGAGCCAAAATTACCACATAGAGTATGTCCAGACTGTGGATATTATAAAGGTAAAGAAGTTGTATCTGAATAATAACTTCTAAAAACATGTAGATTACTCTACATGTTTTTTTTGTTTAAACAAAAAATAATAAAAAAGTATTGATAATTTTATTGTGATACTATATACTACTATTAGTAGCTGGTACTAATTACAGCTATAAAAACTTGGAGGTAATATGAAAAAGAAAAGTAAAGCCCAAAGACAAAAGGAATTAATAGAAATGTTACAGGCTGACCCTTTTTATACAGACGAAGAGTTAGCTAGTCTATTTGAAGTTAGTATTCAAACTATAAGGCTAGATAGAATGAGTCTGAATATACCTGAACTTAGAGAGAGAGTAAAAAATATTGCAGAAGCAGAAAGTTCAAAGGTAAAAACTCTTGGAATTAAAGAAATTACAGGAGAAATAATCGATTTATCAGTAGGGAAATTAGGAATATCTATGCTAGAAATTACAGAAGATATGCTCTATTCTAAAACTAATACTTTAAAGGATACATATATATTTTCTATGGCAGACTCATTAGCAATGGCTATAGTAGATGCACCAAAAGTAATAATGAGGTTTGCAAATGTTAAATGTTTGAAATTAATAGAACAAAAGGATAGACTTATAGCAAAGGCTGAAATTTACAAAAATGTAGGTACAAAGCATTATGTCAAAGTTGTCATTAATAATAAAGCACAAGAACAAATATTTAGAGGAAAATTTATATTTGAAGAATTAGATTAGGAGGAGAATGTATGAGAATAGTAATTGATGGTATGGGTGGAGATAATGCACCACAATCTAATGTAGAAGGTGCAGTTAATGCAATAAAAGAATATGGAATAAATATAGTAATAACTGGAAATAAAGAAATATTAGAAAAAGAATTCTCAAAATATGATTTTGATAAAGAAAAACTTGAAATAATTCATACAACAGAAATTATAGAAAATGAAGATAAGCCAGTAAAAGCTATAAGATCTAAAAAAGATTCATCAATGGTTGTTGCGCTTAGACTTGTAAAAGAAGGATATGCAGATGCGGTTATATCAGCGGGAAATACAGGAGCATTACTTGCTGGGGGATTATTTGTAGTAGGTAGAATTAAAGGTATAGATAGACCTTGTTTATGTCCAGCTATACCAAATGCTAAAAAAGGAATGACTCTTATAGCTGATGGTGGAGCTAATGCAGATTGCAAACCAAGAAACTTAGTAGAGTTTGCAGCTATGAGTAATATATATGCTAAAAAGGTTTTAGGTCTTTCTAATCCTAGGGTAGCCTTAGCTAATGTAGGAATAGAAGAAGGAAAAGGAAATGACTTAGTAAAAAAAGCTTATGAAGAATTAAAAAGTATAGACTTAAACTTTATAGGAAATGTAGAAGCAAGAGATGTAATAAATGATTATACAGATATAATTGTTTGTGATGGATTTACAGGTAACATACTTCTAAAATCAGCAGAAGGTGTTGCAATATCTGTAATGGGACTTTTAAAAGAAACATTCTTATCAAGTACAAAGGGTAAATTAGGAGCAATGCTTTTAAAAGATGACCTAAGAAAATTAAAATCATTTATGGATTATGCTGAATATGGAGGAGCACCTTTATTAGGAGTTAATGGAGGGGTTATAAAAGCACACGGTAGTTCAGATTCAAGAGCTATAAAAAATGCCATAAATCAAGGAATAAAATTTGCTAAAGGAAACGTGCTACAAGATATAAAAGATTTTGTAGTAGTTAATAAAGAAAGCGAAGAATAAAATAAACTCGTATGGAGGGTTAATTTATATATGAACAAAAAAGCTGGTATATTGGGCGTAGGAAGTTATCTACCCAAAAAGGTACTAAATAATTCTTACTTTGAAAAAATATTAGATACAAGTGATGAATGGATAAAAACTAGAACAGGAATAAGTGAAAGAAAAATAGCTGATGAAAATGAATCAACATCAGATTTATCTGTAAAGGCAGCGCTTAAAGCTATGGAATGTGCAAATTTACAAGCAAGTGAAATTGATCTTATAATAGTAGCAACTGCTACACCAGATATGGCATTTCCATCAACTGCATGCTTAGTACAAGAAAAAATAGGTGCAGTTAATGCTTGTGCTTTTGATATATCAGCTGCATGTTCAGGTTTTGTATATGGATTAACTATCGCTAAACAATTTATAGAAACTAACTGCTATAGAAACATCTTGGTAATAGGATCAGAAGTACTTTCAAGGGTTTTAGATTATACTGATAGAGGTACTTCTATCCTATTTGGAGATGGAGCAGGAGCAGTTATTATAGGTAAAGTAAATGATGGTGGAATACTATCTACTTACCTTGGTGCAGATGGAAGAGGTAAAGACTTCCTAAATATACCAGCTGGAGGATCTAGGCTTCCAGCTAGTAAAAGCACTGTAGAGGATAATCTTCACACTATAAAAATGGCAGGAAATGACGTATACAAATTTGCAGTTAGAATAATGGGAGATGCATCCATAAAGGCTATAGAAATGGCAGGTTTGGACACTAATGATATAGACTATCTTATACCACATCAAGCAAATATAAGAATAATAGAGGCATCGGCAAAAAGACTTAAGTTAAGTATGGATAAAGTTTATGTAAATTTACACAAATGCGGAAATATGTCTGCAGCATCAATCCCCGTTGCTATGGATGAAGCATACAGAAGCTCTAAAATCAAAAAGGGTGATAATATAGTCTTAGTTGGTTTTGGAGGAGGACTTACTTGGGGAGCTTCAGTTATTAAGTGGAGTATATAAGGAGGAAATGATGAATAAAATTTGTGAATTATTAAATATACAATATCCTATAATACAAGGCGGAATGGCATGGGTTGCTAATGCTAATTTAGCAAGTGCTGTTTCAAATGCAGGTGGATTAGGAATTATTGCAGGTGGTAATGCACCAAAGAAAATAATAAAAGAAGAAGTAAGAAAATGCAAGGAGTTTACAGATAAGCCATTTGGTGTAAATGTAATGCTATTATCTCCATTTGCAGATGAAATAATAGATTTGGTAATAGAAGAAAATATACCTGTGATAACAACAGGAGCAGGTAACCCAGCAAAGTATATGGAAAAGCTCAAAAAAGCAAATGTAAAAGTTATACCAGTAGTTCCAACGATAGCATTAGCTCAAAGAATGGAAAAACTAGGGGCAGATGCAGTTATAGTTGAAGGAACAGAAGCTGGAGGGCACATAGGAGAATTAACTACTATGGTATTAACGCCGCAAGTTGCAGATGCAGTTAATATACCTGTTATAGCAGCAGGTGGTATAGCAGATGGAAGAGGCGTTGTTGCAGCACTTGCTTTAGGTGCTAAAGGAGTTCAAATAGGAACTAGATTTATATGTAGTGAAGAGTGTAGTGTTCATGAAAATTATAAGAATATGATTATAAAATCTAAGGATAGAGATGCTATAGTAACAGGAAGAAGTACAGGTCATCCTGTTAGGACTCTTAAAAATAAATTATCAAAAGAAGTCCTTAGTATGGAAAAAGAGGGAATAAATCCAGAAGAAATAGATAAAAAATGTGTAGGCTCTTTAAGAATGGCTACTATAGATGGGGACATTGAAAATGGATCGTTTATGGCTGGTCAAATAGCATCTATAGTAAAAGATATTAAGCCTTGTAAAAAAATTATAGGTGATATAGTCAACCAAGTTAAAGAGATAATGCCAAACATAGATTTATAAAGCAGGAGGTGGCTTATGGGTAAAATAGCATTAGTATTTCCAGGACAAGGAAGTCAGTATGTAGGTATGGCAAAAGATATATATGAAAATGATAATATAGCTAAAGAAGTTATAGATAAAGCTTGTGAAGCTTTAGACATGGATTTAAAACGTATAATGTTTGAAGGTGATGGTGAAACATTAGCTAAAACAGAAAATACTCAGCCAGCAATAGTTACTCATAGTATAGCTCTTTTAAAGTCATTAAATGAAAAAATAGACTTAAAATATGATGCATGTTTAGGATTATCATTAGGAGAGTATAGTGCATTAGTAGCTGCAGACGCTATTGATTTTGATGATGCTGTTTCTTTAGTTAA
Organism: Romboutsia sp. MSSM.1001216sp_RTP31141st1_G3_RTP31141_220114; assembly: GCF_039031195.1. NCBI lineage: Bacteria > Bacillati > Bacillota > Clostridia > Peptostreptococcales > Peptostreptococcaceae > Romboutsia > Romboutsia sp. MSSM.1001216sp_RTP31141st1_G3_RTP31141_220114. Next base: position 73,546 of record NZ_JBCIUO010000002.1, on the reverse strand, counting down.
AAAAAGAGGATCATTTATGCAAGAAGCTGTCCCAGTAGGCAAAGGAGCTATGGCTGCAATACTAGGGCTAGATAGAAATAAGCTAAAAAGCATAATAGATAATATAGATGATGGAGTTGTTGAAGTAGCAAACTATAATTCTCCAGGTCAAATAGTTATATCAGGAAAAAATAATAAGATAGATGAAGCTATAAGATTACTAAAAGAAAATGGAGCCAAAAGAGCTGTTAAGTTAAATGTTAGTGGTCCATTTCATTCATCAATGCTAAAAGAAGCAGGAATAAAATTATCTAAAGAGCTAAATAAAGTAAACATAAGAAAACCTAAGGTAAGTGTAGTATCAAATGTTAATGCAAAATACTATGAAGATGAAGGAAAGGATTTACTTATATCACAAGTTAGTTCTTCTGTACTTTGGGAAGATTCAATAGAAAAATTAATAAATGAAGGTTATGATACATTTATAGAAATAGGCCCAGGAAAAACCTTAAAAGGATTTATAAAGAAGATATCTTCAAATATAGATAAAAATGTAAATATTTATAATATAGAGAATATGGATTCTTTAGAAGAATTTGTAGAGATCTATAAGAATGGAGAGATAGTATGTTAAATCTGAAAAATAAAATAGCAGTAATAACAGGTGGGTCTAGAGGTATAGGAAAAGAGATTGCTAAAAAACTTGCATATAATGGAGCTAATATAGTTATAAACTATACATCAAAAGAAGAAGAAGCATTAAAAACAAAAGAAGAGATAGAAAATTTAGGTGTAAAATGTATAGTTATAAAATGTGATGTATCAAAGTCTGAAGAAGTTAATGAAATGATAAATAAAACTATAAAAGAATTTGGTAGAGTTGATATACTAGTAAACAATGCAGGCATAACTAAAGATAACTTACTTATGAAAATGAAGGAAGAAGATTTTGACAAGGTAATAGATATAAATTTAAAAGGTGTATTTAATTGTACTAAGGCAGTTACTAGACCTATGATGAAAAATAAATATGGAAAAATAATAAATATATCATCTGTAGTAGGTGTAATAGGAAATGCAGGTCAAGCGAATTACTGTGCATCTAAGGCAGGAGTTATAGGATTTACAAAATCAACAGCAAGAGAACTTGCATCAAGAAATATAAATATAAATGCAGTAGCACCAGGATTTATAGATACTGATATGACAAAAGTATTAAGTGATGATATAAAAAATAGCATGTTAAGTACTATACCTAAAAAAGAATTTGGGAAACCAGAAGATGTAGCTAATGCAGTAGTATTTTTGGCAAGTGATATGTCTAGTTATATAACTGGTCAGGTTATAAACGTAGACGGTGGAATGGTAATGCAATAATAAAAACTTATAAATTTTGTTAATAAATTAAAAAACTTTGTTATAAATCATTTGAAAATAGATTTAAATTAGTAGATAAGAAGTTATATGGTTAGTGATATTAGCAAAGTAAACTTTATGTATGTATAGTTGCAAAATAAAAAGATTGAAAATTTTGAAAAGTAAAAATTAGGAGGAAATAAAAATGTTTGAAAAAGTTGTAGAAATAATAAGAGAGCAATTAAGCGTAGAAGATAAGGAAATAACAATGGAGACTTCATTAATGAAGGACTTAGAAGCTGACTCATTAGATGCAGTAGAAATAATAATGGCTTTAGAAGATGAATTTGGAGTGGAAATACCAGATACAGGAGCAGAAAACTTCAAATCTATAGGAGATATAGTTAAATTTATAGAAGCTAATAAATAGTGGAGGTATTTCTCTATGAAAAAGAGAGTTGTAATAACTGGTTTAGGATGTGTTACACCTATTGGAAATAATAAAGAAGACTTTTGGAAAAATATAAAAGCTGGTGTTTGCGGAATTGATACTGTAACTAGATTTGATGCTAGTACTTTCCAAACTCAAATAGCAGGAGAAGTAAAAGATTTTAATCCAGAGGAATATATAAATAAAAAAGAAATAAAAAGATTAGATAAATTTACTCAATATGCTATAGCTGCATCAAAAATGGCAGTAGAAGATGCAAAACTAAACTTAGATTCTATAAATAAAGATCGTATGGGTGTAATAATAGGAACAGGAATAGGTGGAGTTGAAACTATAGAACAACAACATAAAACTCTTTTAGAAAAAGGAAATAAAAGAGTAAGTCCATTTTTAGTTCCTATGATGATAGGAAATATGGCATCAGGTCAAGTATCTATATTTTTAGGTGCTAAGGGACCAAATACAAATGTATGTACAGCTTGTGCATCAGGAACACATTCAATAGGAGATGCTTTTAAGATAGTACAAAGAGGCGATGCAGATATTATGGTGGCAGGAGGAAGTGAAGCTCCTATAACTCCGCTTGCATTTGCAGGATTTTGTAATATGAAGGCTATGTCGACTAGAAATGATGATCCAAAAGCTGCATCAAGACCATTTGATAAAGATAGAGATGGATTTATAATGGGAGAAGGTTCAGGAGTTTTAATACTAGAAGAATTAGAACATGCTTTAAAAAGAAATGCTAATATATATGCTGAAATTGTAGGATATGGATTAACAGCAGATGCGTACCATATGACGACACCGGCTGAAAACGGTGAAGGAGCAGCTCGTTCTATGGAAATGGCTCTAAAGGACGGAGATGTTCCTATAGAAGAAGTTGACTATATAAATGCACATGGAACATCTACTTACTACAATGACAAGCTTGAAACGCAAGCTATAAAAACAGTATTTAGAGAAAATGCATATGACTTATGCGTGTCATCAACAAAATCTATGACAGGACATTTATTAGGAGCAGCAGGTGGGATAGAAGCTATAGTTTGTGCTATGAGTATAAAAGATAACTTTATACCACCTACAGTAAATGTTCAAAATGTAGATGAAGAACTTGACCTAGATTATGTATTAGATAAAGGAAGAAATAAAGAAGTCAGATATGCATTATCAAATTCACTAGGGTTTGGTGGGCATAATGCATCTATAGTATTAAAGAAATATTAGTAAAATAGACTTTCTACAAACGTAGAAAGTCTATTTTTAATTATAAGGATTATTTACTTTACTTGTTTTTTTGTAAGATATAAAAGTAAGTACTCAAAATCTTAATGTATCATAAATTAAATTAGTATAGAAAATATTTTGTATCTAAAGTTTTATATAAAAATATAAGGGTATAATTAAAAAGCTAGAATAATTGATGGAGATGAGACTTAATATGGAAAATTTAACACCAAGATGTTATAAGAAAAATCTACTATTAATAGCAGGAATAGTATGGATTTTAGCAGGAGGTATGGTTTTAAAACTTGGACTTGATGTATTTTTAAGTTTAAGAAGCAAAGTTATAATATCAATAATAGTATCTATAGTGATATTTTATATATTCTTTAATTTTATATTTAAAAAATTAGTTAATAAACATAGAGATAGGATAGCTGATAAAGATAAAGAAAAACTATGTATATTTTCATTCTTTGACACTAAAAGCTATATAATAATGGCTGTTATGATGACATTAGGTATAACTATTAGAGAAAGTTCATTTGTAAAACCAATATACTGGTCGCCAGTATATATAGGTATAGGAAGTGCATTATTTTTAGCAGGTATTTTATTTATAGTACAATGGAAAAGATGGAAATAGATAAGGAGTCTTATGACTTCTTTTTTTGTTGTCATAAATTTTATGTTTATTTAATAGAATTTATATATACAAAGGAGGAGGATAGTTATGTATGAACTTAGCAATGAAGTTATAAATTCACTAGCCATTAACGTAAGGGACAAAATTAAAAATATAATAAAAGATGGCATAAGTATAGAAGAGATAAGGCTACGCTGTAATAAACCACTTATCATAAACTCAAATAATAAGGACTATTTTTATAACATAAACTTGAACAAGCTTGAAACTAGCTATAATGATTCATACATAGTAACTAAGGATGATATAGAGCAAAGTTTTCAAATGATATGCAAATATTCAATACATTCTTTTATTGATGATATAAAAAAAGGATTTATAACATTAAGGGGAGGTCATAGAGTAGGTATTGTTGGAAAGGCAATAGTTGAAGATGGACAAGTTAAAAATATAAAGCATGTATCATCTTTAAATATAAGAGTATCAAAGGAAGTTATAGGATGTTCTGATAAAATTTTAAATCATATCATAAAAGGAAGCAATTCAGTAAATAACACTCTAATAATATCTCCACCTCAGTGTGGGAAAACAACTCTAGTAAGAGATATAGTAAGAAATTTAAGTAATGGGAATAAAGATTATGGATTTAAAGGTATAAAGGTTGCTTTAATAGATGAACGTAATGAAATAGGAGGATCATATCTTGGAATACCTCAAATGGATGTAGGTATAAGAACTGACATAATAGAAACTTGTCCTAAAGACATAGGAATAATAATGTTACTTAGATCTATGTCACCTAATTTAATAGTAACAGACGAAATAGGTAGTAAAGATGAAATAGATGCCTTATATACGGCTTTAAATAGTGGTGTTAGCTTAATAACCACGGTACATGGTGATTCTATAGAAGATATAAAAAATAGAAAAGAGTTAAACAGATTATTAGATAAAGAATTATTTAAAAAAGTAATTATACTTTCTGCTAAAAAAGGTCCAGGAACAATTGATAAAATATATGATTTAGAAGAAAAGAGATGGTATTTTGCAAATTAAAATTGTAATAATAGGTATTTTAGTAGCTTGTAGCTACTTAATAGGTGAATATATAAGCAAAGCTTATACAAATAGGCATAAACAAGTAAATGATCTCATAAAAATATTAGAGATAATGAGAATGGACTTGCACTTTGGGATGTATACCTTAGAAGAAATATTTGAAAGACTTTCATTAAAGAAAGAATATTTTACACATAAGTTTTTTATGCAGTTAAAATATGGACTTACAAATAATACTGAAAAAATATTAGATGATATTTTAAATGATAATATAAGTATTTTAAAAAAAGAAACCTATTTACAAGATAAGGAGATTGATGAAGTTAAAAAACTTATATTAGCTTTAGGTAAAAGTGATATAGAATCTCAAACTAGAATGATTGATTTATGTATAGAAAATTTAAAAGGCATAACTAATGAAACTAAAGAAGATATAAATAAAAAAGGTGCAGTTTATAAAAAATTATCTACAATTATAGGATTAGCTATAGGAATAATTTTGATATAGGAGGATTAGTATGGATATTTCACTAATATTTAAGTTAGGTATAGGAGCACTTTTAATAACAATAATTAATACTATATTAGATGCTTCAGGCAGAAAAGACTGGCAAATATATGTCACTGTAGTAGGAGTAGTTATGGCATTTACAATTGTATTAAAAGAGGTAAGTGTTTTATTTGATACAATAAAGACGATGTTCATGCTTTACTAAGTAGGGGGTGACACTTTGGAAATTATAAAACTTATTGGAGTCGCTATACTGGCAATGACTATTTGTTTAATTATAAGGCCTAAAAGACCAGAGATGGCAAATTTCATAGCAATACTTGCAGGGGTAACGATACTTTTATCTGTAATATTTAAGCTAAACTTTATAATTGAAAGCATACAGAACTTAGCCCAAAAGGCTAATATACCATCTGTATATATAACTTTAATAATAAAATTAATAGGGATAGCCTATCTTATGGAATTTGCAATACAACTTTGTAATGATTGTGGAGAAAAAAGTATAGCCTCTAAATTAGAATTTGGAGGAAAAGTAATAGTTATGACTATGTCTTTTCCAATACTCTTATCTATTGTAGAGATGATAATAAATATTATCCCGTAGGAGAATGATTACATATGAAAAAAAGCTTTTTAGCATCTATACTTACGATATTTATGATTATAGTATCTTTTTCTATAAGCTTTTCAAACGAAAATGATAAGGATGAAAACTATAATGAAACAAAGAAAAGTATAGATAATTATATAGATAGTCAATTAGAAAAAATAAACATAGGAGAAATAGAAAATTTTATACAGGATTCGGTAGTAGTAGAAGAAGTTGATTTAAAAGTATTTATAAAAGAGCTTATAAGTGGAGAAAAGACAATAACAGATTTGTTTAATAAAGAATCTATAAAATATATGTTATTTGATGAATTTAAAGCAAGTCTAAAAGTAGCATCACTAATATTAGTACTAGCACTATTATCATCTTTACTTAAAAGTTTACAAAACTCTTTTTCATCGGGAGCAATAAGTCAGATAATTACTTATATAATATTTATAACAATAGTATCTCTTACGCTAGTCGGATTTAAAGATATACTATCAATATGTAATGATACTATAGATTCCACCGTAAATTTAATGAAAGTAATAATGCCTATACTTATAACATTATTGGTGCTTATAGGATTTCCTATTACATCAACAGTTTTAAACCCAATATTTATAGGTGGAGTTGCATTCATAAATATAATTTTTAAACAATTTTTATTCGTATCAATTTCTGTAGCATTTGCAATTCTAGTCGTAAATAATTTATCTCAAAGTATAAAACTAAAAAAACTATCATCTTTTATAAGACAAATAAATTTAGTTTCTATAGGAGCAATGTTTACCATATATTTAGGACTTGTATCTATGCAAGGCTTATATGTAAAAAATATAGATAATTTTACAGTTAAAACAGCTAAATTTGCCTTAGGAAACTTTATTCCAGTGGTAGGTAATTTTGTATCTGATTCAGTTGATATACTGCTCTCATCATCGCAGCTTATAAAAGGTGTATTTGGAGGAATTGGCCTTGTATTAATAGTTGGAATTTGTTTGATTCCAGTTATAAAAATATTATCTGTAGTATTAGTTTATAAAATATCTGCTATAGTAGTAGAGCCTATAGGAGAAGAGAAAATATCAAGTTTTTTAAATGAAATAGCCAACTTAATGGTAGTAATGTTGGCTTGCATAATCGCAATTGCAATAATGTTTTTTGTTACAGTAGCAATAATAACTTCAATAAGTGTAGTAGCTCAAGGATAAGAGGTGGGTTATGTTAGAAGGTATAAAACAGTGGATTATAACTATACTAATAGGTGCTTTTATAGTAAATGTAGTTAATATGATTTTACCATCGTCTAAAATAAAACCATATATAAATTTAGTATTAAATTTCATATTTGTGTTTATAGTTTTAACTCCAATTATAAATATATTTTCATCTAATATTAGATTGGAGGACACTATTTTAAAGTCTATGGCTAAATATAATAAAGAATATGTAGATAGTATGAATAGTTTGGCAAATGAAACAGGTAAGGATAGCTTAAGTAAAGGATATGAAGATGGACTTAAAGAAGTCTTAAAGCTAAAGCTAGATGAGTATGGATATGAATTAGAAGACGTAGATATAAATGGATCTGATATAGAAAATATAAAAGTTAAAGAAAAAAGTAGTAATAAAAGTGGAAAAGAGGACATACAATCTAAAGAAAAAGAAAAAATAAAACAAGCTTTTAATGAAAGCGATGAAAGTCAAAAAGGAATAGATGAAGATAAACTAAAAGAGGACTTAATAGAGATACTAGATGTATCTATAGAAACTATAGAAATTGATTAATAGGAGTTGTGGGAATGTTTAAAAACCTAAATGAAAAAGATAAAAAAAAGATATACACATTATTATCTTTAGTAGTAGTTTGTGCAATAGCTCTTATCGCAATGCCAAGTTTATCACCAAAAGATAATAAAGAAAAAGAAGTAGTTAAAAAAAATGAACCAGAAACTACTAGCTCTTCAAATCAAGAAAAAAATTTAGAAAGTAAACTAAAGGAAATACTATCAAAAATAGAAGGAGCTGGGGAAGTAGATGTAATGATAACATTTGAGTCTAGTGAAGAAATTCAACCTGCATATAATTCAAACTCAACTACAGAAAAAACAGAAGAAAAAGATACTAAGGGAGGAGAAAGAACTATAACAACATCAAGTGATAATAAAACTATAATAACATCAGGTTCAAATGAACCAATAGTATTAAAAACTAATGAAGCAAGTATAAAAGGTGTAATAGTAGTATCAAGTGGGGCTAGTGACCCGACTGTTAAAGAAACACTTTATGATGCTGTACAAACTGCTCTTCAGGTAGCAGGGCATCAAGTAGAAGTATACACAAAGTAATAAATATTAAACTGGGGGGATAAAAATGAAGTTTGATTATAAGGGTAGAGGTTTTGTTGTAGTAAGTTTAGCAGCGATGTTAGTAGTAGTAGGAGCTGTGAATTATAAGTTAAGTGAAAAATCAGCTATAGAAACAGGTCAAGAGCTAAAAGCATATGAAGAAGCTCAAATAGAGAAAAACTCAGAAAAGAAATCTGAAAATAAAAAAGATAAAGAAGACGATGTAGAAGTCGTAGATAGTAAAAAAAGCGAAGTTAATGAAAAGGTAACTGAAACAAGTAAGGAGATAAAAAGTCAATTAACATCAGAAAAAAATATGAAAAAGTCTACATATATACTAGATATGAAAATGACTAGAGAAAAGCAAAGAAATGAATTAAGTGGACAATTAAACGAAATGATAAATAATCCATCTACTTCGGATAAAGCTAGAGAAGAAGCATCAAATATGAAGCTTAAATTAGTTAAAGACCAGGAAACTGAACTTAAAATAGAAAACTTATTAAGTACTAAAGGTTTTGAAAATGCACTAGTATATATAAGTGATGAAAGTGTAAATGTTGTAGTAAATGAGAAAAAATTTGAAAAGAAAGATGCAGCAAAAGTATTTGATTTAGTAGCAGAAGAAGCAAAAGTAGATTATGAAAATATAAAAATTATGAACAATGAAAATTAATATAAAACAAAAAATATACATATTAATATAAGGAAAACAATAACCTTAGAATTTAACTAAGGTTATTTCCTTGCAAAGTTTAATGGTATTTGGTATTATTATAGTTATAAAATAGTTCCTTATATAAGGGGGTAAGTTTATCATGGAAAATAATGATTTTGGACAAGTTAAAATATCTAATGATGTAATATCTACTATAGCAGGTCTTGCAGCATTAGAGATAGAAGGCGTTGAAACGAATACAACATTAACAGATAAATTATTTAAAAATAATGGTGTAAAAATACAAGTAGAAGAAGAGGAAGTTAGCTTAGATGTTATGGTTATGATAGAGTATGGTGTATCTATACCAGACATAGCTTTTAAAATTCAGGAAAATGTTAAAAACACTGTTGAGACAATGACAGGATTAAATGTTTCTCAAGTTAATATACATGTTCAAGGAATCAGCTTTAAGAAAGAAAAAGCTGAAAGAGAAGAAGCTAAGCAAGCTAAGAAAAGTTAATCAAACCCTCTGAAAATCAGAGGGTTTTTTATTGTGTAATATGTACATAATATCAATTAGAGGAGGATTAAGACTAATGAAGAATGATAAGGCGAGAAAAGTAACTACAAGAGAGTATATGATGAAATTAATATATCAAACTCAAATAACTAAAGAAGATATGGGTGATGTATTAGATAAATTTTTAAATGATCAATTAGAATACATAACAAATAGATATGAAGAGCTTAGATTACAATATTCAAATAACCCAGAGTTAAAATTAGAAAATTTAAAAGCTGATGATGTTATAGATAGAGAATATATGGCTCAAATGTGTAAATTATTAAGTGAAAAATCGGACGAAATAGATGCAATGATAAACAAATATGCTAAAAATTGGTCAGTTAATAGAATGGCAAAGGTAGACTTAGCAATATTAAGACTAGCTATATGTGAAATATTATTTGTAGAAGAGATACCAAATAAAGTTTCAATAAATGAAGCTATAGAAATGGCTAAATTATACTGTGATGACAAAACTCCTAAATTCATAAATGGAATATTAGGAAGTGTCGTTAGTGAAACAGAATCAAAATAATATAATAATCGGAATAGATACTAGCTGCTATACAACTTCTATAGCAGCTATATCTTTAGATAAAAAAGTAATATTTAATGAAAAAATATTACTTAAAGTAAAAAAAGATAGCAAGGGATTAAGGCAAAGTGAAGCTGTTTTTCAGCATATAAATAATTTAGGAGAAATAGACAGTAAAATAAAATCGATTATAAATAAATATAACGTAGTTGGAATATGCGTATCTACAAAACCAAGACCAAATAAAAACTCTTATATGCCAGTATTTACTGTAGGATATAATTTTTCTAAGCTGTGTTCAACAATGATAGGTTGTGGTTTATATGAAACTACTCATCAAGAAAATCATATAGAAGCAAGTCTTTTAGATAATAAATTAAATAAAGAAAAGTTCTTATCTGTTCATATGTCAGGAGGGACAACAGAAATACTGCTTTGCACTAAAAATAAAGAAAGCTATGACATAGAAATAGTGGGTGGAAGCAAGGATATAAGTTTTGGACAACTTATAGATAGAGTTGGAGTTAAGATGGGATATGATTTCCCTTGTGGTAAATATATAGATGAAAATGCACTAAATTGTGAGTCTGCAATAAAACAAGGTTTAAAAACTTCTGTAAAAGAAGGATATATGAATCTATCAGGTCTTGAAAATCAAATAGATAATATAATAGATAATTGTGGCAAAGAGTACATAAGTAAATTAGTTTTAGATGCAGTAGTTAGAAATATGATAAAATCAATAGAGCATATAAGTAAAGAATACAATATAAAAGATATAGTATTTGCTGGAGGGGTATCTGCTAGTAAGTATATATCAAAAGAGTTAACAAATAGATTAAGAAAATATAAGATAAATGCATATTTTACTAAACCGGAGTACGCAACAGACAATGCTGTTGGTTGTGCTTTAATAGGAGTGAAAAAATTTGAAAATAAGAGCCTTAACTATAAGTGAAGCTAATTCATATATAAAAAGAATATTAAGCAATGACCCTATCTTATACAATTTAAAAGTAAAAGGAGAAATATCAAATTTTAAAATACATAGTAGTGGAAACGTATACTTATCTTTAAAAGATGAAAATTCAAAAATAAATTGTGTTATATTTAAAAATAATTATAATAAAGACTTAGCACTAACTAATGGGACTAAGATTATAGCTAATGGATATATATCTGTGTATGAAAGAGATGGTTCTTATCAGTTGTATATAAATTCTATAGAAACAGAAGGTATAGGAAATTTATATATAGAGTTTAATAAATTAAAAGAAAAGTTAGAAAAAGAAGGATTATTTGACAATAAATATAAAAATCCTATTCCAAAAATACCAAATTCTATAGGTGTAGTAACATCACAAACAGGTGCAGTTATAAGAGATATAGTAAACGTAGTAAAAAGAAGATACCCAAAAGTTAATATAAAGTTATATTCTGTTAATGTCCAAGGTGAAAGTTCAAAGTATGATATATGTGATGGGATAAAATTTTTTAATATGATGGATAACGTAGATACAATTATAGTTGGTAGAGGTGGAGGTTCTATAGAAGAACTATGGTCATTTAATGAAGAAATGGTAGCTAGGGCAGTCTTTGAGTCTAATATACCTATAATATCTGCGGTAGGGCATGAAACAGATTTTACTATATGTGATTTTGTAAGTGATATGAGAGCACCTACACCATCGGCAGCAGCAGAAATAGCAACACCATCATTAGAAGAATTAAATTTTAAACTAGATAACATATTAAATAGAATGAATAAATCATTAACTAGTAATATAAATATAAGCGAGCATAGACTAAATCATACTATGGATAAGATAAATAGTTATATTAAGTCCTATATAATAAGAGATAAAATTATACAATTAGATAGGATATATGATAAAATAACACTTGAAGCAGAAAAGAAATTAAACACAGAAAAAGATCGACTTTCAAAAACTGGAGCAATACTTCATAATATGAGCCCTTTATCAACATTAGATAGAGGGTATAGTATATTATCAAAACATGGAGTTACAGTAAACAGTATAAAAGAGATAGATTTTAAAGATAACTTAGATATAGTTTTAAAAGATGGAAGTATTGAGTGTACTGTTGAAAAAATAAAATCAAAAGAGGTATAGACATGAATCTAACGTATGAACAAGCCTATAAAAAATTAGAGGAAATTCTAGAAAAATTAGAATCTAAAAATGCTAGTTTAGATGAGTCATTAAGTTTGTATGAACAAGGTATAAGTCTTTACAAATATTGTAATAAGCTTTTAGATGATGCGACATTTAAAATAAGTAAATTTAATAAATTAGGTGTAGAAGAAGAATTTGATATTAGGGAGGAATAAACGTGGAATTTAAAGCAGTGCTAAAAGAAAAAGCAAGCTATATAGAAAAATTATTAAAGGAGTATATGCCAAAAGAAGAAGGATATCAAAAAACTATAATGGAGGCTATGAATTATAGTTTAAGTGCAGGTGGAAAAAGGTTAAGACCGATACTTACATTAGAAGCATGTAAATCAGTAGGTGGAGATTATAAGGATGCGATACCATTTGCTATGGCAATAGAAATGATACATACATATTCTTTAATACATGATGATTTACCAGCACTTGATAATGATGATTTAAGAAGAGGTAGAAAAACAAATCATATAGTATTTGGTGAAGATATGGCTATACTTGCAGGAGATGCCCTTTTAAATTATGCTTTTGAAGTTATGCTTTTAGGTTCTATGAACAAAGAAAATCCAAATAAATATTTAAATGCTATGTATGAGATAGCATCAGCTGCAGGAATAAATGGTATGATAGGTGGACAAGTAGTAGATGTTCAAAGTGAAAATAAGAAAATATCTAAAGAAAAATTAGATTATATACATAACAATAAGACTGCAGCTATAATGATAGGATGTATGAGAGCGGGAGCTATAATAGGAAATGCAAATGATAATGAATTAGAAAATATAACTAAATATTCAAAAAATATAGGACTAGCCTTCCAAATAGTTGACGATATATTAGATATAGTTGGAGATGAGTCTAAGTTAGGAAAAAAAGTAGGAAGTGATATAGACAACAATAAATCTACTTACCCATCCTTAATAGGACTAGAAGAGTCAAAAGAAGAAGCGAATAGATTAATAAAAGAAGCTAAAGAAGCATTAACACAAATATCAAATGATACAGAATTTTTAAGCAGTTTAGCTGATTATATAGTGGACAGAGAGTATTAAGGAGGAACGATGGATTTTTTTTCACAAATTTTTAGCAACAAAGTTTTAGGGATAAGTATATTTGCTTGTTTCTTAGCACAATTTATAAAAATATTTACAGGAAAAGATAAGAGAATAGAAATTTCTAGATTATTTACATCAGGAGGTATGCCAAGTTCTCATAGCTCATTTGTAACTAGCTTATCAACACTAGTTGGCATAGAAAGGGGATTTCAATCAACTGATTTTGCTATAGTATGTGTATTCTCTTTAATAATAATGTATGATGCAACTGGAGTAAGACGTTCTGTAGGAAAACAAGCGGCAATACTAAATCAAATTATAGATGATGTACAACATAGAAAACCAATAAAGCATGAAAGATTAAAAGAGCTAGTAGGTCATACTCCTAAAGAAGTATTGTTTGGGGCTATACTAGGTATATTAGTAGCATTATACTTCGTGTAAATTGAAAAAATATACAATGTATGATATAATTCGTATTTGACAAAAGTATTAAAATTATATGTCTATAAGTAAAATTATAGATAGTTAAATTTTATATAGATTAAGATACTTGAAATAGTAAATATTTTAATACGGTTATAAAATGAATATAACTTAGTCAATACTAAGGTATATTCATTTTTTAGATGTTAGAATTTTATAAATAAAATTTGTATAAAGTAAACTATAGACTATTAATTGTATTAATAGCTGATAAATAAAGGTGAGGATTATATGTATAAATATTTAGATAAAGTAAACTCTCCAAGTGATATAAAGTTGATGAACGTTGAACAAATGGATGAACTATCAAAGGATATAAGAAAATTTTTAGTTAAATCTGTTTCTCAAACAGGAGGGCATTTAGCTTCCAATCTAGGGGTTGTAGAGCTTACACTAGCATTGCATAAGGTATTTGAAAGTCCGAAAGATAAAATTGTATGGGATGTTGGGCATCAATCTTATGTACATAAGATGATAACTGGAAGAAAAGGAGAATTTAATACACTAAGACAATTAAATGGTTTAAGTGGATTTCCTAAAGAATGTGAAAGTCCACATGATATATTTGATACAGGTCATAGTAGCACATCAATTTCAGTGGCACATGGTATTGCATGTGCAAGAGATATAAAAGGTGAAGATAGTAATGTCATAGCTGTAATTGGAGATGGATCAATAACAGGTGGTATGGCACTAGAAGCATTAAATCATCTAGGACATACAAAAACAGATATGATAGTTATATTAAATGATAACGAAATGTCTATAGATAAAAATGTTGGTGGAATGTCTAGGTATTTATCTAGTATAGTTAGAAACTCAGCAGCTAATAAAGTAAAAAATGAAGTTGAAAAGATATTAAATATAGCTCCTGGAGGAGAGTTAATATCTAAAACAGCCAATAAATTTAAAGATAGTATAATAAGTACATTTATTCCTCAAGAATGCGAGTTATTTGAGTCTTTAGGAATAAAATATTATGGTCCTATAGATGGGCACAATATTAAAGAATTAATAGAAATTTTAGAAAAATGCAAACAAAAAAAAGGGCCAAAGCTTCTTCATGTTATAACTAAAAAAGGTAAAGGATATAGATTTGCAGAAAATGAACCACATAAATATCATGGAGTGTCAAAATTTGATATAAGAGAAGGTATAAAATCATCAGGTACAAAATCTATATCTTCATTAGTTGGAGAGAAATTAGTATCTATGGGAGAAAAAGATGATAGAGTATGTGCAATAACTGCAGCTATGCCATCGGGTACAGGATTAAATCTATTTGAAAAAGTATACCCAAATAGATACTATGATGTTGGTATAGCAGAACAACATGCAACTACATTTGCTGCAGGACTTGCAAAAAATGGATTAAAACCGTATTTTGCTGTATACTCATCATTTTTACAAAGGGCATATGATCAAGTAATACATGATGTATGTATAACTAAAAAACCTGTAACATTCCTTATAGATCGAGCTGGTATAGTAGGTAATGATGGTGAAACTCATCATGGTATGTTTGATTTAAGCTACTTAAATGCAATACCAAATATAACGGTTATGGCTCCTAAGGATTGCAAAGAGCTAGAGTTAATGATGGATTTATCTCTAGAATTAAAAGAGCCTGTAGCTATTAGATATCCAAGAGGGGGTAGTTATTACTTAGAAAGTGGTAAGTATGAACCTATAAAAGTAGGAAGTTATGAAGTATTGTCAAAAGGAGAAGACATACTTATACTAGCAATAGGAAATATGGTAAAACATGCTCTTAAAGCTAAAGAATTATTAGAAAAAGAGGATATAAATCCAACAATAGTTAACGCAAGGTTCTTAAAGCCTATTGATAAAAATCTTTTATCAGATTTGTTAAAAACTCATAAAAAGGTTATAACTATTGAGGATAATACAATAATAGGTGGATTTGGAAGTAGAATAAATAAATATATAACAGATAATAAAATTGATGTTAATATTATGAATTTAGGTCTTCCAGAAGCATTTGTACCTCATGGGAATGCAGATGAAATATATGATACAATAGGTCTATCTCCAGAGAAGATAGCAATGAGAGTAAAAGACTGTAAACTAGAAAGGTAATTTTATGAAAAAAAGAATAGATTTATTATTAGTAGAAAAAGGATACTTTGAAAGTAGAGAAAGAGCTAAAAAGGCAATAATGGCAGGTCTTGTATTTGTAAATAATCAAAGATGTGATAAAGCAGGTTCTGATGTTGATGAAGAAGCTAAGATAGAGGTAAAAGGAGATCCAATACCATATGTAAGTAGAGGTGGATTAAAGCTTGAAAAAGCCATGAATAACTTTGATTTAACATTAGAAGGAAAAGTGTGTATGGACATAGGTTCATCAACAGGAGGATTTACTGATTGTATGCTTCAAAATGGAGCATCAAAAGTATTTTCTATAGATGTTGGATATGGACAACTTGCATGGAAATTAAGACAAGATGAGAGAGTAGTTTGCATGGAGAGAACTAATATAAGACATGTTACTATAGAACAAACTAAAGAGTTTGCAGATTTTGCATCTATAGACGTATCTTTTATATCTTTAAAGCTAGTACTACCAAAATGCAAGGAATTAATACGTCCAGATGGTCAAATCGTAGCTTTAATAAAGCCACAATTTGAAGCTGGTAGGGAAAAAGTTGGTAAAAAAGGTGTGGTTAGAGAAAAATCAACACATATTGAAGTTATAGAAATGATATCTAATTTTGCTGTTGAAAATGGATTTGAAATATTAGGATTAGATTACTCACCGATAAAAGGTCCTGAAGGAAATATAGAGTATTTAATACACTTAAGAAATGGTAATGAAGGATATGAGTTTAATAAAGAACAACATACTAATAAGATAATAGAAGTTGTTGAAAATTCTCATAATCTAAATAAGTAAAACATTTATATGATTTATTAAAAGAGGGGGATTTAGAATTGATCCTTGAGTTATATATGAAAAATTGTGCTCTTGTTGAGGAGCTTCGTTTAAATATTGATAAAAATTTGAACATACTTACAGGAGAAACAGGTTCAGGAAAATCTATAATAATAGATGCATTAGGACTTTGTTTAGGAGAGAAATATGATAGATCTTTTTTAAGGAAAGGAACTGAAAAAGGTGTAGTAGAAGCTATATTTCACTCTAAAAATAAAGATTTAATAAAAGTACTTAATGATAATGATCTTGAACTAGATGATAATGATTTACTAGTTATAACTAGAATAATATATAGTGATGGAAAAAGTGTTGCTAGGGTTAATGGAAGAACTGTTAAGATGAATGTTTTAAAGCAAATAGCATCTAAGCTTATAGATGTTCACGGTCAACATCAAACACAAGCATTATTCAATAAAGATACTCATCTAGAATTTTTAGATTTATTTGGAGAACATGAATTAGAAGAATTCAAAATTTCATATAAAGAAATATATGATGAGTATAGTGATGTAAAAAAAGCTTTAAATATATTAACTGAAAATAAAGATGATATGCAAATTCAAAGAGAGATAGATTTATTAAAGTTTCAAATAAATGAAATAGAATCTGCCAATCTTAGCAAGGACGAATATGAAGACTTACTAAAACAAAGGGACGTCTATAGAAATGGTGAAAAAATCTTTAAAAATTTAAATATAAGTTATCAAAATTTATATGAAGGTCAGGTTAATGCAGTAGATTTAATAGGTAATGCAGTAAAAGAACTATCATCAATATGTGAATATGACAAAAGTTTAAGTGATTATAATAATGAGATAGAAAGAATAATGTATGAGCTTCAAGATATATCAAGAGAGATAAGAAATTATAAAGAAAATATAAATTTTGAACCATATGAGTTAGAACAAATAGAACTTAGAGTTGATGAAATAAATAACCTAAGGAGAAAATATGGAGAAACTATAGAAGAAATATTTGATTATCATCAAAATATAAAGAATAGATTAGATGAAATATTAAATAGAGATGAAAGAGTAGAAGAGCTTAAACTTAAATTAAATAAGCTTGAAAGTAAACTTAAAGAAAGAGCTGAGGCCTTAACTTCTCAAAGAAAGATAGTAGCTAAACAGTTAGAGAAAGTCCTATTAGAAGAGTTAAAAAGCTTGAATATGAAAAATGTTGCATTTAAAGTAAATTTTGAACAAGGAATATTCACACCTAGAGGAATGGATGATATAGAGTTTATGATATCATTTAACTTAGGTGAAGATATTAAACCTATATATAAAGTAGCTTCAGGTGGAGAAATGTCTAGATTTATGCTAGCATTTAAGACCATACTTGCGGATATAGACCAAATTGATACATTAGTATTTGATGAAATAGATACAGGTATAAGTGGAATAGCAGCACAAATAGTAGGAGAGAAACTTAGTAATATAGGAAAGAAAAAGCAAATTATTTGTATAACTCATTTACCACAGATTGCTGCTAATGCAGATACTCATTATTGTATAGAGAAGAGTACAGATAATGAAAGAACATTTACTACTATTAGAAAGTTAGACAAGGACCAAAAAAGAGATGAAATAGCTAGACTTATAGCTGGAAGTAATATAACAGAAAAAACTATTGAACACGCAAGTGAAATAATAGAACTAGCAAAAAGAAGCCTTTAGGGCTTCTTTTTTTGTATAAAAAAATCCAAAATAGGAACTATAAGTATATATATAAAAGAGGAGATATACTTATGAAAATTAAAAGAAATTCAGTATTTTTAACATTAGCAATTATGGTAGCTATACTTTTAATATCTATAACTTATGATGGTATAAAAAATTACTATATAGAGGCTGTAAATAAGAGTAATAAGTATGTTTATCCATGCGGTAATCTAATTGGAATAAAAGCTAAAACAGATGGAGCATTAGTAATAGGTTATGAAGATGAATCATTAGAGTATATAGGAGGGATAAAAAAAGGGGATAACATAATAAAAATAAATGAAAAAAAAATCGAAAATGCTTATGATATATACGAATATATAAAAGATATTAAAGAAGATTTTGTATATTTAACAGTTGAGAGAGATAGTAAAGAACTAGTTATAAAGATAAAATTAAAAGTAGAAGACGAAGAAAAAAGGTTAGGCTTATGGGTTAGAGATAAAGTTTCGGGAGTTGGAACTATGACGTTTTATGATCCAGACAATGAAGAATTTAAAGCAATAGGACATCCTATAAAAGATTTTGATACAAGTAAAATATTAAAAATAAAAGAAGGTAGTGTATATTATCCAACAGAAGTAAATCTAGAAAAATCAACAGAGAGTGTTATTGGTAATTTTGATTGTAATTTGGATGAATACAACTTAATAGGAACATTTAGCAATAATGATAATGAAGGTATAGAGGGAAATATAATAAACAACATAAAACACAAATTACCTCTTATAAAAGTGGGAAACAAGAATGAAATAAAAAGGGGTAAAGCAAGTATTTTACTTGAAAATGAGGAAGGATATGTATATCCATATGACATAAATATAGAAAATATATATGAAAATAAAGGAGATAAAAACATAGTTATAGAAATTATTGATGAGAAATTAGTAAATTATACAGGCGGTATAGTACAAGGCATGAGTGGTGCCCCTATTATACAAAATAATAAGCTAGTTGGGGCATTAACACATGTTTTTGAAGATAATGCCAAAAAAGGATATGGTATTTTTATAGATGAGATGATAGAATTAGATAAGAGAAATTAAAATTTAATATATTTTTCAATAGATTTCAAATATATTGAAGGAATATAATTTTACTATGTCGAATATGCTTAAGTATAAAGGGTTTTAATTTTAATATAAAAGAGAAGATGTTTTATTAATGGGGGGAAGTTTAAGTGAGCGATAAAATAAAAATAGTTTTAGCAGATGATAACAAGGATTTTTGTCAGGTACTTAAGGAGTACTTATCTAATGAAAGTGATATAGAAATATTAGGAATCGCAAAAGATGGTATAGAAGCACTAGATTTAGTAAAAAGATTACAACCAGATTTATTAGTGCTAGATGTTATAATGCCACATTTAGATGGATTAGGTGTTATAGAGAAGTTAAATTCTATGGATATACCTAAAATGCCAAAAATAATAGTTCTATCAGCTGTAGGACAAGACAAAATAACACAAAGTGCAATAAATTTAGGAGCAGACTATTATATAGTTAAACCTTTTGATTTTGTAATATTTATAAATAGAATAAGAGAATTAGTTTCAAACAGACCTGCACATGCAGACATAAAGCCTAGGGCTCATGCTGATATACAAATGACAAGAAGTGACTTTGTCAAAAATGTAGGTAATATAGAAACAGAAATAACTAATATAATACATGAAATTGGTGTTCCAGCTCATATAAAGGGATATCTTTATTTAAGAGAAGCTATAAAGATGGTAATAGATAACGTAGAATTACTAGGAGCTGTAACTAAGGAATTATACCCAAGTATAGCTAAGAAATTTAATACTACTCCAAGTAGAGTTGAAAGAGCTATAAGACATGCTATAGAGGTAGCATGGAGTAGAGGTAAAGTTGATACAATAAATCAACTATTTGGTTATACAGTGCATAATACAAAAGGAAAACCAACAAATTCTGAATTTATAGCTATGATAGCAGATAAATTAAGATTAGAGCATAGTATGGTTAAATAAATATAGCATTATAAAAGCCTTCTTAATATTAAGAAGGCTTTTATAATGCTATATTCAAAGTGTAAACAAGTGAGTATAAAGTATTATATATTTTAAAATTTGGTTATCTTATAAATATATATAAATTAAGGAGATATGTGATGTATATAAATTTACCGAAATCAGTAAAATTTATAATAGAAAAAATAAAAGAACATTGTGAAGAAGCTTATATAGTAGGAGGATGTGTCAGAGATAGTATATTAGGTATTTTACCAAATGACTATGATATAACAACTAGTGCAAAACCTAATAAAATAATAGATATATTTAAAGGCTATAAAATAATAGAAAATGGAATAAAGCATGGAACAGTAGGTATTTTAATAGAAGATGAGGTTTATGAGATAACAACATATAGAGTTGAAGGTGAGTATGAAGATAATAGAAGGCCTAAAAATGTAGAATTTACATCAAAGTTAGTAGATGATTTAAAGAGAAGAGATTTTACAATAAATGCTATGGCTTATAATGAAGAAGATAAACTAATCGATTATTTTGATGGAGTTAAAGATTTACATGATAAAAAAATAAGAACAGTAGGTAATCCTGATGAAAGATTTATTGAAGATGGACTTAGGATAATAAGAGCTATAAGATTTAGCAGTAAACTAGGATTTGATATAGAAAAAGAAACATTTGAAAGTATAAAAAGAAATTCTAGTATATTAAAAAATATTAGCAGAGAAAGAGTAAGTGATGAAATAAAAAAAATCATACTTAGTGAAAACCCTCAAAAACTAGGATTATTATATAGTTTGAATATATTTAAGGAGTTAGAGATATACTCTCATGTAGAGAATTATGAAGATTTTTGTACAAAGTTAACAATATTAAAAGAGTGTAATATTAGTTTAGAGCAAAGACTATTGATGATAGAATTTTTAATTTTAGAAAATAACACAAAAAGACTAAATAAGACAAAGGAAAAAATAGAATTTTACAATAAAAATATAAGAAAAAATAATATTGTAAGCAAACTGAAATATCCAAATAATGTAACAAAATACATAAATAATATGATTGACTATATGCTAATAGATAATATAGATTTAGATAAAATTGATATTAAAAAAATTCTAAATAAAATAGGAATTGATAATTTAAAAGATATTTTAAAATTGAAGGAAATATATTACAAAAAAGTAGGTGATTGTGAAGAGATTGAAGAATTAAGTATAAGAAAACATTCAATAGATAAATATACAGAATTTATAGAAGAAATAGCTAAAAATAATGAATGCTATAAAATAAATGATTTAGATATAAACGGGAACGATTTAAGGTTGATGGGGTATAGTGGAAAATCAATAGGAGAACAGTTAAATCTCCTTTTAGAAATAGTAATATGTAACCCTGAAAAAAACAGCAAAAGTGAGTTGATGAATTTATCAAGGTTAAATAAGATTGATTAAAATATACAAATATATTTAAAAAATCCTTATATAAAATTATAAACTGACTTTAAACATTTATTTTGTCGTTAAATAATGCTATAATGTAATGTGATTTTAAAAATGATATCGGAGGTTTAATTTATGAGAGTCGAAGGCCCTATTAAAGTAGATAGAAAAACAAAGAGGCTTGCAAAGAGACTTACGGGTGGAGAAATAGCTGTTATAAATCATATAGATATAGATGAAGTTGCAGCGAATTCTTTAGTAGAAGGTAAAGTAAAGCTAGTTATTAATGCATCACCTTCTATAAGTGGAAGATATCCTAATAAAGGACCTGGAATACTAACTGAAAAAAATATTCTTATAGTTGATAATATAGGTGAAGAATTATTTAATGAGTTGTCTGAAGGTCAAAATATTGAAATTATAGATGGTAAAATTTATAGAGACAATAAATTTTTAGGACAAGGTGAAGTATTAGGCAAAGAAGAAGTAGCAGTCAAATTAAAAAAAGCATACGAAAACTTAGCAGTTGAACTAGATAGGTTCATAGATAATACTATTGATTATGCAAAGAAAGAAAAAGGATTCATATTAGGAGAAGTCGAAATACCTAAAGTTAAAACTAATTACGCTAATAGGCATGTACTAATAGTTGTAAGAGGACAAGATTATAAGCAAGATTTAAGCACAATATTATCATACATAGAAGAAGTGAAGCCAATATTAGTTGGTGTTGATGGAGGAGCGGATGCGTTACTAGAGTTTGGTTATACTCCAGATGTTATAGTTGGAGATATGGATAGTGTTAGTGATGAAGCTCTTAAAAAAGCAGGTGAGATAATCGTACATGCTTATACAGATGGAAGGGCACCAGGTCTTAAAAGAGTTCAAGATTTAGGGCTAGATGCTATAGTATTTCCAGCACCTGGAACTAGTGAGGATATAGCTATGTTAATAGCTTACGAGTACAAAGCAGAGCTTATAGTGGCTCTTGGAACTCATTCTAATATGATAGATTTTCTAGAAAAAGGAAGAAAGGGTATGGCAAGTACTTTCTTAGTAAGATTAAAAATAGGATCAAAGCTTATAGATGCGAAAGGAGTTAACCTACTATATAGAAGTAAGTTAAAGATGAAGTATATATGGGCATTAATAGCTACTGCCTTATTCCCAATACTTATACTAGCCTCTTTCTCTCCAAGTGTTCAGCAGTTTATACATCTAATGCAGCTAAAATTAAAGCTATTACTACAAATGTAGATTTAGGAGGAAAAAAATGCATATAAACATGAAATATTATATAGTTACCATAGGAGCTATTTTTATAGCTTTAGGAATTGGTATGTTAGTAGGATTTAATCTAAATTATGATCAAGAACTTAGTAAACAACAAGCAAGTATGATCAAAGATTTAGATAGTAAGTTTGAAGTACTAAAAACAACAAATGATAACTTAGAAGAAAATTTAACTAATTTAAATAAATATTATGATGAAGCAATAGCCATAATAAATCAAAATTCAGATAAGATAATAAAAGATAGTCTTGTAAATAAAAATATAGGAATAATATCTACAAATGAAAAAAATGATTATAGTAAAGAAATTGCAAGTATAATACAAAATGCTGGAGGAAATGTAGCATTTGATATAGTACTTACTAGCAATATAGAAAATAAAGATGCTTTAAAGAAAGCATCAGAAGAACTTTCAATTGAACTAAACAATGCAAAAGATGTTATAAATTATATAGCAGAATCTTTAAAAGAAGAAGGTAGTATATCTAAGTTAGAAAATCTTCAACGTTTAGAGTTAATTAAAGTAGAATCTATAGCAGAAAATTATATAGATTATGATTCTGTAGTTTTAACAGGTGGAAGTGAAGATAAAGCTCAAAAAGAAAACTTTGATAAGATAGATGAAGCTTTAATAACTAAATTAAAAGAACAAAATAAATATATAGTAGGAGTTCAAAAAAGTAATACTAAAAATTCTTATATAGACTTATATTCTAAAAACAAAATAGCAACTATAGATAATATTGAAGAAGGAATAGGTAAAGTTTCTTTAACTATATTATTAAATGAAAAAGGAGCTACAGGGGATTTTGGTAGATTAGAAAGTGCAAAACAATTATTCCCTTATAAGAAATAAGAAAAGGAGAAAAAATATGAGTTCTTACATAAGTATAATAATACCAGCTTACAATGAAGCAGATAAGATCAAGGACACATTAGAAAGCATTACTGATATAAATGAAATAGATGAAATTGTAGTTGTAGATGATGGTTCTAGCGATAATACTACAGAAATAGCATCTAGTGTTAAAAATGACAAAATAAAAGTGTTTAAATTAGATAAAAATAGAGGTAAAGGATACGCATTAAACTATGGGTTAAAAATAGCTATGGAAAATGCAGATATAATAGGATTTTTAGATGGAGATTTAGGAAGTTCAGCTAGTGAAGTTAAAAAACTTATCATGCCTATATTAAACAACGAAGCCGATGTTATTATAGCAAAATTCCCTCCTGCAAAGAAAAAGGGAGGACTAGGATTTGTAAAAAGATTAGCTAAAGAATCTGTATTTGAGATGACAGGTGTAGAACTAGACTCTACTTTATCAGGACAAAGGATATTTAAAAAAGAAGTATTAGAAAAATTTGAAGAGATTCCATATGGTTATGGTGTAGAAGTAGGTATGACTATAGACATATTAAAATACGGTTACACAATCAAAGAAGTATTAGTAAATATGACTCATAGTGAAACAGGAAGAGATTTAAAAGGTTTTATTCATAGGGGAAAACAATACTACCATATAAAGAAAGTTTTAAAAGCAAAAAATAAAGAATGGAGGTAGTATATAGGTGAAATATTATATACTTTATACTGTTTTATTTATAACAGGATTGCTTGGAACCTATGTTGTTATCCCTTTATTTAAAAATTTATTAATAGATAGTAATGTATTAAGACCAAATTATAAAAAAGATATGATACCAGTTAGTATGGGTATAGTATTTTTACCTATGATAATAATAAATGGTATTATTATAGGATTTGTAACTAATGATGTTAATAAGCTACTATATTTATTTATGTTCATATTTGGAATAATAGCAATGTTCTTTGCAGGAATATTAGACGATATAATAGGAAATAGAGATGTTAGTGGGCTTAAAGGACATTTTAAGAGTTTGTTTAAAGGAAAGCTTACAACAGGTGGATTTAAGGCATTATTTGGAGGATTTATAGGTATATTAATATCTATAGCAATATCTAAAGATATATTAGATATAATTGTAAATACTCTTATAATAGCACTTTCTACAAATCTTATGAACTTATTAGATTTAAGGCCTGGAAGAGCTATAAAGGTATATTTAATAATAGGGTTAGTTTTACTTTTAACATTAGCAGGATTTGAAAAAAGTCTACTTCTTTTACTGCTTCCAAATGTATTAGCATATTTTAATTACGACTTAAAAGCTAAAGCTATGATGGGAGACACAGGATCAAATGTTTTAGGTATATCTATAGGAATACTTATATGTATGGGGTATTCATTTAATATTAGATTAGCTTGGTTAGCATTTTTAATATTTATACATATACTTACAGAGAAGTATTCTTTAACTAAGATAATAGAGAAAAATAAGTTCTTAAATTTCATAGATAAATTAGGAAGGTAAACTTATGATAAGTAAAAGAATAGGAATTGTAGATTCTATAAAAGATAAGAGTGAAAAATTAGAAGATATAAGAGTTAATATAAATGGAGAAATACAAAAAGCATACAACTACCCTAAGATGACAGGGAGTGTAAATGTAGGTGATGAGGTTGTATTAAATACAACAGCTGTTGAGTTAAGTTTAGGTACTGGAGGATATCATTTTGTAATAACTAATCTAAATAATATAGAATCAAGCTTTACAGAAGGCGGTCATATTATGAAATTAAGATATACGCCACTACAAGTTAAGGTAGATTCAGTTGAAGAACAAGAAAGTACTTATCATGATAAAATATCAAGCTTTAAAAGTTTAAATGATATGCCAGTTGTTGTTGGGACACTTCATAGTATGCTTACACCTTTTGTAGCATCATATAAAAGAAATAATAAAGATAAAAAAATAGTATATATAATGACAGATGGAGCTGCATTACCGATATACCTAAGTAAAAATGTAGAAACTTTAAAAAGTAAAGGATTAATAGACTATACTATAACTATAGGGAATGCATTCGGAGGGGATTATGAATGTATAAATATATATACAGCTTTAATAACTGCTAAAGAAGTATTAAATGCAGACTGTGTATTTGTTAGTATGGGACCTGGAATTGCAGGTACTGGAACTAAATATGGATTTACAGGAATAGAACAAGGACCTATATTAGATGCAGTAAAAAAACTTGGTGGAAATCCTATAGCTATACCTAGAATTAGTTTTGCAGATAAAAGAGAAAGACATAATGGAATATCTCACCATAGTATTACTATTTTTAAAGAAATTGTAAATGTTGATATAACAATACCAATATCAAATTATGAAAGTGATAAATTAAATAAAATAAGAGCACAAATAGAAGAAAATGATTTAAATAGACATAATATAGTATATATAGATAATAAAAATACTAAAGAAGACTTAGATTATTTTGGCCTGAAGGTAAGAACTATGGGAAGAAATTATGAACAAGATAAAGAGTTTTTCGAGGCTGCAAGTAGTGCTGCATATTATTTAATGGAGGTTTGTGATGGTGATAGAAGAAAAGACTATTAGTAGTGATAAAATATACACTGGAAAAACAATCAGCCTAAAAGTAGATACTGTAGAGACTATAAACCAAGGATATCAAAAAAGAGAAATAGTAGAACATCCTGGTGCAGTTGGTATATTAGCATTAAATGAAAATAATGAAATAGTATTAATTAAACAATTTAGAAAACCAATAGAAAAAGTTATATGGGAAATACCAGCAGGAAAGTTAGAACCTGGTGAAACACCAAAAGAATGTGCACAAAGAGAACTAAAAGAAGAAACGGGATACGATGCTTCAAATTTAAAACTAATACATAAGTTTTATACATCAGCAGGTTTTTCTAATCAAAAAATATACATATATCTAGCTACTGATATTACTGTAGGTGAAAGAAATTTAAATGATGATGAAGATATAGAAGTACATACTATAAGTTTAGAAGAAGCTTATAACATGGTTATTCAAAATGAAATAGAAGATGCAAAAACAGCAATTGGAATTTTAATAGCTAGAGAATTAATATAAAATGTCATAACCTCCTCTTTTTATACATACTATTTTGTAAGGTAAAAGGGGAGGTTATAAATTTGAGAAGAACATATAGAAAAAATAATTTTAAAGAACTTAACAGACAAATAGTACTTATTGGGTTAATATTTATTGTATTTGTAGCACTTGGATCTTATCTAAATAAAATATGGCCAAGTTATCAAGATGAAATAATAAAAGATATTAGTTTTATAAGTGAGTACTATAATTCAAGAGAAGGAATAAAAGAAGCTATATTATCAAATTTAAAAATAGATTTAAGCTTTATGGCTTGTGTCGCTTTTTTTTCAGTCTTAGTAATAACTTTTCCAGTAGTGCTTATAATATTTATGCTAAAAGGTTTATCAATAGGCTATACTATAAATAGTATGATATTAGCACTAAATTTTGAATCAATAAAAATGATATTTGTTTTATTTATGAAAAATTTAGCTATTATACCTGGTACAGTTATATTAACGTTAGTGGCATTTGATTATGTAAAAAAAATATTATTAGAAATTAAGCACAAAAGAAAAGAAAATATGATATTTTTAGTAAAAAGATTTATATTAAATGTTATAATTATAATAAGTATTACAGTTATATTACAAGTTGTACTAAATACTATAAGTATAGGTATGATTAAGTTCCTAGTCAGATAAGGAGTTTGCTATGGAGGTTGTAGAGGAATACATAAAATATCTATATAGTAAGAATCTATCTAAAAATACTATATCATCTTACTATATAGATATAAAAAGATATGTTGATTATTTAAAAGAAAAGATGATAAGTTTAGATAATGTTGTAGAAAATGATATTATAGGATATATAATAAGATTAGAACAGGAAAATATATCTGTAGCAACAGTATCTAGAATGATATCATCAATAAAATCTTTTCATGATTATTTATTTTTTTATGGTATAAGTAAAAATAATCCTGCAAGAAATATAAAAAAGCCTAAAATAGAGAAAAATAGTTTAGATATTTTAACAGAGGAAGAAATAAAAAGGCTTTTAGATTTTAAAAATTTAAATACACCTAAAGAAATAAGAGATAAGGCAATATTTGAAATATTGTATGGTACAGGTATAAAAGTATCAGAGCTTATAGATATGGATATAGATTCTGTAGAATTAGATTTAGACTATATATGCTGTGATAAAGGAAAAAATCCAAGAATAATACCTTTATCCAATACATCTAAGGAGTATTTAGAAAAATATATAAATGAATCAAGAACTGAATTGGCAAATGAAGATGAAAAAGCTTTATTTGTAAGTTCCTTAGGACAAAGGTTTACAAGACAAGGCTTATGGAAACTTATTAAAAAATATGCTAATTTAGCTAATATAGATAAAAACATAAATCCAAGTATGCTTAGGCATTCTTTTGCTATTCATCTTTTAAATGAAGGTGCTAATGTTGCTGTAGTAAGCAAAATATTAGGAAATAGCAATTTATCTAGTTTGCAATCATATTTAAATCACATAAATAAGAATATGAGAAGAGAAATAAAAGAAAAACATCCTAGGAAATAAACTACAAAAAAAGGAGGACATAATATGAATAGGGTTGTATGGATTGTAATTGATAGTGTAGGAATAGGAGCACTTCCAGACTCAAAAAAATTTGGAGATGAAGGTGTTAATACTTTAGGAAATATAATAAAAACACATAAGGATATAAAGATACCTAACTTATTAAAATTAGGGATAGGAAATATAGACGAAGTAGATTTTGTAGAAGGAGTAGATTCTCCTATAGGTTGTTTTGGAAAATGTGAAGAAATTTCTCAAGGAAAAGATACTACAACAGGACATTGGGAGATGACAGGTGTTTTAGTTGAAACTCCATTTAAAACATTTGAAAATGGGTTCCCAAAAGAAATAATAGATGAATTTGAAAAAAGAACAGGAAGAAAAGTTGTAGGAAATAAGCCAGCATCAGGAACTGCTATATTAGATGAATATGGAGAACATCAAATGAAAACAGGAGATGTAATAGTATATACATCAGCAGATAGTGTATTCCAAATAGCAGCGCATGAAGAAATAATACCACTTGATGAATTATACAAAATGTGTGAAATAGCTAGGGAAATAATGATGGGAGACAATGCAGTAGCTAGAATTATAGCTAGACCATATATAGGAAAAGGAAAAGGTGAGTTCGTAAGAACTTCTAACAGAAGAGACTACTCATTAAATCCTTTTGAAAAAACGGTATTAGATAATATAAAAGAAGCTGGACTAGATGTAATTGGCGTTGGTAAAATAGAAGACATATTTAATGGACAAGGTATAACGGAAGCTATACACACTAAAGATAATATGGATGGAGTAGACCAAACTATAAATTACATTAATAAAGAAAATAAAGGATTAATATTTACTAATTTAGTTGATTTTGATTCAAAATATGGACATAGAAGAAATGTAAAAGGATATAAAGAAGCTATAGAGGAATTCGATGCTAGAATTCCAGAAATAATAGATGCTTTAAAGGAAGATGATATACTTATAATAAATGCTGATCATGGTAATGATCCAACTTACAAAGGTACGGATCATACTAGAGAGTATATACCTGTATTAATTTATGGAAAAAATATCAAGAGTGGTGTAAACTTAGGTATAAGAAAAAGTTTTGCAGATATAGGTGCTACAGTAGCAGATATATTAGATACAAAAATGACTAAAAATGGAACTAGTTTTAAATCACAAATACTTAAATAGTCAAGGAGGAGACATATGTTTAACAAAGTACAAGAAAGTGCAAAATTTATAAATGAAAAAATAAATATAACACCTAAGATAGGACTTATATTAGGTTCTGGATTAGGAGTATTAGCTGATGAAATAGAAAATCCAGTAAAGATAAAATATAATGAAATACCTAATTTCCCTGTATCTACTGTTGAAGGACATGCAGGATGCCTTGTAATAGGTAAATTAGAAGGCAAAGATGTAGTGGCTATGCAAGGAAGATTCCATTACTATGAAGGATATACTCAACAAGAAATAACATTCCCAGTTAGAGTTATGAAAGCTTTAGGAGTTGAAACTATAGTAGTTACAAATGCAGCTGGAGGAGCAAATGTAGACTTTAAACCAGGTGATTTAATGATAATAAAAGATCATATAAACTTAAGTGGAAGTACACCTTTAATGGGTAAAAATGATGAAAGATTTGGACCAAGATTCCCAGATATGTCTACAGCTTATTCACCAAAATATATAGAATTAGTTAGAGAGTGTGCTAAGAAGCTAGATATAAAAGTACAAGAAGGTGTATATGCATTCTTTAGTGGACCAACATATGAGACACCTGCAGAAGTTAAAATGGCAAGAATACTAGGAGCTGATGCTGTTGGTATGTCTACTGCACCAGAAGTAATAGTTGCTAGCCATTCATCTATGGATGTTATAGGAATATCTTGTATAACTAACATGGCAGCAGGAATACTTGATCAACCTCTTAACCATGAAGAAGTAATAGAAACTACTCAAAAAGTAAAAGCTGAATTCTTAAGTTTAGTTAAATTAGTAGTTAAAAGTATATAATAAATATATAAGCTTAATACTAAACTTAGTATTAAGCTTATTGAATTTAAATAATAGATTATATATAAAGTTTGTTAAGGAGAGATAAAATGAGAATATATGATATAATCAGAAAAAAAAGAGATGGGCATGAATTATCTAAAGAAGAAATAAACTTTTTCGTAGAAAAATATTCAAAAAATGAAATACCTGATTACCAAGCATCAGCTCTTTTAATGGCAATATATATAAACAAAATGAATAAACAAGAAACAGTATATCTTACAGAAGCTATGATGAATTCAGGAGATGTTATAGACCTATCAGCTATAAAAGGAATAAAAGTTGATAAGCATAGTACAGGAGGAGTAGGAGATAAAACTACAATAGCTTTAGCTCCATTAGTGGCATCATGTGGTGCTCCTGTAGCTAAAATGTCAGGAAGAGGATTAGGACACACTGGAGGGACTTTAGATAAGTTAGAAGCTATACCAGGATTTTCAATAGAAATGGATGCAGAGAAATTTATAAATTCTGTAAATGAAAAAAATATAGCAGTTTGTGGTCAAACAGCTACAATAGCAGTTGCTGATAAAAAAATGTATGCTCTAAGAGATGTAACTGCTACAGTTGATAATATATCTTTAATAGCTGCTAGTATAATGTGTAAAAAATTAGCATCAGGTTCAAATGCTATATTACTTGATGTTAAAACTGGTGATGGCGCATTTATGAAAACACTAGATGATTCATTTGAACTAGCAAAAGCTATGGTTGATATTGGTTGTGGAATGGGTAGAGAAACAATAGGTATGATAACTAATATGGATGAGCCTTTAGGATTTGCTGTAGGTAACTCATTAGAGGTAATAGAAGCTATAGAAACTTTAAAAGGAAATGGACCTAAGGATTTTGTAATGCTATGTGAAACATTAGGGGCATATATGTTAGTATTAGCAAAAGTTTGTGAAAGTTTCGAAGAAGGTAAGAAAATGATACAAGACGCTATATCTTCAGGACGTGCACTAGAAAAACTAAAAGAGTTTATAGAAAATCAAGGCGGAGATAAGAGGGTAGTTGACGATTATGATTTACTTCCTAAATCTAAAAATATAGTACCTATAAAATCACTAAAAAGTGGTTATATAAGTAAGATAGAAGCAGAAGAAATAGGGGTATCTGCTATGATTTTAGGTGCTGGTAGAGAAACTAAAGAAGATGAACTTGATTTATCAGCAGGTATAGTACTTCAAAAGAAAGTAGGAGACTATGTAAATGAAGGCGATGTATTAGCTTATATGCATTATAATAAAGAAGAAAAATTTGAACAAGCAAAAGAAAGATTTATAAATGCTTATGAAATAGTAGATGATAAAACACAACCTAAAAAGTTAATATATGGTGTTGTAACTAAAGATGAAATAAAAAAATTTTAATATTATGATTATAAAAAGCTTAACGTGTAAAAAATAACGTTAAGCTTTTTATAATTATAATAAAATTTTTAAGCTATTAATTTTTATAATTAATTTGGTAAATTACTAATAAATGAACGTTAGATAAGTCAAATATAAAAAAGCGATGAATTTAGAAAAGAAATTTATTCGACAATTTTATTGAAAATTTTTATTCTTAGATTTATAATATAAAAGATATAAATATATATAAGGAGTAGAAAATACTATGTACTTGAGAAATAATAAACTTAAGATAGCATTAATTTCCTTGGTAGTATTATTGGGATTAATAGGGAGTTTTGTGTTCATACAAATAGGACCATACAATAAAAAAAATAAAAAAGATATAGTAGTAGAAATACCTAAAGGTGCTACTATAAATACAATGACAGATATATTATACGAAAAAAAATTAATAAAGAATAAGACATTATTCAAAGTTGTAGCAAAAGTAAGTAATGAAATTCCAAACATAAAGTCTGGAAAATATTTGCTTAATCAAACCTATTCTAATAATGATATAATTGACATATTATCATCTGGAAAAACATATCAAGATGGTATAAAAGTAACTATACCAGAAGGATCAACTTCTAATGAAGTAATTGATATATTAGTATCTAAAAAACTGGGCAATAAAGAAACGTATGAAAAACTAATCAAAAATCCAAAGGAATTTTATAGTGATTTTCCATATTTAAAAGAAAAAGATATAACTACACTAGAAGGTTTCTTATATCCTCAGACTTATTACTTTGAAGAAGGTACAAGTGAAAAAGAGGTTCTGGATAAAATGTTAGCTGAATTTGGTAAAATGTATACTGAGAAGTTACAAAAAAGACAAAAAGAGTTAAAAATGACTCTTCAAGAGGTCGTAAATCTGAGCTCTATTGTTGAAAAAGAAGCTGTTAGAGATGAAGATAGACCTATGATAGCAAGTGTATTTTACAATAGATTAGATATAGGTATGAGACTTCAGTCTGATGCAACTATACAGTATATATTCCCAGAAAGAAAAAAAATAGTAACATATAATGATTTAAAGATAGATTCTCCATATAATAGTTATAAAAATGTGGGACTACCTCCGACACCAATAGCTAATCCTAGTATAAAATCTATAGAAGCAGTATTATATCCAAAAGATACAGATTATTTATACTTTGTAGCTACTATGGATGGAGGAAATAACTATAGCAAAACTTACGAAGAACATCTTAAGTTTGAGAAGGAATATAAAGAACAAAGGGATAAATTAAGCAAAGAAAAAGCAAGTGCAGAGAATAAATAAAATTTAAAATATGGGGATTATGCTTTGAGATATTCAAAGTGTAATCCTATATTAATGTTTCTGCTATTTAAGGAGTGAATTTAATGAGCAATATAGTAAATGAATTAGTACAAGATTACATAAGAAATACATTAAAAGATAAAGAAGGACTTTTAAAAGAACTAGAAGATTATGCACATGAAAATAATGTACCTATAATACACAAAGAAGTATCAGAACTTTTAAAAGTTTTACTAAAAATGAAAAAACCAAAGAGAATACTAGAAGTTGGTTGTGCTATAGGATACTCATCTATACTATTTGCATCTACTTTAGGTGAAGATGTGGAGATAATAACAGTAGAGAGAAATGAAAAAATGATAGAAAAGGCTAAAGAAAATATAAAATTAGCTGGATTTGAAAATAATATAACGATATTAGAAGGCGATGCAGAAGAAAAATTAAAAGAAGTTCAAGGAGAGTTTGACATAATATTTTTAGATGCAGCTAAAGGACAATATCAATTATTTTATGATATGGTTATAGATAAATTAAAAGTAGATGGACTTTTAATATCAGATAATATATTATATCAAGGAATGGTTGCACATGATAGTTTCGTTATAAGACGTAAAAAGACTATAGTAAAAAGAATGAGAAGTTACTTAGATTATATATCAAACTGTGACTATTTAACTACATCTTTAATACCTATAGCAGATGGAGTAGCACTTAGCTACAAACAAAGCGAGAGGGGTGATTTAAATGCATAATGTAGAATTATTGGCGCCAGCTAGAAGCTTAGAAGAATTAAAGTTAAATATAACAAATGGTGCAGATGCCATATATATAGGAAGTGAAGCGTTTGGTCTTAACTCTATAAATAAGGAGTTTTCAAAGGATGAATTAATAGAAGGTATAAACTTTGCACATAAACATAATAAAAAGGTTTATGCATCTGTTAATATAGTTCCTCATAGTAAGGACTTTTCAGATATAGAAACATACCTAAAAGAGCTTGAATTTGTAGGAATAGATGCTATCATAATAGCAGAGCCTGGTATGCTTGTAGTAGCTAAAAAGGCTGTACCAAATATGGATATACATTTAGCAGAACAAGCTAATGTTACAAATTACGTAACAGCTAAATTTTGGCATGAGCAAGGTATAAAAAGAATAACATTATCAAGAGAATTATCTTGTGATGAGCTAGGTCAAATAAGGCTAAATACACCTATAGAATTAGATTTAGAAGCATATGTACATGGAGTAATGGCTATATCTTATTCAGGAAGGCCTCTTATAAGCAATTATATAAAAGGAAAAGATTCAGATAGTGAAGTAAATAAAAAAACATACAGTCTAGTTGAAGAGAAAAGACCAGGAGAATATTTCCCGGTTTATGAAGATGAGAGAGGAACATTCATATTTAATTCTAAAGATTTATGTATGATAAAAGATTTGCCGGCTATGATAAAGTCAGGAATAAATAGTCTTAAAATAGAAGGTAAGATGAAAGACGCTAATTATATATCTAAAGTTGTTAAAGCTTATAGATTTGCTTTAGATAAGTTTTATGAAGACCCAAATAATTGGGAGTTTAATCCAAGTTGGATCGAAGAAATAAAGTTAAATAATAGAGAGTTTACATCTGGATTCTATTTAGAGAATCCAAATGATCAAGAATAAACGCTAATCTTTTTTGTAAGGAGAGTACTAAATCATGAAAAAAACTAAGAGACCTTTAATAATAGGAATAACAGGAGGAACTGGTTCTGGTAAGAGTACAGTTTGTAAAGCTATAATGGATAATATACCAGATGAGAATATAGCTACATTAGAGCAAGATGCTTACTACAAAGACCAAACACATTTAAGTTTTGAAGATAGATTAAAAACTAATTATGACCATCCACTTGCTTTTGATAATAAGCTTTTAATACAACATATAGAAGAATTATGTAATGGAAAAAGCATAGAAAAGCCTATATATGACTATGAACTTCATACTAGAAAACATGACGAAACTGTTACAATAACTCCAAAGGATATAATAATAGTAGAAGGTATAATGATACTTGAAGATGAAGAGTTAAGAAATAAATTAGATATAAAAATATATGTTGATACTGAAGATGATATAAGAATACTTAGAAGAATACAAAGAGATATAAAAGAAAGAGGTAGAACTGTAGATTCTGTTATAGATCAGTATCTGACTACAGTAAAGCCAGCTCATGATCAATTTATAGAACCATACAAAAAGTATGCTGATATAATAATGCCAGAAGGTGGACAAAACGAAGTAGCTATAGATATAGTTATAAGTAAAATAAGAACACAATTAGATTAATTAGAATAAAGAGTATTAACCCCTTAGAAATTGTCAAAAATGACAAGTATCTAAGGGGTGATTTTATGTCAAGGAAAAAATATAATTTACCAAAAACTATGGTTGGTAGAGGAAAAACAACAGTTTTAATATTTGTATTAGTATATTTATTTTTAATATATAGACTAGCAGATATACAAATATTAAGATCTGATGAATATAAACAAAGACAAGAAAATCAAAGTACTGAAAAAATAGATTTAAATACTGGTAGAGGTGTAATCTATGATAGAAATAATCAACCTTTAACGGATAAGAAGAAAGAAACTGTATTAATAGTACAAAAAGAAAAATTTATAAATGATTCTAGCATAAGAAACTTAGTAAAAGAAGTAAGTAATTTAAGTGATAAAGAGATATATAAAGAAATAGAAGAGCAAACAGAGTCATCAATATTTGAAATACAAGTAAATAATATAAGTAAAAAAATGGAAGAAAAGTTACTAGAAAAAAATATAATAGTATCTAAAAGAAGTATAAGATATGACGAAGATAGCCTTTTATCCCACACTATAGGATATATAAATAAAAAAGATAAGATAGGACAATATGGAATAGAGAGAAGTATGGATGAAGTGCTTAATGCATCAAATGAAGAATATATATCTGTATTTAAAGTAGGTGAAGCAGGTAGAAAAGAAGGTTTAGATGTACTAAAAGGAAGTATAAAAACAGTAACAAAAGATGATAAAGATAAGCATATAAAATTAACAATAGATAAAAATATTCAAAAAAAAGTTGAAAAAGTAGTAGATAAAGAAGCTAACCCTACAGCTGTTATAATATCAGATGTAGAAAGTGGTGAAATACTATCTATGAGTTCTAGGCCAAACTTTGACCAAAATGATATAGGTAAGTATATAAGTGATACAGAAAAATCTAAGGGTGAACTTAGAAATAGGGTAATACAAAATACTTATGCACCAGGTTCTGTATTTAAAATAGTAACTTTATATGCAGCTCTTGATACTAAAATTATAGATGAGAACTATACATATAATTGCACAGGAAATACAAAAATAGGAAAAAATAAAGAAATATTAAATTGCCATAATAAAGAGGGACATGGTATACAAAGTTTAACCGAAGCTTTTGCTAATTCATGTAATACTGCATTTTTTGATATTGCAAATAAAGTAGGAAAAAGCAAAATAATAGAGTATGCTAAAAAACTCCATTTAGATAAAAAGGTAGATATAGGGTTAAAAGAGGAAGTAAATAGAGAAATACCAAAAGACATATCTATAAGAAATTTAGCTATAGGTCAAGGAAGTATGGAATTTACACCGATACAAATAAATCAAATGACACAAATAATTGCTAATAATGGAACATATAAGCCATTATATATATATGATAGCATTGTAGATAATAATAAGAGTATCTTAAAAAATTTTAATCAATCTAAAGAAGATGAAATAATATCACCATATACATTGACTATAGTAAAAGACATGATGAAAAAAGTATCTTTATCAGGCACGGGAGAAGCACTTAAAGACTTAGAAGGCGGGTGTGGTGTTAAAACAGGTACAGCCCAAACCAATATAGATGGTATTTCAGTAAATAATGGATGGATAACTGGATTTTATCCAAGTGACACACCAAAATATACTATAACAGTAATAGTAGAAGGAACTAAAGAAGAAAGCAAATCAGCATTACCAATCTTCAAGGAAATATGCACAAATTTAAAATATAAATAAAATAAAATATTATATAAAACAAGCAATTTAGACAGGCCAGATTCATATAATTTAAAATGAAGCATCTCAAAGAGGGGGTGGCCTGTTGACAACTTTTAAATCATTTGAAAAACCATTAACCCCTGAAGAAGAAGTTACTTATTTAACTAAATTTAAAAAAGACAAAGATGAACATGCAAAGGAAGTTTTAATAGAGAGAAACATGAGATTAGTAGCCCATATAGCAAAAAAGTACAATAATGCCAATGAAGAGCAAGATGATCTTATTTCTATAGGTACTATAGGACTTATAAAGGCTATAGAAACCTATAATGTTGACAAAGGAACTAGGCTAGCAACTTATGCATCTAAATGTATAGAAAATGAAATACTTATGAGTATAAGAACAAATAAAAAAAATAAGGTTCAAGTATCTCTTCAAGATCCTATAGGCACGGACAAAGAAGGCAATGAGATTAGTCTTATAGATGTTTTGGGAACTGATATAGATTATATATTAGACCAAGTAGAACTTAAGGTTCAAATAGGTAAGTTATATGAACAACTAGATAAGATATTGACTAAAAGAGAAAAAGAAATTGTTCTTTTAAGGTATGGGTTAACCACTTGTGGATATAAAACACAACGAGAAATTGCTCAAAAACTTGATATATCTAGATCTTATGTATCAAGAATAGAAAAAAGGGCACTAAAAAAACTTAGAAAAGAATTAAAATCAGAAAAAAGCCTTATATAGGCTTTTTTTTGTTTTAAGAATATATATAATACTTAGAGTATTTATTACATAAAACTGTAATTTATAACAAATAATTTATAGTGAAATTGTTCAAAAACTGACAAAAAAACTATTTATAATATGTTAATATTACTTATATAGAAGATAGAAGAAGGATTATGAATGTACAAGTTGAAAACAAAAATATAAATGCATAATAGATAAAATTATAGTAAGGGGAATCAAAAAAAGGGGGATGGTGAAAATATGAAATCTTTATATATTTATAAAGAAGTTTTTGAAATTGTTAGTTTATCTATAGCTATTTCTATTCCTTTTATATTATTAGTACTTTACAAAATATTAAATTGTAAATCTTTAATGTATATATTATGTATATATTTATTAGAAATTTTGATGTTAGTAACTGGAAATTATTACTTTGGAGTTACTATGTTAAACTTAGGAAAAATAAGTATCATAATCAACAAAAAGACTAATCTAAGAATCAAAAATAGATATATATTAACTATGGTAGGGATATATCTATTTATTGTAATGAGTCTATGTATAAAGAATAAATTTTATATGTTAACATACACTTTGCTAAACTTATCAATTGTACAAGCACTACTTATTAGTAATATGGAAAATATAATGAAAATGCTTAAAGATTATAAATTGAAGGTTAAATATAATCAAAGTATGACACA
This sequence comes from Romboutsia sp. MSSM.1001216sp_RTP31141st1_G3_RTP31141_220114, assembly GCF_039031195.1. NCBI lineage: Bacteria > Bacillati > Bacillota > Clostridia > Peptostreptococcales > Peptostreptococcaceae > Romboutsia > Romboutsia sp. MSSM.1001216sp_RTP31141st1_G3_RTP31141_220114. Next base: position 34,661 of record NZ_JBCIUO010000002.1, on the reverse strand, counting down.
ATCTCTAATAGATAAAATAAATCTAGAATTTGAGACCCAAAAAAAAATTAAAGATAGTATGGCTGAAGTAAATACAGAATTAAATAAATCAATTAAAGAATCTCAAAATATAGTTTTTTTATTAAATAGAGATGGAGAATATCTCTATGGAAATGAAGAATTTGAGAAATTTATATGTAAAGATAAAAGTAATTTAAGTGATTTAGATATATTAGAAGAAATAAAATCAAAGTTTATAGATTTTCCAGAAGATTTAAATGAAATTGAAAATTTGGATACCATAATAAATGGATATGATGAAAAGGTATATAGACTTGCATCTAAGAGAGAAATATTAAAAAATAAATATAGAAATATATGTATTCTAACTGATATAACAGAAAGCGTCCTAATAAGAAATAAATTAGAAGAGAGTGAACAAAGATTTAAAAAATTAATAGACATATTAAATGACGGAATAATAATACATAATTCTAGCAGTATAAAATATATAAATAATAAAGCTATAGAATTGTTTGATATAAAGGATTATGATGAATCTAGGGGAGTTTTACAAAATATACAAGAAAAGGTATTAAGTAAAAGTGTAAATAAATTTATAGAACAAGTAAACATGGTTCAGTCTGGAAAAAAAGACAAGGTAAGTATGAAGATAAAGACAAAAAATAAGAAAGTTATAGAAGTAATAACAACAAGTATTATATTAAGAGGAAATAAGAATTTGTTAACTATAGCCATAGATATAACTAACATAGAAAATACTATCTCAGAAATTGAGCAAAGAGAAAAAACTTATAAGGTATTGTTGCAAACACTTCCACAAGGTATAGCAATAATAGAAAAAAATGGACATAATCATATATATAGAAATAAGGTATTAATAGAAATATTAAAAGAAATAGGAACTGAAAACCTAAATAAGATAGTTAAAAGCTACTTAAATCAATTAGAATATGGTAAATTTAAAAGATTTCAAGTTCCTTCAAATAAAATTAAAGAGATAGAAATTGCTATAATTGATATTGGCAATAGTTATTTGATAATATTGAGAACCTTAGACAATGAATATAAAATAAAGAAAATGGAAGAAATATTAAGTGAAATAAATAATAAGTATAGATTTAACGTTGAGTTCTTAGCTAATGTATCTAAAGACATAAAAAAACCTGTAACAACTATATTTGAAACTAATAAACTTATATACAATTATGAAAAAGAAAATAATAAGGGAGATAATGGATGTACAAAACTTATAAAACAAAATTGTTATAGGCTAATGCGATTATTAGATAATATTTTAGAAATAGGACATTTTGAAAATGGAACCTATAAAATGGAATATAAGAAGTATGATATAGTAAACTTGCTTAAGGATATAGTTAATAAATCTAAGCTATATACAAGTGAAAATGGAGTAAATATAGAATTTAAATCTAATATAGATAGTAAATATATGATACTAGATAAGAAAAAAATAGAGAAAGCTGTATTAAATCTTATATCAAATTCTATAAAATATACTGCAAAAGGCGGAGAAATAGTAGTCAAGTTTAGGCAAGATGGAGATTTAGTATATATATCAGTCAAGGATACTGGAATAGGAATACCAAAAGATAAAATAGGTATTATATTTGAGAACTTCGAACAGGTAGATAGAACCCTTACAAGAGGTGCAGAGGGAACTGGTATAGGTTTATCATTAGTAAATAAATTAGTAAAAGCACATGGAGGAGACATTAAGGTAAACAGCGAGGTAAATGTGGGGAGTGAATTTACAATTATTTTAAAAGATAATATAAAAAAGAGTGAAAATATAGATGTGGGAGTAAGTGTTAGTGATAACGAAAAAATCGATATAGAATTTTCAGATATATATTTTAATTGTAGTAGCTAAGTTAATTATATTAAAGGGGATTGAGAATGCATAAATATATTAATATACTTACAGTTTCAATACTTCTTGCAATGTTATATGTAGTATATTCTAAATATATTTTACATAAAAGCAAGAAAGATATTATTGTTTTAAGTATGATAGTTGTTATTATTATATCAAAAGCAAAGGATATATCACAGGGAAGCTTGAGCAACTTTTATATGATTGCTCAAGTATTAATCCTGATTAGCGTATGTGAAAATAATATCAACAAAAAAATAAATAATTTAATATTTATTAGTTTTATATTGTTACTTACAACACTGATAGACAATAAAATTGGTTTATATAATATTTTGGTAACTGGTTTTATAAGTACGATGATTTTTTATGAAATCATAAAATTAACAAGAAGAAAAAGTATTAGTAAGATAACTGTTATATTTATTACTTTTATATACTCAAGTATTTTGTTAAGCCTATTGGTTGAAAAAGAGAATGTATTACTATATAGGAGTATTATAGATATAATTGTATACTTGTACATGTTCAAAAATATAGTAAATTCATATATAATAATTGAACATAATAGAGTATGGAAAAAGAAAAAAATGTTTAAAAAAGGTAACAAAAATATTAGTTTATACAATAAAAAGTTAGAACAAAATAAATATATAACAGCTAAGTTAGAAAAGAATTTAGAGAATAAAAAAGAATTAATTAAAGAAATTGTAGGAGAAGAAGATAGGTGTATATTTATAATAGATTCTAATGGATGTATATTGAGTAAAGATGATAATTTCCTTAGAATTTGGAATAAATATAAAGTGCATAAAGAAAAATTAACGATAGATGAATTTTTAAGAGATAATATAAAAGATAAATTGAATTTTATAAATAGTATAGAAAAAACAAAAAAACATAGTACAGAAATTAAAAGTGATATAAAGAGCAAGGATGGAAGATTTTTTAAAGTTACATTTACACCAATTAAATTTAATAAAAATGAAAGTATCATATGTTCCTTTAAAGATATAACTTACAATAAGAAAAATGAGATAAAGACCGATGAAAACAATATAAAGTACGAAAAAATAATAGAAACTATACCATATAATATACTAATAACAGACAATAATAATATTTTATATAATAGTAAAGATAATGGTATAGATTTTAATGAAAAAGAAATAAAAAGGATAGTTCTAGAGGATTCTATAACAGGAGAAATATGTTATTCTTCTATGGGAAAAAAATCTTATATGAATATAGATAGAACAAGTTTTAAAGATGGAGATACACATAAAAATTTAGTTGTTATAAAAGATATAACAGAGTATAAGGAATCTATTGAAAAATTAAAATTGAGCAAAGAAAAGTATAAAACATTTGTTAATATAATACCAGAAGGTATATATTTAGCAGACTATAGACAGAAAAATATAATATATAAAAATTTAGCATTTACAGAAATATCCGAAAATATAAGTCTAGAAGAAGATATACTACTAAATAATGATATATTAATAGCATCAAATAAAAACAACGAGGAGGTAGTTTTTAAAAGAAAAGATGTTTTAACTTGTAAGGGAGAAGAGTTAAACTTAGAGGTTGGGAAAAAATTAATAGAAATTAATAATGAAATCAAAGAAATCGGAATAGTAAGAGATATAACAGAAAGTGTAAATATAGAAAATATTGAAAGAGAAATAGAAGCTAAAAAAATTGCTAATAAAATAAAAACTGAGTTTTTCGTTAATATGTCTCATGAGTTAAAGACACCTCTAAATGTAATATCATCATCGATTCAGCTATTAGAGTATATATATAAAGATAAAATAGAAAAAGAAATAAGTAAGGAGTTAAATAATTCTATAAGTATTATCAAAAAGAATTCTTATATGCTGATGAACTTAATTAACAATGTAATAGATTTAGCTAAGTTAGAATCTGAGTTTCATGAAACTAATGTGAATTGTTATAATATAGTTACGTTAATAGAAGAAACTTGTGAGGAGTTTAATAAATATTTATTAGAAAATGATATAAACATAGTATTTGATACTAGTGAGGAAGAGATTGTATCAAGAGTAGATGATGACGATATAGAGAGAGTTATATTAACTTTATTATCTATAGTTATAAGGTATTCTTGTTCAAATAGTACAATTTACGTTGATTTGGATAGGAAAGGTAATAAAACTAATATAAGTATTAGAAATAAAGATAAATATAATCATTATAAATATATAAATGATAAATATAAATCAGCTATAGATATAGGGTTTAAAGTTACAGAGAATATTTTAGAACTTTATAATGGTGACATAAGTGTAAATAGAAATAATCGAAATGGTATAGAAATCAATTTAAACATAGAAAGCGATTTAGATATATGTGAATATAAAGAAAGAGGGAGCAAAAAGTCAGAAAACTTTATATATACAGAGTACTTAAGAATGTGCAATTTTTAAATATAAATGTATAGTTTAATAGTTAAATGACAATAAAGTTAGATAGGAGATAATATCATGATAAATTCAACAACAAAATTAGTAGGTCTTTTAGGTCATCCAATTAAGCAAAGTTTTTCGCCTAGTATACACAATTATTTATTCAAAAAATATAATCAAAATAATATATATTGTTGTTTTGATGTAAAAGAAAGTGATTTAGAAGAAGCTGTAAGAAGTATTAAGACCTTAAATATGAGAGGTTGTAATGTAACTATTCCTCATAAGGTAAATGTAATGAAATTTTTAGAAAATATAGACAAAAATGCAAGACTTATAGGTGCTGTAAATACTATAAAAAATGATGAAGGTTTTTTAACAGGTTATAATACTGATGGGCTTGGATTTGTAAAGTCTATATTAGATAAAGGGTACGACCTTAATAATAAAAAGATAATGATCATAGGTGCTGGAGGGTCAAGTAGAAGCATAGCAGTTCAGCTAGCATCTAATAAAGTTAAATCTATAGAAATAAGAAATAGAAGTATTCAAAAAGCTATGGAGATCAGTGAGATTATAAGAGATAATTTTAAAATTGCTTCTACATATTCAAACAAGACTATAGATAAAAATGATATAGAAGATATTGATATATTAATAAATACCACTCCAGTTGGTATGGAAAGCAATGAATGTCCTATTGATGAAAGTATTCGTGTAAAAGGAGATTTATTAGTATGTGATATCGTATATAAGCCACAAAATACTTCTTTTATAAAGTGGGCAAAGTCAAATAATTTAGATGTAGTATATGGAATTGATATGCTTATAAATCAAGGATTAGAGGCATTTTACATATGGACAGGTATAAAACCAAGTAAAGAGGATGAGTTATACCTAAAAGGACTTTACTATGATCAAGTAGATTAATGTAAAGGAGTAACTATTGATAAAAAAAAGAGAAGGATTTATTTTAGTTGAAAGTATAATTAGTATATCTATAATAGGTATAAGTATGTATATTATTGCTACAACCTTACAAAATAGTAATGGATTAGTTAGTTGTAGCAATAAAAAATTTGAAATGCTTGAGATAGCTAGAAAGAATATAGAATATACAAAACTTCATATAGAAAATGATGAAGAAATAGCATATGAAAATAATGAAAAAGGATATAAGATAAAAACAACAATAGAAGAAGAAAAAGATTATTATAATTGTTATAAAATAGAAGTAATAGTTCAAAGTGATTATGATAGTATAAACCTTATGTCTTATGTTACGAAAAAGTAAAGGATCTATACTAGTAACAACTGTAATAATCTTTTCTATTGTAATAATATTAGCCATGACTTCTATAGGAGTATCCTATAATAATTTAAGTATATTTAACTTAGATTATAAAGATGAAACATTAAAACAACATAGCTATGGTGCTATGGAAGTAGTACATAGTAATATACTAAGAGAAGTTAATTTAATAAAAGAATATGCTATAGATGAAGATGATTTTTACACTTCTTTTAGTGGATTAAGTTTTATAAATAATATAAAAGACATATCAAAATGTAAGATAAAAAATGTAATCGTATCTATTCCATCAAGGATATCGATAAATAGAGAGGAAAAATCTGTAGATTTTGAGATACTCATAACAATAAAGGATGGGAATTATATAAAAAAATTAAAATCAAAAGTTAAAATATTAAATCCATTTAATGAGGATTTATCTATAGATGATAAAACCGATATAGTAAAATTATATAATTACAAGGAGATTTAAAAATGAAAAGAGAAGGAATGTGACCTTGGTAGAACTTGTTGTATGCATAAGTATAATGATTTTAGTATCAACATTATATTTTTTTTATGATAATCTAGATAAATATTACATCAACTCATTTACGAAACAATTAGCAGTAGATATTAGATATGTAAGAAGAGTAAATATGCTCGGAGACCTAAGCACATACATATACTATGATCTAAATAACGAAAACAAATCTTATATATTAAAATCTAAAGGTGAAATAAAAAAAGAAGTGTCACTACCCAATGAAACGAAGATAGAATATGGGGAAAGTAAAATAATATTTAGAACCGATGGTTCTCCAGATCGTAGAGGTCAAACTATAAGAGTTTATAAAGGAAATATTAAAAAAGAGATAACAATAGTACCAATTAGCGGAAGAGTCTTATTGAAAGAAGGTAAGTATGAAACGTAAGAAAGGATATTTACTTTTAGAAAGCGTAATATCAATAACTTCTATAGTCATAATAATAAGTTTACTTTATTATATACTTATATTTTCAAATAATATAAAAATGAAAATAGAAGATAGTGTTGAATTACAACAACAAGGAAATGAAGTATCTAAATATATAAAAGAAGCAATACAAAACTCTAAATATATTATTAACTACGATAAAAACAATGAGCTGAAAAGTGTAACATCAATAAAATGTAAGTACAAAGAAAATGATAATAAATTAAAGGATAAAGAAATATTTCTAAATAAAAATTCAAATAAAATTTTTATAAGGACATTAGATGTATATGGAAACAGTGAAGGTGGAGGTTATGAAGTTGGAGATTATATAGATAATATGTATATATCAACAGACTATGATGGTAAAATAGCTAATATAAAACTAGAGTTGTCAAAAAATAATACTAACCTAGAAAAAGAATTTACTGTAAATATAATAAATTTTGAGGGAGATAATAAATGAGAGTTGTAATAATTGGTTTTATGGGTAGTGGGAAAAGCGTAGTAGGAAGAAAACTAGCTAAAGAGTTAAAAATGGAATATGTTGACATGGATACTAAAATAGAAGAAATAGAAAAAAGGTCTATAACTGACATATTTAAAGAAGATGGAGAAGTATATTTTAGAAATGTAGAAACGAAACTACTAAAAGATCTTACGACTGAGGATAATATAATAATTTCAACTGGTGGAGGTATAGTAAGTAAGAATGAAAATATAGATATATTAAAAAATGAACAAAATGTAATTTTATTAGATGCAAGTGTAAGTACGATTAAAAAAAATGTATCAAATGAAATAAACAAAAGACCTTTATTAAAAGAAAGCAAAGATGTAGAAGAAACTATAAAAACATTACTTTCAGAAAGAATTGATAAGTATAATAAGGCATCTAATATAAAAATAAATGTAGATAGTAAAAATATAGATGAAGTGGTAAGCGAAATACTTGTTTATATTAGATAATATGTGATATTATTAATAGTAGAAAAGTTTGTAATCGTATAGTCGGGGGTATTTATGAAATTTTTAGTAATTAATGGTCCAAATTTGAATATGTTAGGTAAAAGAGAAAAAGGAATTTATGGTGAAAGAACAATAGATGACTTAAAAGATTATATAAAAAAGGAATGTAAGATTATAGATGAAAATATAGTTGTAGATTTCTTTCAGAGTAATCATGAGGGAGATATAATTGACAAAATACACGAAGCTAACACTTTGTATGATGGAATCGTTATAAATCCTGGCGCTTTTACTCATTATAGCTATGCTATTTATGATGCGATAATGTCTGTACAATTAGATGTAGTTGAAGTTCATATATCTAATGTTCATAAAAGAGAAGAGTTTAGACAAAAAAGTGTGACAGCAAAAGCATGTATAGGACAAATATCAGGTTTTGGATTTGATAGTTATATATTAGGCATAAATGCACTTATAAAAAACAAGGGCTAAAAGTAGTTATAAACTTAATTTTTTTAATATAACTTGACAAGATTGCAAGAGTATATATAATTGAAAAAGGTATGGTGATAATATATACATATATAGATAAATACAATAGAAGTATTTGCCTAAGATTAAAAATAAACTTTTGATTATAATATATAATAAAAAGTATCACCACAAAATAATAAATTTATTTTTATGGAGGGACCAAAATGGTATCAGCAAGTGATTTTAGAAAAGGTGTAACATTTGAAAAAGACGGACAACCATGTTTAATAGTTGACTTCCAACACGTTAAACCAGGTAAAGGTGCAGCTTTCGTAAGAACTAAATATAGAAACTTAAAAACAGGAGCTATAAGAGAAGAAGCTTTCAACCCAAGTGATAAATTCCCTAAAGCTCATATAGAAACAAGACCAATGCAATACTTATACAATGATGGAGAATTATATTACTTCATGGATCAAGAAACATTTGATCAAATACCTTTAGATTATGTACAAGTTGAAGAAGCTATAAAATTCTTAAAAGAAAATGAGGTTGCTACAATAAGATTCTACCAAGGACAAGCTTTCCAAGTTGAAGCTCCTAACTTTGCAGAATTAGAAGTAACTGAAACTGAACCAGGAATAAAAGGAGACACAGCTAGTAACGTAACTAAGTCAGCTACAGTTGAAACTGGAGCTGTTGTTCAAGTTCCATTATTTATAAATGAAGGTGACAAGATAAAGATAGATACTAGAACTGGTGAATATTTATCAAGAGTTTAATAATTTATGTATAAAAAGCTTGTATATCTTAATAATAAAGATATACGGGCTTTTAATTTTATACTTACAAAAGAAGGAGAGGGTTACATATGAAATACCTATTTGAAGAAGTTGCATACCTAAAAGGATTAGCTGAAGGGATGGACATAAGCTCTGAAAGTAAAGAAGGAAAAATAATACATAAGATAATAGACGTTTTAGATAGTTTTGCAGATGCAATAGTTGAATTAGATGAAGAGCAAGCAGATTTAACTGAGTATGTTGAATCTATAGATGAAGATTTATGTGATATAGAAGATGATATATATAGTGATTCAGAAATAGACGAAGATGAAGAAGGGGACCTTAGCTTTATAGAAATGGAATGTCCAAATTGTAAAGACTTAGTAGAAGTAGATGAAGAACTTCTATATGATGATGAGGTTGATATCGTTTGTCCAAACTGTCAAGGAATAATACTATCAGCAGACGATGAAGATTGTATGTGTATTAATTGTTGCGATGATATAGATGAAAATTAGTTAGATTAATATAAGATTGCCTATGAGTTATTAGAATATCTCATAGGCTTTTCTTTTTAAAATATATTATAAGGAAACTATAAATTTAAAAATAAGTGTGAATATTAAAGTAGACAAGTAAATTTTTTATTTTGCAATACTTGTTGAAAAATAGTACACTATAATCTAGAGATAATTAACTCGGAGGTAATAAAATGAAGTTAAAAAAAGATATATTAAAGAATATAGATGAGTTTGAAAATATAATAGAATATAAATTTAAAAATAAAGAGTATATATTAGAAGCTTTAACTCATAGTTCGTACTCAAATGAAAATAAGGAGTATGATTTTAATGAAAGACTTGAGTTTTTAGGAGACTCTGTCCTAAGTATAGTAGTAAGTGAATATTTATTTAAAAAAGAAAGAAATTTACCAGAAGGAGAATTAACAAAGTTAAGAGCAAATATAGTTTGTGAAGAATCTTTAAGTGAAGCAGCAAATGAGATAAATCTAGGAATATATATGTTGCTAGGAAAAGGAGAAGAAGCTACTGGTGGTAGATATAGAATGTCTATATTAGCAGATGCTTTTGAGGCTGTAATAGCTGCAATATACTTAGATGGAGGATTAGAACCAGCTAGGGTATTTATACTAAAATACATGGAAGGAATAATCTGTGATTCAAGAAAAGGTAAAATATTTAGAGATTATAAGACTCACCTTCAAGAAGTTTTACAAGGAAAAGGTGAAAGTAATATATGGTATAGATTAGTAGATGAAAAAGGACCAGATCATAATAAAAGATTTATAATGGAAGTTGGAATAAATGAAAGAGTCTTAGGTGTTGGAGAAGGAAAAAGTAAAAAAGAAGCAGAGCAAATAGCAGCTAAAAAAGCTCTACAAGTAACAATATAAAGGATGATGAAATATGAAAAGAAGAATAATACCTATATTTGTTCCTCACAGAGGATGTCCTCATGATTGTATATTTTGCAATCAAAAAAAGATAACAGGTGTTAGTACAGATATAACTAGCTCTGACGTAAGAAATATCGTAGAGGAATATCTAGAAACAATTGATAAAGATGCAATTGTGGAGATTGCTTTCTTTGGAGGAAGTTTTACTGCTATAGATGTTGATATACAAAGAAATTTATTATCTGTAGCTAAAGAGTATGTAGACAAAGGTTTAGTACAGGATATAAGAATGTCAACAAGACCAGACTGCATAAGTCAAGAAATATTAGATATGTTAAAAGAGTATAGTGTAAGTATAATAGAACTTGGAGTACAGTCTTTAGATGAAGATGTATTAAGAGATAGCATAAGGGGCCATAATGCAGAACAGGTATTTAAAAGTTCTAAATTAATAAAAGAAAATGGTATAAACCTAGGACTTCAGATGATGGTAGGTCTACCTTCAGATACAGAGGAAAAATGTATAAATACAGCTAAAAAGTTTATAGAACTTGACCCATACTGCGTAAGAATTTATCCTACTCTAGTTGTTAAAGAGACAGGTTTAGAAGATTTATTAAATAGAAAGCAATATAATTCATTTTCTTTAGAAGAAAGTGTTGATATTGTTAAAAAGCTTTTAGCTTTATTTTATGTCAATAATATAAATGTAATAAGAGTTGGACTCCAAGCTACTGATGATATACAAATAGGAAAAGCTGTAGTTGATGGTCCATATCATCCAGCCTTTAGAGAATTAGTAGAAGGGGCTATGATAAAAGATTATTTAGAAAGTATTGTTATAGAAAATAAAGCTACAAGTAAAATAGTAGTAAATACTAATAAAAAGAACATATCAAAAATAATAGGTAATAAAAAGACAAATACTAATTATTTAAAAGAAAAATTAAACATAATATTAAAAACAAAAGAAGCTAATATTGATTTAGATAGCTTAGAAATAGTAATAGATGATGAAAAAGTAATTAAAACTAGTTTTAAAGATATATATATAAAATTATGTAATATTTATAACCTTTAGTTTTATTATTGAAGGGAGAGACGAAGTTGTATTTAAAGAGGTTAGAATTGAAGGGATTTAAATCCTTTCCAACTAAAACAGATATATTATTTAATCAAGGGATAACTGCAATAGTAGGTCCAAATGGAAGTGGTAAAAGTAATATATCTGATGCTGTTAGATGGGTACTTGGAGAACAGAGTATAAAAAGTCTAAGAGGAGACAAATTAGAAGATGTAATATTTGCAGGAACTGATACCAAAAAAGCAATGAACTACTGTGAAGTTTCGTTAACTATAGATAATTCTGAAGATAAATTAAATATAGATTTTAGTGAAATAACTATAAAAAGAAGAGCATATAGAAGTGGAGAAAGTGAATTCTTTTTAAATAATAAACCTTGCAGACTTAAAGATATAAAAGAATTACTTTTAGACACGGGTATAGGAAAAGATGGATACTCAATAATAGAACAAGGTAAAGTAGATGAAATACTTAGCAATAATCCTGTAAATAGAAGAAAAGTATTTGATGAAGCTTGTGGAATATCAAAGTTTAGATATAAAAAACAAGAAGCTGAGAGAAATTTAAAAAATACTAAGGAAAATTTAGAGAGAATAGAAGATATCTATATAGAAATAGAAAATCAGCTAAAACCACTATTTTCTCAACAGGAAAAAGCTAAAAAGTATATAGAACTTAATGATAAATTAAAGACTATAGAAGTAAATAGCTATATAAAAGAAATAGATTTACTAGAAAAAGATTTAAATGAAGCGCTAAAACACAGTAAACTATTAGAAGAACAAGCTATAGAAACTAACAACCAAAAGGTAAAGTTAGAAAATAACTTAAATGAAACATCTAAAGAAGTTGAAGATATAAGTGAGAATATAAATAAATCGATAGATTATATAAACAGTATAAAAAGTGTTATATCTCAGAAAGATGCTCAATTAAATCTTATAAATGAAAAAATTAAAAATTTAAATGAAAGTATATTAAAAAGTGAAAATGAGTTAAGTGAAATAGGAAATAAAATATCTTCTAATGAAAATTTAATTAAGGATTTAGAGATAAATAAGATAGAAAAAGAGAATACAATAAAGTCTCTAACTGAAGATATAGATTTATTGGATAAAAATAATTTAAGTAAAAAAGAAAGTATAGAAAAGGTAAATAGTAAAATAGAAGGTTTAAAAGATGGGATAATAAACCTTTTAAATAAAAAACAAGAATCTAGTAATAGATTGTCAACACTTAGTGCCAATATGGAGAATATAAATTCTCGTGATAAATCTATAGACTTAGAGATTAGTGAAGTAAAAAGTGATTTAAATGAAAAATTCACAGAACTAAATGATATTAAACTAAATGTTAGTCAAAAAAATGCTGAATTAGAAAAATTAAAGCTAAAGGAATTGGAAAATAAAAATACTTTAGAAGAGCTTATAAATCATAGTAAAAAATTAGAAAAGCAAATTCAAGATGGTAACTATAGTATAAACAATTATAATTCTAAGCTTAATATTTATATAGACATGGAAAATCATAATGAAGGATTTAATAAAGGTGTAAAAGAAGTATTAAAAAATAAATCTTTAAAAGGTATACATGGAGCTTTAGGACAAGTTATCACAACTAGTGAGAAATACGAAAAAGCAATAGAATCTGCACTTGGTGCATACTTACAAAATATAATCACTAGTGATGAAAATAGTGCCAAGATAGCTATAAACTATTTAAAGAAAAATAATCTAGGTAGAGTAACATTCTTACCTCTAAATACAATAAAAGCAAATAAGATAAACCCAAGTACTATAAAAAGTAATACTAAATTTATAGGCATAGCTAGTGATTTATTATCTTATGATGAAAAGTATAAAAATATAATAGAAAATATACTGGGAAGGACTATAATAATAGATAATATAGATGAAGGTATAAAGTTTGCAAGAGAAACAGGTCATAGATATAAAGTTGTTACTTTAGATGGAGAAATATTAAATCCAGGAGGGTCATTAACTGGAGGTAGTTTCAAAAATAATACAAGTATATTATCTAGAAAAAGACTTATAAATGAATATTCTCAAAAACTTGAAGATGCTAAAAAAGAAACAAAAGAATTTATTAAACAGAAACAAGAAAAAGATAATAATATATCAACAAAGAAAAATGATATTTTAAAAATAGAAGAAGAAGTAAAAGAGTTAGAAAAAAATATTATAATAGAAAGTTCTAAATTAAATAGAGTAGAAGAAGAAATAAAAAATATAAATATAAGTATTAATAAACTACAAAATGAAAAAGATGGACTTATTTCGAATTTAAAATATACTAAAGATAAATTAGATATAGTTAAAATTGAAATAGAAAAAATGGACAAAGAGCATGAAGAAAATAAAGAAACCATAGAAAAACTAAGCTTAGAATTAAAAAAATCAAATGACTACTATGAAAAAGATAGAGAAAAGCATGATAATCTAAATCTAAAATTAGTTAAGGATAAGCAAGTTTTAGAATCTATATATGCAGATATTAAAAGAATAAAGAATGAAAATGAAGAACTAAGACTTAAAAAAGGCAATATAGAAAAATCTATAGAAAATCAAAATATAGAAATATCTAAGCTTAGAGAAGAGACAGTAATAGAAGAAACAGAAAAAGTTAGCTTAAATAAACAATTAAGCGACAACAGTAGAAATCTAGAAAATAGAAAATTAGCAAAAGAAGATCTAAAGCAAAAACTAGAAGAACATAATAAAAATCTTAAAATCATAGATAGACAGTATATAGATTTAAAAGAAAGTTTATTTAAAGTAGAATCTAAAATAGATAGAATAAAAGTTTCTAAAGAAGATTATATAAACAACTTATTTGAAAAGTACGAGTTGACTGTAGCTGATGCTATGAATATAAAAGATACTAGCATTGAAATTGATAAAAAGAAATTAGAATCTTTAAAAAGAGAAATAAGGAATTTAGGTAATGTTAATATAGATGCCATAAAAGAATATGAAGAAGTTAAAGAAAGATATGACTTCTATAGTGAACAAAAACAAGACCTAGAGCAATCAATAGAAGCTATAGAAAATCTTATAGAAGAACTTGAGAGTAATATGAAAACTGAGTTTAAAGTCAAGTTTAATGAAATAAATGATAACTTTAAAATGGTTTACAAAAGACTATTTGGTGGAGGACGAGGAGAACTTATAATATTAGATGAAAAGGACATATTAGAAAGTGATATAGAAATAGTAGCACAACCACCAGGAAAGAAAATGAAAAACCTAAATTTATTATCAGGTGGAGAAAAGGCACTTACAGCTATAAGTATATTATTTTCTATATTACTTGCAAAACCTACGCCGTTTTGTATATTAGATGAGATAGAAGCCCCATTAGATGATGCTAATATATTTAGATTTGGTGAATTTTTAAAAGAACTATCTCAAGACACTCAATTTATATCAGTTACACATAGAAGAGGGACTATGGAGGCATCAGATTACATATATGGTGTTACTATGCAGGAAAAAGCAATATCTAAAGTTCTTAGCTTAAAGCTAAATGAAGCAGAAAAAATGACTGATATAATATAAAAGGATTAGTTAAAATCATATTTAGGAGGAAGATAAGTGTTTAAGAAGTTATTTAATTTTGGAAAGAAAAAAGAAGAAAATAAAGAAGTTGAAGAGTTAGTAAGTGAAGAAAACTTAATTGAAGAAGATATAAAAGAAGCAGATCCTATAGAAGAAGCTAATGAAATAAATGAAAAGGCAAATACAGAAGAAATTAAAGTTATAGAAGAAACTATAAAAGAAGATGAAGAAGATATAGAGAAAGACATTAAAGAAGATATAAAAGATTTAGAAGAAGAATCTATTGAAGAAAAAATAGAAATAGTAGATGAAAATAAAGAAACTAAAGAAGAATCTATTGAAGAAATAGAGGTAGTAGAAGAAGTACAAAAACAACAAAAAGAAAAGAAAGTTAATCTATTTAATAGATTAAAAGAAGGTTTAACTAAGGCTAAAAAAGGTATAACTGATAGAATAGATGATGTATTAAAATCATATACAAAAGTAGATGAGGAGTTATTAGAAGAATTAGAAGAAATTTTAATAACTGCTGATGTTGGTGTTAATACTACAATGAATATAATAGACAGCCTTAGAGATAAGATAAAGTCTAAAGGTATAACTGATCCTATGGATGTAAGAAATGAACTAAAGATAGTAGTGGAAGAATTATTAGGAGAAGAAAATCAAAAATTAGATGTTACTCATTCACCTACTATAATACTGATGGTTGGAGTAAATGGTGTTGGTAAAACAACTACTATAGGTAAATTAGCTAATAGATATAAATCAGAAGGTAAAAAAGTTTTACTTGCAGCTGGTGATACATTTAGAGCCGCAGCTATAGAACAATTAGAAGTATGGGCAAACAGAAGCAATGTAGATATAATAAAGCATCAAGAAGGAGCAGATCCAGGTGCAGTAATATTTGATGCAGTTAAAGCTGCAAAGGCTAGAAAAGTAGATTTATTAATATGTGATACAGCAGGAAGACTTCACAACAAAGCTAACCTTATGAATGAGTTAGGAAAAGTATTTAAAATAGTTGATAGAGAATTCCCGGAAGCTAAAAAAGAAGTATTATTAGTAGTAGATGCAACGACAGGTCAAAATGCAGTAGCACAAGCTAAGACATTTAAAGAAGTTGCTGATATAACAGGAATAGTATTAACTAAACTAGATGGTACTGCTAAGGGTGGTGTTGTCCTTGCAGTTAAGAGTGAGGTAGATGTACCTGTAAAACTTATAGGTGTAGGAGAAAAGGTAGAAGACTTACAAGATTTCGATGCAAAAGCATTTTCAGATGCATTATTTGGGAACTAAATTAGCAAAAATAAAATGTCAATAATAAAGCAAAAAATAAGCTAATTCTATATTGACAATACTTTATATATGATATAAAATACAATGTGTAAAGTAATTAACCTTTACAGTAATTTACTGGGAAGTGTAAAGAGATGAATATAGAAAAAATGGTTGAGATTGGATTGTTGTTTGAACAATACAAAGAACTACTTACTGATAAGCAGCGAGAAATAGTTTCACTTTACTATGAAGAAGACTATTCTCTAGGTGAAATTAGTGAAAATCTGAATGTATCAAGACAAGGAGTATATGATACTCTTAAGCGTTCAGAAAAAATACTAAAAGACTACGAGAGTAAATTAAATTTAGTTCATAAACATAAAGAACAAGAAAATTTTGTAAAAAATATACAAGATAAAATTGTTGACATTAAACAAAATTTATTGCAAAATAGAGATTGTGCTAATTTAATCCCTAAGCTAGAAAATATAGAAGATGTATGTAGGGAGATGTTAAAATGATATTTGAAGGATTATCAGATAAATTGCAAGGTGCACTTGATAAATTAAAATCTAAAGGTAAATTAACCGAAAAAGACGTAAAAGATGCTATGAGAGAAGTTAAACTTGCTCTTTTAGAGGCGGACGTTAACTTTAAGGTTGTAAAAGATTTTATAAAGAAGGTGCAAGAAAGATGTGTTGGGCAAGAAGTTATGCAGAGTTTAACTCCGGCACAACATGTAATAAAAATAGTAAATGAAGAGCTTACAAGCCTAATGGGTGATGTAGCTAGTAAAATAGTAATATCTCCAAAACCACCAACTATAATAATGATGGTAGGTCTTCAAGGTGCAGGTAAAACAACTACATCTGGAAAACTTGGAGGATATTTCAAAAAACAAGGTAAGAAACCTTTACTTGTTGCCTGT
The DNA here is from genome assembly GCF_039031195.1 of Romboutsia sp. MSSM.1001216sp_RTP31141st1_G3_RTP31141_220114. Taxonomy (NCBI): domain Bacteria; kingdom Bacillati; phylum Bacillota; class Clostridia; order Peptostreptococcales; family Peptostreptococcaceae; genus Romboutsia; species Romboutsia sp. MSSM.1001216sp_RTP31141st1_G3_RTP31141_220114. The sequence goes on along the minus strand of NZ_JBCIUO010000002.1, from coordinate 17,545 downwards.
GACGTTTATAGACCAGCGGCTATAAAGCAGTTACAAGTTGTTGGAGAAAAGTTAGATATACCAGTATTCAATATGGGTGATAAGGAAAGTCCAGTAAACATAGCAAAAGCAGGATTAAGTCATGCAATAAAAAATAACAATGACTTAGTTATAATAGATACAGCAGGTAGACTTCATATAGATGAAGCCTTAATGGATGAATTAAAATCTATAAAATCTGAAGTTAAACCTCATGAAATACTATTAGTAGTAGACTCAATGACAGGACAAGATGCAGTCAATGTTGCAGAAAGCTTCAATGAAACTCTTGGTGTAGATGGAGTAATACTAACAAAACTAGATGGAGACACTAGAGGTGGTGCTGCACTTTCAATAAGAGCCGTAACACAAAAACCTATAAAATTCATAGGTATGGGTGAAAAATTAGATGATTTAGAACCTTTCCATCCAGATAGAATGGCCTCAAGAATATTAGGTATGGGTGATATACTTAGCTTAATAGAAAAGGCACAAGAAAATATTGATTTAGATAAAGCTAAGGAATTAGAAGAAAAGATTAAAAAACAAGAACTTGATTTTGAAGATTTCTTAGAACAAATGGAGCAAATCCAAAATATGGGTCCTCTTGATAAAATATTAGGTATGATTCCAGGTATAGGGAATATAAAAGACCAACTTGGAGATGTAGATTTAAATGGTAAAGAAATGAAAAGAACTAAAGCCATTGTTCAATCTATGACAAAAGAAGAAAGAAAAGACCCAAGTTTGCTAAATGCTTCTAGAAAAAGAAGAATAGCTAAAGGTAGTGGAACTACTGTTCAAGATGTAAACAGACTTTTAAAACAATTCAATGAGATGAAGAAGATGATGAAGATGTTTACAGGCTCTCAAAAAAGTATGAAGAAAAGGGGCGGTTTTGCCGGACTTCCTTTCTTTAAATAAATAAGCAAAATAAAAATTTTCGGAGGTGACTGTAATGGCAGTTAAAATAAGATTAAAAAGAATGGGATCAAATAAAAAACCTTTCTACAGAATAGTAGTAGCAGATTCTAGATCTCCAAGAGATGGAAAATTCATAGAGGAAATAGGATACTACAACCCAGTTTCTCAACCAAAGCAAGTTAAAATAAACGATGAGAAAGCTGTTAAGTGGTTATCAAATGGTGCTCAACCAACTGACACTGTAAAAACTTTATTAGTTAACAACGGTGTTATGGAAAAGTTCGAAGCTTCTAAAAAATAATAAGCTTTATTAGGAGATGAGTATATGAAAGAGCTAGTGTTAGAGATAGCTAAAGCTCTAGTTGACAATCCTGAAGCTGTAATAGTTGAAGAAGTCAGACACAATGAGGAAATAACATTAAAACTAAAAGTTTCTCAGGATGACATGGGAAAAGTTATCGGAAAGCAAGGTAGAATAGCTAAGTCTATAAGGACTGTTGTAAAAGCCGTTGCTAACAAAGAGAATGTTAAAGTTTCTCTTGATATAGTTTAAAAGGATTAGGTATATACCTAATCCTTTTAATGTATTAAGAACTTATAGACTATAGTTTTATAGTGCATAATATATAATAAAATTATAGAAAGAACATATAAAATATTATCTTTAAGGAGAATGATAATGACACAAGTAACACATTTTAAAATAGGAAAAATAGTCAATACACAAGGGTTAAAAGGTGAAGTTAGAGTTTATAGTTATACTGATGATATAAATAGATTTGATGATTTAGAAGAATTTTACATAGGAAAAGACAGAGAAAATCCTTTAGAAGTTGAAAGGGTAAGATATAAAGGAAATATGGTAATAATGAAAATAAAAGGTATCGATAGAATAGAAGATGCAGAAAAATTAAGGGATAAATTTATATATGTATCTAGAGAAAATTCTAGAGAACTTGATGAAGATGAATTCTTTGTAGCTGATATGATAGGAATAGATGTAGAAACTGTTGATGGGCAATATGTAGGAAAATTAGCAGAAGTTTTACAATATGCTGCTAATGATGTATATGTTGTAAAAGATGAAAATAACAAAGAATACTTAATCCCAGCTGTTATGCAATTTGTACCTACTATAGATATTAATGAGAAGAAAATGATAATAAATCCTATAAAAGGTATGTTAGACTAGGTGATAAAATGAGATTTCATATAATGACATTATTTCCTGATATATTTAACTCTTATATGAGTGAAAGTATAATGAAAAGGGCTATTGAAAAAGGAAAAATAGAAGTATTTATATATAATATTAGAGATTTTTCAAATAGTAAGCACAAAAAAGTAGATGATTACCCATTTGGAGGGGGAGCAGGTATGGTTATGACTCCTCAACCTATATATGATACGTATAAACATATTATTGATACTCATGGTATAAATAATCCTAGAGTAATATATCTAACACCTAAAGGTAAAGTGCATAGCCAGTCCATAGCACAAGAATTTTCTACAGAAGAAGATATAATATTACTTTGTGGACATTATGAAGGCATAGATCAAAGAATTATAGATTTAATAGTAACAGATGAAATATCTATTGGAGATTATGTATTAACAGGAGGAGAGTTACCAGCTCTTATATTGATAGATTCTATATCAAGGTTAATACCAGGAGTACTAAGCCAAAATGAATCTTTTGAAGAAGAATCTTTCAAAGATAATTTATTAGAGTACCCTCATTATACTAGACCTAGAGAATTTATGGGGTTAGAAGTGCCGGATGTTTTATTATCTGGAAATCACAAAAATGTTGATAATTGGAGACATGAACAGTCTATAAAAATAACTAAAGAAAGAAGACCAGACTTGTACAAAAAAGCTTGTAAATAAGTTTAAAGTATAGTATAATTTTAAATGTTGAAAAAAACGGGCATTCCTCTGTTACGTTGGTCAGTAATTAAGAATGTCTATGATATCAGGAGGAAAAAAATGAACGAAATATTAAGATCATTAGAGCAAGAGCAATTAAAGAAAGAAGTTCCTAACTTTGGACCTGGGGACACAGTAAGAGTACACGTTAGAATAGTTGAAGGTAAAAGAGAAAGAATACAAGTATTCGAAGGTGTAGTATTAAAGAGACAAGGTGGAGGAATAAAAGAAACTTTCACTGTTAGAAAAATATCTTTCAACGTTGGTGTAGAAAGAACTTTCCCAGTTCACACTCCAAGAATAGAAAAGATAGAAGTAACTAGAAAAGGTAAAGTAAGAAGAGCTAAGTTAAACTACTTAAGAGGTAGAGTAGGTAAAGCTGCTAAGATAAAAGAAGCTAGATAATTAAACTTTACTATAGATAAAAAGGACTGATTTACAGTCCTTTTTTTATATATAAAATATTATTATACAAGGAATTATAGAAATATCTATAGATTTTTCACATGAAATTTATGCTTATTATTAATCAAACATTAGGAAGTATGTAAAAGTATAATATGCTAGTTTTTTCTCTATATATAAAGAGGTTTAAAAAATATACGTTATAGTTATAATAGAAGTAATGCAGTATCAAATATTAAACAAGCAAATAAAAAAATATTATGGTATAATAGATAAGTTGAAATAAAATGAGCGAATTAATATAAAAAGGAGTGATAATCATGGCAAGAGGAGATAAAATGAGGACCGATTATGATGAATATCTAAGAGACGATAATTTACATATAAACTGGTATCCAGGACACATGAAAAAGACTAAGGACTTAGTTAGAGATAATTTAAAATTAGTAGATGTTGTAGTAGAACTTTTAGATGCTAGAATACCATTTAGTAGTAAAAATCCAGATATAGACAAACTTGCAGGAAATAAACCAAGAGTTGTTATATTAAATAAAAGTGACTTAGCAGATAGAGCAAAGCTTGATAGATGGATAAAATACTATAAAGAAAAAGGTATAAAAGCTATACCAATAGATACTATTAAAGGTATGGGTCTTAATAAATTAATAGATGAGTGTAAAAATGTAACTAAAGATAAGATGGATGCATTAAAAGAAAAAGGTAGAAAAGAAAGACCTATAAGAATAATGATAGTTGGAGTACCAAACGTAGGTAAATCGTCTATAATAAATAAATTAACAGGTAGAAAAAGTACAGTAACAGGAGATAAGCCAGGTGTTACTAAAGGTAAACAATGGGTAAGATTAAAAGGAAACCTAGAATTATTAGATACACCAGGTATACTTTGGCCTAAATTTGAAGATCAAGATGTAGCCCTTAATTTAGCGTTTTGTAGGGCAATAAAAGATGAAATACTAGATATTGATACACTTGCTTTAAGACTTATAGGAAAGCTTATGGAGATAGAGCCAGAAAAATTAAAAGTTAGATATAAGTTAGAGGAACTAGGTAATAGTGATATAGAAACTATGGATATGATAGGACGTAAAAGAGGATTTGTAACAGGAAGAAAAGAGTTAGATTATACTCGTATAGCAACTACTGTATTAAATGAGTTTAGAGATGGTAAAATAGGAAAAATAACTTTAGAGGTTCCAGAAGATATAAAAAATTAAGGTTCTGTTAGAAAACTTTGTAATTAGTATACTTAATTAAAAACAAGGTAGAGCAAAAGCTCTACCTTTATTTTTTACCTAATATATTTTTAGAAAGTATAATAGACATAGCTGTTTTTATTTCTTCTTCTGTCAAATCTACTTTAGGCTCATCTACTGATCCATTTTATCTGATGTAATTTTAAAACTCATTAATAATTTCTTTTTAATTTCTATAAAATTATTCTCTATAAATTTTAATTATACAAAATGAGCGAAGTGAATTTTTATTAGGATAATATTGAATTATCTATTTTAATACTTCTAATAATGTAAAGTTTTTAAGTGATAATATAACTCCTACTGTATGTACACCATCATTGAGTGAACATGGGTTTATATTTGAATAAGTCTTATTTTTTACTATTATCTTACATGTTTCTTAATTTTTATACAATCAAATCTTAGTTTTAATCTTAATGAATTTTTAGTTACTGTTACTACCATATTTGTTTCTCATTTTAAGTTTTACTTGTAGCTGTTGCTTATACTTATATAGTACTAGGGACGCTGTACATGTAATTATAAGGTATATTTTAAACTTTTGTAGTAGAAATAGTTATTAATAAGTCTAAATAAATTATAGAAATGTCCGTATTATTAACCATAATATGGAAATTATATTATGATATTTAGCACAAAACAAAATCAACAAATCTTAAATGATTTAATGAGAGCAAATTTTAATATGGAAGGTTTGAGGTGAATAAATTATTTGGAATGAGTATATTTAAAATCTAATGATTTATAATGCAGGGTTATCTAATGAAAAGAATGGATGAAAATAAGTGTGATAAGAGGAGGAAGGCAATTAATGGAAACTAAGTTATGGCATAGGATAAAAGGTAAAAGCAAAAGCAAAAGTATAAAAAATCAACTAACTTTGATAATAGTAAGTTTTTCAGTTATAAGTTGTTTACTTTTAGGTACTGTTACAAGTTACTTAAATTATAAGAGTGCTAACAGTGTATTATCAAAAACCATAGTAGAAACTACTAAGCAAGCAGCACAAACTGCAACTCAAAAAATTACAAATATAAAAAATGCAACAATTCAAACAGGTATTATTAAGGAAATTTCAGACCCAAAAGTAAGTAAGGAAGAAAAAGAAAGTATTATAGATAGACAAGAAAAATTATATGGAATGAAAGTGGGTCAAATAATAGATACAAATGGAAAAGATATTTTTAGTGGAAACGATTACTCTGACAGAGATTACTTTAAAGCTTCTATAAATGGTAAGGCATATTTAGGTAGTCCAGTTCTTAGTAAGGTAACAGGAGAGAATATACTAGTAGTTTCAGCACCTATTTGGGAAAATGGAGTAGAAAATAGTAAAGTTGTGGGAGTTGTAACTTTTGATTTAGATAAAGATTATTTAAATGATATAGTTAGAGGCATAGATATAAGTGAAAATAGTTATGCTTATCTTGTAGATAATCAAGGAACTACAATTGCTCATAGAGATGCAAGTTTAGTTAATGCAAAAAATACTATAAAAGAAGCAGAAAGTAATGAAAGTCTAAAACCTTTTGCACAAGCAGATGAAAAGCTTATCTCAGGAGAAACAGGATTTTCTGATGCAAATTTAAATGGTGAAGATTGGATTTTAGGATATGCCCCAGTAAAAAATAGTAATGGATGGGGTATGGGTATAATGGTAAACAAAAGTGATTTCCTTGGTGAGATGTATAAATCAATCATATATACAGGAATATTGACTGTAGTAGTTACAGTTTTAGCTATATTTGTGGCTATAAGATTCTCTAAAAAAATAGGAAATCCACTAAAAGAATGTAGTGAAAGATTAAATAAGTTAGCTCAAGGAGATCTAAACTCAGAGGTCCCAGTTATAGATGAAGAAAATGAGATAGGTCTAGTAGCAGATGCTACATATAAAATAGTTAATGATTTTAGAAGTATGATAAATGCTTTAACATATATATTAACAGAAGTTAGTGATGGCAATTTAGATATTCATGCAGATAGCGAAGAATACAAAAATCTATTTGTAAAAGACTTTGAGCCTATATTGATAGCTTTAAATAAAATAGTATATGATTTAAATAACACTTTAATACAAATAAATGAAGCTGGTGAACAAGTAGCAGTTAGTTCTTATCAATTATCAGAAGGAGCACAAGTACTTTCTCAAGGTACTACAGAACAAGCAAGCTCAATTGAAGAACTTTCAGCAACTATAAATGAAGTTTCATCACAAATAAAAGAAACAGCAGAACATGCATTAAGAGCAAAGGATATATCTCTAGAAGCAAGTAAGGCAACAGATAAAAGTAAAGAACAAATGAAAGAAATGATTACTGCAATGGATGATATAAATACTACATCAAATGAAATAGGAAATATAATTAAAAATATTGATGATATAGCATTCCAAACAAATATATTAGCACTTAATGCAGCCGTAGAAGCAGCACGTGCTGGAGAAGCTGGTAAAGGATTTGCTGTAGTTGCAGATGAAGTTAGAAATCTTGCTGCTAAATCTGCACAAAGTGCAAAAGATACAGCAGAATTAATTGAAAAATCACTTAAAGCTATAGAAAAGGGGACTATAATAGTTTCAGATACTGCTAAATCTCTTGAAGCAGTAGTTGAAGGCGCTAAAAATTCAGCAAATGTTATACAGTATATAGCAGATGTAAGTAATGAACAAGCTAATCATATAAGTCAAGTAAATGTTGGTGTTGAACAAATATCTGTAGTTGTACAAACTAACTCAGCAACTGCTGAAGAAAGTGCTGCTGCAAGTGAAGAATTATCTGCACAAGCTCAAATGTTAAAGGAACTTATAGGTAAGTTTAATTTAAAAGATGAAGAAGATAAGTACTTTGATGGAAAAATATCATTTAATGATGAACAATTTTAATCAATAAATCATAGGATATTAATATTCTATATAATAAAAAATATAAGCCTAAAATATTTACGTATATAAAAAGTTGCTCCCTTAAATTTAAAGGAGCAACTTTTTATTTTAATTAGGCTATATTAAAGAATTTTGTGATAATTTAGCATAAAAATAACTATAAATAGCAGTATTTCTAATTAATAGTTTATCTTAGTAATATATTTAAAATTCTTAATGTATTAACTAAGATATTTGATGAAGAACCTAATTGCTTTTAGACCAATCACTATTATTTATTTTTTTGCGTTTTCTTGATAGTATCTATTTCTTTTATGAAAAATTCAATTAAGGTTATATATTTATTTTTACAGTTTTTGTTCACATGTATATATTGATATTTCGGGATTTGTATCCTTTAAAAAAACTACTTTCTATGAAATATAGTTGGTATTTATATTACAACATGTTTTGAGTTTAAGTGATTTAATCAAAGTTAAAAAATTATATAATAAAATAGTTGCAATAACAACTAAAATGAGATATACTAATATAGTTGTCTATGCAACTACTCTAAAATATGTGTTATATTTAGGTGGTGATTTTTTGGGTAAAAAACGAGAACATATAGGTAGATATATATCTCAAATATATAGAAAAGGTAATTCATTTATATCAAAGAGATTAAATGAATTAGGAATAGGTTCTGGGCAAGTTATGTTTTTATTAGAACTTTATAGACAGGATGGTAGAAATCAGGAAGAACTATCAGATGTGTTAAATATAGATAAAGGAACAACTGCAAGAGCGATAAAGAAGCTAGAAGAACAAGGATTTTTAATAAGAGAAAAGAACATAGATGATAAAAGAGCATATAAGGTATATTTAACAGATAAAAGCAAAGACTTAAAAAATGATATTTATACAATAATGTCTAGTTGGGAAGAAGTTATAACGTCTAATTTAGACAAAGAAGAATCAGAAAATATGATTATATTATTGAAAAAAATATGTAGTGCAATATAAAGGAGGGAAAATTATGAAAAATGAACAAATACTAGGAACAGAGTCCATTGGTAAATTATTACTAAAATATTCAGTTCCAGCTATTATAGGTATGATGGTAAATGCACTTTATAATGTAGTAGATAGAATATTTATAGGTAATATACCAGGTGTTGGACCATTAGCTATAACTGGTGTTGGAGTATGTCTTCCTATAATGACTATAATGTTAGCTTTTGCAATGTTGGTAGGTATAGGAGCTACTACTAATATATCTATAAAATTAGGTCAAGGAAAAAAAGAAGATGCAGAAAAGATTATAGGAAATAGCATAACTTTATCAATAATAATAGGGTTATTAATAAGTGTATTTGGTATAGTATTTGGAGATCAAATACTTAGAATATTTGGTGCAAGTAGTAGTACAATTGGTTATGCGAAATCATATATATATATAATTTTAGGTGGTACTATATTTAATGTACTAGCGTATACATTAAACAATACCATCAGAGGTGATGGAAATCCAAAACTTGCAGCATTAATAATGATAGTAGGATGTATGACAAATATAGTTTTAGACGCAGTATTAATATTTGGATTTAAATTAGGTATACAAGGAGCAGCTATTGCGACAGTAACATCTCAAATAGTAACTGCTTTATGGGGTCTTATGTATTATGCAAGAGGTAAATCTAATCTAAAGTTTCATAAGTCTAGTTTAAAGCTAGATAAACATTTAGTTGAAATAATATTTGCTATAGGGTCAGCACCTTTTGCCATGCAGCTTGCTACAAGTCTAGTTCAAGTTATATCAAATAATGCTTTAAAAATTTATGGGGGAGATTTAGCTATAGGTGCTATGGCTACAATATCGTCTATATCAATGATATTCTTAATGCCAATATTTGGTCTTAACCAAGGTGCCCAACCTATAATAGGATTTAATTTTGGTGCAAGAAAATATAAAAGAGCAAATAAAGCTTTCAAGATATCTGCATTAATATCTATAGTTATATTAACTGCAGGATGGATATTAATACAAACTATACCAGATGTTATAGTAGGAATGTTTAATAAAGATCCTAAGCTTATGGAAGTATCAATTAATGGAGCTAAAATATATCTATTAATGATACCTATAATAGGAATATCTATAACAGGATCAAACTATATACAATCTATAGGTAAGGCTAAAATAGCAATGTTCTTAAGTTTACTTAGACAATTTATATTACTTATGCCTATGATTATGATTCTTCCAAAATTCTTTGGATTAGATGGGGTTTGGTATGCTCAACCAGTAGCAGATTTTCTAGCAACTGCAATAACAGCATTTGTTTTATATAGAGAATTAAAAGCAGAAAAAGAAGATGAAAAAGTACACAAACAAGAAGCTGTAATTTAATGAAAAAGCATAGATAATTATCTATGCTTTTTTTACATTCTTTTAGATATTTTTATACAAAATAATAAAAAAATTTAGAAATATAAAATAACGCTCAAACTATTGAAAATAGTAAGAAAACGTTATTAAAATATAATTGTAAAAAATAGAATAGTTAGAAAAATAACAAAAATGAATTGACAGTATTAAACCATATATTGTAAAATTTAAATAAGATTAAAAAATATACTGAAAATATTGAAAAAGGTAATAAAAAATATGAAATAGGGAAAGATATTTGTAGAAAAATGATACAATATAAAGCGAAAATGAAAATATACAGAATATTTAAAAAAGTTAGTATATTTTTAATATTGTTGACGTTTTGAAAATAAAGATGTTATACTTAATTCGAAATATTAAATAATTTATTAATATAAAAATAATTTAATATTTAAACTTATCTATGTAAATTCGAAGGAATTTAAGGGGGCGTTAATATGAACAAAACAACTAAAGATGTAGTAGTTGTAGGATTTGCACTATTTGCCATGTTCTTTGGAGCAGGGAACCTAATATTTCCTCCATATTTAGGAGTAATATCAGGATCTAGTTGGCTAATAGGATTTGTAGCATTTATACTAGCCGATGTAGGACTTGCATTACTTGCAGTAACAGCATCAGCAAAGTGTAATGGAGAAGTAAGTAAAATTCTGGGAAGATCAGGAAAAACATTAGCAATAATTTTAGGTTCAGCTATAATGATATGTCTTGGACCATTATTAGCAATACCAAGAACAGCAGCAACAACTTTCGAAATGGGAGTTCACCCTTTATTTAATGGATTTAATCCGGTATTATTCTCAGTAATATTCTTTGCTATTACATTTGTACTAACTATAAAGCCATCAAAAGTTGTAGACATAATAGGCCAGTTTTTAACACCAGCATTATTAGTAGCTTTAGGTGTTTTAATAGTTAAAGGGATAATATCTCCATTAGGCGAAATAAATCCAAGTCCTATGATTGATGGAGTATTTGCCGAAGGAGTTAAGCAAGGATATCAAACAATGGATGCGTTAGGTGCAGTAGCACTTTCAACTGTTGTAATAAGATCTCTTGTAAATAAAGGATATACAGAAGAAAATCAAAAAGTTAAGTTAACATTAAAAGCAGGAATGGTTGCAGCTTTAGGTCTATGTTTAGTATATGGAGGACTAACATATCTTGGAGCTACAGTTTCTAAAATATATGGAGTAGATGTATCTCAAACATCTTTAATAGTAGAGATGACTGCATCTTTACTTGGACAACCAGGAAAAATAATACTAGCACTTATAGTAGGTTTAGCATGTTTAACGACAGCTATAGGTCTTACATCAGCTACTGCTCAATACTTTGAAAAAATAACTAATGGAAGATTAAAGTATGAAGTTATAGTTACAGTAGTTTGTATATTTAGTGCAATAGTTTCAAATTTTGGAGTAAGTACAATAATACAATTCTCAGCTCCAATATTAGATATGATATACCCAGCGACAGTTGTATTAGTTATAATGACAATATTCGGTAAAAGAATTAAAAATGATAATGCATTCAAAGGTGCCACATATGCTGCATTACTTATAAGTGTATTAACTGTTGCTAATTCAATGGGAATATCAATACCACTTGTAACAAAATTACCTTTTGCACCACTAGGATTTAACTGGATAGTTCCAGTATTAATAGGATCATTAGTAGGTAACTTTATACCAACATCTAAAGATTTATCAAGTGCTGATATTAATAGAGTTGGATAAAATAAAAAATCGTTGGTTTAATTACCAACGATTTTTTATTTTATAAATTTATAAGGTATAAATATATAAACAATGAACTATATTATAGTTTATCAAATATATGTTAATATATTAATAGAAGGAAATAAAAATATATATTTATATATAAATAGACAATATAAAGTAATCCAAGGAGAAATTTATGAAAGATAAAAGTGTAAAAGAAATTAAAGAAATAATAGAAAATATAAGTACTGATGAATATTTGAAATATATAGAAATTTTGAAAATAGACGAGAGAAAATCAGTTCAAAGTTTAGCTGTAAAAATGGCTAAAAAATTAGATGCTATAAGAAGAGAAGAAGAGAGATTAGAAAAAATAAACGAATTTGAAAATGAAGGTTATGAAAAAGGATATATATATATAGGTGGTATAGATGAAGCAGGACGTGGTCCATTAGCAGGGCCTGTGGTAGCTAGTGTTGTAGTATTTAAACAAGGAACTAAGATAGAAGGAATAAATGATTCTAAGAAGCTAAGTGAAGCTAAAAGAGAAGAACTATTTGATATAATAAAAGAAGAAGCCCTAGATTATGGTATAGGAATAGTAAATAATGAAGAGATAGATGAATTCAATATATTAAATGCAACTTATATGGCTATGAAAAAAGCCTTAAACTGCTTAAAGAAAAGTCCAGACTATCTATTAATAGATGCAGCTACTATACCAGGAGTAGATATTGCTCAAAATCCTATAATAAAAGGGGATTCAAAATCTATATCAATAGCTGCAGCAAGTATATTAGCAAAAGTTACAAGGGACAATTTAATGTATCAGTATGATGAGATGTACCCTGAATATGGATTTAAAGGACATAAAGGATATGGAACAAAAGAACATTATGAAGCTATAGAAAAACATGGTATAACTCCTATACATAGAAAGAGTTTCTTAAAAAATGTGCTATAATTAATACAAATATAAAAGTACCATAAATTATAATGAAACTATACAATTTAAGATGGGGGAAGTTAAGATGAATTTTAAAGAACTAGAAAAAAATGCTAGAGAAAAGTTTAATGGAAGCTGTAGGGTTTGTAAAGTTTGTAATGGTGTAGCCTGTGCAGGAGAAGTGCCTGGTATGGGAGGTAAGGGAAGCGGATCAGCTTTCACTGAAAATTATAAGAGTTTAGAAAAAGTTAAGATAAATATGAGGGTAGTACACAATGTATGTAATCCTGATACTAGTGTAGAGTTATTTGGTCAAAAAATGGATGCTCCAATATTTGCTGCACCAATTACAGGAACAACTTTAAATATGGGTGGCCAAATATCAGAAAGAGAATATATAGAGCCTGTAGTTAAAGGATGCATTGATTCAGGGGTATATGCTATGGTAGGGGATACTGCTATAGATGAATTTTTAATAGAGAATTTAAAAGTACTTAAAGAAAATAATGGTAAAGGTATAGTGTTTATAAAGCCTTGGGAAAATCATGATATAATAAATAAAATAAAACTTGCAGAAGAAGCAGGAGCAATAGCAGTAGGTGTAGATATTGATGCATGTGGTCTTGTAACACTTTCAATGCATGGTAAAAAGGTTGTACCTAAAGATGTAAATGCTATAAAAGGGCTTAAAAAGTCTACAAATTTACCATTTATATTAAAAGGGGTAATGACGGTTGAGGATGCTTTAATGGCAGTAGAAGCTGGAGTTGATGCAATAGTTGTATCTAATCATGGTGGTAGAGTTTTAGACTGTACTCCTGGAGCAGCAGATGTACTTCCTAATATATCTAAGGCAGTAAAAGGAAAAATAACTATACTTGTAGATGGTGGAATTAGAAGTGGTGTAGATGTTCTTAAGATGATAGGACTAGGGGCAGATGCAGTACTTATAGGAAGACCATTTGTAACAGCATCTTTTGGAGGTCAAACAGAAGGTGTTAAATCTTATGTAGAAAAACTTAAAAATGAATTAAGTTCAACTATGATATTAACAGGATGTCAAAGTATAGATGATATAGATGAAAAGGTTATATATAAATAGATATAAAAATAAAAGTCTTTCCTAATAATTAGGAGAGACTTTTACTTTTGCTCAAAAATATTTTGCGGAACTTTAATTATATCTGAAGTTTTTATTTGAGATACTGTATTTTCATAAGAAAGTTTTAGTCTTTCCATAGGTAAATTGTTAATTTCAAGTAGTTGTTCTTTAGAGTATATTGGAATTATTTCATATACATCCTTGTTAAAGCCTTTATATTTATTGACCCAAGTTGGAATACAATTTACTGATGATATTAAGGTTTGATTTTTTGTATGATCTTTAGTAAGTTCGATAGATACTATAAGGCCATCTTCTGTGTAAGGTGTGTTTAAAAGTTCTTGTCTTTGATTTGATATGAAGTTTCCTAAAGAATATATAACTAAGGTATTGGTATAATTATCCTTAGAACGTATTATTTCTACAGGTTGTACAACATGAGGATGAGAACCTACTATTATATCTACTCCATAATCACATAGCTTCTGAGCTAACTCTTTTTGAAATTTACTGGGAATCCTTTGATATTCATTACCCCAATGTAAAACAGCTATTTGTGTATCTGTATTTCTTATTTTATCTAGTTCTTTTTTTATAGTATTAAAAGCCTTGTTAACATCATGCATATCAAATATGTTCATATTATCTTTAGATCCATCTGATATTTTTATTCCATTTAAATATTTGTTATTATTTATTATTTCACCATAGCTAAATGCAATTATACCTAAAGATATATCATTTATTTCTTTTATAATGTGCCTATTTTCATTTTTATTAGAGGTGCCTATAGTTTCTATTTCTTTTTCTTTACAAATATCCAATGTTCTTTTAACACCTAAATCACCTTTGTCAAAAGAGTGATTATTAATGGTAGATAAAATATCAATACCTGCATATTTTAAACTATCTATAATATTATCAGGCGTATTAAAAGTAGGATAAGAAGAATAAGGTACTGAGGTACCAGCTAAAGTAGTTTCTAGGTTAGCTATTGATAAGTCGTCATTTTCTAAGATGTGTTTTACATGCTGAAAGTTATTGTCAAAATTGTATGTATTAGATGAATTATCGTACTGAGCTTTAAGTTGAGGCATATGGGTCATAATATCTCCTGCAGTGCTTAAGGTGAGAGTCGAAGTTTCTTTAGCTGAAGATAGAGCTTGTACAACTTTAGGATTACTTGATGTAGTATTATTATTTTTTTGATTATTACCATATGTAAATATTAAAAATGAAAAAGTTAGTATAAAAAGGAAAGAAGATAAAAAGATAATTCTATTTTTTAATAATCTTTTCTTTTTCTTTTTATAAATAAGTCTTTTAGACCTAGACATTAAAATCCCCCCTCTACAAGTAATATTAGTAGCAACTTATAAAAAATTCAATCAAAAAAAGTAAAAAGTAGTATACATAAATATATAGGAGGATATAATTACAAAAAAGTTTTTGAATTAGGAGAAGCTATGAATAATAAAGAAAAAGGTAATTTAGGAGAAAAAATAGCTTGTGAATTTTTAATACAAAAAGGATTTAAGGTATTAGATACTAATTATAGAATAAAAAGTGGAGAAATAGATATAATAGCAAAATTTGAAGATGAATTAGTATTTGTAGAAGTTAAATCAAGAATGGATTTAAGATTTGGATATGGAAGAGATGCAATAAATAATAAAAAAATAAAAAAGATAACAAATACAGCAAAACATTATATATTTGCAAAAAAAATTTATGATAGTAAAATTCGATTTGATGTTATAGAAGTATATTTTATGGATAAAAAGATTAACCATATAGAAAATGCTTTTTAGAGGAGTTAAAATGCTAAGTATTATAAATTCAAGTAATTTAATAGGAATAGAATCTTTTATTGTTAAGGTGGAAGTTGATATACAAAATGGTATACCCTGTTTTAATATTGTAGGTCTTGCAGGAGTAGAAATAAAAGAATCAAGAGATAGGGTTAAATCAGCAATAATAAATAGTGGATATAAGTTTTTAAATTCTAGAATAGTAATAAATTTATCTCCTGCAGATATGAAAAAAGAAGGAGCTTATTTTGATTTGCCAATAGCCATTGGTATACTTAAAAATCTTATAAAAAAAGATGATGAGTATTTAAATAGTAGTTTGTTTATAGGTGAATTATCTTTAGATGGAAATATAAGAAAAGTTAAAGGAATACTTCCTATGGTAATAGGGGCTAAAGAAAACAAGATAAAAAGAGTATTTATACCTAAAGATAATATATTAGAAAGTTCTTTTATTGATGGTATAGATATAATACCTGTTAGCAGCTTAAAAGAATGTATAGACTATTTAAATGGTGATATAGATATAGATAAAGATGAAATTATAAAAACTAAAAAACAAGATAGAAAAGAAAATATAGGTTATGATGAAGACTTTAAAGATGTTTATGGTAATTATTTTGTAAAAAGAGCAGCAGAAATATCAGCAGCAGGAAATCATAACATGTTAATGATTGGTCCTCCAGGTTCGGGAAAAACTATGATAGCAAAAAGAATAAGAACGATTCTTCCGAAAATTCAAAAAGATGAAATGTTAGAAGTTACTAAAATTTATAGTGCATGTGGAATGACTTCTGATAATGAAGGTATTATTACAAAAAGACCTTTTAGATCACCACACCACACTTCAACTAAGCAAGCATTAATAGGAGGGGGTCAAAAAGCGACTCCAGGTGAAATTGTTTTATCTCATAGAGGTGTATTATTTCTAGATGAAATAGCTGAATTTGATAGAAAAATACTTGAAACATTAAGACAACCTATAGAAGATAAAGTTATTAATATATCTAGAGTGAAGCAAAATATAACCTATCCTTGTAATGTGCTTTTAGTAGGTGCTATGAACCCTTGTCCTTGTGGATATTTTATGTCCGATAAGGAGTGTAGATGTAAAAAAATTGACATAGATAGATATATAAATAAATTATCAGGACCACTATTAGATAGATTTGATATATTTGTGGAAGTTAACTCAATACCATATGACGAGTTAATTAAGAGTGATAATTCACAAAATTCTGATGTTATAAGAGATAGAGTGGAGAAAGCAAGAATTATTCAAAATAAAAGATTTGAAAATGATTTAATTAAAACTAATGATGAGATAAAATCATCAAAGTTACTAGATTATTGTAAGCTAGAAAGTGATGGTTTAAGTACATTAAATCTAATATTAGGAAAATATAAATTAAGTAACAGAAGTTACACTAAACTATTAAAAGTATCGAGAACTATAGCAGACTTAGAAGAAAGTGAAAATATAAATTCAAGTCATATAATGGAAGCTTTTTCATTTAGAAAAGCTTATTACACATATTTTAAATAGGAGACTCATATGGATAAAAAAGATGCTTATTTATGGCTAAAATCAATAGATAAGATAAGTAATAACATAATAGATAAAATGCTAAAAAATGGATTAAAAGTAGAAGATATAATTCATTTAAGTGATAAAGAAATAAATGAAATGGAAAATATAAATTTAAATATTAAGGAAAATATAGTAAAATATAAAAGTCTTGCTTATTTAGATAATATAAAAGAAAAATTAAGAGAGAGAAATATAAAATATGTAAGTATAGAAGATAATCATTACCCAAGTAAGCTAAAAAATATATATAATGCACCAAAGTTATTATATTATAAAGGAAATATAAACCTTTTAAATGAAGGGCTATCAATTGCTATGGTTGGATCAAGAAAAGCAACTGCATATGGTAAACACTGTGCAACAACAATTAGTAGTAAATTATCAGAAATGAATATAAATGTGGTTAGCGGATTAGCTACTGGTATAGACTCATACTCGCATATGGGCTGTATAAAAGGTGGTGGAAAAACGGTTGCTGTAATAGGTTCATCTGTGGA
>NZ_JBCIUO010000001.1:930886-1067330 GCF_039031195.1 Romboutsia sp. MSSM.1001216sp_RTP31141st1_G3_RTP31141_220114 | reverse complement strand
GAAAGTAGCTTTAATGAAGTAGCTCACTTATCTGAGTGTGGATCACTTGATTTTTATGAAATAGTAAAAGCATATTGCGACTATGACTTTAAAGGACCATATAGACCAGACCACGGTAGAATGATATGGGGAGAAACAGGAAGACCAGGATATGGATTATATGATAGAGCTTTAGGAGCAGTTTATATAAATGGATTAATAGAGGCTATAAATAAGAATAAATAATGAAAATAAAAGTAGTGTTTTGAAATAAATTTTATTTCGAAACACTTTTTATAAAAAATAGTATAAAAGGTAAAATAATGAAATATATTAGAAAATATTAAGAGGCATGTTAATATTTAATGTAGTAAGAAAACGATATTAAAAATATTAATTTAGGAGAAAGTTATGAAAAAGTTTATGGATCAAGATTTTATATTATCAAATGAGATAGCTAAAATCTTATATCATAATAATGCTTCAAAAATGCCGATATTTGATTACCACTGCCACTTGCCAGCAGTTGAAATAGCAGAAGATAAAGAATATGAAAATATAACTCAAATGTGGTTATACCATGATCATTATAAGTGGAGAGCCATGAGAAGTTTTGGAATAGATGAAAAATATATAACTGGTGATGCTAGTGATTTTGAAAAATTCTATGAATTTGCAAATATGATGCCTTATTTAATAGGAAATCCTATATATCATTGGTCACATCTAGAACTTAAAAGATACTTTAATGTTGAAGATACTTTAATGTTGAAGATACTTTAAGTGCAAAGACTGCAAAAGACATTTGGGAAAAATGCAATAATGCTATGGTAAAAAAGAATTTAACTGCCAGAAAATTAATAAGTATATCTAATGTAGTTTATATAGGAACTACAGATGATCCAGTTGATGATTTAAAATATCATAAAGAAATTAATGCTGATGATAGTTTTGAGTGTGAGGTAAGACCTACATTTAGACCAGATAGAGCATTAAAGATACAAAATAAAGATTTTTGTGATTACATAAAGTTATTAGGGAAAACAGAAGATACAGAAATTAAAAATTATGATAAATTAATAGAAATATTAGAAAAAAGGTTAAATTACTTTGTAGACAATGGTTGTAATATAACAGACCATAGTTTAGAAAGAGTTTATTTTAAACTTACTAACAAAGAGGAAGTTGCGAGTATATTTGTTAAAGTTTTAGCGGGAGAAGAAATAAGCATAGAAGATGCTCAAAAATACACAACATTTACATTAATAGAATTAGGGAAAATGTATAGTGAAAGAAATATGGTAATGCAACTTCATATAGGTGCACTTAGAAATAATAATACTAGAATGTTTAATTCTGTTGGAGCGGATGTAGGATTTGATAGTATTGATGATGGGGAAATCGCTTATTCTTTATCGAGGTTATTAGATAGCTTAGATGTAGAAGATAATCTACCTAAAACTATTCTTTATTGCTTAAATCCAAAAGATAATGAAGTATTAGGAACTATGATTGGAAACTTCCAAGGCGGACAAGTTGCAGGGAAAATTCAATTTGGATCTGGGTGGTGGTTCAATGACCAAAAGGATGGAATGGAAAGACAGCTTATAGCACTTTCACAATTAGGTTTAGTTAGTAAATTTGTAGGAATGCTTACAGATTCAAGAAGTTTCTTATCATTTACAAGACATGAGTATTTCAGAAGAATTCTTTGCAATTACTTAGGAAAGTTAGTTGAAAATGGAGAATATGCATATGATTTAGAAATATTAGGCAATATAGTAGAAGATATATGTTACAACAACGCTAAAAAATATTTTATAAAATAATCCTAGGGGGAATTTATATATGAATAAAAGGATTAAAGTGATTTTACTTGCAGCTATAACTAGTTTATCGGTAGTTGGATGTAGTTCAAGTAAAGGCAATGAAGCAAGAGTTATGAGGGTTGCTCACAACCAAGGTGAGGAACATCCAATACACTTAGCACTAAAAGAGTTTGAAAAAATTGTAGAAGATAAAACTAATAATGAAATAGATATACAAGTATACCCAAATGAGTTATTAGGTGGACAGCGTGAGTCGGTAGAACTTACTCAAACAGGAGCTATAGATATAGCTGTTGGAAGTATAAGTTTGCTTGAAAGTTTTAATAAATCATATAGCGTATTCAACCTTCCATACTTATTTAATAGTAAAGAACATTATCATTCTGTAATGAATGACAAAGATATAATGGGTGATATATATGAGTCAACTAGAGAATCTGGATTTGTTGGTCTTACATGGTTTGATGCAGGCTCAAGAAATATGTACACAACAGATAAGCCTATAATGAAGCCAGAAGATTTAAAAGGGAAGAAAATAAGAGTACAACAAAGTCAAACAAACATAAGAATGATGGAATTATTAGGTGGTTCTGCTACACCAATGAGTTTCGGAGAAGTTTATACTGCTCTTCAACAAAAGGTTATAGATGGCGCTGAAAATAATGAATTAGCACTTACTAATAATAAGCATGGAGAAGTTGCAAAGTATTATTCATATAACCAACATGGTATGATTCCAGACATATTAATAATGAATGCTAAGTTATTAGATAATTTAAGTGAAGAACATAGAAATATAATATTAGATGCGGTTGATGAAATAAACAAATTCCAAGTTGATGCTTGGGAAGATAAAGTAAGTGAAGCAGTAGAACAATCAAAAAAGATGGGGGTTAAATTCTACTACCCAGATACAGAACCATTTAAAGAAAAAGTTTTACCACTTCATAGAGAAATGACTGAAAATGACAAAGAAGTAAAAGTTATATACGATAAAATACAAGCAAAAGCACCAAAAAGTAAATAAATACTAGTAGGGGGAAAAAAGATGAATAAGTTAAGAAATATGTTAAACAAAGTAATAGAAGTCATATGTATGACACTACTAGCATTTATGGTAGTTTTAGGTACTTGGCAAATAATAACTCGTTATGTTCTAAATAATCCAAGTACAGTATCAGAAGATTTACTAATATATTCATTTGTATGGATGGCTTTATTAGGTTCAGCTTATGTATTTGGTAAAAAAGATCATATGACTATGGTATTTTTTAGACAAAAACTTGAATCAAAAAGCCCTAAAGTAAAAATGATATTAAATGTAATGACAGAATTGGTAGTAATGATATTCTCAGCGTTAGTTTTAGTATTAGGTGGACTTCAAATAAGTATGTTAGCTATGGGGCAAATATCACCATCATTAGGAATATCTATGGGATATATATATTTAGCATTGCCATTATCAGGAGTGATAACGATTATTTACAATATATTAAACTTAATTGATTTAAAGCAAGAGATGACTCAATCAAACAGAGGGGTAACTCAATCAAATAGAAAGAATGAAAACGTTGTGTAGAAATAAAAAATATAATTAATCTGAGGGAGATAAGTTTATGGAATTAGCATTTCAAGCAGGTTCAGCTATAGCTATTGCGTTTCCTATACTGCTTTTATTAGGAATACCAATATCTGTAACTATAGGTGTAGCATCTATATTTGGAATATTAACTACATTATCATGGGATGTAGCAGTACTAACTGGGGCACAAAGAATATTTACGGGAATAAGTAGTTTTTCATTATTAGCAATACCATTTTTCGTATTAGCAGGAATAATAATGAACAACGGTGGTATCGCGTTAAAATTAGTAAACTTTGCAAAAGTATTAAGTGGTAAATTACCAGGATCTTTAGCGCATACAAATGTAGTAGGAAACATGTTATTTGGAGCAGTAAGTGGTTCTTCAGTTGCAGCAGCTGCTGCAATCGGTGGAACAATGTCTCCACTTCAAGAAGAAGAAGGTTATAATAAAAATTATAGTGCGGCAGTTAATATAGCATCTGCACCAACTGGGCTTTTAATCCCTCCAAGTAACTCACTTATAATATATTCATTAGTAAGTGGAGGAACATCAGTAGCAGCACTATTTATGGCTGGATATATACCAGGAATATTATGGGGATTATCAGTAATGGTAGTAGCATTTATACTTGCGAAAAAGTATAAGTATTCAACTAAATATAAGATAATCTTTGGTGAAGCTATGAAAATATTTATAGATGCACTTCCTAGTTTAGCTTTAATATTTGTAATAATAGGTGGTATAGTAGGTGGTATATTCACAGCTACAGAAGGAGCAGCAGTTGCAGTTGTATATTCTTTCATATTATCATTCTTTTTCTACAAATCTATAAAAGTAAAAGATATGCCTAGAATACTGTTAGAAACAGTTGAAATGACAGGGATAATAATATTCTTAATAGGGGTATCATCAATAATGTCTTGGGTTATGGCATTTACAAATATTCCAAGTGCAATAACAGAATTATTATTAGGAATATCTTCAAATCCAGTTGTAATATTATTAATAATGAACTTAATATTATTAATAGTGGGTACATTTATGGACTTAACTCCAGCAATATTAATATTTACACCAATATTTTTACCAATAGCTAAAAACTTTGGAATGGACTCTGTCCAATTTGGTATAATGCTTATATTTAACTTATGTATAGGTAATATAACACCGCCAGTTGGAAATACACTGTTTATTGGATGTAAAGTAGGTAAAACAAAACTAGAAGATGTAATAAAATACTTATTACCATTCTATGTAGGTATATTGGTTGTACTTATGTTAGTAACATTTATACCAGAAATAAGTTTATTTATACCTAAACTTATGAAAATGATTTAACTCCATCATAAAAACCTCGACAATACATAAATGTCTTGTCGAGGTTTTTTATTTATAAAGATTAGATTACTTATTTAATTTTATATTTTGCTACTCTATCATCATTTATAACTCCGTTAAAATCAAGACCATATGCAAATTTATATACATTTCCTAATTCATCCCTATAACACTTCATATCATGAGGAACATCTTCACATTGCTTTTCTACAGTTTCCATATTAGCAGGCATATTAAATGGTAACAATCCACTTGGATTTACATTTCCACTAATTATATCCATTATAGCTTGTGTTTGAGCACCAAAGTCTGTAATTATTGCATCTACATATTGCTCAAATTCTCCTACTATAGTTGGATTCGTCATATTTAAAGAAACTATCACAGGTTTTTTACCAATAGCTTTTCTTGTTTCTAATATTATATCTAAATCTGATTCGTTACTAGCAAAGTTAGTCTTTCCTAAGTAAGATCTATTAGTTGATGATTCTAATGGGTCGCCTCCTGCAATACTTGTTTTTCTTGCATTTACTGCAGTATAAGGTCTATATTGTAAACTTATTGGTAAGTATCCTTCTTCTTTTGTATATCCAACAGTTTTAGGAGATTCTATAAATACGATTGAAAAATCAGCTTCTTTTGCATCATCTACAACATCAAAGTATTTTTCTACTATAACTTTACTAACAGGATCAATTTCTCTAGCAGGTATTACATTACCAAACCAGTCTTTACTTTCTTTTATTCTTCTTTTTGGAATATATACTTTTTTTCTTTCCTTTATTGGAAGTACATTATTTTTATTTTTTAACATAATTAATGATTTTAATTGTGCATCATATCCAGCTTGCATAAATTCAGGGTTACCTACTAATTCTTGAGACTTATCTACATCTACATATGGATTTTCAAATAATCCTGTTTTAAAAATATTAAGTAGTAACCTTACTGCTGATTTTTCAAATCTAGCACGCATAAATTCTTCTCCATGTTCCGTAACACCCATTTTATATGCATTAAGTACTGGTTTAACTTCATTATTTCCTCCAAACTGGTCAACACCAGCCATAAGTGCTTTGTAGTGTCTTTCATCTTCTGAAAGAGTTTCAACACCCCAACACTTTCCTGATATGAAGGCATCAATTACTTGATTATCTTTAGTAATTAACCAGTCTGTACATACAACTCCATCGTATTTATATTCATCTCTTAATAAATCATTTATTATATATTTGTTATATGAATTACCTACATTTTCACCATTTTTCTTATCTTGGTTATAAGATATAGTGTAGTATGGCATTACGGCAGAAGCTTTTTTAGTTTTTCCTTTTAATTTAAATGCACCTTCTGTAAAAGGTATTAGATGTTCATCAAAGTTATTTCCTGGATATACAGCAAATTTACCATAAGCATAGTGAGCATCTCTACCACTTTCTCCACTACCTCCACCTGGCCAATGTTTAACCATTGCATTTACACTATCATATCCCCAACCATCATTTATCTCACTTTCACCATATGAAGTTTGGAAGCCATCACAATAAGCCTCTCCTAAATCTCTTGATAAAATTGGGTCTTCTCCAAGAGTACCATTAAATCTCATCCATCTTGGTTCTGTTGCTATATCTACCTGTGGAGATAAAGCTGTAGCTATTCCTAAAGCTCTATATTCTTTAGCTGCTATATGTCCAAAATTTCGAACTAATTCACTATCAAAAGTAGCAGCAAGACCTAGTGGCTCTGGCCATTTTGAAATATCTCCACCTGCACCTGCATTAAATTCTGTATCTGCACTTGCACCATGTCTTGGGTCACTACTTGTATTTACTGGTATTCCTAATCCTATTTTTTCTACAAAAGCTTGCGCATTATTATTCCATATAGCGGAAGTCTTGGCATCGTTTACTACTGTTATTAGTACATGTCTTAAGTTGTCATTTAATAAGAAATTCTTTTGTTGATCACTTAAATCAGTTATTTTAGCATCACATTCCTCTAGCTTTTTACGATTATATGTACCTGCAAATGCTTTAGAGAAAAAGTCATCTTTAGTTGAAATAGATTGATGTGCACTATAAAGCATTAGCCCTGCTATTTGCTCAATACTCATTTTTGATGCTAAATCTTTAGCTCTTTCTTCTATTGGTAATCTCCAGTCTTCATATTTTTCTAATTTTCCACTTTTACTTAAGTTTTTAAAAGCATATCCATCTTCTTCAATTATTTTAACTCCTGAGCTAGGTGAATAAGCTATATTTTGACCACCTTCATTTAAGATAATATTATAGCCTTGTTTTTTAATTTCTTTCCATTTTTTCATAGTCATAATTCCCCTTTTTACTTTAATTTACCTTATTGATGATTATTTTAAATATCACTATCAAGTATGACTTGATTGTTTAGTTATATATAATATATTATCAATAATAATAGTATAATTTTTGTATTATTTTTGCTTTTGTATTATTTTTTTGACTAAAGGGGATTTTTTATGATTTTAAAAACAGAAATGTGTAATGATATAAATTTTATTTGTAATATTATATTTGATACTTTAAAAATACCTTTATATTTTTTTAGTAGAGATGGTTCATTAAAGTACTCTACAAAGAGTAAGAATAATCTATGTATAATTGATGATAGATTAATAAAATCTATTTCAGAAGTTTTTAACTTAAATACATTTATACCTGTTCCTGTGATTAAATCTACAGAGTATATGGAAAATTTTATATCTATTGGACTTTATATTGATAATGAATTTATTGGTAATTTTATTATTGGACCTTGCCTTTATGAGCCAATTGAATTTGATAATATAGATAATATTTTTAAACATAATATAACCCTTGAAGAAAAGAATATTTTATTAAAATATTATAACTCTTTACCAACTATAGACTTTAATACATTTATAAATACAAGTATTCTATCTTATTATTTAATTTATAATAAAAAGCTAGATTTTGATGATGTTATACAAATAAATTCTTATAACAATGATATAATCAGTAATATTTCTAGTAACTTTGAAAATATAGCCACTTTAGCTAGGCAAAATGATGTTTTTCATCA
Source organism: Romboutsia sp. MSSM.1001216sp_RTP31141st1_G3_RTP31141_220114 (assembly GCF_039031195.1). Lineage (NCBI taxonomy): Bacteria > Bacillati > Bacillota > Clostridia > Peptostreptococcales > Peptostreptococcaceae > Romboutsia > Romboutsia sp. MSSM.1001216sp_RTP31141st1_G3_RTP31141_220114. Next base: position 1,059,520 of record NZ_JBCIUO010000001.1, on the reverse strand, counting down.
TTCATTTGTGTATGAAGAGGCAATTATGGACTGTATAAGAACTGGGAACAAAGATAAACTAATTAAAGTTTTGTGTGATACTGTAAGTGGTAATTATGGTGTTTTAGCTAAGAATAACTCAATAAGATCAGTTAAAAACTTATTAATTACTACCGCTACCTTAGTAACTCGTGCTGCAATTTCTGGTGGAATGAATCCTGAAGTTGCATATACACTTAGTGATTCTTATATTCAACATATTGAGGAGCTTAATACACTTAATGATTTGAATAATTTGAGAATAACTATGGCTTGTGATTTTGCAGATAGAGTTCGTATTTTGAAGAATAAAAATTTTTCAAGTCCAATACTAGCTTGCATTTCTTTTATATATCAAAATTTATATAGTAATCTATCTTTAGAGGATATTTGTGAATATATTAATTTTAATCCTAGCTATATATCTAGGCTTTTTAAAAAAGAGATGGGTATTACTATAAGTGAATATATTTTAAAAGAAAAAATTGAAGAGGCAAAAAGGTTGCTTTTATCAGATGGTTATTCAATTTTAGAAATATCTGTATTACTACATTTTAACGATCAAAGCTACTTTACTAAAATATTTAAAAGGTTTACAGGAATGACACCTAAAAAATTTAGAGACTTTGGTAGGCTATAGTAAATTTTAATAAGAATTAATGAAATAACTAAATATAGATAATTTAAATTTATTTTTTGTAGTGACGAAAAATTAGATATAGATACAGAAGAAAAGAAGCCATTAAATTATTAAGCCATAAACATCATCCAGATAAAGGCGTAAATCATAAGACTATGTCAATGATAAACAATTTAAAAAATAAGTTAAGTATATAGTATAGTTGTCTGCTTTATATAACTATTTTATAATTGAAAAATAATTCAAGAAAATATATATCATGGGGGATAAAAAATGAAATCAAAAGGTAAAAAAATAATCATAGGAATAGCATTAGCAGTATTAGTTGGATTTGTTGGAATTAAAGTTACAGGTTATCAATATTCAGGGATAGATAAGAAAGCAATACTTACAACAGAAGATATTAAAAAATAATATTAATAAATTAAGAGATAACTCTATCTTAGTATATTCAACATTTCAATGACTAAGATAGAGTTATTTTAAATTGATATTTATAACAAAGTTAGCTAACATAGCCTTTATTCTAAATAACTAAGCTTCCTTCTTTTGAGCTATTTTTTCTGTCGTTCTTTGGTCTATTTCTTCCTTTAGCTCTTTTAAATAAGGAGAAAATTTCACCTTATCTGCACCATAAGTAAACTGTAAGTCATATTCTAGCGGAATCCAAGTACTAATATCCGCCTCGTTATGCTGAATGACTGCTTCTAAATTGTCTAATGCTTTGTAAAGCTTTGCTTCATCAGTATTTAGTTCATTCATTTCCTTTAAAAGCTCTGTGAATTCCTCACGATAAGGATTAGGGAAAGTTTTTATCCATTTGAAAAGTTCCTCATCTTCTTTTTTACTATCTTCTTCTTTCTTTTCAAAAGCAGGAATATCACCAGTAAAGGCTTCACCTAAATCATGAATCAAACACATACGAATTACCTTGTCCATATCAATTTTTGGAAATTCATCACGCATTAATAATGCCATTAATGCAATACGCCAGCTATGTTCTGCTACACTTTCATGGCGTCCGCTCGATGTCCATGAGTGCCTAGTATTGCATTTTAGTTTTTCTGCCACTGCTAATATATCTAGAAATGTTGTTGTATTCATACAAGTTTCCCCCCTAGAATTTTTATTTATGAAATTTTATAATAAATTCATATTTATCTATATGATATCTAAAATATCTTTATTTCGCATTATATATCAATTGCGAACTTTGATTATATTATATACAAAATTCAATTATTGTCCAATTAAAAAATAGTTTCATTAAATTTAAAGTGAAATATATTATCTTAATTAAGTTTAAAAAATCTATTTCTAATAGTATTTATTGTAATATAGGTATGTTTGTAGCCATTATTTAAAATATAAAGGGACATATGTCCTTTTACTTTTGTAAAACAATGATAAAATAAAATAAAAGTTAAATAGTTAGGAGAAACTTAAAATATGCAAGATAGCGTATTCTCTAATTATATAGAAGATAAACATACAAAAGAATTTATAAATAAAATACCTAATAACATAAAAAACAAATGTGAAATTATAAAAATTGAAAGAAAAAAAACAGTAGCATTAAAAGGCGAAAATATAAAAGACATATATATAAGTCTTGATGGAAAAATGCAAGTTAGAAATGAATTTGAAAATGGATTTGTATATAGTTTTGCCGATGTAGATTCTATAGCATATATAGGTGTTATGGAAATTATGGCAAATAAACAAGCTTATTCATCAACACTTAAAACTATAACAGATTGTATAATGCTTAAAATATCTACAAGTGATTTTATAAAATGGATTAAACTAGACCAAGATTTAACATTAAAAGTATTACACTTTGTATCAAAAAGCATGTATGAACAATCTTTAAACAAAGGGGAAGTTCTTGCATACCCAGCAGTATATTCACTAATAAATTACTTAATAGATATATTTGAAAGTGAAGAAAAAGATGTTGTTTATATATATAAAACAAGAGAAGAAATAGGATCAGTATTAGGATTTTCTATAAGAACAATAAATAGAAATTTAAAAGAATTAAAAGAAGAAAATTTAATTTGTGTAAGTAGAAAATATATATCAATAAATAAAGAGCAGTTTTATAAATTATTAAATAAACTAGATTCAATTAAAAGGAAATAATTAATATAAATTATAGGGGGAAAATATATGAATCAAGCACTAAACATTATAAAAAATGAAACTTTAACTTATAATCAGCAAGTACTACAGCTAGCAGGTCAAGGAGAAAGTACTCTTAATGTATTAAATATAGATGATAAAACAAAGACTTTGCTAGAAAAAAATATAATATGCACAATGTTTGAAGGTAATGCTCCTTATAGACCAAGATATGTTATACCAGATTATGAAAAACTAATGAAAGAAGGATGTAAGTTTTTAGAACTTGATATACCTACTGATATATGGGAAGCAACTAATAACTTATTAATATTTTACAAGCATGTTCCATCAATAACATCATATCCAGTATATTTAGGGAATATAGATGAGCTTTTAGAACCTTTTGTAAAAGATGAAGAAGAAGCTTATAAGGCTATAAAATTATACTTAAAACACATAGACAGAACGCTTACTGATTCATTTGTTCATGCAAATATAGGTCCAATAGATACTAAAGCTGGTAGGCTTATACTTAAAGCTATGAGAGAGTTACAGTGTGCAGTACCAAATTTAACTGTTAAATATGATAAAGACTTAACATCAAAAGAATTTATAACATTATGTGCACAAACGTCATTATCTACAGCTAAGCCAAGTTTTGCAAATCATAAAATGGATGTTGTTGATTTTAAAACTGAAAAATATGCACTTGCAAGTTGTTATAATGGATTTTTAATAGGTGGAGGGGGATATACCCTAGTTAGACTTGTTCTTAGTAGATTAGCAGAAGAATCAAGTTCTGTAGACGATTTTTTAGAAAATAAAATACCTTTTGTTACACAAAAGATGCTTGAGTATATAGATGAAAGAATAAGATTTTTAGTAGAAGAAGCAGCATTCTTTAAATCAAATTTCCTTGTTTTAGAAGGATTTATTAAAAAAGATTTATTCTCAGGAATGTTTGGTATAGTTGGACTTGCTGAGGCTGTAAACCATTTATTAAATGCAACTAATCAGGAGGACAGATTTGGATATTCAAAAGAAGCCAATGAATTAGGATTAAGAATAATAGAAAATATTAATTCTATAGTAACTTCACATAAATCAAAGTATACAGGATGTTTTGATGGTCAACACTTAATGCACGCTCAAGTTGGTATAGATACAGATACAGGAATATCTCCAGGATGTAGAATTCCAGTAGGAGAAGAGCCTGAATTATTTAAACATATTATACAATCAGCACCATATCATAAATACTTCTTCAATGGAATAGGTGATATATTTGTGTTTGAAGATACATATAAAGATAATCCAGAAGCTATAGTTAATGTTATAGATGGAGCATTTAAAACTGGAATAAGATATATATCAGCTTATTCAGATAGTAGTGATGTTGTTCGTGTTACAGGATATTTAGTTAAAAAATCAGAAGTTAATCAACTTGAAAATAAAAAGGCAGTTAAAAACAATGCAACAGTATTTGGTATGAATGCAAAACATGGTTCTAACGCTTTTGATAGAAAGCGTAGGGCTTAATTATGGCACTAGTCAATAAGATTATTCCTTTTTCTTGTATAGATGGACCGGGAAATAGAACAGCTATATTTTTTCAAGGTTGTAATTTTAAATGTACTTACTGTCATAATCCAGAAACTATAAATAAGTGTATAAATTGTGGTAAGTGTATTTTAACTTGTAAAGCAGATGCATTATTTAAGATAGATAATAAACTAGTTTGGGATGAAAAAAAATGTGTAGGATGTGACGATTGCATTAAAGCATGTGATAATTTATCAAGCCCTAAAACTAAAGATTATTCAGTAGATAAACTTTTTGAAGAAATTAAAGAAATAAGTCCATTTATTCAAGGGATAACTGTAAGTGGTGGTGAATGTACTCTTAACTCAGATTTTTTAGTAAAATTATTTAAAAAAGTCAAAGATGAATTAAACCTTACTTGTTTTATAGATACTAATGGAAGCATAGACTTAACAGAGCATAAAGAACTTGTTGATTTAACTGATAAATTTATGCTAGATGTTAAAAGTATTGATGAATATGAGCATATTAAATTAACAGGAGTAAGTAATGATATAGTGTTAAAAAACTTAAAATATCTTTTAAGTATAGAAAAACTTTACGAAGTTAGAACTGTTATAGCTCCTAATTTAAATAATGAAGAAACTGTAATAGAAGTTTCAAAGATTATTAAAGATAAGTGCAAGTATAAGTTTAATGCATATAGAAAATATGGAGTTAGAAAAGAAGGATTAGATTTTCATGGTGAAGTAGGACCTAGTGAAGAAGAAATAAATCAATATATAGAACTTAAAAATAAGTATTGTAAATAACTTATAAATAAATCATTTAAATATAGGACACTCGTATACATTGTATACGGGTGTTTTTATATATATAATATAAATATACGAGTAAATAGGAGGAAAATTATGTTATCTAAAGAAATAGCAACCAAAGTATTAGAAAAGTGCCTAATAACAGGTGCTGACTTTGCTGAAATATTTGAAGAAGACACTATAACTAACTCTATAGGTTTAATAGATGAAAAAATAGAAAATGCACTAGGGGGAAGAAGTTACGGTATAGGAATTAGAATATTTAAAGGATTAAAAAGTGTATATGCATACACTAATGACAATAGCCTAAACTCACTAATTGATACAGCTTATAAGGCAGCTTTAGCATTAGGTAGTTTAAAGGAAAATATAAGCATAACTTTAAATAATACTAAAATTTTAACAGATATAAATCCTATAAAGGTACATCCAAATTCTGTAGGATATAATAAAAAGATAGACGTTATGAAAAGGGCATATAAAAGTGCAAAATCATATGATAGTTCAATATCTCAAGTAAGTGTTGGATACTTAGATAAAGACCAACAAGTGTTAATAGCAAACACAGAAGGCCTATACGTAGAAGATAGAAGAATAAGAACTAGACTATCTATAAATTCAGTAGCATCTAATGAAACTGAAAATCAAACAGGTTTTGAGGGTCCTGGTGCGAGCATGGGATTTGAATTATTTGAAAAAATAGACCCAGAATACTACGGAAAAGAAGCATCTCGTGTGGCAGTAACAATGCTAAACGCTAAAAATTGCCCAGCAGGTAAAATGACAGTAGCAATAGACAATGGTTTTGGTGGAGTAATATTTCATGAGGCATGTGGCCATTCACTAGAAGCTACTTCTGTTGCTAAAGGAAACTCTGTATTTTCAGATAAGTTAGGTCAGCAAATAGCATCAACTAAGGTAACTGCAATAGATGATGGAACATTAACTAATCACTGGGGTTCAGCAAATATTGATGATGAAGGAAATCCTACTAAAAAGAATGTACTAATAGAAAATGGAATACTAAAATCATATATGATAGATAAATTAAACGGTAGAAGAATGAATATGAAAGCTACTGGAAGTAGTAGACGTCAAAGCTATAAATTTGCGCCTACTTCAAGAATGACTAATACTTATATAGCAAATGGTACTGATGATCCTAAAGATATAATAAAGTCTATAGACAATGGATTATATGCAAAAAAAATGGGTGGAGGATCAGTAAACCCTGTTACTGGTGAATTTAACTTTGCAGTATCAGAAGGGTATCTAGTTAAAAATGGTGAAATAGTAGAACCTGTAAGAGGTGCTAGTTTAATAGGAAAAGGTAGCGAGGTTTTAATGAATATAGATATGGTTGGAAACAATCTAAAACAAGCACAAGGTATGTGTGGTTCATCTTCTGGAAGTATACCAACTAACGTAGGTCAACCAATGATAAGAGTAAAAGAAATAACAGTTGGTGGAAGAGAGGAGAATTAGTCATGGAATTTAATGCTTTTAGAAAAATGTTGCTTAAAAAAGGATTAGAAGCTGGATTTAGTGAATGCGAAATATACTACACTCAAGGAGAAAGCTTAAGTATAAGTGTTTATGAAGGTGAAGTTGAAAAGTACAACTTAGAAAAATCTAAAGGACTTTCTTTTAGAGGATTAATAAATGGTAAAATGGGATATTCTTTTACTGAAATACTAGATTTTGATGCCTTAAATATGCTTATAAAAAATGCTAAGGAAAGTGCTTTAAATGTAGAAAGTGATGATGTTCAATTTATATATAAAGGTGATAAGAATTATAGCGAAGTTAAAACTTACAGTGAAGACTTAGAAAACATAGACCCAGCTAAAATGATAGATTTAGTACTTAATATAGAAAAAGAAGCTAAGTCTTACGATAAGGTCGCTAATATAAATGGTTGTAAAATATCATATAGTTCATCTAGTCATAGCATATATAACACTAATGGATTAGAGCTTAATAATAAAAGTAATATATTAATGGCTTATGTTGTACCTGTTGTTGAAGATAATGGTCAAAAACAAGATGGTATAGGATATTCTATAGTTAATTCTATAGATAAATTAAATCCAAAACAAATAGCTAAAGATGGTATTAAAGAAGCTATAAGTAAATTAAATGGAAGTAGTATAGAATCTAAAAAATATAAAACTATACTATATAAAGATGCTATGGCATCACTTCTTGAAACTTTCTCAAATACATTTAGTGCAGATGCTGCACAAAGGGGATTATCTCTTCTTAAGGAAAAAGAAGGTGAGATTATAGGAAGTGAAGTTTTAACTATAGTTGATAACCCACTTTTAGATAATGGATTAGGGTCAACTCCTTTTGATGATGAAGGTGTGGCAACTTATAAAAAAGAATTAGTATCTAGTGGTAGATTAAATACATTACTTCACAACTTAAAAACTGCAAATAAAGCAAATACTAAGAGTACTGGTAATGGATTTAAAGCATCATTTGCATCAAATATAGGTGTTGAGTGTAGTAACTTATATATTGAAGCTGGAGATAAAGATTTAGATGAACTTATGAAGATAGTTGATGAGGGAATAATGATAACTGATTTAGCAGGGCTTCACTCTGGAGCTAACTCAATAAGTGGAGATTTTTCATTAGCTGCTAAAGGATTTTATATAAAAGATGGAGTTAAGACTCATCCTATAGAACAAATAACTGTTGCAGGAAATTACTTTGAATTATTAAAAGATATAGAAGTAGTTGGAAGTGATTTAAAATTCCCTATGAGTAATGTTGGTTCTCCTTCTGTTATAGTTAAGGAGCTATCAATAGCTGGTAAATAAGTAATAAAATCTAATAATTTATATTAATACAAAAACAATCAGTAGAAGTTATCTTATTAAAACTAAAATAAATAAGATAAAAACTTAGGCTATGGAGCAATCTCCATAGCCTATATTTATTTATGATATAAAAATATGTAAGTTAATGATAAAAATTTAGCATAATTTTTATTAATAATAAGATATACATTTTGTTTTTTGGGGTATATAATCTTAAAAAGAATATGTTTATAATATTATCTCAAATTAATTTATAGAACTTGAAATAAAAAATTAAATATGTAGTTTTTTACAACAATTTAGGAGGAAATTATATGATAGACAAAATAGGAAAAATAACTATATATGTTAACAATCAAGAAGAGGCTAAAGAGTTTTGGATCAACAAAATGAACTTTATAGTTAAATTAGAAAAGCAAATGGGACCTTCTATGAAATGGCTAGAAGTTGGACCAAGTAAAGAAGAATTTACTACATTTGTTATATATGATAAAAATATGATGTTATCTCAAAATCCAAAAGCAAATGTTAATCATCCTAATATAATTTTAAGTACTAGGGACATAGAAAATACTTACAATAAAATGAAATCAAATGAAGTTGAAGTAGGAGAATTAATGATAATGCCTTATGGAAAAATATTCTCATTCAAAGACCAAGATGGTAATGATTATCTAGTTAGAGAAGATATATACTAAAGATTTGTGCCTAGAGAGGAAAATATGATCTATGAGTTTGAAGCAATAATACAGAAAGTACCAGATAAAGATGCTACATTCATTGAAATACCATTTGATGTTGAAACAGAATTTAATGCAAAAAGGATAAAAGTAAAAGCTAAATTTGATGGAGTCAAATATAGAGGATCTATAGTAAATATGGGCCTAGGATGTTATATAATAGGGATAACTAAAGCCATAAGAAAAGAAATAGGTAAAGAAGCTTTAGATAAAGTATTTGTTGAAATTGAAAAAGATGAAGAGGAAAGGGTAATTGAATTACCAGGTGATTTTAAAAATGCTATTAACGAAAATGAAGAAGCTATGAAATTTTATGAAAGTCTACCTTACTCTTCAAAGAAAAAATACTATCAATGGATAACAGGTGCCAAAAAACAAGAAACTAGAAAAAAAAGAATAGCAGAAGCAGTTTTAAAATTAAAATCAAACACTAAATTATAAATAGTAAACTTATAACCACCTTAATGGTGGTTTTTTTACATAGTTTACTAAACATAGATCATTTATTAAGAAAATTTATGATAAATTATAAATTTTAAAAAATTTAATATAATAAATAAAGACTTTAAATTAGTAATGGAGGGCAAAATGAACATAAGTATATTCCTTGGAGCAGGAGCATCTGCTGCTGAAAATTTACCAATACAAAGTGACCTTTTTGTAGATTACTTTAAAAGTTTAAAAGATAATGATTTTGAAAGTGACATGAATAAAGAACTATATAAATTCTTTAAACAAATGTTTGATATAGATATAACAAAAGATAATATAGATAAAGTAAACTTTCCAACCTTTGAAGAAGTATTAGGACTTCTTGATTTGGCAGAAAAAAGAGGAGAAGCTTTTAAAAACTTTGGGATGGAAAATTTAAGTAACAAAAGTGATAGCATAAGATTTTTAAGACAATATTTAATTTTATTAATGGCAAAGGCAATACATGAAAGTGAAAATAGAAATAACAAATACCATAAGCTATTAGTAGATAATTTATCTAAAGCAAACTTAATAGAAAAGACAACATTTATAAGTGCAAACTATGATATACATGTAGATAATACCATAGCATCCTTATATAGTGAAGAAAAAAATCATATAATGCTAGATTATGGAGTTGATTTTACTAACTTTTATGTAAAAGATGGCTGGAGAAAACCATTTGGAAAAACTATAAAGCTATATAAAATACATGGATCATTAAATTGGCTATACTGCCCTATATGTAACAGCCTAACATTAACTCCTTATGAAGGAGGGGTTATGAGATTATTATATAATATAGAAGATGCTAAATGTTTAGAGTGTGGTGAAACTACTATACCTATAATAATACCACCTACATACTTTAAAGATATGTCAAATGTTTATATATCTAATGTTTGGAGAGAAGTAGAAAAGAATTTACGAAACGCAGATATACTTGTATTTTGTGGATATTCTTTCCCTGATTCTGATATACATATAAAGTATATGTTAAAAAGAGTTCAAGGTAGTAGAAGAAAACCTCCTTTAAAGATTATGGTATTTAATAATCATGAAGGAAAAAAAGATTACTCTATGAGAAAGGAAGAAGAAAGATATAAAAGATTTTTAGGAAAAGATGTGATATATACAGAAGGCTCTTTTCAAGATTTTTCTAGAAATCCATTAAAGTACTTACAAGAAATTACTAATATTTAGTATAATTAAATATAAATAATATAATCACAAAATATATAAGGAGAAATATATGAACATAGAGACTAAAGTATACAAAATATTAGATGATTTAAATATTGAGTATGAAGTATTTGAACATGAACCAATATACACAGCAGAGCAGTTAGAGATTATAAAGGATGTAGCTAAGGGAAATCATTGTAAAAATTTATTTTTAAAAAATTCTAAAGGAGATAGATATTATCTAGTAGTAGTTAGAGATGATAAAAAAGCAGACTTAAAGATATTAAAAGAACAATTAGGAAGTACTAGATTATCTTTTGCATCAGCAGAAAGGCTATATGACACATTAAAACTTACACCAGGTAGTGTTAATCCATTTTCTATAATAAATGATGAAGAGAAAAAAGTAACCTTATGTATAGATAAAGATGTATTAGATGGACAAAATTTAAACTTTCATCCTAATATAAATACAAAGATGGTTAATTTATCCTCAGAAGGTCTGAAAAAGTTTGTACATAGTATGGGATATGATTTAATACCTGTAGAAGTTTAAACTATATAAAATGGAGGTAAATAATATTATTTAAGGGATAAATTTTAGGATTAAAATATTGGGGGGATATTATGATAGGAACTATTGTAAATAGTATATCTATTGTTTTAGGTTGTATAATAGGAATTATTGTCAAGGGAAGACTAAGTGAAAAAATAAGTACAACTGTAATGAATGGTTTAGCACTTTGTGTTATATATATAGGAATAGAGGGAGCATTTAAAGGAGAAAATACACTTTTGACTATAGTTTGTATAGCTTTAGGGGCTTTATTAGGGGAAATTATAGATATAGACAAATGGCTAAATAAATTAGGGAATTATTTAGAAGTAAAGTTTAATAAAGATAAAGAAAAAGAAGCTGTATCTATATCTGAAGGATTTGTGTCTGCTAGTTTATTGTTTTGTGTTGGAGCTATGGCTATAGTTGGCAGTCTTCAAAGTGGGCTAAGTGTAAATCATGAAACATTATTTGCTAAGTCTATATTGGATGGTGTTAGTGCTATTATATTTACATCAACTCTTGGTATAGGTGTTTTATTTTCAGCAGTATCTGTATTTTTATATCAAGGTATTATAACAATACTTTCATCTAGTTTGTCGGGAATACTTTCAATCCCTGTTATAAATTCTATGACTGCCATAGGTAGTTTACTTATAATAGGTCTTGGACTTAATATGTTAAAGGTTACTAATATAAAGGTAGCTAATTTACTTATAGCAGTATTTTTACCTATTTTAGCAGGGATGACTAATATTATATAAATAGTATTAAGTAAAAAGAGTGAATTATCTAATGCATAAGATAATTCATTTTTTATGTTTTTGAAAAATATTATTAATGGTTTTAATAAAAAATCGAATTTTGTATATAATGCTATCAAAATTTTACCAAAGACCTCTTATTAATATAAAATAACACCATATATTTAAATAGAAAAAATAAAACGTTAGACAAATTACGTATTTAAAAGGAAAATAAATTTTAAAATCAAATATTAGAAGTATAGAAGGTTTTATATTGATAGGGGGAAATTAAATGGTTACATTTGATATAAATGGTGCAGTTGTAGAGTTTGATGAAAAAATGGATAATTACAATAAGGTAAGACGATTATTTAAGTTATATGCTATAGAAGTTAGTGAGAGTTTTTACAATGAAGGGATTAAATATCTTCAAAATATAAATAACCTACAAGAATACTGTAAAAATGATGGTTATAAATACATAGAAGAAGGGCTAAAAAAGGCTATAGAAACTATAATAAGCTTTAATGTAATAACAATAGACATAGATGTGTTTAAAAATAGCTATTGCGAAAAATACTTAAACTATGAAAGAATGTGTAATAACTTATTTAAAAGTAAAGGTAAGAGAAACAACTCTAAAAATAATGAAACTAAATCAATATTAGAATCATTATCTAATCATTTGTATAATGATTGCTTTAACATACATATGGCAGTTGTAGATGCACTTGTAGAAAATAAAGTAGATAATATTGGCTTTTTTATAGATGAAGAAAGCAAGCAAAAATCTAATGCACTATTTAATAATTACAAAGATGGATTTATAACTAGATTAGATGAAGCTCAAATAGTTAAACAAATAATACATTTAAATCCATATAGAGAAGAGGTATATAAGTTTTTAATAAAAGAAGATGGAGATTTTAATAAAGAAATAGAACGATTAACAATTTACTTAGGGTATGACATAAGTGATTATAAAGATTATTTAATGGATAATTATGTTAAAAAGTTATTAAAAGAACATTCTTATAATCTTGAAATAGATAAGGAAAAAATAGAAAAATATGCAAAGTATGTAGGTTGTACTAATTCATCTATATATACAGCTAGGATAGATGCTATATATACTTTTGAAAATGCATAAGAAAAGGGCTAGGTAATCCTAGTCCTTTTTATATCAATAATACAAGATATCATCTTTTTCAAATCCATAATTTGTGTTAGGAATACTATTTGTATAGTAGTCATATTCTTCAAAGTATTCATCATCATATGATAAAACATCATTATCATAAGTAAACTCATTGAAGTTTAGTAGGTTTAATACACTACTTTTTTTAGATGATTTAAAAGATAATCTCATAATAAGCACCTCGTAATTCAAAGTTAGATATTAACACATCCAACTTATTATATTCTTATAATTAGTATTAATACATATATAGATAAATATTCATATAAAAAAATTTTAAAATGGATATAAATTATTTTACAACACACCTTCTAAATTAATTTAAATTTTAAGAACAATAATATCTTATTTAAAAATATAAGCACATAATTACAAAATAATAAAAATATACTTTATACTGAAAGAATTTAAAGTTAATAATCATAAATAATCTATATTAAAGGGAGTATTTTATGAATAATGATAAAGCTATGCATATAAAAGAACATAATAAATTAAAAATATACAACCAACATATAAAGTCCTTTATGTATTGTACTAACAATATATATATATATTCTGTGAGTGAAGATGTTAATTTAGCTAATAAAATATATAAATATATTGATAAAAGTACTAAGAAAATAAAGCTAAACCATAGAATAAACATAAGTATAAGTGAATCTTGTAGTGATAATTTTGATATTAATGAATATGACTTAGCTATATTAATAAAGAAAGGTGTAAGTATGCATAAAGGTATGTGCTTTTACTGCAAAACTTGTCCATCTATAAGAAATTGCAAAAGTAGGGCAATGCAAAGAATTTGTAAGGATGTTTGTATAGATAAAGAAAAATGTATAGGATGTGGAGAATGCATTAAAAGATGTTATTTTAAAATAATAGAAAGAGATAAACCAAATTATAGGATATATATAAAGAGCAAATTAATAGTTGAAGTAAGTACACAAAAGGAACTACTTGAAGTTATAGAAATTTTAGTAGATTTTTATAAAGATATTTATGATAAATATGAAAGTTTTACTCAGATGATTAATGGCATAGGAATTAATTATATTACAGATGCATTAAATAAAAAATTTATTGTAAATAAGTATTAAAAATAAATCCCTTAAGTGAGGTTGATTTATTAGAATGTAACAATTTTAATGAAGAAATAATATTATATATCAGTAGTTAAATCTCAACATGGGGGGATATTATGTTTAAAAAAGCTGTTACACTTATAAGTTCATTAGCAGTTGGTTTATTATGCATAACAGGTTGCAGCCAAGATGTTAGTGAAGGAGGAAAAACTGATGAGAAAAAGCTAGATAAAGTAACAATAGCTGAGGTTGCTCATTCAGTATTTTATGCACCTCAATATGCAGCTATAACTCAAGGATTCTTTGAAGAAGAAGGTATAGACATAGACCTTATAAATGCTCAAGGAGCAGATAAAACTATGGCAGCATTAATATCTGGAGAAGCACAAGTAGGTCTTATGGGACCTGAAGCATCTATTTATGTTTATAATCAAGGAGAAGAAAACTATGCAATAAATTTTGCACAACTTACTAAAAGAGATGGAAGTTTTATAATTGCTAGAGAAGAAATGCCAGATTTTAAATATGAAGATTTAAAAGGAAAAGAAATACTAGGTGGAAGAAAAGGTGGCGTACCTTTAATGACACTAGAATATGTATTAAAACAAAATGGACTTACAATAGGTGAAAATACAAAAGCTGGTGAAACAAATGTAAGAACAGATGTGCAGTTTGGTGTATGCTTATAACATTTAAATTTATACTAAAATATGGATATTTAGTTTAAATTAAATATCCATATTAAATATTAACTAAGTTTAATTTTTAAATCTATTTCAAATTTAACTTTTTTCTTCCTTGGTTCTTTATAGTATACAACTTTATCTAGTACACTTTTAAGTAAGTTATTTTTTTCCTTTATATCTTTTGCACTTTCATACAATTCTAAAACATTTTCTATAGAGTATATTATTTCATTTAAATCAATTATCTTTTCATTTTCTAATTTTATATCTTCTTTTACTTTTTCAATAGCATTACTATTTTCTTTAATCTTATCTGCTAATATCCTAGATCTATCTAAATAAGTATCTACATCATAGATACCTTTCTCTAATAAATCATGTAAATTTTCTTTCTGCTTATTTAATGCAATAGATTCTTTTTCAAGAGAAGAAAGAGTGCTGTTTAAAGAGGGGATATTATCACTTTTAGGATTATTTCCTGTTATATTTTGCATTTTATAAACTGCTAAATAATCTTGAAGTGAATTTAAAATCTCTTTTTCTAAAGTTTCTAACTTTATACCGCTTATATCTTTACAATGTGTACATACCATATACTTTACATACCCATTTTTAGTTGTTGAGAATTTTCCAACCATTGTATATCCACACTCTCTACAGACAACCAACCCAGCAAGTGGATTAGTTAACTCTTGATTGCTTTTAGTTGGAGATACCTTTCTAGAACTTCTTATTTTTTGAGCTTTATTCCACATATCTTCACTTATTATAGCCTCATGCAGTCCTTTTGATTCTATTTGGTCTTGTTTTTGACTTAAATACCTCTTACTTTTTCTTCGTTCTTCTTTGAACCAAATTACATATCCGCAATAAGTTTTGTTTTTGAGTATATCTCTAATTGCTTTTCCATACCAATCTAATCCTGTTGATGTTTTATATCCTAATGAATTTAAGTAGTTAGCTATAGAGTCAGCACCATTATTACTATTTACATACATATCATATATTATTTTAATAACCTCAGCTTTTTCATCATCTATTACCATTAATTTCTTACCATTTTCATTAAATGCAAATTTATATCCATATGGTGGACTTTGAGCTATATATTTACCTTCTTCAACTGATTTAATTCTTCCCCTTTGAAGTCTTCTAGTTATTAATTTTAATTCTTTACGAGCCATAAATGCTTCGAATTCACTATATTCTTCATCAAATTCATTATTTAAGTCATAAATTTTACGAGGAGTAATAATTTTAGTTTTAGACGTTTTAAAAGTATCTAAGATAAGTCCTTGATCTTGCATATTACCTCTACCTAGTCTATCTATGTCCATGACTAAAACTGCATCATAAAATCCACTTTTTACTTCTTCTAAAAGCTCTAACATCTTAGGTCTATAAGATATACTTTCACCAGATACAAGCTCTTCTTTTATTTCTACTATATTTAAATTTTCTTCTTTTGCTATTTTTAGAAGTGTAGTTTTATGTCTATGAAGAGTTTCATATTCGCCTTCTTTTTCTGCTTCTATATCTGCACGAGATTTTCTTAAGTATATACAAGTATTCATTTTCATACCACCTTTCAGAAGTATTATAACTTAAAATTGTATAAAAATGTATTTTTTGTAACTCTTAATAGCCTAATTCTATGTTATTACTGACTACATAAACAAATAAAGGAGTAGTATATATGGAAAAACAAATTTTAGATTTATTAAATAAAATTGATGAAAAATTATCTAATATTGAAAAAGAACAACAAGATATGAAAAGTGAAATAAGATTATTAAATGACAAGGTTGATAATTTAGAAATAAAAGCTAATATAATAGATAGCAGAATAATTAGAATAAATAAAAAGTTAGACTCAACTAATAATCAAGTAGCAAGAAATATGGAAGTTGTAGAAGACAGAAAAATGAAGTTACAATAAATCTTTGAAATATACAACATGAAAATATGAAAAGAAAAAGGCTAGAGATCAATTTAGTCTTTTTCTTTTTTTAGTATGATTATACTGTAAAATATTGGAATATTTTGTAGGAATATGATAAAGTTAATAAAAAGAATTAGGGAGACGTCTAAATAATATGTGTTTTATATTCGAATATATTAATACAGTTGTAGCATTAGCATTGATAGTATTTATAATATGGGCATCAATTAGTTGTAAATAATATAACTTTAGTAATAATTTTTATTAAAATAAAATTGAAAATGGAGAGCTGATGAATGAGAAAAATAAATACTAGTAAAATAATAAAGATTTTATTTTTTATGTATTATTATTCTGTATGTATAAAAATAATTATACATAGTGATTATGAGTTAGAATATGCAGTAATATCGTTTATGTTAATGATATTACCACTGGTAATATATGCATCATTGAATTTAGCTATAAATGGCAAAAACTTTTTATCCATAATATCCATATTAATATATATAATCATATTTTGTTTAATATTATATGGTGAAAACAAAGGTTTAAAAAATAGAAAAATATATAACCAAATGTCAAATGAAAAAAATATAATACACATGACAGATGAAATAGGGTGATACAATAAAAAGACTAGGAAAAATAACCTAGTCTTTTATCATATTTTTCTCAAGATATTTTATATCTTTTAGAAATAAACACATATCATTATTAGATATACTATCCCAAATATTAAATAAATTGTCATAAAGATACTTATATGAATATGTTTTATATAATTTTGAATATGCAAGTTTAATTCCAAAAAAGTAAATTCTATTGATATCATTGGATTTAATAAATTTATATACATTAGGGTTTGAGTAATAATTACATTCATTTTTTAAAGACTTTTTTAATTTTTTTAAAGTTTTCATAGCTTCTTTGTTATTTTTTTCTGAGATGTATTTCAATCCTTTACTAGACTCTGAAATATAAAAATTTATATTTTCTATGATTTCATATTTAAATACTTGTCTTTTATCGAATTCTAAATACATATATATCACCCCTTAAAAATAGAGTTATATTTTAACATTATTATATATCATTTTATATTCTAATAATTTACAAAAATGTTAAAAATAATATAAAAATATACATAAATTGTGATATAATTCTCTTTGGAAAATTATAGGATGGGATTTGATGATTAAAAAGTTTAAAAGTTTATCCAAAAGGAACCAGTGGATAGTAGGGATAATATCATTTTTATTGTTACCTATAACATTAATACTTTTATCAGCTAATATAGCAATTAATGGATTAAAACAAGGAAAGATAGGAAAGTCCATAGGGGGAGTACTCGCATTATTATTAGTTATAGGAATTATTTGGCAAGATGATTCGGGCATAACAACAGAGACTTACAAAGAAAAAGAATTAGAGTTGAACAAAGCAAACATTGAATTAAGTAAAGTTAAAGAAGAATTAAATCAAAGTAATGAAAATATAAGAAAACAAGAGGAAACTATAGAAAGTGCTAAACCGTACTTAGATTTAAATGAAAAAGATAAGACAAAAGTAATGACTTTTATAGACAATCTTAAAAATGAAGAGAATAATACATCATATGAAACAGATAAGCCTGAAATTGTTGGAAGTGTAAACACAGAAAAGGCTGAAAATAATGAAAGCAAAAATATAGAACAGATAGAAGAGCAGCAAGAACCTGAATCTAATAGCGAATCAACTGTTTATGCCAATGGAGGGCGTTCTAAGTCAAATAAGTACCACTCATCTCCAACAGCTCATAATATGGAAGGTGCCATAGGTATGAGTGAGAGTGAAGCAAGATCAAAAGGTTATGTGCCTTGTAAGAAATGCTATTAAATATAAAAACTATAATGATAGCCTGTACCAAAATTTATATTATTAATATCTAAAAACATTTTATAGATATCAATATAGTGGAGTGAGAAATATAGGAGAAAGAAATACAAATCAACTAAAGGATAAGATTCTATGTGAAATTGACAAAACAGAATATATAGAAATGATGCCAGATGTGTATATAATATTAAGCATACTTATAAATCTTAAAGACTGTGAAATTGATATATCAAATATAAGGGGATATATAAAAGAGAAGTTTAAGTTAGAAAAGACAGATGAAGAAATTATGGATGTATATAGACTTATTAAATTTTATGAGTAGAATAAAAAAATAAAAGTGTGTTAGATTATTTATTTATAGCAACATATTATTGTAGTAACTTTTAGATGATAAATATAAAATAAAAACTATTGTAAATTATTAAATTTAAATTGATCAAAGTTTTTCATATATGATAGTAAATAATAAAATAACAGTAGTTTATGATACAATGCTTTCTTATTTTATAATAAAATATTTTTTGAGATAAATATTTCGTTATAAATAGCTACAAAAGGAGAATGGTTACAGAATGACATCATTGAGAAAAGAAGAAGCATATTTGTATTTAAAGAATTTTAATCTTTATAAACTTCAACTAGAAAAACTTAAAATAAGTTTATATAAAGAATCTAGCAAAGAAAAATTACAAGAAATGAAAAATATTATTAAATCAACAAAATTAAGAATTGATATTGTAGAAGATGCTTATAATGATTTAACAAAAGTAGAACAAAAAATGTTCAGATACTTATATATTTATGAATATCCAATAAAAAAAATTGCTAAAAAATTTAAAATAAGTATAAATACAGTTTATATTAAACAACTTAAAATAATAAAAGTTGTTGCTAATAAATTAGATTAAAAAATAAAAGCACAGTAGATTATAATATTGTGCTTTTATTTTGTAATTTAAATTAAGTTTTAAAAATTAAATGATATAAAAAACAGGAAACGTGTCTTAAAGGGCATATATTGGATATGTTACCCATTATATGAGAGATTAAAACTTGAAAAATAAAAGTTTTTTATACATAAACATAAAAAATAAATGAAATTAAGAATTTACAGAAAGTATTCAAATAATGGTAAAATATAGGAAATACATTTTCATTAAGAGGGAGCGAGGAGTATGCTATATATTTTCATAGTATCAGTAGTGTTGATATTGAGTTTAAAATATGCATTTTCAAATTTTATAAAGATGAAATATAAAGTAAAAAGTTCGGAAATTCAAGAAATCAAGTCAGAAGCATTAGACAAGCCAGTATGGTTTTTCATAGTTTTATTTATAGCGATATATTTAGTAATTATGCTTGAATATAATATTATTTTTATAATAATAACATTACTATTAGTGGTAGGGGAGTTTCTATATGGATTGAAAAAGGTTAAAAAATTAAATGAAAATAAATACATTATATACTATATAGGAGAGTCGGTAATATCATTTTTATTAATTATATTATTAATTATAAAAATATGTTTTATATTTAAATGAAAAATAAAAACTACTGCAAATTATTAAATTTAATAAAAATTTTTTAAAATATAATTTTACATATAAATAGTAAATAATAAAAACACAGTAGCTTATGCTACTGTGCTTTTATTTTGAGCTTTAAGCAAAATTCTAATGATTTTAAATAAAATATACATTGATAAAACGGAGACTAATCCACAAAAGGATTATATTAAGCATATTACCCATTATATGGAAGATTAAAACTTAAAAATAGGATTTTTTATATAAAAATATAAATTTATGTGATATATTTATTTTTGGTAAAATTAAATCATACTATATATTATTAATATCAAAAACTTGTTATAATAATTGAGTCAATAGAAGAAGTTAAAATGAGATTTCAATAAAATATTAAAGAATTGGTTGCAAAAATATATTTTTTTGATATAATGTTATTAGGAAAAAGTTGAGGCGTTTTAGTTGGTTCCCTCATTCAAACGAAAACCAAAAAAAGTTGAGGCGTTTTAGTTGGTTCCCTCATTCAAACGAAAACCAAAAAAGTGAATGAAAAAGGAGCATCTATTAGATGTTCCTTTTTTTGTATAATTTGATGAGAGGATAAATTTTAAATGACAAGAAATGTACCTAAACAATCTAAGGTGAATTTAAAATTTGAGATGGTATTAATAGATAAATCATATTTTGAAAAGTATAATAATCAGTATGTGGAACTATTAGACCAAAATAATAACATAGATAAACAAGTAAATCGGTTATACTTATATATACACATAAAATATAAAGATAATGATGTATATGTACCACTAAGAACAGCGTTACCTAAAAACTGCGGAAAAATTGGATTTTCTGTTCCTAGTAAAGATAAACCAGATGCTGGGCTAGATTATCGAAAATTATTGATAATAAATGATAGTTCATATATTATACCTCAAACTGAATTACAGATACCATATAAGCAAAAAATCAGAATAAATACTAAATATCCTGTAATTTGCAAAGAAGTAATAAAGTACATAGATGGTTACATAAAAAAGTTCGAAAAAAATCAACATAATAAAGATAGAAGATATAAATTTTCAACTCTTAAAAATTTCCATGAGGAATTGAATTTAGTCCTTGTAGAAGCATGAAATGAATATAATATTATTTCAAATAAACTAGATAGAATAAAAGCACTGTTGTATAATCACAGTGCTTTTATTTTGAGGTTTAAGAAAAAATTGAACAAAATTATATTGTTCTAACTGTAAAACTTGAGAATCCACTTCAATAAGGATTATATTAAATATACTACCCATTATATGTAATACTGAAACTTTAAAATATAGTTTTTTATCTATAAATATAAATTAATAAGTTATTATGAAGGTCTAGATAAACCTAGTCTTTTTTTATTGGAAATATTACAAAAAAGTTAAATAAAGGCAAGAATTTACAGATAGTATTCAAATAATGGTAAAATATAGAAAATACATTTCAATTAATAAGGGGTGGCAGAAATGACATATATTTTAATAATATCATTGATAGTAACTTTAATTTTACAATGTATATTTTCAAATTTTATGAAGAAGAAATATAAAATAACAAGTTCGGAATTTCGAGAAATAAAATTTAAAACATTAGGTGTACCTATATGGCTTTTCATAGTTTTATTTATAGCACTATATTTAATAATTGCTTTTGAATATAATACAATTTCTATAGTAATAGCATTAATAGTAATAGCGTGTGATTTTATATATGGATTAAAAAAAATTAAAAAATTAAATGAAAAGAAATATACTATATATTATATAGGAGAGTCAACCATATCGATTTTATTAATTATCTTATTAATTATAAATATGTTTTTTAAATAATAAAAATAAAAGTACAGTAGAATAAACTACTGTGCTTTTATTTATTGAGGTTTGAACAATTTTATGTTCTAAACGTAAAATCGGAGAATCCACTTTAATAAGGATTCTATTAAACGTATTACCCATTCAATGGACGGTTAAAACTTAAAAACAGTACTTTTACATATACAAACAAAAAACTATATGATATATTGCTTTTTAATAAAAATTAAATATTAAAAAGGAGGAATGCTTGTGGAGAAAAAAAGATACTACTTAATGATTGTCGTAGGATTTATTTTTATATGTACTACTGTAGTTACATTAGTTCATGGAAAAACTAAGAATAATAGTTCTGAGTTGAAAGAAATTGTAACTAAAGAAGAAATAGATCCCGAAGAATTTATAAAAGTTAATGTAATAGACTTAAAAGGAAATATTATTGAATTAGATGAGGCAATATCGAGTAATAAACTAGAGCTTAAACATAATTATTTAGTAGAGGTTCATAATACAAATAAAGAATATGAATTTGAAGGAACTGTAAAATTTGAGAATGTAGATTTAATGGAGAATTATGGAACCTTAAAAATAGAACCAGGGCATTCTGCTAACATGGAAATGAAATTTAATAACAATGATGTAAAATATACTATATCAGGTAAAATGAAAAAAGTTATAGACCATAGGAATGAGTATAACATTTTAGGAAGCGCAGTAAAAGGAGAAAATAAAGAAAATGTATTTATTGGAATAGAACAAACAGATGATTTATTAAATGCAGAAGAAATAGTAAAAGATTTCATCGATAATTATAAAGGTAAAAAATTAAATATGTTAACAGTATACATATATGAGGAAGGATATACATTAAAGGATACATTAGAAATGAGCAAAGATGCAATATATGAGATAATTGTACATAGAGAGAAAGATGAATATAAATATTATTTATATAAAAAATCAGAAGGTAAATGTATAGAAAAAGGTGTATTAAAATAGATTTGCTAGATAAAAAGTAAAGGCACTGTAGTTATATAACAGTACCTTTATTTTGAGTTTTAAGCAAAAATCTAATGATTTTAAATAAAATATACATTGATACATTGGAGTATAATCCTTGAAGAAAATTAAAACTTAAAAATAGGTGCTTTCTGATACACAAATATAAATTTATATGTTATAGTGCTTTTCGGAAAAAAATAATTATTTGGAGATTTCATATGTTACGATTTAAACTTAAGAAAACAATTGATGAAAATAAAGAGATTACATTAAGTAATTTAAAATATCCAATAAAAAATAATGTGGATCCACCTAAAAAAAATTTTGAAATAAATGAATTAGAAAAAGAATTCTTTAATTATTTATATGAGAATTTAGATGAAAAAGATAATAATGCAATATCTTTAACTAGAATGTATGATGGTAGAATTTCTGTAAAACATTGGAATGGATATGTAGGTAGTGTAAAATTGCAAGGCAAAAAACATTATATTCAAGTAAGCTATAGTTACTTTGATTCTGAAACTATATATGGAGATTTAGAAGAACTTATTCCAAAAATTGATTTTTGGATAATGTACATTAGAGTTTATTTAAATAAACCATAAAGGAGATTTTAAATGGGAATATTTGATTTTTTTTAAATTAAAAAGTATAAAACAGAGATTGAAAATTTAACAAACGAAAAAAATGATCTTATAAATCAATTAAAAAAAATAGAATTAACAAAAGATGAAATTGATTATATGAGTGCAAAGGATTTATTAGAAGAAATAAATAAAGAAATAGAAAAAAAGAATTTAAGAAAACAAGAAATTAAATTTGATATAGAATCACTAAATTTAAAGGTAAAAGAGTTAAAAGAAGAAAGTTATTGTTTAGAAGAAGACCTATTGATGGAATCCTTCGGAATGTATAAAGTTAAATATGGATTTGAAAATTCAGAGTTATATAAAGAAAAGTTGAAAATTATAAGAAATAGACAGAAGGACATGATCAAAGGAAAAGTAGCAACTCATCATTCGTTGACATGGACACTGAATAATGATAAAAAAAGAGGTAAAGAATTTATTTTAGATACTGTAAAGTTAATTTTGAGAGCTTTTAATAATGAATGCGATAATATAATTTCTAAAGTAAAGTATAGCAATATAGTTAGTGCTGAGAAAAAAATAAGAAAAGTATATGAAGATTTAAATAAACTGACTGATATGCAAAATGTATCTATAAAGAATGAATATCTAAAATTAAAATTAGAAGAATTATATTTAAAGCATGAGTTTGAAAAAAAACTACAAGAAGAAAAAGAAGAACAAAGAGAAATAAAAGAAAGAATGAGAGAAGAAGCAAAGGCACTAAAAGAGATAGAATTAGCTAAAAAGAAAATAGAAAAAGAAGAAACTCATTTTAATAATGCAATAAATGATATAAAGAATAAGTTAATAAAAGCATCAGAAGAAGATAAAAATAAACTACTAAATAAGTTAGAAGAATTAGAAAATAAATTAGCTGAAATAGAAAAGACTAAAGAAGATATAGTAAATAGAGAGAAAAATACAAGAGCGGGATATGTATATATAATTTCTAACATAGGATCATTTGGAGAAAACATTTATAAAATAGGAATGACTAGAAGATTAGAACCAATGGATAGAGTTATGGAATTAGGGGGAGCATCAGTTCCTTTTAAATTTGATGTTCATGCCATGATCTTTAGTGAAGATGCACCATCCTTAGAAAGAGCATTACATAAAAGATTTGAAAATAGAAGTGTTAATAGAGTAAATCTTAGAAAAGAATTTTTCAAAGTATCTTTAAATGAAATAGAGCAAGAAGTAAAATTGAACCATAACAAAGTTGTAGAATTTACAAAAATAGCAGAAGCAAGTGAATATAGACAATCTAAAGTGATAGAAAATAATGAGTTTAATATTGACACAAAAGTTTTATGTTAATAAAAAAGATGTAGTATAAAAACTACATCTTTTTTATTGTAAATTCTCAAGTTTTAATTCAATCAAGTCTTCTGTAACATTGAAAGCAGAAGCTATTTGAGGGATTGTATACCCGTAATCTAGAGCCTCTGTAAAATCACTATCAGGAATAATTAATTCAGCTGCGAAAGTATTTGCCTCTTTTTCAAATACAGAAGTTCTCATTAACGTATGATTTTTGAAGTAAAAACCTGGGCTGGTTCTGTGCAATATGGCATGCCCTAACTCATGCGACAGCACAAAATTTTTAGTTATGTCGTCTAGCTTAGAATTTAAAAATATAAATTTATTTCGGTTGACTAATTTATACATACCATAAGCAGTTGATAAATTATGCTCTATTATTTCTATATCTAAACACTGAGCTAGAGTATAAGGGTTTCTAGTATTATGTTTTTTTATTAAGCTAGAAACTATTTTTGGTATATCTGACTTCATAAAACCCCCCTTATATATCCCTATTCATCTTTCCTATATTTTTTAGGTGTATATTTAGCCTTATTTTTAATTTTTGCACTTCTTAATGCCAATTCCATAGCTTGTTCTATAAGTTCTAATTCTTCTTCATCAAGTTCTACTCCGTTATAAAAAGCAGGACCATCTTGTCCAGATTTAAAATCATCCATAATTTTTTTTAAATCTTTTTGAATACTTTTTTCATCTTTTTCAGTTATAACATTTGGATTATATGTTGATTTAGTTTCCCTTTTTCCTTCCCATCCCATTAGGTATGCTGGAGATACATCAAATACTTCTGCAAGTGCTTCTATTTTATCTGATGGAATATTTGATATAACTCCACTTTCATATCTTTGTAATGTTGGTTTCTTAATCCCGATTTTATTTGAAACTTCTTCTAATGTTAAGCCAAGTTCCAATCGCTTGTTTTTTATGTTTTCTTTTAATCCCATTTAGCTTTCACCTCGATTCGTATTTATAATGTTTGTTACCACTTAAATATATAACAAAAATTACTTTATAAGCAACAAAAATTTCAAAAAAAAAGAAAAAAGTTACTCAATAGGTATTGACATAGAATATATGTGTATGTAAAATGTTACTTAAGAAGTAACGAAGGAGGTGCAGAAATGATACAAGTAAATGAAATTAAGTGAAGAATGAAAGCTGAGGGATATACTCAAAAAAAATTAGCAGAAGAACTGGGTATATCGTCCAAAACATTAAGTACGAAGCTAAAAAAAGGTGTATTTGGATCAGATGAAATTGAGAAAATGATAATAATTTTAAACATAAAAAATCCTATGGAGATTTTTTTAAAAAATTAAGTTACTTAATAAGTAACAAAAGGAGGGTTAATATGAATAATTTACAAGTGATTGATAAAAGAGAAATTTTAGGAATGGAAATTACAACTTATGGAGATTTAGAAAATCCAAAATTTTTAGCAAAAGACGTAGCTGAATGGATAGGATATGATAGTTCATCTGTAAATAAGATGATAAATAATGTAGATGAAGATGAAAAGCTGAACGGAATAATATTCCGAGCAGGTCAAAATAGAGAAATGACTTTTTTAACAGAAGATGGACTATACGAAGTATTAATGCAAAGTAGAAAACCTATAGCAAAGAAATTCAAAAAAGAAGTAAAAAAGATGCTTAAGCAAATAAGGCTAACAGGTGGGTACATACCAACAAACGAAGAAGATGACGATGCAACAATAATGGCAAAGGCTTTAATGGTAGCACAAAAGACAATAGATAAAAAAGATGAACTTTTAAAAGCAAAGACTAGAGAACTTGAAGATAAAAATAGGTTTATAAATCAAATAGCATCATCAGAAAACACATTATTAGTTAGAGAAGTAGCAAAAGTAATTTCATCTAAAAAAGGTGGAATAGTTATAGGAGAGAGAAAACTGTACCAAAAATTAAGAGATTGGGGATTAATCTTTAAAAATAAAAATGAACCTAAACAACAATATATAGAACAAGGGTTATTTGAGGTTGTGGAAGGTGTTAGAAATACACAAACAGGGACATTTACTTATCAAACAATGAAAATAACAGGTAAAGGACAGGAATACATACTAAATAAATTACTAAAAGAATATCAAGAGATAGCATAGGAGGGAACTTATGAAAATAACAATAGAATTTAATAGTGTAGAAGAGTATTTAGAATTTAAAGAAAGACCTGCTCAAGATAAAAATACAAATGGAATTTCTAATAAATAAACGATATGGAGGAAAATTATGAAAAGCAAAGATATTTCAGTAACAATAGATTATGGGGTATTGGAATCGTCACATTTTTATATAACTACAGATGAAAAAAAATATAATGAGTTAATATCAAATGGAGCGATTCCAATGTTTAATCCTACATTATTGACTAATTTATCCCCTGAGAATGAACAGGATATACAGCTTTATGTTGTTCGTACCCCTCAGGATAAATAGGTTCACTATTTTGAGACCAAGTAAAGACTGCGAATATATGAGTATCTACAAAATTGTAGTTACCATGATACTCCCATCCACAAATTTTAAAGCTATCAATTAGAGTATTAGTTTCT
Source organism: Romboutsia sp. MSSM.1001216sp_RTP31141st1_G3_RTP31141_220114 (assembly GCF_039031195.1). Taxonomy (NCBI): domain Bacteria; kingdom Bacillati; phylum Bacillota; class Clostridia; order Peptostreptococcales; family Peptostreptococcaceae; genus Romboutsia; species Romboutsia sp. MSSM.1001216sp_RTP31141st1_G3_RTP31141_220114. The sequence goes on along the minus strand of NZ_JBCIUO010000001.1, from coordinate 1,032,143 downwards.
TCTTGAGAACGACGTTCTATGGATATTCTAAGTTCTTGCATGATATCACCGCCTTTTCAAATAATTTTAGGTTAAAACCTAATTATATCATATCATGAAGGAGTTACTAAAAGTGGAAATAGATAAAAATTTATCAAAATTACTAGAAAAAAGTAATATTAAGGCATTTGAGTTAGCAGATAAGGCAAAGTTATATAGAAGTAACGTATATGATTTGTTAAATGGTAAAAATACAAATCCAACTATAAGAACTATTAAAGCAATATCAGATGCTTTAGGAGTAACAGTAGATGAAATTATCAAATAAAATGGAGGTAAATAAATGAAATTCAGAATAAATAAAAGTATTTTAAAAAAATCAATATTAGAGAGTGGGTTAACCATAACCCAAATATCTGAACAATCAAAGTTAAGTAGATGTACAATACATAGAGTTTTAAATACAGAATGTACAGTTACCAGCTCCACAGTAGGTAGATTAGCAAAAGTCTTAGATTTAAGTGTAGAAAAATTAATATCATAGGACAAATTTTTGTAAACATAAAGTAGTAAGGGGTGAAAAATTTGGAATATGCAAAAGTGTATGAAACTGAAAATGCAATTATAAGGATTATAACACCAGAGCAAATACTTGGGAGACCTATGACTCAAGAAGAAATAGATGAAGTGCTTGAAGATATTAGAAAAGCTAATGAAGATATATTACTTGGAATGTATAGAAGGGGTGAATTGAGAGTTGCTGATAAATAGCAATTCTTGAATATAAAAAATTAGTACAAGTAGGTGATGAATGATATTGTTAGTGAACTTAAGTAGTTTAACTTTGGAAGAAGTTAATAAGTTTTATGAAGAAACTGGACTAGCATTTATAGTTAAAGATGGTAAAATCAAGGGTTTTACAAGATAGGAGGTATAAAATGCTTGAGAAGTTATCGCAAATAAGGAAAGATGCTTACCTAGAGTACTTAGCATTAAGTTATAAGCTAAGAGATGATAGGAATATGTTTGCAGAAGATAAAGAAAGACTAAAGAAACAAGCATATAAGAAATATAAAGATTTAGAAGAAGAAATTGATGAAATAGAATTTGCTATAGAAATGGAAGAACTGCATAACAGTAGGCCAGTAGATGTACAGATATAAAAAAAGAGCCTTATAAAAGGCCAAAATAAAAATAAAAAACTGATTATATTATAACACAAAAGAGGTTATATGATGATAGAAAAATTAGAAACTTTAAGAACAAGCTTACAATTAACTTTGGGAAAATCAGAAGATTTTAGAGATGGCCAAATAGAAGCATTAGGGTTTTGTATAAGAAAGCATAGAGAAGATTGGAATATAAATGATTTCATTAAAGATTTAGATGAAACAATAAATGGATTTAAAAATCCTTATGATGATTATGAAAAAGGGATAGTAGATGCGCTTAAATTTAATATAGAAAATATGGAGGTAGTAACTAATGAGTAGAGAAGTTGTACAAGCTAAAACAAGTGCATTAGCACTAGCAGAATATAAAATGGATGGTGGACAAGTATTAACAGCAGATACAGTAAGAAATTATCTTACTAGTGGTAATAGTAAAGCTACAGATCAAGATGTATTAATGTTTATAGAACTATGTAAGGCTCAAAAACTTAACCCTTTTGTAAGGGATGCTTATCTAGTTAAGTTTGGAAGTCAACCTGCACAAATAATAGTAGGTAAGGATGTCTTTATAAAAAGAGCATCAGAAAATCCTAACTTTAATGGAATGAAAGCGGGAATAGTTATATTAGATAAAAGCGGTCAAATACAAGAAAGAGAAGGATCTTTAAAGCTACCGGGTGAGGAATTAGTAGGTGGATGGTGTGAAGTTTACTTAAAAGATAAAGATTATCCTACAAAAGCATTAGTTAGTTTTGAAGAATATGCTCAAAAGAAAAATGATGGAACTTTAAATAGTATGTGGTCAAGTAAAGGAGCAACTATGATAAGGAAAGTAGCTCAATCACAAGCACTAAGAGAAGCTTTCCCTAATGAACTAAGAGGACTGTATCAACAAGAAGAAATGGGAAGAACTGAAAAGCTACCAGAAAAAGAAGTTAAAGTTGGATATGCCACAGCAGGACAAAAACAAGGAATAATGAAGTTAGCTAGCATGAAAGGTTTATACGATTATGAAAAACCTAAAGATATAAGCAAGATGGAAGAATTTTGTGATAGTAATGGTTATAACTTAAAAGAACTTAAATACGAGGAAGTGGATGAAATATTAGATTTACTTTCTAAATATGAGCCAAAAGAGATAAACAATATAGTTATAGATACAGATTTCGTAGAAGTTGAGATACAAGAAGGACAAGTAACTTTGGAAGAGATTAACTAATGGGATTCATAAAAGAAGTGGTGGTATTCTACACATTACCACTTCTAATCCTAACAATAATATTTAGTAACGAAAGATAAGTAGGTGATATAGATGGCATTATATAGACCAGTGCATGTTACATTTTGGCAAGATCCTAGAGTGATAGAAGAAATGACACCAGAAGATAAATTATTTTACTTATATTTGATAACTAACCCTAAGACAACTCAAATAGGGATTTATCAGATAACTAAGAAGCAAATAGCATTTGAAATTGGATACTCAATAGAAAGTGTAAATGCTTTAATGGATAGATTTGAAAATCATCACAAGATAATAAAGTATAACCCTGAAACTAGGGAATTAGCCATAAAAAATTGGGGAAAGTATAATTTTCCAAGAGCAGGAACACCAATTGAAAACTGTGTAAAAAATGAACTTTCAAAAATAAAAGATATGGAACTTGTAAAGTTAGTTGGAAGTAAGGTTGAAAATAAAAAAATAAGAGAAATATTTGATAACTACATTAATATTGAATGTGACGAACTACGTGACGTAAATCGTGACGGGGGGAATAACAATAACAATAACAATAACAATAATAATAACAACCACAATAACGTAACACAAAAAGAGCTGATGGTGGTTATAGAAGAAATAAGAAAATATTTTAATTTAGAAGAAAATGATATAAAAAGAGTAGCTAATACTTTTATAGCTACTAGAAAAGATATTAATTATTTAATTGAGAAGCTGGAATATGTAAAAGGTAACCCGAACACTAGAGATGCTATGGGATTACTAATATCAGCTTTAAAAAATGATTATAAGGCTAGTGTAAACCAAAACAATACTAATTATTCAATACCTTCAAATAAATTTGCTAATTTTGATCAAACATTTATGCAATATAGTGAGGATGAACTAGAGGCAATAATAGAAAAAGCTCAAAGAGAAAAGTTTAATTAGGTAGGTTATTAATGGAGCAGAAAACATTAGATGAATATTTACAAGAGCAAAGGGAGTTGTATAAAAACTATACGGCTCCTAAAGATAGAGAACTTATAGCAATATTCGCAGATAAAATCAAAAGAGAAATAGAAAAAGGGGAAAATAAATGAATACAAATGAATATGTAAATCAATTAGTTAATGAAAATATAAACATCGTAGGGTTTGTATTAAATAAATGGTATGAGGCATTTAAATCTAGATATCCAGAACTTATAGAAGACTTATATCAAGAAGGATGTATAGGATTATTTAAAGCTGCGAGGATATATGATGAAAGCAAAGGCTCATTTGGTACATTAGCAGTAGTTTGTATAAGAGGATATATGAGTAAATATATAGCTAGATATGTAAAAAAACACTATGATAATCCAGAGATATCTCTAGATAAGACAATAAATAATAATGAGAATAAGGATATTACAGTTGGAGATACATTAGAAGATATAGAGTATGGATTTGAAGAAATAGAATTTATGCAAAACATAAAAGAACTATACAAAATATTGGATGAAGAAGAAAAGCTAGTATTAAAACTTAGAAAAAGTGGATATAGTCAACGACAAATAGCCAATGTTTTAAAAACAAGTCAACCTACAGCAGGGAGAAAGTTAAATAAAATTAGAGAAAAACTAACTTCAATTGAAAGTGGTGTAGATTATATAGATCGTAAACAAAAAGAAATAATAATAAAAGAAAAAAATGAAGAGAGAAGGTTGGAAGTAATATCTCTAAAACAGAAAGGATTCAAATACAAAGAAATATCAATGATGTTAGGTATACCAATGGGGTCTATAAGTCCTTATTTAAAACCTATAAATAAGGCTGGTTAATGGATATGGAACTATCAAGAATAAGCGAATTATTAGAACTTTCTAAAAGGCTATGGAAAGAAGATGGATATGATATATTAACAGCTATAAAAATAGCTGAGGAAGAATTAACAAAAGATAATAAGGGGGATTAGAAAATGAATAGCAAAATAATAGATTTCACGTATGTATTAGGCAAACAAAAACGCTTTTCTAAACTTTTAGAAGAGAAGAAAGGTATAGAACAACCAAGTGATATATATAACGTGCCATATAGCTTTATATTAGGTTTAAATAGTGAGTTATATGAAATAGTTAATGCAGCAAAGATACATAAAAACTACAGTAAAGAAAAAATTGATATATATCATGTAATAGAAGAATGTGCGGATCTACTTAGCTGGATAGGAAATACTGCAAACTTTCTGGGGGTTAAATTAATTGCAGAAGTTCAAGAAATTCAAATAACAGCTCCAGAGATTACAGTAATTGGTCTAAATGACAAGATAAATAGACTTACATGGAATAAAAGAACAGCTAGGTATACTTTAACAGATAAGATAGTTCCATTATTTGTAGAGTTGATATACAGTCTAGGATTTGATTTAAATGACTTGGAAGAAGCTTACCATAAAAAAATGGATAAGAACATCTTGGAACTGGAGCAAGGGACATGGAATAATTAAAAAATGCACTTACAGAGCTATATGTAAAGCATGAAAACCATGAAATAATAGTGGATTTAAGTCAAATTCTAGATAGATATATTGAAGAAGAGCAAAGGAGGAGATTAGAGTGTTTAAACAAGTAATTAAAGATATTGAACTGCAACCTATAGAATCGGATATAAACTTAGACTTTTGGAAGTATCAAAATCAAAAAGAATTTAACAGGATAATAGAGGAAGATAAAAAGACAACTATACAGTCTATATTTGAGTTACCTAAGTTTGAAGCTCATGTAAGAAGACATGAGATCATATGGAGAAAACGTAGAAAAGATTTTAATACATTTGAGATAGAGTATCTGGAAAAAACTTATTTAGAAAAATAATATGAGGGGGATTTAACAAATGATAATAACTAAGAAAAAACATGAAGGAATAGTAGCTAAGTTAGAAAGAGATTTAGATGCAAAAGAAGATAAAATAATTACACTTGAAAGTGATGCAGCAGCAGATGCAATAGTTATAAGCGGTCTAAGAAATAGATGTGAAGAATTAGTAAATAAAAATGCATTAGCAGAGAATAGAATAGGTGTGTTAAAAAAGAAATCAGGAGAGTTTGAGAATATCATAATAGATAAAAATAAAGAAACTATTGAGTTAAGGAAAAGAATAAAAGAACTTGAAAATTCATTAAATGAGCAAGTAACTAAAAATGAAGAGCTTAATGAAGATTACATAAAAATAGCTACTGCTAATCTTAAGTTGATAAAGAAAAATGAACTAATTACAGAGCTTAAAAGACAATTTAAAGAGCAAATAGATATCGCTTGTAAATACTCATTTGTAGATAGATACAACGGAATAACTATAGAAAAGCATGACTTAAAGAAGCTAGCAGCAACAGATATAGTAAAATGCTACACATTACTTGGATTAATGGATTAGTAGCAATAGTTAAGATGCTGAATGAAGCATATAAAGAAGGGGATAGCAAGTAGTTATTAAAGTATTATGATATTCATGTATATAAAAATGGGTTATGGAATAACAACATTGTGTTATACAAAGAAAGTAAAAAGTGCATGACAATTATTCCAGAAAGTTACGATAAGTGATTTATAGATGATAATAATCAAATATGCATATCTCCAGAGGAGAACTGAACAATAATTCAGATTATAGAAAAAGCGAGAAATTTTTAACTCGCTTTACCTATAATTGTTCTCAAAACAGATGAAGAGTTATAACCTAGTGAGAAAGAAGTAGTAGCACTTATTAATGCATCAGTATCTTTGTCATTTATAAATTTTTTTACATTTATGATAGATATTTTATAATAATCTAATATAATCTGCATGGATAAAATAACATCATTGTCTTTTTCACCAAGCTTTGAAGTTTTGATAGTTAGATTATTAATTAATGTTTCTATAAATTTAATATCTTTAGAAATTTGATCTTTATCAAGATTTTCTATATAAACAGATTTAACTAAGATGGACATATAATTGTCTATAACTTCTAGTGATTTTATATATTCATTGTCAATGGGGGGTGGAGATATAGTTTTAATAGCATAAGAATTATTGATACTACTTGCAAAGATAATTAAAATTATCGAGAATATAACGCTTAATTTTTTTAAATTCATCGATGCACCTCCTTTAGTAAATAGTATCTGCAAAAGATAAATAAATTATAGATACGAAATATAAAAAATAGAATACAGTTTGTAATTAGTTACAGCACTAGCCATATATTGATAATAAGGATGTATTTGTGAAGTGGGTTAGATAATTAAAACAATAATTTTACATGAAAAGTTATTATTATCAGTGCAGTACCACAATTAAACTGATAATGATAACTATATGATAAAAGAAAGGATGATTATGAGTAAATATAAATCAAAAAAGGTAACAATTGATAGGATTACTTTCGATTCAAAAGATGAAAGTTTATATTATTTATACTTGAAAGAACGTAAAGAAAAAGGGGAAATAAGAGACTTTGGATTACAAGAAAAATTTGTACTTCAAGATAGTTTTACGAAAGATGGAAAAAAGTATAGGGCTATAACATATACTCCAGATTTTGCAATATTTCATAATGATGGATCAGTAGAATATGTAGATGTAAAGTCTCTAGGTACTGCAACACAGCAGGGAGAATTAAGAAGAAAGATGTGGGACTTTCGCTACAGAGATAAAAGATTAACTTGGATATGTAGAAATCTAAAACATGCAACTATTGATGGGCAATGGATAGTGTATGAAGATTTAAAGAAGATATACAGAGAAAAGAAGAAAGGAGCCTAACTATGATTGAGAATATAGAAGATATAGAAGAAGTAGAAGATGATCCTCTTTTTAGACAAGTAGAGGCTATGTTTTATAATTACGAAGATACAAAAGAAGAAATTAAAAATTTAGAGGAAGAGATAGAATTTATAGAAGAAGATTATGAGTATAGAGGTTGTGGCGCTATAGAATACAGTGAGAAAGTTCAAAAAAGCTGTAACATAGAATCTAGTGTAGAAATAGAAGTAATGCAAAAAATGAAGATACTAGAGAATTTAAAAAAGTTAAAAAGAAAAAAAGAGAGGGATATAAAAAGAATTGAAAGAGCTAAAAGAAACTTTAATCATGAAGAAAAAGAAATGTTTAAAATAAGATATACATTAAAGATTAAAGATTGGACTATGTATGCAGAAAAAATAAATGTAGGTAGGGATAAATACTACAATATAAGATACAGAATGATTAAAAAATCTATAAATACGATGTATCCTCATCATAATATGAAAGATACTCCAATGGAAAAATTTTTGGCTTAAAAAATCGGAAAACCTACGGAAAAATTCCGGAAAAACTTCGGAACAAATTGATTAAATAAGGTGGTATTATAGTATCATAGGAAATTATAGTTCCTAAACTTTTTTTAGTTATTTTCTCCTCAAAGGCTAGGCAGCTTTCATCTGTCTAGCAACATGCAAATAGTAGTATATCAGGTGCAACTCCTGAAACTTGCTAAATATGGACTTAAAAGAAATGTTTTAACTATCTCATACAGTCTCTAAGGATAAATAGGGACTTAAAACTTGTTTCTGTTTAATTTTTATTCAACATTAAGAAAGGCTTATGATTATTCATAGGTCTTTTTTATTGTTGAATAATGTAAAAGGAGTGCTTGGATATGAATAAAATATGGGAAGAAAAAGAAATAGAAATGTTAAGAGATATGTGTAAGCCTTTAATCGAATATTTAAATGAAAGACATAATCCTCACACAAGTATAGTTGTTAATGGAAACGAAATAAAAATTGTTCAAGATATGGTAGGAATACCTATAGACGATGCAAATGAGTTGAGAGGAGTTAAAGGATAATATGAATTTAATAAAAAATATACTCATTATTATTGTATTATTTATCAGTGCATTTTATTGGATATTTTCTTCGATAAAAATGAAAAATGGAAGAAGTTTAGAAGCTATATACTATATTCTTAATGCGATATTAATAAATATAATTGTAGGATTCGCATCTTTATAAATATTAATTTTACAAAACAAACCGGGTACAAAAGTAAATATAGATTAAACTTTATTTTTATATAAAAGAAATTTGATAAATTTAATAAAAAAAAGAAGGAAAACTTCGGATTAAGTAGAATTATATACTTGAAAGTGAGGTGATATTATGGAAAAAATAATCTATAGTATACTAAAGGAATTAGAAGATAATGAAAATAGGATGATTTTAGGTGAAAAACCTATAATACCTACGAAAGAAGATTATAATATAAATAGCGAAATATATGGAAAAATAATATTAAGGCTTGAAAAAGATGGTTTAATAAATTGTAAATATGCAAAAACAAAGGGGCTACCGAGCTTAGTATTATCTGCGGAAATTACATCAAGAGGAAAAATATATCTTAAAGAAAATTCTAAATTTGGAAAAGTTTACAATGGATTAAAAGAAATAAAAAGTTTTTTAACATTATCTTAAGAGCTCTCTCGTAGAGTTCTTTTTTTATTCTCAAAACGACGAATAAGCGAGGTGGTGATGTGGCTAGAGTAAGAAGTCCAAATCGAGATAAAGCTTTTGAGATATATAAAGAATCAAATGGAAATATTGCAAATAGAGAGATTGCTAAGATTCTAGATATATCAGAAAAGACTATATCAGGATGGAAGGTTAAGGATAAATGGAATAGTAAATTAAATGGAGTACTCCAAAAAGAAATACGGAGTACTCCAAAAGAAAATGAAAAAGGTAAGATACAGAAAGTAAGTAAAAAAGCTAAGTCTAGATTAACTAAAGATTCATATCCATTACAAGCAAGACCAGGAAATAAAAACGCGGTCACTACAGGAGAATTTGAGACAATATTCTTTGATACATTAGAAGAAGACGAACTTGAATTAGTAGATAATATCTCATTTGAAAAAATGAAACTATTAAAACAGGAGATACAGCTTCTAACAGTTAGAGAAAGAAGAATGTTGAAAAGAATAGAAGATTTAAAACAATCTCAAGAAGTTGTAATAGATGCTGAAACTCATGGGACACAAGGCGATTCAGAAGTTAGCTTAGTAAACTACGAAAGTAAATTAAATAAGATACAAAACATAGAAGAAGCATTAACCAGAGTTCAGGATAAAAAGCAAAAGGCCATAGATACATTACATAAGTTTGAAATGGATGAATTAAAAGCTAATATCGATAAAGAAAAACTAGAGCTTGAAAAATATAAAACTTTAGGAGATGAAGATAGTGATAATAATGAAGCTATACAAAGCTTCTTAAAAGCTACATCCATGAGTGAGGACGAGATAAAATCATTGTTTGATGATGAAGAAGGTGAAGAAGATGGCACTACTTAGACGTAAGAATAAGAAAAGAGAGTCTAAGAAGTTTGAATTTAAGCCTTTTTCAAGAAAACAACTTAAGCTTCTTAACTGGTGGAGAAAAGGATCTAAGTATGAAGATCACGATATAGTTATAGCAGATGGAGCTATAAGAAGTGGAAAGACTATATCAATGTTATGTAGCTTTTTACAATTTACTCAAACTAAGTTCGATGGAGAAACTTTTATAATAGCAGGTAAGACTATAGGTTCCTTAAAAAAGAATGTTATAGAGCCAATGAAGCAGATATTAAATGCTTGGGGGTGGAAGTTTGAGTACAACAGATCAGAGAATTATTTAATTATAGGCAGTAACACATACTATATGTATGATGCTAATAATGAAGCTTCTCAAGATAAGTTACAAGGTTTAACAGCAGCAGGAGCATTAGCAGATGAGGTAGCATTATTCCCTCAAAACTTTATAGATCAGATGATAGGTAGATGTTCAGTTGATGGTGCTAAGATATTTATGAACTGTAACCCAGCAGGACCATATCATTATATTAAGACTGAATTTATTGATAAAGCTAGAGAAAAATTGATTTGTTATTTGCATTTTACAATGGATGATAACTTAAGCTTATCGGATAAAGTAAAAGAAAGATTCAGACGTATGTTTACTGGTGTCTTTTACAAAAGATATATATTAGGTCTTTGGTGCCAAGCCGAAGGTGTTATATATGATATGTTTGATGAAACAAAGCATAAGGTCAAAAGTATATTAAGAGACTATACAGAACATTATGTTAGTATTGACTATGGTACTCAGAATGCTACTGCATTTATTCTTTGGGGTAAATATAAAGGTATATGGTATGCGGTTAAAGAGTATTATTACAGCGGTAGAGATACAGGAAAGCAAAAGACAGACAATCAGTATTATAATGATTTAGTTGATTTCTTAGGAGGTATAAAACCAAAAGCTATAATAATAGATCCCTCTGCAGCATCTTTCATAACTTTAATTAAAGAGAATAGAAAGTATAAGGTTAAGAAAGCTAAAAATGATGTTATGGAAGGTATAAGAAACGTAGGAACTGCTTTAAATAATGTACTTATACAATTTAATGATATTTGTATAAATACGTTTAAAGAGTTCTTTTCTTATGTTTGGGATGAAAAAGCTGTAACGCGAGGAGAGGATAAACCAGTAAAAGTTATGGATCATGCTATGGATGCTGTTAGATACTTCGTAAATACAGTATTATTCAAGAAAAGTGGTTTATCTATTTTAAAATAATAACTATGCTGTGTCAAAAAGTACACACTTTGAAATAATTATATTTTTACTTAATTTATGTTTCAAAATTACTACACAAAATATATGGTATATTTCAAAAATGATTTGATATATTTTGAAATATGTTTATATACAGGAGGTGAATATATGAAAATTGAAAAAATAAAGAAAATCATAGCTAATGATAAAGTTAGGGCTGAAATGATACTAGAAGAAAAGAAATACTATAAAGTCGAAAATAATATTCTTAGTACTGGAGTTAGGCCTAAAGATGAAAGTAGAGATCCAATACGAAGTGCTGATAATAGAATAGCACATAATTTTCATCAATTATTAGTAGATGAGAAAGCATCATATATGTTTACTTATCCTGTTATATTCGATATAGAAAATGATGAAAAGATAAATTCAGAAGTAAATAAAGTGTTAGGTGATGACTTTACTAGAAAATCTAAAAATTTATGTATAGAGGCTTCTAATATTGGGTGTGCATGGCTTCATTATTGGATAAAAGAAGAATGCAATCAATTTAAATATGAGCTAGTAAATACAGAAGAAGTTATACCTATTTATGATAATGGATTAGAAAGAGTTCTTAATGCTGTAATTAGGTATTATACAGTTTCAGAAGCTGTTGAAGATGAAATAGATGACCAAGTATTTTTCTATATAGAGTATTGGACAAAAGAAACTATGGAAAGATGGAAGTTTAAAGGCTCTTATACAGGCGATGAAATAGTTGGAGAACATGAAAGTTTTAAACATTATTTAGGAAATGTTCCATTTATAGAATTTGCTAATAATTCTCTAAAAAGAAGTGACCTATCTAAATATAAAGCATTGATTGATTTATATGATAAGGTTATAAGTGGATTTGCTAATGACTTAGAAGATATTCAGCAAATTATATATATATTAGAAAATTATGGAGGAGAAGATTTAGGAGAATTCCTTGGAGATTTAAAAAGATACAAAGCTATTAAAACAGAATCAGATGGATCTGGAGGTGGAGTAAAGACACTTCAAATAGAAATTCCAGTTGAGGCTAGAAAAGTTATTTTAGAAATATTAAAGAAGCAGATATATGAGAGTGGCCAAGGATTACAGCAAGATGTAGAGTCTGTAGGTAATGCTAGTGGAGTTGCACTTAAGTTTTTCTATAGAAAGTTAGAATTGAAATCAGGCCTGTTAGAAACTGAGTTTAATTCCTCTTATAATAAATTAATAAGGGCTATATTGAAATTCTTATCAATTGACGAGAATAAAAAGATAAATCAAACTTGGACAAGAAATATGATTTCAAATGATTTAGAAAATGCTCAAATAGCTCAGATGTCATTAGGTGTAATATCTAATAAAACCATAATGAAAAATCATCCTTGGATAGAAGATGTTGCATTTGAGGAAGAGGAACTTAAGAGAGAAAAAGAAATAAAAGAAGATAGCTATAACAATATCATTCCTGGTAAGAAGGTAATAGATGAAGAGTAAAATATACCATAAAAAGGAAAAGAATACAAAGTATTGGAGTAAAAGATTTGAAATACTAGAAGACTTACAGAATAAAGAAGCATCAGAGTGTTTAGAAGAACTCCATAAGCAATATGATATAGCCTTAAAAAGAATAGAAAAAGATATATTGCATTGGTATAATCGCTTAGCATTAAACAATGATATGTCTTTAAGTGATGTAAGTATTTTACTTAATAAAAATGAGCTAAAAGAGTTCAAATGGACAGTAGAAGAATACATCAAGTATGGCAAAGAAAATGCAATAAATCAACGTTGGCTAAAAGAATTAGAGAATGCATCTGCTAAAGTTCATATAAGTAGACTAGAATCTATAAAGATACAAATTCAAAATCATTTAGAAACCTTGTATCAAAAAGAAATTGAAAATGTAGATGGACTTATAAAAGGTATCTATACAGAGGGATATTATAGAACTGCTTATGAGATATCAAAAGGTATAGGAGTTGCTGTAAATTTATCTAAATTAGATATAGCTAGTATAGAACAAATAATAAAAAAACCTTGGACAACAGATGGTACCAATTTTAGTAAACGTATTTGGGGTAAACATAGACCTCAACTCATAAATGAACTACATACGCAGCTTACACAGATGTTTATTAGAGGAGATGATCCTCAAATAGCTATAAATAATATAGCAAGAGAATTTGGTGTAAGCAAAAGGCAAGCTGGTAATCTGGTAATGACAGAGTCAGCTTTTTTTATGTCAAAAAGTAGAAATGACTGTTTCAATACTTTAGGGGTAGAAAGATATGAAATAGTTGCAACACTTGATAGCAAAACAAGTGAAATATGCCAGTCATTAGATGGTGAAGTATTTCCAATGAAACTTTATGAAATAGGAGTTACTGCTCCACCGTTTCATAATTATTGTAGAACTACTACAGCACCTTTCTTTGATGATGAGTTTACTCTTAATGAAGAAAGAATAGCAAGAGATAAGAATGGAAACACAATCTATGTTCCTTCAAATATGAAGTACAAAGAATATAAAGAAAAATATTTAAAATAATGTGTCTTACTTGGAGATTAAGAATAAAATTGTCTTTTTAGTTTTATTGATAGACGTAAAAGAAAATAAAATTACCTAAAAAATTTGAGAAGTAAAACTCGTAAAAAACGTAAATTTAGGAGGTAAAAATGAAAAGAAGTTTTTTAAAAGAATTAGGTCTTGAGAGTGATGTTATAGATAAAATAATGACTGAAAATGGTAAAGACATAGAAAAGTATAAGAATGAAATATCAGATTACATTATTGAAATAAAAGAACTAAAAGCTAGTAAAGTTGATATTGATAAAGAAGTAGAAAAAGCTATCAAGGAAAAAGAAGAAGAATACAAGGAAAAATTTGAAAAGGCTGAAAAGTATGATTCTGTATTTAAAGAATTAGAAGAGTTAAAAAAATCTAACTCAGATAGAGATTATGTTCAAAATATAGAAAAATTCTTTAATGAAAATAATATCGACTTCACGAGTTCATTTGCTAAAGAAGCCATTATAAAAAAATTCAAAGAAAAACAGTTTAAATTAAATGAAGATAAGTTTGGTGAAGATGCAATAAACTTCATAAAAGAGCTAAAAGAAGGCAATAAAGATGCTTTTAAAGAAGCAGAAAAGAATAATACCCATACATATATTCCTAAAGGCGGCAATCCTGGTGTAGGAAAGGCTGAAAGTTTAGGTGAAAGATTAGCGAAGCAATCAATAGATCAAAACTCAAATAACCATAATTACTTTGGAGGTGTTAAATAATGGGAAAAATAAATGTCACTAAATACTCAAATACAAAGGAAATATTGAAAAATGACCATTTTGTATCAGAGAAAGTTATATTAACTCAAGATAATGCAACTACAGTAGGAAATAAGAAAATAGTTAAAGCAGGTACTATATTGCCTGCAAATAATGCTACAGCAAAAGGTGTAGTTTTATATGATGTAGATGTTACAAGTGGTGATGAAACAGGAGCTTTGGTTATACATGGATTTATAGATAAATCAAAAATACCAACTCAGCCAGAACAAGATGCAATAACAGCTTTATCACAGATAACATTTATATAATTTAAGGAGGATTTGATATATGAGTATATACGATATAGTTAAAGCTAAAGAAATAGGAGTTTATTATAATACTATGCAAAAGGATAGACCACCTTATTTAGGAGAAGTCTTATTCCCTTTAAGTAAAAAATTAGGATTAGACTTAAAATGGATAAAAGGATCTAAGGGTCTTCCAGTAGCTTTAAAATCAAGTGCTTTTGATGCTAAGGCTGAAATAAGAGATAGAGTAGGCTTTGCAGATGTAAATACTGAAATGCCTTTCTTTAAAGAATCTATGTTAGTAAAAGAATCAGATAGGCAAGAATTAAATAAATTAGAAGGAAATGCAGCTAATCAACCTTATATAGATCTAATAACTAAGAATATATTTGATGATGTTACAACTTTAGTTGATGGTGCAGAAGTGCAACTTGAAAGAATGAGGATGCAATTATTAAGTGAAGGTAAAATAGCTATAAAAGGAAAAGATGCTAGTGGAGTTGAAAAAGCTTTAGACTATGATTATCAATTAGATTCTAAACAAAAAGTATCGTCTGATTGGTCTCAAACTTCTGCAGATATAATAGGAGATATAGAAAAGTGGATGAATGATGCAGAAGAAAGAACTGGCTCAAGACCAACTAGAGCTATCTGTACTTCAACTACATTTAATTACTTAGTAAAAAACGAAGGTATAATAGCAGCTATAAAAGGTATAAATTCAGGAGTTGCTATAACTAAAGCTAAAGTTAAAAAGTTTGTAGAGGAAGAATTAAATTTAGTTATAGAAATATATTCTAAGAAATTCAAGTCAGAAGCAGGTGTTACTACTAACTATTTTAAAGATAATGTATTTACATTGTTACCTGATGGTGAATTAGGTAATACTTGGTTAGGTACTACTCCTGAAGAATCTGATTTAATGAGTGGAGCTACTGATGCAGAAGTTATGCTAGTTAAACAAGGTATAGCTATTACTACAACTAAGAAAACTGATCCAGTAAATGTAAATACTAAAGTTTCTATGATTGGATTACCATCATTTGAAAGAGCTGATGAAATAGTTATAGCTACAGTTAATCCCAGCTAATGCCCTTATAAAAAATAAGGGCGAAAATAGCAATATTGAAATGTATAATGAAGAATCTGAAAAATTAGAAATGATAACTACGGATCAAGTTAATTTAAAATCTATGACGGTAGAGGAACTTAAAAAGTTAGCTAAAAAATATGAAATAGATATACCTACTAAAATGAATAAAACTGAAATAATAGAACTTCTAAGAGGTGTTATCAATGGAGCAGATGCTAATTAGATTAAAAGGATTATTAGGTATTGATTTGGAAGATAAAAGTAAAGATGCCTTCGTAATGTTTGCACTTGAAGATGCTAAAGATACAATACTTAATTATTGCCATATAGAAGAGATTCCTCAAGAATTAAATACAACAATGATTAAGATAGCATTAGATATATATAGGAATGAAAATCTAGGTAGTGAAGAAGAAAGTCAAGGTACAGTGTCATCTACAAGTGATGGTAGTACAACTGTATCTTTTAAGAAAAATGAGGATTATATTAAAAATAGTATTGTAAAAGACTATACAAAGACTTTAAATAAATTTAGAAAACTAAAGTGGTGATAAAACTGTGAACAAAGTTAGAAAGGCTATAGAAAGCTTATATATAGGTATATGTAATATATATGAACATAAAGAAGTATTTGATGAACAAACTAAATTATCATCTAAACAAGAAGTTATAACTCATGAGAATATAAAGTGTAAATTATCATATAAAAATAGTCCAAAATCTAAAGATGCAGAAGTAACTCAAATTATAAGACTATTAATAGCTCCAGAGATTGAAATACGTCCAGGATCTAAAATAGTAGTTACACAAAGTGGTAAAACAACAGCTTTTAAAAATACAGGAGAGCCTCAAATGTTTATTAATCATCAAGAGATTGAATTAGAATTATTTGAGAGGTGGGCATAATGGCTAGATGGGGAAAATGTGACTATAGACAATTAAAAAGACTTCAAAAAAGAATGGAGTCTTTAGAATCTGTTGATTTAGATTTTTTCTGTAAAGAGTGTGCTAAAGAACTTGCAGCTAGATTACTACGTAAGGTAATAAAGAATACTCCAGAGGGAGATTATCCTTCTTCAACAGGAAAAGTTGGAGGTACTTTAATAAGGGGATGGACTGGTGGAGTAAAAACTAATGCTAGTAATTATGCTAAAGGACTTCCAATTAATAAAAAAGGGAATGTTTATGAAATAATCGTTGAAAATCCAGTCTCATATGGAATTTATGTAGAATTTGGACATAGATATAGAAATCATAAAGGATGGCATCCTGGTAAATTTATGCTTACTAAAGCAGAAATAGAATTAGAAGGGCAATTAGAAGCAATAATAGAAAAAAAATTAATTACTTTTTTAGGAGAATATTTATATGGTAAATAATATAATATATGGGATATCTAATAGTATTTATAATTCCTTTGGTAAAGGGTATAACATATATACAGAGAATGTTGAACAAGGGTTAAGTGAACCTTGTTTTTTAATTACTCTAATAAAGCCTTTAGTTAAACCACAGATAATGAATCATTCTATTAGAGAGTATAACTTTGATATCATTTATTTCCCTTCTAACACATTGTCTAAAAACTTAGAAATGAATAATACAGCTGAAATGTTAGTGGATGCACTAGAATTTATAGTTGTAAATGACAGTAAGGTTAGAGGACATAAAATATCATATGAAATAATAGATGGTGTATTACATTTCTTTATAAAATATAATGTGTTGGTAACTAAGGTAGAAGAAGGAGATAAAATGCAAGACCTTAACCTACAACAAGAATTAAAGAGGTGATTTATAAATGGCTAGCAAGAAAACTAAAAAAGATGAAGTAACTGAATTAGCTAAATTCAGCAAAGAACAACTTATTTGTTCTAAAAAATATAAGCATAGAAAAGATTTATTAACAGCATTACTAAAAGATGATAAAACTTATTCATTTTCAGAAGTTGATGAGTTAATAGATGAATTTATGCAAAAGGAGGTATAGTAATGGCATTAGGTGGAGGTATATTTATATCTCAAAATAAAATTTTACCTGGTTCATATATAAACTTTGTTAGTGTAAAAAGAGCTGAGACATCAATGTCCGAAAGAGGTATAGTAGCATTTCCTCTAGAGTTAGATTGGTGTCCAGAAGAAACTGTATTTAAAGTAACAAAAGAAGATTTTCAAAGATATGCACTTGTTAAATTTGGTTATGAACAAAATAGTCCAAAACTTAAAGGTTTAAGAGACTTATTTAAAAATGCAAGAGAAGGATATTTCTATAGACTTAATAAAGGAATAAAAGCCTCAAATGTATTTGCAGAAGCAAAATATTCTGGTACAAGAGGTAATGACTTAAAAATAATAATACAGGCTAATGTAGATAATGGTGATCTATATGATGTATCTACGGTATTAGAAACTAAGAAGGTTGATATACAAACAGTTTCGTCAATATTAGAATTAAAAGATAATGATTGGGTTGTATGGAAGAAAGAGGCCTCTTTATCAAATACAGCATCAACTCCATTATCAGGTGGAACAAATGGAAGTAATGTAACAGGAGCAGAATATCAAAAGTTCTTAGATAAAATAGAATCTTATAATTTCCATGCATTAGGGTGCTTATCAGAAAGTGAAGAAATCAAAAATCTATTTGTAGCATTTAATAAGAGAATGAGAGATAATATAGGTGCTAAATCTAAAGTTGTTCTTTATAGAAAAAATACTGCTGATTATGAAGGTGTAATATCCGTTGAAAACCCAATAAAAGATATAGATGAAAAAGTATCTAGCTTAGTATATTGGAGTACTGGAGCAGAGGCTGGATGTGCAGTTAATGAAGCAAATGCTAATAAAAAGTATGATGGAGAATTTACAGTTGATGTTGACTATACTCAATTAGAATTAGAAGAGGCAGTATTAGCTGGTAAATTTATTTTCCATAAGGTTGGAGATGAAGTAAGAGTATTAGAAGATATAAATACTTTTACCTCTTTTACAGAAGAGAAAAATAGTGATTTCTCTAATAATCAAACTATAAGGGTATTAGATCAAATAGCAAATGATATAGCAACTGTGTTCAACACTAAATTTTCTGGTAAATATCCAAATACAGAGTCAGGAAGAGTAAGTTTTTGGAATGAAATAGTTAAACATCATAAAAATTTAGAATCTATAGATGCAATAGAAAACTTTAAAGCAGATGATATAACTGTAGAAAAAGGAAATGATAAAAAAACTGTAGTTGTAACAGATGCAGTTGAAGTTATAAATGCAATGACAAAATTGTACATGACTGTTGCGGTACAATAGAAAGGAGCTAAAATATGGGTAAAACAATGGATTCAAAAGATGCTATAAGTGCAGCCTTAGCGGAATGTTATGTTACCATAGACGGTAATAGATATAACTTTGCACAAATGATAAATTTAGAGGCGTCAATGGAGAAAAATAAATCTAAAATCCCTATCCTTGGTAAAACAGGCAAAGGTAATGTAAGTGGTGGATGGGAAGGTTCAGGGAGTGCAACAATGCATTATAACCAAAGTATTATGAGAGAACTTTTATATAAATATAAAGAAACTGGTGAGGATACATATTTTGACGTACAAATTACAAATAAAGGAAATCCTAAACTAGGTAGACAAACTGTTATATTAAAAGATTGTAACTTAGATGGTGGTATAATAGCAAAATTTGATGCAGACGCTGAATATTTAGACGAAGATATAGATTTCACATTTGATGATTGGGAGATGCCTGAAAAATTCAACTTATTAGATATTATGTAAAACACTTATTACAATGAATTGTTATAGGTGTTTTTTTATTAAAAAAATGTAAATTACTGGAGGATATAAATATGAATAATTTAAGCGCTTTTTTAGCAGAAAATGCAATAAAACAAGAAAATGAAAAACATGTGGTTTCAAATAGATTCGTTCAAGATGGAAAACCTATAGAATGGGAAGCAAGAGCTGTAACGTCTCAAGAAGATGAGGAAATAAGAAAAAATTGTACTAAAAATGTTCAAGTTCCTGGCAAGAAAAATCAATATATGCCTAAAACAGACTATTATAAGTATATTGCATCTCTTGCTGTTGCTTGTACAGTATTTCCTAACTTAAATGATGCACAATTACAAGACTCATACGGTGTAATGGGTGCTGATGAACTTTTAAAGACGATGTTACTTCCTGGAGAATATGCAGATTACTTACAAATAATACAAAAAATAAATGGATTTGATAAGAGTTTAGAAGATAAGGTAGATGAAGCAAAAAACTAATTAATGGAGGCGATTATGAAAGCAATATAGCTTACTACTGCCTCCATAAATTCAATAAATTCCCTAGTGAATATGATAATCTTCCTACAAATGAAAAAGCTTTTGTTATAGCTGCTATTCAAATAAAGTTAGAAAATGATAAGAAAAAAGAAAAGGAGGCAGCAAAAAAAGCAAGAAGGCGTAGATAAAGATTATATAATAAAAAGCACTTACTCATAAAGTAGGTGCTTTTTATATGTAAAAAATAGGAGGTGGTAGATATTGCAACAATAAAAGCAGCACTACAAATACATGATGGTATGTCTCCTGCATTTCAATCTATGAACAGAGCTATGAGTATTGTTATAAATAGTTTTGAACAATTAAATAGTGCATCTCATAATACTATAGATACTAATAGTATTATGACAGCAAGAGAAGAGCTTTCAAAAGCTGGAGCACAATTTGATATGATTGAAGATAAAATTAAAAAATCTTATGAGCAACAACAAAACTTTAATAGAAGTATTAGAGATGGTACTTCAGAATCAAGTAGATTATTAAATAAAATAAAAGGTTTCGCCTCTGCATATTTAACTTTCCAAGGGATTGGTGGAATAGCTAAACTTTCTGATGAACTTACTAATACAAATGCTAGATTATCTATGATAAATGATGGATTACAAACAACAGATGAGTTAAATAAAATGATATTCATGTCAGCTCAAAATTCTCGTAGTTCATATTTAGACACAGCTAAAGTAGTATCTAGATTAGGAATGAATGCAAAGGATGCTTTTGGATCTACATCAGAGATGGTTGCTTTTGCAGAACAGCTAAATAAAAAATTTGTAATAGCTGGTGCTAGTACAGAAGAAATGAATTCAGCATTACTACAATTAACTCAAGGACTAGGATCTGGTGTACTTAGAGGAGAAGAGCTAAATGCTGTATTTGAATCTGCTCCAAATATAATTCAATCTATAGCAGATTATCTAGATGTTCCTATAGGTAAAATTAGAGACATGGCTTCGGATGGAGAATTAACCGCAGATGTTGTTAAAAATGCAATTCTTGGAGCAGCCGAAGAAACCAATGCAGCCTTTGAAAAAATGCCCTTAACTATAAGCCAAGTTTGGACAATGTTTAAAAATGAGGCATTATTTGCCTTTAGAATAGTACTTAATGGTATAAATGAAATAATAAATACGGATGGATTTACAAATTTTATCAATAATGTAAAAGGTGGGATGATAGTCCTCGCAAATATAATTACAGACATATTTTCTATAATTGTTAAAATTTTTAGTAATAGCTCAGTTCAAATATTTATTAATAATATTATTTCAGGTATTGTTGTATTGGTAAATGTATTAGGAATGGTTGTTGAGGGAGCATTAAAAGTAGTAGATGTATTTGCTCAAAACTGGCCTATTATAGAACCTTTGGTGTGGGGAGTTATAGCCGCACTTTCTATATATTTACTATATTTAGGTATAGTAAGAGCAGGAGAATTAATTAGTGCAACTATAAAATTAGGTCTTTGTATTGCTTCATATGCACATGCAGCAGCTACAAGAACAGAAGCAAGTGCTACAGCAGCGACTACAGCCGCTCAATGGGGATTGAACACAGCATTGCTTGCATGTCCTATAACATGGATAATAATAGCAATAATTGCACTTATAGCAATATTTTATGCTGCAGTTGGAGCGATTAATCATTTTGCGGGTACGTCTATAAGTGCTACAGGATTAATTGCGGGAGCATTTATGTTTGCAGTATCGTTTATTGGTAATTTAGTTATAGCATTACTTAATTTAATAATAGATGTTGGAGTTGGTATCTGGAATGTATTTGCAGATATAGCAAATTTTTTAGGTAATGTATTTGAGGATCCTTTATGTGCATCTATAAGATTATTCGGAGGATTTGCGGATACAGTTTTATCTATAATAGCAAGTATAGCAAGTGCAATTGACACTATATTTGGAACTAATCTTGAATCAGCTGTAAATAATTTTAGAAAATTACATGATGAAGCTATAAAAGAAATAGCTGGAGAAGGTAAAGTTTTTGTAGAAAAGAAAGATGCGGCAGATTTTAGATTTAACAGATTTGATTATAGCGATACATTTAATGCTGGTTATGGTTTTGGAGAAAAACTTGAAAATAAATTTAAAAATATGTTTAAAATAGACGACTTAGTTGGTAAATCAAAAGATAAGCTAGGCTTAAATGGTCTTGGAATGGCTGGTGGTATGGGTGAAGATCTTAGAGATTTAGGAGCATTAGATCATTTAAAAAATACAGCAGATAACACAGGTAAAATGTCAAAGAAGATGGATGCATCATCCGAAGACTTAAAATATCTTAGAGACATAGCAGAACAAGAAGTAATAAATAGATTTACAACAGCAGAAATCAAAATAGATATGAATAATCATAATACAATAAATTCTGATATGGACTTAGATGGTGTGGTTAATTACTTAAATGAAAAGGTAAATGAAGCAATGGTTACTGCAGCAGAAGGTTACCATGTATAGGAGGAGATAACTTGGCATATAGTGTTTATTTAGATAAAATACTTCTACCTATAACTCCTTCTAAATTGGAGTTAAAAATAAATAATAAAAATAAAACAACGGAGTTAATTAATATTGGTGAAGTAAATATACTTAAAACTCCTGGATTAACGGATATAAACTTTAAGGCTCGTATTCCACATATAAAATATCCATTTGCAAATTATGAGAATGGTTTTAAAAATGCTAAATATTTTTTAGATAATATAGAAAAACTAAAAATTAATAATACACCGTTTCAATTTATAGTATCTCGTACTTCTAGTCGAGATACTATTTTATTTCATACTAATTTAAAGGTTTCTTTAGAAGAGTATTCTGTTGAGAAAGATGCAGAGAATAATTCAGATTTAAATTTCTCAATAAAGTTAAAACAGTTTAGAGATTATTCATCTAAAAAAATAGTAGTTAATAATACAAATAAACCAACAGGATCAGTAGCAAATAAAAGGCCAAACGGAACAAATAAGCCGAATGGTAAAACTTATACCGTTAAAAAAGGTGACAGTCTTTGGGCTATATGTAAAACTCAACTTGGTGATGGAAGTAAAAAAACATATGACAAAGTGTATCAATTAAACAAGGAATTAATGGACTCTTACAATAAAAAATATGGTACATCTAAGTACACAATCTATCCAGGGCAGGTGTTACGTCTTGCAAAATAACTTAGAAATAATATTACAAAATGGAAATGACTTATATCAACCTATTGTAGAGGATAATTTAACTTGGGAAACACAACGTAAAGGAGCTCCAGGTAAGCTGACTTTAAATATATTACAAGATGATGTAATTAAATTTGGAGAAGGTAATGCTATTAGAGTTAAATTAAATAATAAAAAAGTTTTCTTTGGATTTATTTTTCAACATAAAAGAAATAAAGATGGTATTGTACAAGTTGTAGCATATGATCAGTTAAGATATTTCAAAAATAAAGATACATATATATATGAAAATAAAACAGCATCAGAAGTTTTAAAGCTATTAGCAAAAGACTTTAATTTAAAATTAGGATATGTTCAAGATACTAAATATAAAATAGATTCTAGGATAGAAGAAGACAAAACCTTATTTGATATAGTATTAAATGCATTGGATATGACAATAGAAAATGCTAAAGAAATGTATATATTGTATGATAATTTCGGAGAATTAGATTTAAAAAATATAAGTTCCATGAAATTAGATACAGTAATAAATGCAGATGTAACAGAAGACTTTGATTATTCTTCATCAATAGATGGAAACACATATAACAAAATAAAATTATCTAGGAAAAATAAAGATGAAGGAACAAGAGATATTTATATAGCTCAAGATTCTAAAAATATGAATGCTTGGGGTATTTTGCAATATTTTGAAAATATAGATGATAACGTAGATGCGCAGGAAAAAGCAAATGCACTATTAAAACTATATAATCAAAAAGTTAAATCTCTTACAGTAAAGAATGTTCTAGGAGATATAAATGTTAGAGCAGGGTGTTTACTTCCAGTGTTGCTTAATTTAGGTGACATGAAAATAAAAAATTATATGCTTGTAGATAAAGTGAAACATTCTTTTAGCAACAATGAACATACAATGGATTTAACCTTAGTTGGAGGTGAATTCGTTTCTACTTTAGCATCACCTAATAGCTCTACTCCATCAGAGGATAAATCATCAGGTGGAGATAGTAGTTCTAATAGTGATAATGTAAGAGGGAAAAAAGTACCTGCCTTATTTACTGCATATTTTCCTGAAAATTCAGCCTTAGAAGGTGGATTCTTCGATGCTATGGGTAAAAGGCTTAATCCTAAAAATAATACTTGTGCTGCTCCTCGTTCAATACCATTTAATACTAAAATTATGGTTCAAGGAACTGGAACTTCTAGAGATGGAAAGATGTATACTGTAACAGACAGAGGAGGTGCTATTACTATCAAAAATGGAGTTTATCATTTTGATATATTAGTAAGTAATAAAAAAGAGGCCAATGCTTGGGGTAAAAGAAGAGGTACAGCACTTATCGTAGATAAAAACCAAAGTACAACATCTAATTCTTCTGGCAGTGGTAAAGCAAGTAAATTAATAAATATTGCTAAAAGTAAACTTGGATCACCATATGTTTGGGGAGCTACTGGACCAAATAAATTTGACTGTTCAGGACTTACATCATGGTGCTATAAACAAATAGGAATAAATATACCTAGAACATCAAGAGAACAAGGGGTTGCTGGTAAGTATGTTTCCAAAGCAAATTTACAACCAGGGGATTTAGTTTTCTTTAATAATCCTATTTCGCATGTTGGTATGTATATAGGAAATGGACAAATGATCCATGCTCCAAAGCCTGGAGATGTTGTAAAAATAGTGAGCATAAATATTAGTTATTATACTTCTAGATACAATACAGCTAGAAGATTTTTATAATGCAAAAAATAAGGAGGAGATTATGCACAATTTCGTAGAGCTTATGAAAAAAATAGCAATGAATGTATTTAATGAAAGTAAACCAGTTGCTATTGAATATGGTTCTGTAGAGAGTATTACTCCTTTATCTATAAGAATAGATCAAAAAAAGGCATTAACAGAAAAGTTTCTTATACTTGGAAAAAATGTACAAGACTACATAGTTAGTGCAAGTATAAATGGTATAGATACCAATGTTGAAATTAAAAATTCTTTAAAAGTAGATGAAACAGTTATCTTATTGCGAATGCAAGGTGGACAAAAATATCTAGTTTTGGATAGGATGTGATGCCATGATACCACAAGATAATGATTCAACCTTATTCGATATAGAATTAGTAAATCAACCTAGTAAAACTTATAAATTATCTAGTGAAAATATAATTGGTTTTTGCGACAATTTAGATGCAGTAAAACAAACCATATACTTTATATTAAATACAGAAAGATATCAATATTCTATTTATAGTTGGGACTATGGTATAGAGTTAAAAGATTTAATAGGAGCATCATATGCTTATGTAGTACCTGAACTAGAAAGGCGAATTACAGAGGCTTTAACACAAGATGACAGAATTAATAATGTTTTTGATTTTAATTTCGATAAAAAGAAAAATACATTAGTTGTTTCATTTACTGTTGAAACTGAATTTGGAAACTTAAAAGCTACAAAGGAGGTGATTTTATAATGTTTGATATGTTCACTTTTGAATATATATTAGAAAACTTATTAAATAGAGTTTCTGATCCACTAGATAAAAGAGAAGGTTCTATTATATACAATGCACTAGCACCCGATGCAGCAGAATTAGCAGAGGCATATATAATGCTTAGTTTATTAATGGATGAGGCATTTGTAGATACTGCTAGTAATGCTAATCTTGATAAAAAATGTAAAGAGAGAGGAATTATAAGAAACCCTGCAACCAATGCAATTGTAAAAGGTGAGTTTAATATGGATGTTCCTATAGGCTCTAGATTTTCTTTAGAAGATACTACCTATAATTATACTGTTTTAGAAAAAATAAGCGATGGTATCTTTAAATTAAAATGCGAAGATACAGGAGATATTTCAAATAAAGGAATGTTAATACCTATTTTTGAGATAAAAGGTTTAGAATTTGCAAAAATAAAGGAGATACTAATACATGGAGAAGAAGAGGAAGATGATGATAGTTTAAGAAGAAGATATGAACTTAGTTTAGAAGGAGAAGCCTTCGGTGGAAATATAGCTGATTATAAAGAAAAAGTTAATAGATTACAAGATGTAGGAGGGGTTAAAGTATACCCCGTTTGGAATGGTGGAGGAACTGTAAAGTTAGTTATTATAAATTCAAACTATGAATCACCATCTGAAACACTAGTTAATGATGTTCAAGAAAAGATTGATCCTATTCAAAATCAAGGTAAGGGCATTGGTTTAGCTCCTATTGGCCATGTGGTTACTGTAGAAGGCGTTGCAAATACTATTGTTAATATAAATACAAAATTTACACTTGAGCGTGGATGGACATTTGAAGAAATAAAACCAACTTTAGAAAAAACTATAGATGATTATTTCAAAGAATTAAATTCAAAATGGGATTCTAATGACAATATAGTAGTTAGAATAAGTCCTCTTGAAACGAAATTGCTTGGTATAACAGGTGTTATAGATGTCCAAGATACACTATTAAATGGTTCCTCGTCAAACTTAATAGTTAATGAATATAGTATTGTTAAGAGAGGTGTTATAAGTGAACAGAGTTAGTCTTATAAATAGATTGCCTCCATTTTTGCAAAATAAAGAAGAATATATACAAGCATTTAAAGCTAAAGATGTTCAATTTATTTTATTATGGGAAAAAATCAATGAGTGTTTCAAAAACTTATACTTATACGAACTTACAGAATATGGTATAAAACGTTGGGAAAAAATTATGAAAATAACACCTAAAGCATCTGATACATTAGATGATAGAAGGTTTAGAATAATAAATAGATATTTAACTAATGTTCCTTATACATATAGAAAACTAGAACAAATTTTAAATACTATATGTGGAAAAGATGGATATAAATTAGAGTTAGATTATCTTAATTATATATTAAAGGTTAAATTAGAATTATCCGCAAAAAAGCAAATAGAAGAAGTTGAGGGTATGTTAAGACGTATAATACCTGCTAATTTGGTACTAGAAGTAAGTATTTTATATAATCAGCACTCTACTGTATCTAGGTTTACACATGAACAGTTAAAATCTATGACTCATAAAACTATCCGTGAGGAGGTGTTAAATTAATGCAAGAAACTTCTAATTTAAAATTAAGACAACCTGCACAATCAGATTTTTACAATGTTGATGACTTTAATCTTAATTCTGAAATCATAGATAAAGAAATTTCTAAGTTAAAAGGAAGCTATGAAAATATGAAATTAGTTGATACAAATGTAGTATTAACTGATCCTAATAATATTTTCAAGCTTGGAGAAAATGCGAATATAAATCAAGCATTAATGGTATTAGCAAATAAAACTGACAAAATTGATGTGGATTTAAATGGTCAAAGATTAAAAGCAATAAATATAAATAATAGACTAGATAAAGTCATAGGGGGTGAATAAATGGCTATCCTAGATATAAATGCATCTCTTGAAGTTGCACTTACCGAGATAGAAAATAAAACAGCTCAAGTAGAAATAGATAGAGAGACTTTAGAAAATATACTTATTGGTAAAGGTGTGGAAGTTATACCTGGATCAATATTAAGTGTATTAATTGAAAAAGTTAGAGGAGAAGTTAATACTAGAAAAAAAGTAGCAACAGGAAGTATCTCAAGAAAAGCTGTATCATTAGTAAGTGGTATACATAATGGAGTTGAAAAGAATTCATATTGTCATAGAATACCTGTAAAGAATTTAGGATTCGTACCTTCTAAAATTTTTGTATATAGAAAAGAAGAAAATCGTGAGTATAAAATAAAAAATGCTTTATCTGCTTATTATGATAAAGATATGGATTCTGATAACTGTTATGCTTTCCCAATATATACTTATTCTCCTTTTGGTTTTCCAAGTATAATTCCAATAAAGGCAAATAAGGTTATAACATCAACTGGGTTTGATATGATCGCAGGAGTTCATGACTCTGATTATGGACTTTCAACTCGTGAGTATTTTTGGCTTGCAATAGGAGAATAAATAGGAGGTGTAGTTCATGAATATAGGTACTAAAATATATTACTGTAATATAACAGGTAATGTATTAGTTAGAATTGGAGATTTAACAGACTTTCCAAGAAATACAACTTTTGATGAAGATTATTCTATATATGTAGAACTTAGTGAAAGAAATAAAGAGACTATATCATTAATACAGCTAGAATATGGTGAATATGAAAAATTAGCCAAAAATAAAATATGTACAGGTGTTAATTTAGAAACTAAAGAATTAATTTTCTCAAACATTTCAATACCTAATAAACCAAGTAAACAAGATTTATTAGAAGAAAGAGTTAAGACTTTAGAGGATAGTCAAGTTGGACAAGATGCCTTATTAGATTCTACTAGAGAAGCAGTAGATTTCTTATTGCTATCTAGCGAATCTTTATAATAAATATAAAAATAAATTAATAAAAAAGGAGAGATTAAATTATGGCAAATTATTTAGCAACAAGAATAATGGAAAAAGGTGAAGTATCTGAAATGGAAGGACAAAAATATTATAAAACATTTATGAGTATACCTAAGTATGCTAAATTCAAAGATGATGTAGACGCATTACTAATGTTAAGTGGTAAAGAAAATTTAATAGTTGAACTAAAATAGACTTAGAACTTTAAAAGTTCTTTTTTTATTGGCTAGAATTAATTTTCTAGCCTTTTTAATACAATATAGAGAGGAAATTTTATGGATAAGTTTTTTAATGATGTTATACTAACACAAGGTATTTTCGCAATTCTGTTCTGTTGGTTATTATTTGATAGTAAAAAAGAGGCTAGAGAAAGAGAAGCAAAAGCACAGGAAAGAGAAGATAAATTACAAAGTATAATATTTAATAATCAGAATGTAATGCAAGAAATGGCAGAGAAACTTAAAACAGTAGAAGAAGTAAAAGAAGATGTTAAAGAAATAAGAAATAAATTAGATGGAGTTATTAATTAGATAGCTCTTTTTTAATAAATAAAATTTCAGATAAGGTAGGTAATTAATATGAGATTAAATAGCCATGCAGGACATGGAAAACAAGATAGTAAAAGTTGTGGAGCTGTCGATATAATAAAAGAAAGTATAGAGGATAGATTAGTAAATGATACCTTTGTAAAATTAGGTAGAGAAGATGGAAACACAGTCTTTGACTGCACTGTAGATTATCCTAATAGCCAACAAGATTGCTTAAACAAGATTGTAGTGAAATGTAATGCTAATTGGGTTGACTTAGATGTAAGTCATCATTTCAATAGTGGTAGAGATGATGATTTAGGAGATGGATCTATAGGTGGAGTAGAAGTATATGTATACAGTACAAATGATCCAACATATGAAATAGGAAAAAGAGTTTGTGCAAATATTGAGAAATTAGGCTTTAAAAATAGAGGAGTCAAAGTTAAACCTGAATATTTTTATTTAAGAAAAACAAAAAATAAAGCTATGATTATAGAGTATTTATTTGTTGATGATAAAGACGACTGTAATTTATATAAAAAAGTAGGACATGAAGCACTTGCAAAAGCAGCACTTGAAGGTATATTAAATAAAAAATTAGATAATAAACCAAATAGTAATACTAGTCAAGGATCATCAACAACTAACTTTAAAAATGGAGATTATACAGGTAAAAAAGCTAGAGTTGCAGCGAATGTATTAAATGTTAGATGGGATAGAGGAACTAATTTTGATATTATAGGTAAATTAAAGAAAAATGATATTGTTAAATTAAATTATTGTATAAATGGATGGATAAGTATAGAAGGATATAAAGGGAATAAAGGCCTTGGATATATTCATACAGACTATATAGAATTGTTATAGACCATAGGTATAAATATTTGACTTTAAAATATTCTTTTGATAATATTGTAAACAATTATTATTTATATTTTTATAGTATTTTAAAATCATATTCTATATTTTCTTAATTTCTTATGAAAAATAAATGGCTATCCTAAATAAGGTAGTCATTTATTTTTTTATAAATAGTTGTATTGTAAAAAGAATATATATAAATAAAATTATATTATTGTTTTTGTAAAATATTGTTGTAATATGTAAGTAACCTAATTTATATCTTACTATTAAATGTTTTGCATAAGTGTAATAAGCTAAAAAAGAGACTATCAATATATGATATAGTCTCTTTTTTATTAAAAATATATATTTGGTATGTACATATTGAATATTTGAAGTTAAAATAAACATCAGATACTATTTTGGATAATATATTTTTAGAAACCTAATAAGAATGAACTTATTAACCTTCAAACTATAGAAGTAAAATGTAGTACTTGTAAATTTAGTAAGAGGCTAAAAAGGACTAGGTCGTACACACCTAGTCCTTTTTACTTTAAATGGCGAAGTTCTCTGCAATGATATATATATTATATGTATAGAAATATTTTATATTCTATTTATTGTAATGTTTATGATATAATACAATAGAAATTACAATCTAAGAGCGGCGATTTCTATACAATAAAACACCTACTTCTAAAAAGAAAGGAGGTGTAAGTATGGAGATCATAAACTTTTTATTAAAAAACTCCGATGCTATATTTATTAGCATTTTAGGAGCTTTTATTTACGATAAAATTAAAAGTCGCTCAAATGGAGATAAGAGCGACTAAATTAATTATTCTATTTTATATATAGAAATCACGCTCTATTCCACTAGATTGTAATTTCTTTTATGATTATATTATACACTAAATAAATATATTTATGCTAGTTATTTTATAGTTTTTATTTTTAATATTATAAATTTTATTAACTTATACATAATAAAAATAAATAATGAGGAGAATAATGCTGCAATTGAACTAGCTAAAATAACTCTCATATTTATAATATATAAGTTCATGGTATATAAAATTGTAAAAATAATATATATTAAAACAAAAATAATTATATCTCTTTTCATCTATTTATTTATCTAACTTTCGTGAACTATTTAGTTTTCTCAAATTATTTAATTCTTTCTGTGTTTCTATAACATGTACATAATTATATTCAGCAATTTCAAAAATATTTTCAAATGGTAAGACAACAACTTTCTTTATTAAGCTTAACTCATCATAATGTAACTTACCTGAATTATAATAAAACTCATTTAATTTTTTTAAATTAATTCTAGTTAATCTTGAAACAGTCTCTAATGAAAATTTATATTCTTCAATGAAATAATAAAGTTTCTCTAAAAAGCTTATTGTTATTTCTTCATCTTTTTTAAATAAAAATCTTTCATCATCAATCACGATAAACCCTCCTATAATTTATTTTTATTACAAAAAAGTATAACATTACAAAATTTTACAGTAAATTATTTTTTATTAATAGCTATAGTTGGTTTAGATTGTTATGACACTACACAAGAGTGTAGAAACTTTTCAAAACAAAATAAGAAATAATAAATAGGTATAAATATTTGACTTAAAAATATTGTTTTGATAATATTATATTAACTCATAGAGTCTGCATGATGTTTCGAACTGCAGAAGTAAAATGTAGTAGTTGTTAGACCTAGTAACTAACATAGAAGGAGCAGAGAACCCAATTCTCGCTCCTTTTTTATTGAACAATTATTATAAAATAAATACCTATATGTAGGCACATTTTGTTGAATATTATAAAATATTACTATAATATAATTAAAGTTATTATAAAACTTTATATTTTATTAAAAAAACAATTATATTTAGTTAATTATTTTATTTATTGTAAAAAAGGAGAGTTGTATGCATATAGGTGATTTAATAAGATTAAAAAGAAAATCTAATAGATTAACTCAACGTGAATTAGGTGAGATGTTATCATCTTCAGTAAATAGAATTTGTTACTTAGAAAAGAAGCCTAAAGGTATTAATAGATTTACCTATGAAGAAATAGATAAAATTAGTGAAATTTTAGGAATTGATAAAAATTTATTGATTGAAGAAAAACAAAGGTTAGAAAATACATAATATATAAATTTTAAATAATAAATAGATGATTTTATATCTTAATAAGTATACTTGGAGTTTACATATATGATAAAATAAAAAATCACTCTAATAGCGGTAAGAGTGATTCAAATAAATAAGATTTCGTTTACATAGAAATCACACTCTACGCCAATAGATTGTAATTTATTTCCATGATTATATCATACACTAGATAAATAGATTTATGCTAGTTATTTTATAATATATTCTTATTTTTATAGTTTTTAGAATAAAAAAGACTAGGAATAAATCTAGTCTTTTTTATATTCCATAATGTATTAACCATTTATTACTTTCTTTTGCATTAACCACTTTTTCTATGAGTTTGTCTAATTCTTTTGACTTAATTATTTCATTTTCTTTTTTTATAAGTTCTAGAAAAAGGTTTAAAGATTCTGTTGGTATTAATGTTACGCCATGATATGCTAGACCTTTGTATGGATTACTTGTAGTATGAGCAAATGTATTTAATAAATTTATCTTTTCTCCAAATTTACAATTGTACATAGCGTCTATAACATCACAATTTACAGATATACAATTATACTTTCGAGGATTATAATCGTACTCTTTATTCTCTTCAACTTCTTTAATTATTCCAAATTCATGTACATATCCCATTTTAATTCTCCCAGTTTCTTATTGCTTACTTTTATTAGATTTTTATTTTAAAAATAAAAATACTTGTATTTAAATAATTTATTTGATATATTCTTTATGGATTCAAAATATATTTATTAACATTTATTATACTATTCTTAGTTGCGAACTCAGCAACTACATAAAAAATGGTGTGCTATTAATTTCGCACACTATATTTTTATAATAGCTTGTTTTGTTAGTAATTTGTCGTTATTTGTTTATAACTTTGTGAGTTATGTTGATAATTATGTATATTTATGTTGATTTTTATCAAAATATGATTATATTTAGAATACTTTAATAATTGATTTTTGTTAAAATTTATTGTATTATATTGTTACTCTTTAATATAAAATTAAACATTTTATAAAGCATAAAAGAATTAGATAATTAATCTAGTTCTTTTATTTTTTTATAAAATAGGTTGTTTTATTTGAATTTTATTTTTTAATAATATAAAATGAGTTTAATCCCAATTATTTATATGAATTAATTACATCTTAAAAAGAGACTAGATACATTATATAGTCTCTTTTTAATTAATGTTAAAATGTCTTATATTACCCTAGGATGATATATATATTATATGTATAAAAATACTTTATATTCTATTTATTCTAATGTTTATGATATAATACAATAAATATATATATATTTATATTTAGGAGGGGGCAATGAAACTAGTATGGTTAGTTGTAGCAATAATATTCGCCATAGCAGAAGCTATGACACCGAGCTTAACGTTAATTTGGTTTAGTTTAGCAGCTATAATACTTATGTTTTTAAGTAGTTTTATAGAAAGTATAATAATCCAAGTAATAGTATTTGCCGTAATATCAATAATTTCATTAATAATAGGTACTAGAAAGATAGTTAAAAAAGATAAAACATTTAAGTATAGTACAAATCTTAATGCTGTATTAAATAAAAAAGGCATGGTAAAAAAAGATATAAAAGAAAATCAAATGGGATTAGTAGTAGTAGATAATGAAGAATGGAGTGCAGTATCTATAGACAATGGTGAGATTTTAAAAGGTGAAGAAATTAAAGTTATTAAGATAGAGGGAGTTAAGCTAGTTGTAAGTAAACATGATGAAGTATCTATAATTAAATAAAAAATAATATAAATTATTTAGGAGGATGTATTATGTTTGAAGTGATAGGGAATTTAGTAATACCTATACTTATAATAGTAGTAGCAATTGTTATTGCTCTATCTTGTGTGAGAGTGGTAAAACAATCCAGAGTAGGTATAATAATGAGGCTAGGTAAGTTTAGAAAAGTAGCAGATACAGGGGTTCATTTTTTAGTTCCATTTTTAGATCATATGAGTTATATAATTGATTTGAGAGAAAATGTTGTTGATTTTCCTCCTCAACCAGTTATAACAAAAGATAATGTAACTATGCAAATAGATACAGTTGTTTATTACAAAATAACAGATCCTGTAAGATATGTATTTGAAATAGCAGATGCTATTACAGCTATAGAAAATCTAACTGCTACAACTTTAAGAAACTTAATAGGTGAATTAGATTTAGATGAAACTTTAACGTCAAGAGATGTTATAAATACAAAGATGAGAGCTATATTAGATGAGGCTACTGATAAGTGGGGTATAAAAGTAAATAGGGTAGAGCTTAAAAATATAATGCCACCACATGATATACAAGTAGCAATGGAAAAACAAATGAGAGCTGAGAGAGAAAGAAGAGAGGCAATACTTCAAGCAGAAGGTAATAAATCAGCTTCAATACTTCAAGCAGAAGGAGAAAAACAATCAGCAATACTTAGAGCGGAAGCTAAGAAAGAAGCCATGATAAGGGAAGCTGAAGGTTTGAAAGAATCATCTATATTAAAAGCACAAGGAGAAGCAGAGGCTGTAAAAGAAATTGCTATAGCTAAGGCACAGGGAGAAGCTGAAGTTATTTTAAAGGTTCAAGAAGCAACAGCTAAAGGGTTGAGAGAAGTATTATCAGCTATGAAGGAATCTGATGTAGATGAAAGAATACTAGCTTTAAAATCTATAGAAGCATTAGAAAAGGTTGCACAAGGAAATGCAACTAAGTTAGTATTACCTTCTGATACAGTAAACTTCTTAGGAACTTTTAAAGGTATAAAAGAAGTTTTAGGTGATAATAAAAATTAAATATGATTTTATATTTCAAAATACCATGATATTTTTTTATAGTATTTTTGAAATAGAACTAAAAAATAACTATATCAAAAAGTAGACTTTTTTGATAGGGGTCAGTATCAATAAAAAATATTTTATAACTATAGATATAATTGTTTGACTTCAAAAATTTTTTTGATAGTATCATAATTAATCAAATTATTTTTTATAATAGTTTAAAAATTCAATTTGATTTGCTTTCTTACTGATGTTGTTTAAAAGGAGTGACTATTCTAAATAGAATGGTCACTCCTTTTTTAGAAATAATTCTATTGAAAAACTTTACTTTTATTTATATAAATCCAATAATGGGTACTCCTTATTCATATAACATTAAATTGAATTACGATGGTGGGAGTAGATTAGCTAAATATTAAAATTAAGATTTATTTTTTGTAAATGAATATATAGCAAAATAGACTTTTTTGTTGAATATTATGAAAGTTTGTTATATTATAGTGATAAATTCTATGAGATAATATGAGGGGGAAATATATATGTTAATATTAACTACAGAATATATACCAGGTAAAGATATTATAGAAGTTAAGGGTTTGGTAAAAGGAAGTACAATTAGAGCAAAGCATATAGGTAAGGATATAGGTGCAAGCTTTAAGCAATTAGTTGGTGGGGAGCTTACAGGATATAATGAGATGTTAATGGAAGCTAGAAAAATAGCTATAGCTAGAATGGTTGAAGATGCTGAGAAACAAGGTGCTAATGCAATAGTTGGATTTAGGTTGACATCAGCAGAAGTTATGCAAGGAGCAGCTGAAATATTAGCATATGGTACAGGTGTTATTATTGAGTAATTTAGCTCTTACTATAGTTTTTTTACTCGCTGAGACAATACCATTTGCTATTATAGGTGGGAGTATAGTACTTATCATAGCTAAAATAATAGAACGAAAAAAAGAAAAGAAAAATGAACATTTTGATAGGTATGATAGATATTAAGCTAGAAAGTATATCCACACTAGTATGTGTGTATATACTTTTTTATTTTTAAGTCTTACAAATACAAAGTAAAATCACAATAATTTAACAAAATATATATTTTATGCAATTTTTAATAAAAATCGATATACCTAGTATTGTATACTTAGTTTGATTTATATAAGCACTGTAAAAAGTTGCATGTCCTACTATAAGAAATAGATTTTGTGGAAATATATACATGTTGACATTAAAATTTCTTAAAAGTAATTAATGTTATAAAAATACTGATATACAGTTTGGAGTAATGACTGGAGCTTTTGTTGGTGGAGAAGCTGATTTTACAACTGCTTTTGAGCCAACAGGTACAGCTATGGAAAAAGAAGGCACTGGTTATATAGTAGCATCAGTAGGTCAAGATTCTGGTGAAATTCCATATACTGCATATTGTGCTACTAAGTCTTTTATGAGCGAAAATAAAGATTTAATACAAAGATTTACTAATGCAGTATATAAAGGACAATTATGGGTTCAAAGTGCATCATCAGAAGAGATTGCTAAAGCTATGCAACCATTCTTTGATGATATGAGCTTAGATGATTTAATATCAGTTGCTGATAGATATAAAGAAATAGATGCATGGTGTCAAGAACCTACATTAAAAGAAGAAAGTTTAAATAAACTAATGGAAGTTATGACTGAAGCTGGTGAGTTAGATAAAAAACCTCTATATAGTGACATAGTAACTACTGACTTTGCAGATAAAGCTATAAAAAGTATTGATTAATTAAAATAATTAACATAAATAAAAAAACCTATAAGTAAACATATTTAAATTTATGTTTATCGTTATAGGTTTTTTTATTTAAATATTTATATAAAAAATATTTTCAAAATTAAAATATTAAAAATATAAATAAAAATATTGTAAGAAAATGTTTTATATTGTATAATTTAATAAAATTGAAAAATATGAAATTTATGAAAAAAATTAAATTTCTGAAAATTTAAATTAGATAATTAGGGAGGAATAAAAATGATAAAACTAATAGGTGTTTTGATAGTTGTAATTGGATTTTTATTCAAAATAGAAACACTATTTACCGTATTAGTAGCAGGAATTGTTACAGGACTAGTATCTGGGTTAGATATAAACCAAATACTAACTATATTAGGAGATTCCTTTGTAGCTAACAGAGCAGTATCACTGTTTATATTAACATTACCAGTAATAGGTATACTAGAAAGATACGGGCTAAAGCAAAGGGCTATATATCTAATAGAAAAGATTGGAAAGATTACAGCTGGAGGGGTACTAAGCATATATATGTTTGCAAGACAAATAGCAGGTGCTTTATCAATAAGAATGAGTGGTCATCCTCAATTTGTTAGACCTTTAGTAAACCCAATGGCTCAAGCTGCTGCTATAAACAAAAACAATAAAATAAATGAAGAAGATGAAGAGGCTATAAAAGCATTATCAGCTGCTTCGGAAAACTATGGTAACTTCTATGGACAAAACTTATTTGCAGGAAGTAGTGGAGTATTACTTATAGCGTCAACTTTATCAGAACAAGGGTTTAATGTTACAGAATTAGAAATTGTTAAAGCTAGTATAATAATGGCTGTAGTTGCATTTTTAGTATCTGCACTTCAAAACTACTTATTTGATAGAAAACTAAATAAAAAATACAGACAAAATAATTAAATAAGGAGGAAAATTAAGTGCAAAATTTTATAAATATATCTTTAGAAATTTTTTACGCCATTATGGGGATTTTAATGATAGTTATAGCGATAAAATCGTATAAAACAATAGATAGCAATAAAAGATTTGGAACAGCTTTATTTTGGGTATTAATATCTATACCATTTATATTTGGGAAATTGATACCATCAAATGTAATAGGGCTAATATTAGTAGCTTCAAGTTTACTAACACTTACAAAGCAAGTTGTATTTGCTAAATATGAAACTCCAAGTGAAGAATTTGGACAAAAGCAGTCAGAAAAACTTGGTAATAAAATATTTATGCCATCATTAGTATTAGCACTTGTAGCAGTTTTAGTTGCAATGGCTTTAAAAGACTTTGGTAGTTCATCGCAATTTGCAATAGGAGCTGGTTCGGTAGTTGCATTAATAGCAGCATTTATATTAACAAAAGCAAAACCATCTACAACAGTAACAGATAGTGCAAGACTTTTACAACAGATGGGTCCTGCAAGTATGTTACCACAACTTTTAGTTGCATTAGGTGCATTATTTACTCAAGCTGGAGTAGGTGAAGTTATATCTAATATAATATCTGGAGTAGTTCCAGCAGATAGTAGATTCTTTGGAGTAGTGGCATATGTACTAGGAATGGCAATATTCACTATGATAATGGGAAATGCATTTGCTGCATTTGCAGTTATAACAGCAGGTATAGGTGTTCCATTTGTATTAAGTCAAGGAGCAGATCCGGCTATAGTTGGTGCCCTTGCACTAACAGCAGGATATTGTGGTACACTGTTAACTCCAATGGCTGCAAACTTTAACATAGTACCAGCAGCATTACTTGATATGAAAAAGCAATATGATGTTATAAAGTATCAAGCACCAGTAGCTATAATATTATTAGTAATTCATATATTTGCAATGTACTTCTTAGCATTTTAATTTGAAGTAAAGAATTAATATAAAGATAGGAGACGGTGAGTATGAAAGTTTTATTAACAGGATTTGATCCATTTGGTGGAGAAAAAGTAAACCCAGCTGAGGAAGCTGTAAAAATGGTAAAAGAAAATATAAATGGAGCTACCGTTATAAAGTTAACGATACCAACAGTTAGACATAAATCAGTAAAAGCTATAGAGGAAGCTATAGAAAAACACAATCCAGACATAGTTATATCTATAGGACAAGCTGGAGGAAGATATGATATAACTCCTGAAAGAGTTGCTATAAATATGGATGATTTTAGAATAAAGGACAATGAAGGAAATCAACCAACAGATGAGATAATAGAAGAAGATGGACAAGCTGCATATTTTTCAAACTTGCCAATAAAAGCTATGGTTAAACATATGAATGAAAATAAAATACCTGCTACAGTATCAAATACAGCTGGTACATTTGTATGCAATCATGTAATGTATGGAATAATGTACATGATAGATAAGAAATATCCAAATATAAAAGGTGGGTTTATACATATACCATATATGACTTCTCAAGTTATAGACAAGAAAAATACTCCATATATGTCTTTAGAAGAAATAGTAAAGGGTCTAGAATTAGCAATAGAGGCATGTACATTATATGATAAAGATATAAAAGCTGTAGGTGGAGAAATATGTTAATAGATAAAATATTTGTATATGGTAGTTTAAGAAGTGATATGTTCAATTATGAAAAACTTCTAAAAGGTAAGGTATCAAAAACTTGTAAAGCAACAATAAATGGAAATTTATTTCATTTAGATAATAAGGGATATCCAGCTGTTGTACCAGGGGATGGTACTATTATAGGTGAGCTAATGGAGCTTAAAGACTTTGATAAAAGCCTAAAAGAATTAGATGATTTAGAAAACTATAGTGAAGATAATAATATAAATTGTGAGTATTTAAGGAAAGAAATAGAAGTTATTCTAAAAGATGGAATAAAAGAAATAGCATATTACTATGAATATAATACAAAAGCTTTAAATAATTCAGAAGATAAATTAATTGAGATACCTCATGGAGATTGGAAAGAATATATTATAAGTAAAATTTAATATAAAAGAGATGTATAAAAGAGCGCAGATGGTAATCTGTGCTTTTTTAATTATTAAGATATTGCACTTATTTAGAAATAGTAAAAGATCTATAGGTTAAAGTTATAGCAAAATATTTACTTAAGTAAAAATAATTTTTTGATAACGGAATATGTAGTTGACTATATAAATTACATTGATAAAGTGAAGTGAATTTTTTATGTTATATAAATATTTTTATGATATAATAATTAAGGTTTAAAATAAAAACTTAAGGAGTAAATATGGACAAGATAAAAATGAGAAAGATATTATTTATAAATTTTATAACCATGGCGACCTTTAATATGGCACATCCTGTAACACCATCTCTTATAAACGCACTAAGCCTACCTACATATATGTTTGGTGTACTATACTCAACTATGGCAGTATCTCATTTTGTAATGTCACCTATATGGGGAAGTTTGTCTGACCAAAGAGGAAGAAAGAGATTTTTAGTTATTGGGGTAATTGGTTATGGTATTAGCCAACTAGGATTTGGATTTATAGAAAGTACACCACTTATACTTATGTTTAGAATAACTGGTGGAGCTATGTCAGTAGCATTTATAACTACTTGTATAGCTTATGTTAGTGATATATCTTCGAAAGAAGAAAGAACAAAATATATGTCATATCATACAGCAACTACATCAATAGCAAGTTCTGTTGGAGCTCTTATGGGTGGATTTAGTGGAAATTTAGGTTATAAATTTGCATTTTTTACTCAGTTTATATTATGTTTATTAGTTGCAGGAGTTATATACTTTGTTTTAGATGAAACTATTGATAAAAAGCTTGGTAAAATAGAGATTTATACTAAACATCTTAAAAAAGGAAGTAAGTCAACTTCATTAAATCCTACTGTAAGTATTATGATGATAGTTATGACTTTAATAACTATAGCAACAACTTCATATAATTCGACTATAAACTATTATATAGAATCAGTGTTAAATATGCCAACTACAGTTAATGGTATTGTTATGGCATTTGCTGGGGTTGTAGCTTTAATTATGAACTTATGTATAAATCCATATCTAAGTAAAAAATATAATGAAAAATACACTCTAATAGTAGCTTGTATGATAGCTGGAATAAGTATGATATTAGCATCATTATTTAACAACATATTAATTAGCTTTATGTTTATAATGGTATTCGTTGGAAGTAGTGCTTTAGTTACTCCTATACAACAAAGTATAGTATCAAAACTTGCAAAAGAAAATTATGGTGAAATAATGGGTATACAAGGATCATACAAAGCTATTGGTATGATTGTAGGATCTTTAGCATCTGGATTTATATTTGATATAGGTAATAAATTACCATTTATATTAAGTGGGATATGCTGTATGATAGTATGCTTACTTGTGCCAAGAGTGTGTTTAGAAGAAAAAACTGAAAAAGTTATTGCATAGATTAAAATTGCTAAATAAAATAACTTATATAAAATGCTAAATATTAATAAAAGCCATGAGTATGGAAGTCTATTCTATACACATGGCTTTTATTAATTAAAAAATAATTTAATTTAAGTGAAACTTATTATATATCTATTGCGTCTAATGAATGTAATACAAACAAAAGGAGAGGGATATGGGACAATTATTAATGTTAAGAAGGAGTAAAAATAAAGTTAGTGATGAGGATATAATAAAAAAAGCTATAAAGGGAGACAAAGATTCAATTAATGCAATTATAAATGAAAACAAAGAATACTTATATAAAACAGCTTTTTTGTATATAAAAGATGAAGAAGAGGCAGTAGAAGTATGCCAAGAAACAGTATATAAAGCAATTATAAATATACATAAATTAAAAAATCCAAAATACTTTAAAACTTGGATTACAAGAATACTTATCAATAATGTAAATGATAGAAATAGAAGTCAAAGTAAGGTTATATATGACATAAAAGCATTAGAAGAAGTTGAGGATATATCATATGAGAAATTGGAAGAGAAAATAGATTTATATAATGCTATAGATATATTAGAAGAAAAATTTAAAACTCCTATAATACTTCAATACTTTCAAGATATGACTATAAAGGAAATAGCAGACGTACTTGAATGCAATGAAAATACTATTAAAACTTACATAAAAAGAGGAAAAAAGAAATTATATAAGATATTAATGGAGGGGAAATAAATGAGCAAATTAGATAATATAAAGATACCAGATAACTTTGATTCTTCTATAGAGGTTGTTATAAATAAGGCTTTAAAGGATAAACAAAAAATAAAATTAAAAAAGAAAAAGCTTATAATAGCTGGATCAAGCATCATTCTTTTAGGAACTATGGCATTAAATAGTAAAACTACATGGGCTTATATAGAGAATATAACAAAACAAATAGAAGTTTTACTAGGAAGAGAAGAAAATGAATTTGATAAGTACAAGTTTGAAGGGAATCAAACTATTGAATCTAATGGGCTAAAAATTAGTCTAGGTGAAGTTATGTTAGATGATAGACAGCTAATAATTAGTATGAGTGTTGATTATTCCAATTTTAATGATAATTTAAATATAGAAACTTTATCACCATTATATCCAACAATTATTATTGATGACCTTGTATTTGAGGGACAGAGTAATTCTTGTGAAGTTGAAAAAGTAATAGGAGAAAAAAAAGGGAATATATTGTTTAAAACTAGTTTACTATCAATAGATACTGATGGAGATGGTGCATCTGACACTCCTTATGAAATATTAGATAAGATAGAAGGAAACAAAGACTATGACTTAAAGATTATTTTTAATGAAATGCATAACTATAGAAATGAAGAATTTGAAGCTATTAGGGGCAATTGGGAATTTAATACTATAATAAATGCATCAAATATATTAAATGATACTAAAGTACATAAAATAAATAAAACTTTTAAAATAGATGAAAATGTATATAAAGGAAATTTCACTATAG
The DNA here is from genome assembly GCF_039031195.1 of Romboutsia sp. MSSM.1001216sp_RTP31141st1_G3_RTP31141_220114. Taxonomy (NCBI): domain Bacteria; kingdom Bacillati; phylum Bacillota; class Clostridia; order Peptostreptococcales; family Peptostreptococcaceae; genus Romboutsia; species Romboutsia sp. MSSM.1001216sp_RTP31141st1_G3_RTP31141_220114. Next base: position 989,540 of record NZ_JBCIUO010000001.1, on the reverse strand, counting down.
AGGAAATTAGGGTATCTCCTGTATCTGTTAAGATTAAATATAATTATGACTTATACACAGAACTTAGTGTTAATAAAAGAAGAGAACCAGTATTAATCGCAAAGGACGAAAATAATAATGAATTAATACATGGACCTGGAACTGGAGGAGAGTTAATTGATGGTAATTTATATATAGGTGATGAATTTGAACTAAAAGGAAATGAAAAAAAGATTAGTGTAATACCTTGTATATATATTGATGATAATCCTAAGATATTTAAAGATGCTATTGTTTATATAGATATAAATTAGAGAATTTAAATGTTGTATATTAACGTATAGAAAAAATAAATAATACCAATGTTAAGTATTTAAATTTTGTATAAATATTGGAGATTTATATGAATTATGATAAAATTATCGAGGTCAAATTTCAGTAAATTCAAATCTTTTAGATTTGTTTTTAAGGTAGCAATTTTTCTATGGGTTTAAATAATTAAGGGTGATATTAAGGGTAGCTATAAACACTCTCATTTTAAGAAAATGATAAAAAGTAACGGAGGACAATTATGAAAAGAAAATTAATTAGTGCACTAGTTGGTATTACAATGGTAGCCACAATGGCGGTAGGATGTAGTAGTCCTTCGAATGATTCTCAAAAAACAACAGAAACGAAATCAGATGTAAAGGCAGAAAAGGTAGATACACAAAAAGTCTTTGTATCACCTAAGTGGGTACAAAGTGTAATAGATGGAAATCAACCAGAGTCTAAAAATTATACTATATTAGAAGTTTCGTGGGGAACTTATAAAGACAGCCCAACTTATACAAAAGGACATCTTCCAGGAGCTTTACATGTGGATACTTCAAGTGTTGAATCAGAGCCGATTTGGAATATATCAGATCCTAAGGTAGTTGAAAAAGGTATGTTAGATTTAGGAGTTACAAAAGATAAAACTGTTATTTTATATGGAACAGATATTTCAGCAGTAAGTAGAGTAGCATATGCATATCTTTGGGCAGGTGTTGATAATGTAAAAGTTCTAGATGGTGGACTTGATGCATGGAAAAAAGCAGGGTATCAAACAGAAACTGAAGTAGAAAAAGCAACACCAGCAAAAGACTTTGGAACAACTGTTCCAGCACATCCAGAATATTGGATGTCTATAGAACAAGTTCAAGATAAATTAAAAAATGACCAAAACTTCCGTCTAGTAAGTATAAGAAGTAAAGATGAATTTGATGGTAAAACAAGTGGATACACTTATATTGATAGAGCTGGTGAGCCTAAAGGCGCAGTTTGGGGACATGCAGGAAGCAATCCATACAATATGGAAGATTATACACATAAAGATGGAACTGTTATAACTGCTGAAGAAATGGAAAAGTTATGGTCAGATTCTGATATAAATAAAAACAATGAACTTTCATTTTACTGTGGAACAGGTTGGAGAGCATCAGTTCCTTGGTTAATTGCTTATGATGCAGGATGGGATAAGATGACTGTTTATGATGGTGGATGGAATGAATGGCAAATGCATAATAATCTTCCTGTACAAGTAGGAGATCCAAATAGTGGTAATTGTGAATATACTATAGTGGGTAAACTACCAACAAACAAAGCTGCAAAATAAATAATTTAAAATAATCACTAAACTAATTGTAGTGATTATTTTAAATTACAGATAATGAGGTTGATATTTATATGGAAAAAATAAAAAAGATTTTTTATGTACTGACTACAACACTAGAAATTTTGCTCTTAGTTGGAGCGTATATGGTGAACTATTTTACACACAAAAAGATGGGAATGTTACGACATGTCGTACATAAAAATTATGTTTGGGAAGATAAATATCCTATTCAAACTATACAATATATTGCCATAATAGCATTGATAACATTAATGCTATTAGTATTAATACTATACATGAAAAGAAAAGTAAGGTTAAAAAAAATAGTAACTACTATGAGTATTACTATGGTTATACTTGTACTTTTCTTTATAGGATTTATATTGATATATTCAGCAGAAGAAATAAGAGCATTTTATTATATAAGCGTTATGTTTGGGTTAATGACATTAATACAGATTATTAAGACTTTTATAGGAGTTATTTGGTATAAGAATTAAAAATAAATGGTATGCTAAGTATCTTTATAAGAATTAAAAATAATTATATTCTATATATCAACAAAAAGGTATTGATGAACTCATCAATACTTTTTTATTTACCAAGGGAATTTATTTGATTGTAAATTGTTGTTAATCTATGAATTAAAGTTATAGTAACATATTTGGAAAAAGTAAAGGTATTCGCCTACACAGTAGCTCAAAAAAGAATTTTTGATTAGCGGACGAAGTCGTTTGAGTAACATGAGCGAATCGAATTTTTTAAATACATATAAAAAATAAAAAATAGATATATAACATAAGATAATATTGATAAAAAATAAAATAATACAAAAGGAGATAAATATGAAATTTAAAAGAAAGATAATAGGTGCTTTAAGTATAATTATGACTATAAGTTTAATTGGATGTTCAAAACCATCTACAAAACCAAAAGAAGTAAATGTTTCAGATAAAAAATATGAACAATTATTAGAAGAAGCTAAAGGGACTACTGTTAATTTCTATGGTTATGGTGGTAACGAAGTAATGAATAAATGGTTTGATACTTACATAATACCTCAGATGAAAGAAAAGTATGATATAACTGTAAAAAGAGTAGGTATGAATATAGATGAAATATTAAACAGTTTATTATCAGATAAACAAGCAAACAATTTAAAAGGAAATATGGATGTAGTTTGGATAAATGGAGAAAACTTTAAAACTGCAAAAGATAGTAATTTACTATTAGGAAAATTTACTGAAAAACTTCCAAACTTTAATAAATATGTAGATACAACTTCAAAAGATATAACTACAGACTTTGGAACAAAAGTAGATAATATGGAAGCACCTTGGGGTAAAGCACAATTTACAATAATAGAAAATGCTTCTAAAGTGGATAAAGAAATTAAAAACACTAATGATTTAAAAGAAGTAATAATGAAAAATCCAGGTAAATTTACATACCCAGCACCTCCTGACTTTACAGGTAGTGCTTTTGTAAGAAACGTAATATACGATATAGTAGGATATGAAAATGTAAAAGATTTACCAGTAGATGAAACAAAGGTAAAAGAAGTAATCCAACCTGCTATTAACTATTTAAAAGAAATAAAACCATACTTATGGAATAAAGGTAAAACTTATCCTTCAACAACTTCACAATTAGATAATATGTATTCAGATGAAGAAGTTTACTTTACAATGACATATTCACCAAATGTAATACCATCTAAAATAGAAAGTAAAGAGTTTAGTCCTAATACTAAGATAATAGAATTTGAAAAAGGAAATATAAGCAATACTCATTTCTTAACAGTACCATTTAATAGTCAAAATCAAGCTGGTGCTATGGTTTTAATAGATTACTTAATGAGTATAGATGCACAAGGTTCTAAAACATTTAGTAAAAATTGGGGAGACTCAACAATATTAGATATGAACAAAATACCTAAAAATGAAAAAAGTAAATTTAGTGATGAAATGATAGTAATAGAAAATGCTGTTCCAGAATTAAGAGCAGAGCTTGTTCCAATAATAGAAAAAATATGGACAAAAGAGGTTCTAGAAAGTGAACAATAAAATAAAACCATATATACTCATAGCACCAACAGCTATACTTTTGTTATTTATAATGGGGTATGGAATAATAAATTGTCTATTACAAAGTTTAGGATATTTTCCACAAATAGGTTTTAATGAAATAAATTTTAGTTATTACAAAGAGATTTTAAGAGAGACTTCTTTTTTGAAGTCTCTTCTATTTAGTTTAAATACATCCTTAATATCAAGCTTGATATCTGTAATACTTGGTGTTTTATTAGCCTATTTGTTAACTCAAGATAAGTACTCAAATTTTAGAAATACCGTGTTAAACTTGCCAATAATAATTCCACATATAGTAGTAGTATTTTTTATGGTAACAATATTTTCTCAATCTGGAATAATATCAAGAATTTTATATAATTTAGGTATAATATCTGATTCATCACAATTTATAAATTTAATATCTGATAAAAATGGTATAGGAATAATACTTGTATATTTATACAAAGGGATACCCTTTGTAGTAATAACAACTTATAATATACTAAGAAATATAAATGAGAAGCTAGAAAAAGTAGCACTAAATTTGGGTGCTAGCAAACTACAAAGTTTTAGATACATAACTTTACCACTTGCTATGCCATCTATAATATCTTCATTCATAATACTATTTGCTTTTGCTTTTGGGTCATATGAAGTACCATTTTTAATAGGGCCAAGTACACCTAAAGCATTATCAGTATTAGCTTACACTAATTATGTAAGTACAGATTTTAACCAAAAGGCATTATCTATGGTTATAAATATTATATTATCAGGCATAAGTTTTGTTTTATTAATAATATATAACAAAATTTTTTCAAAAATGTATAAGTATAAATTATAGGTGAGATTATGAAAAGTAAAAAAATAATTTTAGATATATTATTAATAGTACTTATAATACCAATTTCAATACTATTAATATGGACAATAACTAGTAGGTGGACTTATCCAAAGTTAATACCTACAGACTATTCTTTAAGAGGGTTTGAATATATATTAAATACTTATAATATAAAAATATTAATTAACAGTATATTAATATCAATAATAGTGATATTAATAACAATTATAATAAGCATACCAGCAGCTAAGGCTATATCAATATATGAATTTAGAGGAAAAAAATTATTTGAAATTTTAGTGCTATCACCAATAATTGTACCTATGATATCTATAGCTATGGGGGTTCACATTACTTTTTTAAGAAATGGTCTAGCAAATAATATAATAGGAGTAATAATAATAAATATATTTCCTTGTATTCCTTATGCAGTAAAAATGATAGCGGATATATATAATTTAGTAGGAGAAAAATTAGAAATACAAGCAAAGCTTTTAGGAGCAAATTCAATAAACACATTTAGATACATAACATTACCTTTAATATTTCCAGGAGTAATAGGTGCATCTAGTATGTGTTTTATAATTTCATTTAGTCAATACTTCTTAACTATGCTAATAGGAGGAGGTAATATAATTACATATCCTATGGTTATGTTTCCATATATACAAAGCGGAGATAGAACAGTAGCAGCACTATACAGTCTAGTATTTTTAATTGTAAGTATAGTAGTACTAATACTTGTAGAAGGAAAAATAAAAAAGTATTATTTAAATAATAAAAACAATTACTTTTTAGGATAAACCAATTTAAGGAGAATACAATGTCAAGTGTTAAAATAGTTAACTTAAATAAAAGTTTTAATAATATAAATGTGTTAAAAAGTATAAATTTATCAATAAATGAAGGCGAAATAATTTCTTTACTAGGACCATCAGGATGTGGTAAAAGCACTACATTAAAGATAATAGCAGGAATACTTGATTTTGATAAAGGAGATATATTATTTGATGGAAATAGTATAAAAAATATACCCACAGGAAAACGAGACGTAGCCATAGTATTTCAAGATTATTTTTTATTTCCTCATATGAATGTATTTGAAAATATCGAGTTTGGACTTAAAATGAAAAAAATTAAAAAATGCGAACGTAATAAAAAAGTACAAGAATTAATAGACTTAGTAAAACTTAATGGATACGAAAAAAAGTACCCATCACAAATTTCGGGAGGTCAAAAACAAAGAGTAGCCATAGCAAGAAGTTTAGCGATAAATCCAAAGGTGCTGCTTTTAGATGAACCTTTTTCAAATTTAGATATAAACTTAAGACAAGAAATGAGAGAGTTTGTATTAAATTTACAAAAAAAATTAAAAATAACTACAATACTAGTAACTCATGATAAAGAAGAAGCTTTGATGATGAGTGATAAAATAGCAGTTATGGTAAATGGAGAAATAAAACAATTTGATACTCCAAAAAACTTATATGAAAAACCAAATAGTAAAGTAGTTGCGAATATATTTGGAGAAAGAAATTATATAAGTGGGAAAATATATAATGGATTATTTGAAAATGAATATGTTAAGCTAAGCTTAGATATTGATAAAAATGAAAGTTTAGATAATGTAGAACTTATGATATCTAAAGAAAATATAGAAATTAATAATGAAAATTATCCAAATGGAGTTATAGGAAAAATTAAAAAGAAAACATATTTAGGTGAAAATACAATTTATGAAATAGATATAAAAGACTTTATACTCAAGGTTAGTTCAAATAAGCATTTTTATGAAGTTAACCAAAATGTAAAAATAAACTTTAATTTAGAAAATGTAGTTTACTTTACTCAATAAAACTTGTTTATTATATATTAATATTGGATATAAATATAATGTAATTATAATATTAAATAATTATAAAGTTAATATATTAATAAATAAATTTAAAGGTTAGGAGAAATACATATGAAACTAGATATGGATAAATATTTACAAGTTAGAAAGGCTCAAGCACAGGGAGCTAGAACTATTGAAGAGCTTAAAAAGATGTCTGATATAAATATTGAAAACGAAGAAGAGCTTAAGGAAGTAGAGGCTCTTATAAAAAATGCATGTAAATGTAAGAATGTATCAATAGATACAATCGTAGAAGCAGTAAAAAATGGAGCTGACACTGTTGAAAAAGTTGGAGAAGTTACTAAAGCAGGTACTGGATGTGGAAGATGTAAAGGTATTATATCAAATATAATAGAAAATAAAAGATAACTAGTTTATAGTTATAAAAAGGGATATGTCTTAAGACATATCCCTTTTTAACTTAAATTATCTTAAAAAATTAAATTCATGAAATCTCTTGATCTAATGTAAGCACTTGAAATTAAGTTACTATAATATTATAATAATACAAAATACATATAGAGGTGATTAGATAAAATGAACAATTAATCTTATTCAAAATAACAATAATATAGTTTAATTAGGTTTTAAAACATCAAAAATAGATGTTTTATTAAGCTACCCTATAAACTACTTAAAGTTAAGAATAAGATTAAATGTTATAACTAAATTACTCAAATAAAAGCAATCATTGCTTTTATTTGCATGTCATAATATTTAAATATAATAACTTTCTTATCTTTTAAGTAGTAAAAAAGACTATTTAAGTTGAGGAAGTTTTTTTATTTCCTCAACAAAGGAGAGGACAATTATGGCACAAATTAAAATAAATAATTTAAGTTTTCAATATGATAACCATGGAGATGATATATTTAAAAATGTATCCATAAATATAGATACAGACTGGAAGTTAGGATTAATAGGTAGAAATGGTCGAGGGAAAACAACTTTTTTAAAATTATTAAAAGGAGAATATAAATATAGTGGGCAAATAATAAGTCCAGTAAGCTTTGATTATTTTCCTATGAATGTAGAGAATGACAATCAAGTAGCTTTAGAAGTTATGAGAGAAGCAATAGCACCGTTCACTAAATGGGAAAAAGAACTAAAAGAATATTCAGGTGATATTAAATATATAAAAGAATATGGAGAAGTGTTAGATAAATTTATAAGCTATGATGGATATATTATTAATGAAATGATAGAAAAAGAAGTAAGAAAAATAGGATTAGGACCAGAAATACTAGATAGAAATTTTAAAACATTAAGTTCTGGTGAGCGTACAAAACTATTATTATCAGCATTATTTCTTAGAAAAAATAACTTTTTACTTATTGATGAACCTACTAACCATTTAGATTCAGAAGGTAGAGAATGTGTAGCAAAATATTTAAATAAGAAGAAGGGATTTATATTAGTTTCACATGATAGAAACTTTTTAGATGAAGTAATTAATCATGTTTTATCTATTAATAAAAGTAATATAGATATCCAAAAAGGTAATTACACTACATGGCAAGTAAATAATGATAGGCGAGATGAGTTTGAAAAATCAGAAAATGAAAAATTACTTAAAAACATTAAAAGACTTAAAATAGCAGCTAAACAAAAATCTAGTTGGTCTGATAAATTAGAGTCCACTAAAATAGGAGGTGGTCCTGTAGATAGAGGATATATTGGGCATAAAGCATCAAAGATGATGAAAAGAGCTAAATGCTTAGAAAAGCGTCAAAATAAAGCTATAGAGGAAAAATCTAAATTGCTAAAAAATATAGAACAGGTAGAAAAACTCAAAATAGGGAATATAGAGACAAACTCAGATAAGTTGTTAGAGGTAGTAGACTTACAAATAGTATATCAAAAGGAAATATTTAAAAAACCAATAAGTTTTAAAATTAAACCAGGAGATCGTATTTGGATAAGAGGTAAAAATGGGTGTGGTAAATCAAGTTTAATAAAGCTATTAATGGGAGAAGAAATTAATTATACAGGCTATGTAGAAAAAGTAAGTAAGATATCATATGTTTCTCAAGAAACAAATTTTTTAAAAGGAAAAATTGAAGAGTTTTCAGCAGAAAAAAGAATAAATATACAGCATTTAAAAAGTAGCTTGAATCAAGTAGGTGTTACAAATATTCAATTTGAAAAGAATATAGAACAGTGGAGTGAAGGTCAAAAGAAAAAATTACTTATTGCTGCAAGTTTATGTGAAAAATCTCAACTTTATATTTGGGACGAACCCCTTAATTTTATTGATGTAATTTCGCGTATACAAATAGAAAATATGATTCTTGAAGAAAAACCTACTATGCTTTTTGTAGAGCATGATAAATGTTTTGGAGAGAAAATAGCTACTAAAATTATAGATATAATATAAAAAGAATATATTTTAAACATATTTAGTGTTGTATCATTTAATGATAAATAAAATTAAATTATCAATAATTAAAAAAGATAGTGTTGTACTTTTGGGCACTATCTTTTTTTATAACAATAAGTTATTAAGAGAAACGAAACATTCTTAAATACAATTTCACGGATTTAATTATCTATAATAATTAAAAGTATTAATGATTTTAAAGTATAAAAATTTTGCTTTATATATCTAAATAGAAGTGATATAATTAATTTCTAATAAAAATAATATGTAAATGAGGGGGTCAACTATGGCAGAAAGTATTAATTATAAATACAAAAAGGATGTCTTGAGATTAGCCACATTTATAGGGCAATTAATGCTTAGTAATGGAGCAGAAACTTATAGAGTAGACGATACTGTAAAACGGATTTGCAAATCTAGAGGATTTTCTCATATAAATGTGTTTATGGCACCCAATACCATTATAGTTTCTGATGATAGATTTGATGGATATACATTTATGAAAGTAATAGAAAATAGGTGTATAAATTTAAATAAAATTGACTTACTAAATGAGTTTTCAAGAAAATTTGTTAACGATATAGATATGTCAATAGATGATGCAATAGCAGAATTAAAAAACTTAGAAGATAAATCACCGCATACACAAAGTGAGATAAATATATGGACTGCAATAGGTTCTTCTAGTTTTGCAGTATTAGTTGGAGGAGATAACGTAATAACATTTATGCTAACTCTTATAACATCGGTAATAGCTATGATTACTTATAATAAGGTAAAAAAAATAACAAATATACCTGTTTTTGCAACACTAGTTTCATCTATAATTATAGGATTTTGTGGAATAGGTCTTGTAGAACTTGGTATATTAGATACACCAAAGATGTTAATAGTAGGATCTATAATGCCACTTTTACCAGGAGTACCTTTTATAAAAGCTATAAGGGATTTAGTATCAGGGGAGTTAATGTCAGGAGTAGGAAGAGCAATTGATGCAGGAGTTATTGCCACAGCTATTGCAGTTGGTGTTGGTGTGTCAATGAATATATATGTAAAATGGGGAGGATTATTATAATGATTTGGATGCCAATGTATATACATATAATATTTTCATACTTAGCAGCAGTTGGTTTTGCAGTATTTTTAAATGCACCTAAAAAAACACTATACATATCTGGTTCTATAGGAATGATATCATGGACTATATATATATTTTTAATGAGAATCAATTTTGATATGATGAGTGCAAACTTTATAGCAGCGTCAATTGCAGCATTATTATGTGAAATATTAGCAAGAAAGATGAAAAAACCTACTATATTATTTGTAGTTCCAGGAATAATAACTTTAATTCCAGGTCTTGGATTATATAATACAATGTATTATGTTATAGAAGGAAATTTCCAAGAATCATTCACTACAGGAGCTAATGTTTTATTTGCAAGTGGTTCTATAGCCCTTGGTGTTATAGTAGTTTCTTCTTTATTTAGGACATATTATAAAAACTTAAGGAAAAATGAAAAAGTAGAGATTCATAAGGTTTCACAAATTAGCCAACAATAAAAATAGAATTAGTACTTTAAAGGTAATTAATTTGATATAATATTACTAAATATTAGAAAGACTATTGGAGGAAACAAATGTTTTTTATAATGGGTATAAGTCAAGAAGAGAAAAAACTAGACTTTGATGAATTTACTATATGTAAATGCTGTGGAAAGTATGGACATGTAGAAGTATATATATCATATTGGTATTTTATGTTTTTCTTCATACCTCTTTTTAAATGGAACAAAACATACTTTGTCAAAATGACTTGCTGTAACAAAATAGGAAAGTTAAATAATGAAATTGGAAGAAAAATCGAAAAGAAAGAAAAAGTATCTTTAGATTTAGATAATATAGAATTTATTGATTTAGAAGATAGAAATTATTTTAATTATGATAAATCTGAAGAAATTAACAAATCTATAGAAGATTTAGAATTTGAGAAAAAGAAGATAGAACAAGGAAAAAAAGAAAAGGCTATAGAAATAGCAAAGGAATTATTAGATGTATTACCTATTGAAGTGATAGCACAAAAAACTGGACTTACTATAGAAGAAATAAAAAACTTAAAAAAATAAAGAAGATGGCATTGTGAAATATGATGCCATCTTTTTATTATTTAAGTTTTTATATTTTATTATAACTGTTAATAAATATACTAATTTAAGGGGTAAATTATATAATTTATTCTAAGGCCAGATTATCGTTACATGTTTTTTTAGATTTTTTCTTATTATCTTTTACATATATTATTGCAATTATTAATCCGATTACTACTAATATAGTAGCAATTCTAAATGCAGCATCCATTCCTTTTATATCAGCAAGAACTTGAGACGTATTTAAACTACTATTTGATACATGTGTCATTATAGATATAAGCATAGATGCGCCTATTGCCCCAGAAACTTGTCTAAGTGTAGAGCTTATAGCACTACCATCTGCCAGTTCAGATTGTTTAAGTGAATTAAGTCCCCAAGTTGTAACTGGCATTAATAAAAATGTTATTCCGAGCATTCTAAACGAATACATAATAGTTAATGTTAAAATAGACGTTGTTTCACTTAAGTTTGAAAATGCAAATGTACCTATTCCCAAACATAAAAATCCTGATAAAACTGGGATTCTTGCTCCATATTTATCAAGCATACGTCCTGATACTGGACTTAATATAGACATAAGTATTGAACCTGGAAGCATCATTAATCCTGGTATCATTGCGGACATTTTTCTTGCTGATTGTATATATAAAGATAATATCATAGTTGCAGATGTAAATGCTCCATAAGTAATCATTAGCAATATAACTGATACTACAAACTGTTTACTTTTAAATACTCTAAGGTTTAAAAGTGGTACATCAACCTTGTATTGTCTTATTGTAAATAATATAAGTGATATAATTCCAATTACTATTGGTACATATGTTATAGGATTTAATATTCCATATGATCCAACATTAGAAACTCCTGTTAATAATCCTCCAAACCCGAAAGTTGATAATATTAGTGATATGAATTCAAGTTTAGATTTTTTAATTTCTGTAATATTTTTTAATGTAAAGTGTGCAAATATCATATCTAATACTGCAATAAAAGCTAGAACATAAAATAAAACTCTCCATCCAAAGTTATCTATTACATACCCAGCTAATGTTGGTCCTATTGCTGGAGCAACACCAACAACAAAACCATACATACCCATGGCAGCTCCTCTTTCTTCCTTAGGGTATAGGTTTAGCATTGCAACTTGAACTAATTGCATTATTATTCCGGAAGCCATCGCTTGAAAGACTCTAGACACAACTAGCAATGAAAAGTTTTTTGTAAATATAGATATTATACATCCAATAGAAAATAGCAACATAGCACTAATATATAGCTTTTTAGTTGAGAAATTACTTATTAAATATGCAGTTGAGGGTATCATAATACCTAAAACAAGCATATAAATTGATGTTAGCCATTGAGCTGTATCTGCATTTACAGAAAAATCATGCATTATACTAGGTAGTGCTGAAGTTAGTACAGTTTGATTAAGCCCTGTTAAAAATGAACCTAGCATTAGCACTGAAACTATTAAATTCCTTAATCTTTTATTCTCCATTTATTATTTCATCTCCTAACTTAGATATCAATCTATTTAATTTAGCTGCATATTCTTTTAGAGAATCTTGCTTTTCTAAGTATGCTATCATAGCATGCATAGTCAATGAATTATAATTACCTAAATTAAATTCTTCTTCTATTTTTGTAATTGCTTCAGATAGTTTTTCGTTTTCATTTAATTTAATACATTCTTTTATAGAATATACTACATTTAAAAAAACATCTTTTAGAGAATCTTTATAATTGCTTTCACCAATTTCATCTATAGAGTAAAATATATTTTCATTTATAATACTTTTGTTGTATCTTAGATTTTTTATATTTAAATCTATTTGTCTAGTTATAAATTCAAAAATATATTCTTCACTAATATTTCTTTTATTCATTTTCATTACAAGATTAAATTCATGAATTAAGCTATCTATAACAAATAATAACTCCCATATAAAAGGAGTTATTTCTTCACCATAAATTAATATTAAAGGGGTCTTATAACAGTTTATTATATTAGATCTTAAGTTATTTCTTATCTCTATTAAAGAATTACCCTTAATTTCTGAAAATTCTCCTAGAATGTGTGAATTAAAAGAATAGTTATATTTAAGATAATCAGATACAAGTTTTATTTTTTCTTTTAATTTTTCATGTGGTGTTTTTGTATCATCTGTGTCTATCAATATAGATGCATTGGAAAATTTTTTATTAGAATAGATTAACATTTCCCAAACTAAATCTTCCTTAGTCGCAAAATACTTATAAAATGTAGATTTAGATATCTTACATTCTTTTACAATATCATCTATTGATGTATATTTTAATCCTTGTTTATTAAAACATTTTTGAGCCACTTGCATAATAACTTCTTGTTTACTACTCATAAATCACCTCTTAGAAACTAATAGTACTGATTAGTACTTATTGATACTTTATAGTACTATTATGTATATTTTTATTATTTTTGTCAAGTAACAGGGCCAATATTCTTAAGGAGTTAATCTTATATACATAGCAATCGGAAGTGGAATAGATAAAATTAATTATAAAATAAACAACTAAAAAATTAGTTATACTACTACTTAAATATACAAATAATGATATAGCATATAAGATTACCAGCCAAAGGATAAATAATGGATAATACTAGACCTACAAGTATGCCTTAATTTAAGTAAAACGTATGGTAAAGTGAATTAAAAGAATTATGGCAAACATTAGTAAAAGAAAATATTTATCTATAGCAGTGAATAAAGACAAATTTATAGATGGTATTTTAAAGGATATAGGAAAATATGAATGCAATTGTTGATACAACCCCATAGAATGCACACCACTAGTACAAAATGAAGAATCACAAGAATCAAATGGAATCTAGGTAGACATAAGTATAGTATTGAAGAAATATAAAAATATAAAAGGTATATTCCTAGTAGATATAAAATACTTAAATTTTTAATACATGATTATAATATAAATTCGCTCGTAAATTTATATTATTATTAATATTTAATTATATAAAAATTAATAATAATAATTTATTACCATAATCTTATTATGTTAACTACTATTTAAATTAGAAATAAAAAATAAAAGTGTTTTAAATTAATATATAGGAGTATAATTACAGATAAGAATAATACATAAATAATAGTTATTAAAAGTATAAATATATATATAATTATTGAAGAAAGAAGGTCTAAAATTGACTAAAGAGGAATTAGAAATACTTCAAATGTTTGAAAATCCAACTATATATGAGGTTAAAATAATTATAGAAGAAACTAATATAGATTTAGAAACTATAATAGCCTATTATAGAGGTGGACTAGATGAAAGTTTATTATGTGAGAATATACATAGACAAAAAAGAAGTAGAAATAGTTAATGTAAAATATATAATAATTATGATTAAAATATCCCATATAAGTTTTGCTTATATGGGATATTTTAAAGTGCATCTAACATTAAAAAACTTAAATAACAAATATGGATATATAAAGAGAAATTTGTATACAAATCTTAAAAAATGAAATTTTTATATGATATAATAAATATATGGTAAAATATGTAAAATAGGGGGGAATTATGGTTAATGCTAGTTTTAGGCAATTAGAAATAGGGCAAAGGATAAAAATAAAATCTAATGTATATAAAATAATTTCTTATATAGTATACAAAGATGAAGAAGGTTCAACTTTTATAGAATACGAAATTTTAAGCGATAATAATAGCGTATTATGGTTAAGTGTTGGAATAAGTTATGATTATTTATATTTATTTAAAGAAACCCATCAAAAATCAGAAAACACATTATACAAGTCGGGATACAAATTAAAAGAAGACTTAAAAGCAGAAGTTACAAACTTTTATAAAGCAGATGTAGATTTATATGAAAAAGTAGTATTTAAAGAATATGAACATAAAGAATCTAAAAAAATATTTTCAGTAGAAATTTGGGAGGATGAAGTTACCTATTGTGAAAGCATTGAAGTAGATAATATAGAAATACTACAAGATGATTACATAGAAGAAAACAATCCTAAAAAAGAACAGAAAAAAGTGCAATATCTAAAATATGCTTTATTACTTTCAATACCTATAATTATATTAATAGTATATATGTTTATAAGTGATAAAAATTTTATACAAAACTACCTTAAAAATAACTCATCAAAATATACTTATTACACATCTATAACTTCAGATGCTGATAGTAAACTAAAAGCAGATGTATATTATACATCTATGTCCATGGATGAATCAGCAAAAGATATAATAGATAAAGCAACAACTTTAATAGAAGAAGTTCAAAGTAGTGATGATGAGTATAGTGTGGCTATACTTACAAAGGATGAATATGCTGTAGTTTATATAGGGATGGATGATAAGACATATATACAAGTATGTCCTAGAGAATATATGTATGTTAGCAACAATGATCTATATAATACAAGTCACTCTTCATCAAATGTATATTATAGAGATTTTTATTATACATTTGGATATAGAAATGACTACAGCAAATACAAAAGAAGAATATCTCCATTTAATACTTATAAAGGAAACATAGTCTCTCAAGATTTTAATAATAAATACAGAGAACTACAAACTTCAAATCAAAGTGTTAAAAGAGGTAGTGTATTTTCAAGAACATCATCTGGTGGTGGACTTAGTAGTGGTAAATAATAGGAGGAATATATGGAAGGTATTTTAGGAACGATAATCTATTCAGTAATAGGTTTTATACTTATGTTAGTTGGAAACTTTTTAGTAGACTTGGCTATACCTTGTCACTTTCCAACAGAAATAAAAAGAGGAAATAAAGCAGTAGGATATATAAGTGCAGCATCATCAATAGCAGTAGGAATACTTTTAAGAAGTGTTATAGCATCTCCAGTTAATCAAAATACAAATACAACAATACTACAAGATTTAACTTCAACAGTTATATACTTTGTACTTGGAATAGTACTTTGTATATTAGGTTACTTATCAATGTTAATATTTAATAAAAAATATAACCTAAATGAAGAAATTGGAAATGGAAATAGTGCAGCAGGACTTATGGTTTCAGGAATATTTATAGGTCTTGCTATACTAATTAGTGGTGCTATACAGTAATGGTAAATAATAAATTTAATTACAAGATTTTAATGCTTACAACACTTATAATATCAGGCTGTTCGATAGTGTATGAACTTTTAATAAGTGCTGTAGGCTCATACTTATTAGGAGATAGTATAAAGCAGTTTTCTATAACAATAGGGCTTTATATGTGTGCTATGGGAGTAGGTTCTCATATTTCAAAATATGTTAAAAAGAACCTATTTGACTTTTTTGTATTTGTTGAAATAGCTGTCGGTATACTAGGAGGAATATCTTCATTAATACTATTTTTATCCAATGTATATATAGCTTCTAGTGAATTTATTATGTATATACAGATAGTTCTAATAGGAACTTTAGTAGGACTTGAAATTCCTATACTTACAAGAATTATAGAGGAAAATTGTGATAATTTAAGAGTAACTTTATCAAATGTATTTAGCTTTGATTATATAGGAGGACTTATCGGCTCACTTTTATTCCCATTATTTTTACTTCCTACTTTAGGGTATTTTGCTACATCTTTTTTAGTGGGAACGATAAACATAGTAATAGCTATAGTTATAATTCATAATTATAAAAGTTATATAAAAAATATTGAAACATTTAAGATAGTCTCATATATATCATTAGTATTTATGTTTTTAGGAGTATTATATTCTGAAAATATATCTCAAAGTATTGAAAATTCACTATATCGTGATAGAGTTGTATTATCAAATCAAACGCAGTATCAAAAGATTGTTATGACAAGACACAAAGATGATTTAAGGTTATATTTAAATGGGAACATACAGTTTTCATCTAAAGATGAATATAGATATCATGAAGCATTAGTTCATATACCTATGGGAATAGTTAAAAATCATGAAAATGTATTGATACTAGGCGGAGGAGATGGACTTGCAGTTCGTGAGTTATTAAAGTATGATGATATTAAAAATATTACTTTAGTTGACATAGATAAAGAGATGGTAGATTTGTGTAAAACAAACCCACTTATAACTGAGATTAATAAAAACTCTTTATCTAGTGAAAAAGTAAATTTGGTATATGAAGATGCTTTTGAATTTTTAGAAAATACTAAAGAGGTTTATGATGTTATAATAGTTGATTTGCCAGACCCTAACAATGATAGTTTAAATAAATTATATACTAATATATTTTATAGACTATGTAAAAATGCATTAACTCAAAATGGAGTAATGACCGTTCAATCCACTAGCCCATATTACGCTAGAAAAGCATTTTGGAGTATAAATAAAACTTTAAAATCTGAGGATTTTAATGTATATCCATATCATGTGCAAGTGCCATCTTTTGGAGAATGGGGATTTAATCTTTCTTCAAAACAAGAGTTGAATTTGGATGATATTAAGGTTAATGTAAGTACCAAGTATTTAAACAAGGGTTCTATTGAGAGTATGTTCAATTTTGCACAGGATGAAGTTATCGATATTGAAAGTATTGATACTAATACTTTATCTCATCCTAAACTTATAAATTATTACGAAGAATCGGTTAAAAATTGGAAATAGTACGGGAGGAGTTTATGTCTATTACATATGAATTTTTTTCCAAGTATTTAATATATTAATATGGATATTAATTCCTATTGCTATATATAAATTTATAAAAAAATATAAAGAAAAGAAAGTATTAATAAATAGTAAAATTTCTAATTTAGAGAAAAGAGTTAATGAATTAGAAAATAAATAGTATAAGTTTAATCATATAAAAATACCATTAGCATAAATTTATGTTGATGGTATTTTTTTTATTCTAAGTATATAGAAAACATAAGTTAATTAATTTTATAAAAATAAAAAGTTGCTATAAATATATTTAAAATTTTTACCTTATATTATGTATTATTATTTTAGTAAAAGTTAAGATGGTATTCTTTTGAATTACTTCATATTTATTCGAGATAAAAGAATATACAGCAATCCAAAAGAATATATAGGAATAGAGTGAGAGTTAAAAATATTAGAAACTATAAAAGATAATTAGAAATATATATTTAATATCTTCAAACATTAAGACTATAAGGGGAGGGAGAATATTGCCTGGTAAGAAACTTATGCTAAACGAAAAGTGGTGCAAAAGTTGTGGAATCTGTGTGGAATTTTGTCCGAAAGATGTATTAAAACTAGAAAATAGTAAGGTACAAATACAAAAAGAAAAAGATTGTATTTTTTGTGGATTATGTGAACTTAGATGCCCAGATTATGCTATATATATAGCACAAACTTCTGAGGATTAAAGAGGTGAGAATATGTCTAGGAAAGTAAAGTTATTACAAGGAAATGAAGCTTGTGTACATGGGGCACTTTATGCAGGTATGAAATTTTTTGCAGGGTACCCTATAACACCATCTACTGAAATAGCAGAAATTTCATCGTTTATGCTTCCAAGAGTAGGAGGTAAGTTTATTCAAATGGAAGATGAAATAGCATCTATGGCTGCAACTATAGGAGGATCAATTGCAGGACTAAAATCAATGACAGCTACTAGTGGACCAGGTTTTTCTCTAAAGCAAGAAAATATAGGGTATGCATGTTTAGCTGAAGTACCATGTGTTATTGTTGATGTTCAAAGATGTGGTCCAAGTACAGGGCTTCCAACATCTCCAGCGCAAGGTGATTTAATGCAAGCTAAGTGGGGAACTCATGGTGACCATCCAATAATAGTATTATCTCCAATAAGCGTTAAAGACACATTTGATATGACAGTAAAAGCATTTAACTTTTCAGAAAAATACCGTACCCCAGTTATATTACTTTTAGATGAAGTTATAGGACATATGAGAGAAAAGGTAGAAATACCAGAAATAAATGAATTAGAAGTGATAGATAGAATAAAAGTTACAGCATCTAAAAAAGACTATAAGGCTTATGATTCAAATTGCTTGGTACCTCCTATGGCAAATTTTACAGATGGTTATAAATATCATGTAACAGGACTTATGCATGATGACGTAGGGTTTCCAACTAACAGCATAGAGAAAACAAAAATATTAATGGATAGACTTATAAGAAAGATAGAATGTAACTTAGATGACATATTAATATATGAGGAATATAAAACAAAAGATTGTGAAGAACTTATAGTTACTTTTGGATGTATGAGTAGATGTAGCAAAGATGCAGTAAATATACTAAGAGAAGAAGGCATAAAAGCTGGACTTTTAAGTATAAAGACGGTATGGCCATTTCCTGAAGAAAAGATGAGAGAAATAAGTAAGCAAGTTCAAAATATATATGTACCTGAATTAAATAGTGGACAAATAAGGTTAGAAGTAGAAAGGGTAAGTTCAAAAGACTGTAATATTTATGGAATCAACAAATATAATGGAGATATTATAACTCCAGAAGAAATTGTAGATAAAATATTGGAGGTAAAAAGATGCCTAGTACAGTCATAGAAAATAATTTTAGAATGGATAGACTGCCACATATATGGTGTCCTGGATGTGGTCATGGGATATTAATGAGATCTATAGCTGTAGCTATAGAAGAGTTAGGTCTTATTAAGGAAAATGTTTGTATAGTATCTGGTATTGGATGTTCATCAAGGGCATCTGGATATTTAAACTTTAATACACTTCATACTACTCACGGTAGAGCATTGCCATTTGCAACAGGTGTAAAATTTGCAAGTCCTAATATGCATGTTGTAGTTATAACTGGTGATGGTGACTGTAGTGCAATAGGAGGAAATCATTTAATACATGCTTGTAGAAGAAATATAGATATAACAGCAATAGTATTTAATAATAATATATACGGAATGACAGGCGGTCAATACTCTCCAACTACTAACACTAATGATTTATCCACAACAGCACCATATGGAAATATTGACAGACCTTTTGATATATGTGAGCTAGCAATAGGAGCAGGAGCTACATTTGTTGCAAGGGCTACAGCATATCATGCAAAGCAAATGATAGATTATATTAAAAAAGGAATAAATCATAAAGGATTTTCTTTAATAGAAGGAATGAGTTTGTGTCCAACATACTATGGAAGAAAAAATAAGAAAGGGTCAGCAGTATCCTTAATGAATTTATTAAAAGAAAATTATTTAGATGTATCTATTAAAGATAAATTACCCAAAGAAAAATTAGAGAATAAATCATTTTATGGAGTATTTAAAGATAGTGTTATGCCAGAGTATACTGAGGAATATGAAAAAATTTTAAATAAATTCAAGTAAGTATAAGGAGATTATATTATGAGAAAAGAAGTTAGGCTTAGTGGTTCTGGTGGTCAAGGACTTATTCTAGCAGGTGTTATACTTGCAGAAGGCTCTATACTTTCAAATCTAAATGCAGTACAAACCCAATCATATGGGCCTGAAGCTAGAGGGGGAGCTAGTAAGGCTGAAGTAATAGTAAGTGATGAAGAGATAAATTTTCCAAAGGTAAGAAAAGCTGACATGCTATTATGTTTAACACAAAAGGCATTTGATGAATATTATCACACAGTAAAAAATAATGGAATTATAATTTTAGATTCTTCTATTGATGAGAAAGATATAATTAATGATGATAAAATTAAGGTATTAAAATTACCTATTATATATACAAGCAAGTATGAATTAAAAAAAGAAATGGTAGCTAATATGGTAGCACTTGGAGTAATATGCAATATGATACCAGAAATAGATACAGAACAAGTAAAAAAATCTATGTTAAGTAGAGTTCCAAAAGGAACAGAAGAATTAAATGAAAAAGCTTTTGAAAGAGGAATTTCACTATCAAAATAAATTAAAAGTTTAATAAAATATTAAAATATTTTAATTTTATTAATTAGGTATAGGGGGGAAGCTTATGACAAATAACAAAGATGAGATACAAGTAAACTTAAAAAAATGGGAAGAAAATAAGGTTAATAAGAGTTTAAGTAAATTTTCAGAAAGAAAAGAAATATTTACATTTGATACAGGAGAAGAAGTAAAAAGACTATATACACCAATTGATGTAAATATGGACTATGAAAAAGATTTAGGTTATCCAGGGCAATATCCATTTACAAGAGGTGTTCAACCTACAATGTATAGAAGTAAGTTTTGGACTATGAGAATGTATGCTGGATTTGCAACTGCTGAAGAATCAAACAAAAGATACAAATATTTAATAGAACAAGGTTCTATGGGACTTTCAGTAGCATTTGATTTACCAACTCAAATGGGATATGACTCAGATGATGATATATCTGAAGGTGAAGTAGGCAAAGTTGGAGTTTGTATAGATTCATTAGCTGATATGGAAATATTATTTGACTCAATACCACTAGATAAAGTATCAACATCGATGACTATAAATGCACCAGCATCAGTTCTTCTTGCAATGTATATAGCAGTAGCCAAAAAGCAAGGTGTAAGTGCTGATAAGTTAAGAGGAACTATTCAAAACGACATATTAAAAGAATATGTAGCAAGAGGAACTTATATATTCCCTGTAAAGCCTTCTATGAGGCTAATAACTGATATATTTGAGTATTGTTCAAAAGAGGTACCAAAATGGAACACTATAAGTATATCAGGGTATCATATAAGAGAAGCTGGAGCAAATGCAGTTCAGGAAGTAGCATTTACTTTAGCTGATGGTATAGCTTATGTTAATTCTGCTATAGAAGCAGGACTTAATGTTGATGATTTTGCGCCAAGATTATCATTTTTCTTTAATGCACATAATAATTTATTAGAAGAGGTTGCAAAGTTTAGGGCAGCAAGGAGATTATGGGCAAAAATAATGAAAGAAAGATTTAATGCACAAAATCCAAAATCATGGTCGCTTAAATTTCACACCCAAACGGCAGGTTGTACACTAACTGCACAACAACCAGAAAATAATATAGTAAGAGTAGCAATTCAAACATTAGCAGCAGTTCTTGGAGGAACACAATCACTTCATACTAATTCAAAAGATGAGGCATTAGCTCTACCAACAGAAGATTCAGTAAGAGTAGCACTTAGAACGCAACAAATAGTGGCAAATGAAAGTGGAGTAGCAGATAGCATAGACCCACTAGCTGGTTCTTATTATGTAGAAAGCTTAACTAATAATATAGAACAAAAGGCTTTAGAATTAATAAATAAAATAGACAACTTAGGAGGAGCACCACAAGCCATAGAAAAAGGATTTATTCAACAAGAAATAATGGATAGTGCATATAGATATCAAAAAGAAATAGAAAATAATGAAAGAATAATAGTTGGAGTAAATAAATTCCAGATAGAAGAAGAAGCTCCAAAGGGACTTCTCAAGGTTGATCCTATGGTTGGTGAAAGACAAAAAGAAAAGATAAGAAAATTAAAAGAGAGTAGAGATAATGAAAAAGTACAAAAAAACTTAGAAGCTTTAAGAAAAGCTTGTAACTCCAATGAAAATATAATGCCATATATACTAGATGCAGTAGAAAGTTATGCCACATTAGGGGAAATATGCAAAGTTATGAGAGCTGAATTTGGTGAATATAAACAAACGGTAATGATATAGTGATTTAAGGAGGAATACAAATGAGACCAATAAGAGTATTAGTTGCAAAACCAGGCTTAGATGGACATGACAGGGGAGCTAAAGTAATAGCTAGAGCACTAAGAGATGCAGGGATGGAAGTTATATACACAGGCCTTCGTCAAACTCCATATCAAATAGTTCAAGCTGCAATCCAGGAAGATGTAGATGTTGTGGCTATGAGCATACTATCTGGTGCACATAATCATTTATTACCAAAGGTCGTAGAATTATTAAGATCTGAAGAGGCAGACGATATTTTGGTAATAGGTGGAGGCGTTATTCCAGAAGAAGATATACCTTTTTTAAAAGAAAAAGGTATAGCACAAATTTTTACACCAGGAACTCCAACAACAGTTACTATAGAGTTTATAAAAGAAAATCTCAAAAGAGAATTATAATAAAGGTGAAATTATGAGTGATATAGTAAAAAAAGTTATAGAAGGTAAAAAAAGGGATTGTGCTAGGCTTATTACTATTGTAGAAAATGAAATAAATGGATATGAAAAGTACTTAAAAGAAATATATAAATATACTGGAAGGGCCTATATAGTGGGAATAACAGGCCCTCCCGGTGCAGGAAAATCTACAATGACAGATAAGTTAGTAAAACACATAAGAAGTAGAGGAAACAAAGTCGGTATAATTGCAATAGACCCAACAAGCCCTTTTACAAAAGGAGCAATACTTGGAGATAGAATAAGAATGAATGATTTAAGTTTAGACAAAGGTGTATTTATAAGGTCTATGGGGACAAGGGGTAGCCTAGGTGGTCTATCAAATGCAACACAATCTGCTGTAAAAATACTTGATGCTTATGGGTGTGACTTTATATTTATAGAAACTGTAGGAGTTGGGCAATCAGAAATCGATATAGTAAAAAATTCTGACACTACACTTATGATTATGGTTCCAGGTCTTGGAGACGATATACAAGCAATAAAAGCTGGTGTTATGGAAATTGGAGATGTATTTGTTATAAATAAGGCTGATAAGGATGGAGCGAAAAAAACAGCTTTAGAAATAGAAATGATGCTTGATTTTAAAAAAGATTGGAAATTTAGACCACCGGTAAACTTATGTGTAGCAGAAACTGGAGAAGGTATAGATACTACTTTTAAAAATATAATAAAGCATAAAAACTATTTAGAAAGTAGTGGGGAACTAACTAAAAAAAGATTTGAGCGAAACAAATTAGAAGTAAAAGAATTAGTACAAAGAAAGATTTCAAAGCTCGTTAAAGAACTAGAATATACAAACGAAGTCAATGAGCTTTTAGATAAAACTATAACTAAGGAAATAGATATATATTCGCTTAGCGATATATTAGTTGAAAAGATAATTAATGATTAGGAGGAAACTATGGAAATATTAAAAGTAGACCATGTGGGGATAGCTGTAAATAACTTAGAAGAAAGTTTAAAATTTTATGAAGATGTATTAGGAATAAATTGTGAAGGTACAGAAATTGTAAATGAACAAAAAGTCAGAGTAGCATTTTTACCAGTTGGAGATACTGAACTTGAATTACTAGAATCAACTACTGAAGATGGACCTATAGCTAAATTTATAGCTAAAAATAATGGACGTGGTGGAATACAACACGTAGCAATAAGAGTAGATAATATAGAAAAAGCAATAGAAGAAGTTAAAGCTAAAGGGTATAAAATGATAGATGAAGTACCGAGATATGGAGCAGGAAATGCAAAAATAGCTTTCTGTCATCCAAAAGGAACTGATGGAGTGTTACTTGAGCTAAGCGAAAGAAAATAAAATTTGCTTTACCATTTAATACATTAACTAAAGTTTTGGGGGTGGTTTTGTGTCACAAGAAAAGTTAAATCTACTTTATGAAAAAAGAAGTAAGATAGAACTAGGAGGTGGGCAAAAGAGAATAGATAAACAACATGCATCAGGAAAATTAACTGCAAGAGAAAGATTAAATTTATTATTTGATGAAAATACTTTTGTTGAATTAGATGCATTTGTAAAACATAGATGTTCAAATTTTGGTATGGAAAAACAAGAAGTGCCAGGTGAAGGTGTAATATGCGGATATGGTAAAGTTGAGGGAAGATTAGTTTGTGCATTTGCACAAGATTTTACAGTACTTGGTGGGTCTTTAGGTGAGATGCATGCTAAAAAAATAGGCAAAGTTATGGATATGGCACTTAAGGTTGGAGCTCCAGTAGTAGGGCTTAACGATTCAGGAGGAGCTAGAATACAAGAAGGCGTTGATGCATTAGCTGGATACGGAGAGATATTTTATAAAAACACAATAGCATCGGGGGTAGTACCACAAATATCTGCAATTATGGGTCCTTGTGCAGGAGGTGCAGTATATTCACCGGCACTGACAGATTTTATATATATGGTAGATAAAACTAGTCAAATGTTTATAACAGGGCCACAGGTTATAAAAACAGTAACAGGTGAAGAAGTTAGTGCTGAAAGTTTAGGTGGAGCATCTACTCATAATACTACTTCTGGAGTAGCTCACTTTATAGCAAATAACGATGAGGACTGTATACAACAAATAAGAAAACTGCTTAGTTTTTTACCATCAAACAACTCAGAGAAAGCTCCAATAATAGATACAATAGATGATGCCAATAGAAAAAATGATATATTAAACAGCATAATTCCAGATGATGCCAATAAGCCATATGATATGAAAGAAATAATATATGAAATAGTAGATGAGTGTGATTTCTATGAAGTCCAACCATATTTTGCACAAAATATGATAACTGGATTTGCAAGAGTAAACGGAGAAAGTATTGGTATAATTGCAAATCAACCTAAAATTATGGCAGGATCACTTGATATAAATGCATCAGATAAAAGTGCAAGGTTTATAAGAACTTGCGATGCTTTTAATATTCCGATAATTACATTAGTAGATGTACCAGGATTTTTACCAGGAACATCTCAAGAGTATGGAGGGATAATAAGACATGGTGCAAAAATGCTTTATGCATATAGTGAAGCTACAGTACCAAAAATAACTTTAATAACTAGAAAAGCTTATGGTGGTTCATATCTTGCTATGTGTTCAAAAGATCTGGGAGCAGATATGGTACTTGCTTGGCCAAGTGCTGAAGTTGCAGTTATGGGACCAAGTGGTGCAGCAAATATAATATTTAAAAATGATATAAAAAATGCCCAAAATCCTAAAGAAATGAGAGAAGTTAAGATAAATGAATATAGTGATGAGTTTGCAACTCCATACAAAGCAGCGGAAAGAGGATATTTAGATGATGTAATAGAACCTGCATACTCAAGAGTAAGAATAGCTGATGCACTTGATACATTATCATCTAAAAGAGAAGAAAGACCGCCTAAAAAACATGGAAATATACCTTTATAGGAAGGTGGTAATATATGAATATTAGTCAATTATTAGAAAGTTTAAAAGATCCTACAATAACATTACCAATAGGAGAAACATTATTAGCAGGTGTTAGTGTAGCATTACTGTCTATGAGTGTAGTTTTTATAATTTTATTAGTTATAACAGCTATAATAAAGTTACTTCAAAGTGAAAAATCACAAGCTAAGCTTAAGGATAGTACTGAGAAAGAAACTATGACAGAAAGTAATGAATTTAAAAAAGATGAAAGTATAGAAGAATTAGTATCCGTAATAACTGCAGCAATAGCAGCTTCAACTAGAAATAGTACAAATAATATAATAGTAAGAAAAATATCTAGAACTAATAACTCAAAAACAAATTGGGAAAGAATGACTAAAAGTACTACTAAATAAAGTAGCAGGGGGAGTTTAATAATGATAAAAAAATATAATATAACAGTTAATGGAAATACATATGAAGTAGAAGTAGAAGAACTAAGTAGCGTAGCGAGTCATATTTCAAAAGTACCACAAGCACAAAGTACACACCAAATAGATAAAGCATCTAAAGTACAAAATAAAGCTCAATCATCACCTAAAGCCTCAAATAGTTCTGGTCAAGTAAATGCTCCAATGCCAGGAACTATATGCGATGTTAAAGTCAAAGAAGGAGATAGTGTAAAAAAAGGTCAAGTTTTATTAATACTTGAAGCTATGAAAATGGAAAATGAAATAATGGCAGATTCTGACGGAACAGTTACATCTGTTAATGTTTCAAAAGGAGCATCTGTAAGTGTTGGAGATATACTTTTATCTATAAAATAGTACTTTAGATTATAATAAAACTACAAATACTTTATATTACATATAATTTGAGCAAAAGATTAAGATAGAGGAGAGTTTTTATAGTACGTAAAATCAAACTTATCAGAATAGGGAAAATTACAATTTCCTATAATAGAAAAAGGGGGACTTACCCGTGATAGAAGTTATAAATAATTTTATTTCATCTATGGGGATTGTTAATATATCATGGCAACAAATAATTATGATTTTTATTGCTTGTATTTTATTATATTTAGCAATAGCAAAAGAATTTGAACCATTATTATTAGTACCCATAGCTTTTGGTATGTTACTTACAAACCTTCCGTTGGCAGGTGTTATGAATGGGCCAATATCATCAATTAGTAATTTAGAATTAACAAATGAAGCTATAAATGGAACTATAAATACTAAATCACCAGGAGGACTTTTACATTATTTATATCAAGGTGCAAAGCTTGGAATATTTCCACCACTAATATTTCTAGGTGTAGGAGCATGCACAGACTTTGGGCCATTAATAGCAAATCCTAAAACCATGCTACTAGGAGCATCAGCTCAATTTGGGATATTCTTTACATTTATAGGAGCATTACTTTTAGGGTTTACTGGCCTTGAAGCATCATCAATAGGAATAATTGGTGGAGCTGATGGACCTACTGCAATATACTTAACGACAAAGTTAGCACCTCACTTATTAGCACCTATAGCAGTTGCTGCATATTCTTATATGGCACTAGTACCAATTATTCAACCACCTATTATGAAAGCTTTAACAACTAAAGAAGAAAGAAGTATAGTTATGACACAATCAAAGTTGGTGTCTAAAAAAACAAAAATAATATTTCCAATAGCAGTAACAATAGTAGTATCACTATTATTGCCATCAGCAGCTACATTGATAGGACTTCTTATGTTTGGAAATTTACTTAAAGAGTGTATGGTTACAGATAGATTATCAGATACTGCAAGTAATGCTTTAATGAATATGATAACTATATTTTTAGGATTAGCAGTTGGAGCATCAGCAGAGGCAGAAATATTTTTAAGCATGCAAACTATAAAAATATTTGTACTTGGTATAATAGCATTTAGTATAGGAACTGGATCAGGTGTATTATTTGCAAAATTAATGAATAAATTTAGCAAAGATAAAGTAAATCCACTTATAGGAGCCGCAGGAGTATCAGCAGTTCCTATGGCTGCAAGGGTTGCTCATAAAGTAGCACAAGAAGAAAATCCAGGCAATTTCATACTTATGTATGCGATGGGACCAAATGTTGCTGGAGTTATAGGTTCAGCAGTAGCGGCAGGAATACTTCTTAGTTTATTTGGATAAATATATTTAGTAGACGAAGGATATCTCTAAAAGTTTTAAGAATTAAAAGAGATATCCTTTTTTAGTTAAAATATGGTATTTATATTTAATTGTATAAATTTAAAAAATTTTATGAGAAAAATTATAGGAATTGTTAGTAATTATAATAGAGGAGGGAGATATATGGATATATTAAAATATAATAGTAATGCTTGGGATAATGAGGTTAAAAAAGGAAATAAGTGGACAATGCCTGTAAGTAGTGAAGATGTAGATAAAGCAAGAAATGGAGAATATAAACTATTATTAACACCAACAAAATTAGTACCTAAAGAGTGGATAGGGAACATAAAGGATAAAAAGGTACTTTGCCTAGCATGTGGTGGAGGACAACAAGGACCAATTTTTTCTGCACTAGGGTCAAATGTAACCGTATTTGATAATAGCAAAGAACAGCTATTAAAAGATGAGCTTGTAAGCAAAAGAGATAATCTTAAAATAGATTTAGAACAAGGTGATATGAGAGATTTATCAAGATTTGAGGATGAAAGCTTTGATTTTATATTTCATCCAGTATCAAACACATTTATAGACAATATAGAAAAGACTTGGAAAGAGTGCTACAGAGTACTTAAAAAGGGTGGTGTGCTAATAGCTGGATTTACAAATCCTATAGTATATATATTCGATTTATATGAATGGGAAAAAGGTAATTTAGCAGTAGCAAACACTATACCTTATTCAGATATAAAGCAACTGCCAAAAGAAAAACTAGAAGAATTTATAAAAAATAAAGAACCTTTAGAGTTTGGGCATACACTTTATAGTCAAATAGGAGGTCAAATTGAAGCAGGTTTTGTAATAGGTGGATTTTATGAAGATAAGATAGAAGATGATATATTAGGAAAATATATAGATACTTATATAGCTACGAAGGCAATAAAATTATAAATAATATATATAATATAGATTAGAAATCTAATTACTTGCAAATTGTACCATAATATAGTAAATTTAAATATATTAAATAGGACATTATATAGCTCAGGAGGAAATTTATGAAATTTAGTAAAGAAAATTTTATATATGAATTTACTAGAAACCAAGCCACCAATGAGGAGATACATGAAAACATATTAGAAGGAATGAATGTACACGGTGCAAACTTTATAATACTAATATGTGCAATAATAATAGCATCTGTTGGACTTAATATGAACTCTACTGCAGTAATAATAGGTGCTATGCTTATATCACCACTTATGGGTTCTATTATAGGTATAGGCTATGGTGTAGGTACTTATAATTTAAAGTTATTAAAAGAAGCTTTTAAAATATTAACAATATCAGTTTTTATAAGTATAATAACATCTACATTTTATTTTTCAATAACACCAATAACAACAGCAGGTAGTGAAATATTAGCAAGGACTAGTCCAACTATATGGGACGTTATAATAGCTTTTGTTGGTGGTATAGCAGGAATGGTTGGACTAACTCGTAATAAAATTAGTAACGTAATACCGGGAGTTGCTATAGCTACTGCACTTATGCCACCACTTTGTACAGCAGGATATGGACTTGCTACTAAAAATTATCATATATTTCTTGGTGCAGGATATTTATTTTTTATTAATTGCTTTTTTATAATAACGTCAACTTTTATAGTTACAAAAGCATTAAATTTACCAGCTAGAACTAATTTAGATGATGAAAAACAACATAAGGTAAAAAGAATTATATTAATTACAGCTGTAATAGTTATGATACCTAGCGTATTTTCTGCACTTAATATGATACAAGAAACAATAGATGAAAGTAATTTAGATGCTTTTATTAATACAGAATTAAAAGATCAATATGTAATAGAAAAAAACATAAATACAAAAAATAACACTATAACTTTAGCATTAATTGGAGAAAAAATATCAAGAAATGAATTTAAAATTTTAGAAAATAATTTACATAATTATGGATTTAAAGATATGGATTTAATAATAAAACAAGATGAAGGAAGCATATCTGATATAGAAAAGTATATATCTGATATAAAAAATCAAAGTAATATATTTATAAAGGATAATAATGTATCTAATAAGACAGGTGATATAAAAGAAGATACAAATGTGCAAGAAATATCAAAAGAAATAAAAGTTATTTATCCTCAGATAAAAGAAGTATATTTAGGATATGTAACTAGTGATACTAATAGTTCAAAAGAAGTACCGGTACTTATACTATATACAAATGATGAAACCTTAAGCAAAAGTATACCTACTATAGAAAACTGGTTTAAAGCTAGAACTAAAGAAGATGGAGTTAAAGTTTATGTGCAAATGATTTCTACAGAAAAAGAAACTAAAACTGATAATGAATATAAAAAATAAGACACTAATAATAAGTTAATCAACATGTAAAAAAGCACTAAAAATTATAATTATGATTTTTAGTGCTTTTTTACATGTTACAAAAGTAGTATTTTTTACAAATTAATATATAGTTGTTTATGTAATATATATCTAAGTCTATTTCATAGTATTTAGTAAAGGTTAAAAATTAAATTAAGGAAGGGGACAAGTAAATGAAGTCTTTAATAAGAGTTAGGATAGGGACAAATGATGCTAACTATGGCAAAAATGTAGTAGATAGTTCAAAGATACTTAAATTATTTAAAGATGCGGCCACAGAAATACTTATAAAGCATGATGGAGATGAAGGCTTATTTAGATCTTATGACAATATAGAGTTTTTAGCACCTGTATATGCAGGAGACTATATTGAGGTTAGTGGAGAATTAATATCTTTTGGAACCACATCTAGAAAAATGAATTTTGAAGCGAGAAAGGTTATACAATCAGCATCAGATATAAGCGATTCAGCAGGAGAGGTATTACTAAGACCTATAGTTGTATGTAAAGCTACTGGAACTTGTGTAGTTCCTAAAGATAAACAAAGGAAATAGATAAAAATATGAATTATTAAGTTAAATATTATAAAAGTTATAAATATAGAATTTATAGAGTTTATTATACATGAATATATTAAAAATAACTAAAGAATTGGTATAATTTTCAGAAAATTTAATATAGATTAATAAAATATAAAAATAAGGGGGGAATATTTTGAAAGCAAAACCAAAAACCCAGAGAAAGGCAACTCTTATAGAATCTATAATACCATTAATACTTTTAGTTATAGTATTAGCATATTCACTGATAAAACTCGATGCGGATCCACATATACCACTTATAATAGGTTCACTTGTGGTAGGTTGTGTTGGAATATTTAGGCTAGGGTTTAGCTGGAAAGAGTTAGAAGTAACAATACTTGAAACTATAAAGATGGCAATGCAGGCGATACTTATACTTATGATAGTAGGTACACTTATAGGAACATGGATACTAAGTGGAACAGTACCATCAATGATTTATTGGGGGCTTGAAATATTATCACCAGCAATATTCCTACCAGCAACTACAATAATATGTGCAATAGTATCACTTGCTACTGGATCATCTTGGACTACAGCAGGAACTGTTGGTATTGCACTTATTGGTATCGGGCAAGGCCTTGGAATGCCAGCTCCACTTGTAGCAGGAGCTATAATATCTGGGGCATACTTTGGAGATAAAATGTCACCACTTTCGGATACTACAAACTTAGCACCAGCAATGGCAGGATCAGAGCTATTTGAACATATAAAACATATGATATACACTACTGGACCAGCACTTATAATAGCACTTATACTTTATGGAATAATAGGTATGAAATATGCAGGCAAAGAACTTGATATGGCAAATATTGAACTTATAAGAAGTACACTTAGTGATTCATATAATACTTTATCACCGATACTATTTATCCCACCTATTTTAGTAATAATACTTGTCATATGTAAAGTACCAGCGATACCAGGATTATTAATAGGAACACTACTAGGTGGAATATTTGCATATTTCTGTCAAGGATCTAATTTAACTGATATAGTAGGAGCTGCTCATTATGGATATGTATCAGAAACAGGAGTAGCTGATGTTGATGCACTATTAAGTCGTGGTGGTCTTGATTCTATGATGTGGACAGTTTCACTTATATTATGTGCACTTAGTTTAGGAGGATTACTTGAAAAAACGGGAATGCTAGAGGCACTATCAAGTGCACTTTTGAGATTTGCAAAAGGTTCTTTTGGATTAGTTTTAGCTACTATAGTATCTTGTATAGGAGTAAATTTAGCGACTGGAGACCAATATCTATCAATAGTTTTACCAGGAAGAATGTATAAAAATGAATTTAGAAAAAGAGGATATCATCCAAAAAATTTATCAAGGGCACTAGAAGATAGTGGAACACTAACATCACCACTTATCCCATGGAATACATGTGGGGCTTATATGTGGGTAACTTTAGGAATTCACCCATTTGCTTATTTACCATTTGCATTTTTAAACTTAATAAATCCTATAATATCTTTAATATACGCAGCTACTGGTATAACTATAGAAAAATTACCTCCTGAAGAAATGGGAAAAGTTAAAGAAGAAATAGAAAAAGGTATACTATAAATAAGAAAGAGGCTATCTTAATTAAAGATTAGCCTCTTTCTTATTTATAGAAAATTTTCAAAAAAAGTCTATTTTCAAACTTTATATGACAAATTTTTATAAAAAAGAAGGAGTATAAGAGAAAGCGAAGAATATTTATATATAAAAAATAATATATATAAAATTTATTAATAAATATTAGGATAAAAATTTTTAATTAATAACAAATGATGCTTATTAATAATTATAAGTATATGTAATACTGACTTATATATAAAAAAAATAATATACAAAAAATGTAAAATATAAAGAGGTAATATGAAGAATAAAGTAGAATATTATATATTACAAAAAGAAAATGTAAAAAAATAAAAATAAAAGAAGGAATATAGAAATAAATACAGAATATAATACATAAGAAAATATTTATCCTAAAATTTTAGCTACAAATTAAAAATGTAAAAAAATAAAAATAAAAGAAGGAATATGAAAATAAATGCAGAATATTAAGAACATGAGGAAATATTTGGTTCAAAGCTGTAATTATAAATCACTAAATTACTAAATTGCTAAGAGAGAAAATAGGACATCTGTGTTACTATTAGTAAATAGGATATAAGGATGGAAAAAATATGTTTAAAAATTTAATTTGCACTAAAGAGGGGAATATATACATAATTAATATAGCTAGGGAAGAATATTTGAATTCTTTAAATGAAGAAGTATTAAAAGAATTAGATATGGCTATTGATATCATCAAAAAAGATGAGGAAATTTATGTAGGTATAATAACAGGTCAAGGAAGAGCTTTCGTAGCAGGGGCAGATATAGAAGCTATGAAAGATATGAATTTTGAAGAAGCGAGAAGATTTTCAAAAACTGGAAATGACTTGTTTAGAAAAATAGAAAACTGCGAGAAGCCTATAATAGCGGGGATAAATGGATTTTGCCTAGGTGGAGGATTAGAGATTGCTATGAGTTGTGATATTAGAATAGCAAGCACAAAAGCAAAATTTGGACAAGTAGAAGTCAATCTTGGTATATTACCTGGATTTGGGGGAACTCAAAGGTTATCTAGAATAGTTGGAATAGGGAAAGCTAAAGAACTTATATACAGTGCCCAAATAATAAAAGCAGAAGATGCACTAAACATAAATCTAGTAAATAAAGTTACATCGCATGAAACTTTACTAGAAGAATGTATAGATATGGCAAAGCTTATTGCATCTAAAGGTCAACTTGCCGTAAGATATGCTAAAAATGCTATAAATAAAGGGTATGAAATAGATATAGATAATGCTATAAATCTAGAAAGCTATCTATTTGGGCTATGTTTTGCAAGTTATGACCAAGAAGAAGGTATGAGTGCCTTTTTAGAAAAAAGAGATCCAAAATTTAATATACATTGTGATAAAAAAGTAAGCAGTTCATTATAGGGGGAAATATCATGAAAATAATGGTAATAGGAAGCGGTACTATGGGAAGTGGTATTGCAGAAGTACTTATATCTAATGGACATCAAGTAATACTTAGAGATTTAAACAATGACAGTATAGAAAAAGGGATTAAGTTAATAACAAAAAGTTTAGAAAGAAAAGTAGCAAAAGAGAAGATAAAAGAAGAAGAAAAAAATGAAATACTAAACAGACTTAACTCAACTATAGAATTAGAAGAAGCAAAAGATTGTGATTTAGTAATAGAGGCTATAGTTGAAAATATACAAATCAAAAAACAATTACTTAAAGAACTAGATGAAATATGTAAAGAAGAAACAATATTTGCAACAAATACATCATCATTGTCGATAACAGACCTATCAATAAGTACCAATAGACCTGAAAAAGTAATAGGAATGCACTTTTTTAACCCAGCACCAGTTATGAAATTAATAGAAGTAATAGACGGTATGCTAACATCAAAAGAAACCCACAATACAATATTTGAATTATGTAAACAATTAAATAAAACTCCTGTAAGTGTATCTGAAGCACCAGGATTTGTAGTTAATAGAATTCTAGTACCTATGATAAATGAAGCAATAGGAATATTTGCAGAAGGCATTGCAAGTGCAGAAGATATAGATAATGCAATGAAATTAGGAGCAAATCATCCAATAGGACCATTAGCATTAGGTGATCTTATAGGCCTAGACGTATGTCTAAATATAATGGAAGTACTATATAGTGAATTTGGGGATTCAAAATATAGACCACATCCACTTCTTAAAAAAATGGTTAGGGGTGGCATGTTAGGAAGAAAAGTTAAAAAAGGATTTTATGATTATCAATAATTAATTATAAAATTCTTTAAATAAACAAAAAAAATTTTATATTGTCAAGGGAGGAAGAATATGAGAGAAGTTGTTATAGTATCAGCAGTTAGAACTCCTATAGGATCTTTAGGTGGGGCACTTAAAGATGTAAGTTCTGTAGAATTAGGAAGTATAGCGGCTAAAGAAGCAATAAAAAGAGCTAATATAAATCCTGAAATAATAGATGAGGTGTTAATAGGAAATGTATTAAGTGCAGGCCTTGGACAAAATGTAGCAAGACAAGTTGCTATAAAAGCTAATGTCCCAGTAGAAACTCCAGCACTTGCTATAAATAAAGTTTGTGGTTCTGGCCTTAGAGCAGTTAGTATGGCAGCACAGTTTATAGCTCTTGGAGATTGTGATGTAGTACTTGCTGGTGGATGTGAAAGTATGAGTAATGCACCATATTTATTAAATAGAGGTAGATATGGATATGGACTAGGGGATAATAAAATAGTTGACTCTTTAGTAAATGATGGCTTAACAGATGCCTTTAATAATTACCACATGGGGATAACTGCAGAAAATTTAGCAGAAAAGTTTGGTATAACTAGAGAAGAACAAGATAAATTTGCTCTTTTAAGTCAGGAAAAAGCTAAACAGGCTCAATTAAACAATAGATTTAAGGATGAAATAGTTGAAGTTTTAATACCACAAAGAAAAGGTGATCCTATTGTATTTGATACTGATGAGCATCCAAAGCATAACACTACTATAGAAAGATTATCTAAATTAAGACCAGCATTTAAAAAAGATGGAACTGTTAGTGCAGGAAATGCATCAGGAATAAATGATGGTAGTGCTATGGTTATACTTATGAGTAGAGAAAAGTGTGATGAATTAGGATTAAAACCATTAGCAAGTATAGTTTCTTATGCTTCAGCAGGGGTTGATCCATCTATAATGGGTTATGGTCCAGTTCCATCAACAGAAAAAGCTCTTCAAAAAGCAAACTTAAACCTAGATGATATAGATTTAATAGAAGCAAATGAAGCTTTTGCAGTACAAGCTTTATCAGTATCAAAAGGATTAGACTTTGATATGGAAAAAGTAAATGTAAATGGTGGTGCAATAGCACTTGGGCATCCAGTAGGAGCTAGTGGATGTAGAATATTAGTTTCTTTAATACATGAAATGCAAAAAAGAGAAGATGCTAACCTAGGACTTGCTACACTTTGTATAGGTGGTGGACAAGGTACTAGTTTAATAATAAAAAAATGCTAAAATAGTGTATTCAAAAGAGGGGAGAAATTTATGGAAAAATATGAATTATTAAAACAAATGTATAGAGAGTTTACAGTAAATGAGGTAGCTCCTATAGCTCATGAGATAGATGAAGAAGAAAAATTCCCATATGCAACAGTTGATAAGATGGCTGAATGTGGAATGTTAGGAATACCTTTTCCGAAAGAGTATGGTGGAGAAGGAGGAGATTATTTAGGATACACATTAGCTGTTGAAGAACTTTCAAAAGCTTGTGGAACTACAGGGGTAATATTATCTGCTCATACTTCATTAGGTGCTAATCCAATATATGAATTTGGTACAGAAGAACAAAAGCAAAAGTTTTTAGTACCACTTGCAAAAGGTGAAAAATTAGGTGCTTTTGGTTTAACTGAACCTAATGCAGGTACAGATGCATCAGCTCAACAAACTACTGCAGTTTTAGATGGAGATAATTATATATTAAATGGAACTAAGATATTTATAACTAATGCAGGTCCTGCTGATATATATATAGTTATGGCTATGACTGATAAATCAAAAGGAACTCGTGGAATATCAGCTTTCATAGTTGAAAAAGGAACAGAAGGATTTACAATAGGTAAAAAAGAGAAAAAACTTGGTATAAGAGGTTCTGCAACTTGTGAACTTATATTTGAAAACTGTGTAATACCTAAAGAAAACTTATTAGGTAAAGTTGGACAAGGATTTAAAATAGCTATGAAGACACTAGATGGTGGTCGTATAGGAATAGCTGCACAGGCATTAGGAATTGCACAAGGTGCATTAGATGTTACAGTTGATTATGTAAAAGAAAGAAAGCAATTTGGTAGAAGCTTATCGGCATTTCAAAATACTCAATTTGAACTTGCTAATATGAAAACTAAAATAGAAGCTGCAAGACTTTTAGTATATAAGGCTGCAAGCAAAAAAGATGCAGGTAAACCATATAGTGTAGATGCTGCTATGGCAAAACTTTATGCATCTGAAGTAGCGATGGAAGTTACAACTAAAGCAGTTCAACTTCACGGAGGATACGGATACACTCGTGAATATGATATAGAAAGAATGATGAGAGATGCAAAAATAACTGAAATATACGAAGGAACAAGTGAAGTACAAAGAATGGTTATAAGTGCAGACTTACTTAAATAGCAAATTTTTAGGAGGAAAGAATATGAATATATTAGTTTGTGTAAAGCAAGTACCAGATACAACAGAAGTAAAATTAGATCCTAAAACTGGTACATTAATAAGAGATGGTGTACCAAGTATTATAAACCCTGATGATAAAGCAGGTATAGAAGAAGCAGTAAATTTAAAAGAAAAAATGGGTGCAACAGTTACAGTGTTAACAATGGGACCACCACAAGCTAAAAATGCATTAAAAGAAGCAATAGCAATGGGTGCTGATAAAGCAATACTTCTTACAGATAGAGCTTTTGCAGGAGCTGATACATTAGCTACTTCAAAAACTATAGCAGGAGCTATAAAGAAGTTAGACTATGATTTAATAATAGCAGGAAGACAAGCAATAGATGGAGATACAGCACAAGTTGGACCTCAAATAGCAAATCATCTTGATATACCATCTATAACTTATGTTGAAAAGTTAGAAGTAGAAGGTGAGAATGTAATAGTAAATAGAGCTTTTGAAGATGGATATCAAGTTATAAAGGCTAAAATGCCACTTCTTATAACTACTTTAAAAGAGATGAACACTCCAAGATATATGAGAGTTTCTAGAATATATGATTGTATGAGAGAAGAAAAAATAGAAACTTGGACTTTAAAAGATATAGATGTTTGTTTAGAAGAGATAGGACTAAAAGGTTCTCCAACAAAAGTTAAAAAATCATTTACTAAGGGTGTTAAAGCAAAAGGAATACTTTATGATGTAGATGAAAAAGAAGGAGCATCAATAATAGTAAATGCTCTTAAAGAAAAGTTTATAATAACTGAAGCTAAGGCTTAAAAACTAAACAATTTGACGAAATATTTCTCAAAGAGTAGTGATTATAGGAGGAAAAATAATGAGTGTAATGGTTTTTGTTGAGCAAAGAAGCGGTGAGATCCAAAATGTTTCTTTGGAATTAATAGGAAGAGGTAAAGAGTTAGCAGATAAATTAAATAGTAAAGTAAGTGCAGTTCTTCTTGGATATAATGTTAAAAGTTTAAGTGAAGAGCTTATACAATATGGTGCAGATGAAGTAATTTGTGTAGATGATGAAAACTTAGATGTATATGTTACTAATACATACACTAAAGCACTTTGTGATGTTATAAATAAAAAAGATCCAGAAATAGTTTTAGTAGGAGCAACTACAATAGGTAGAGATTTAGCACCAAGAGTTAGTGCAACTATTGGAACAGGGCTTACAGCAGACTGTACATCACTTGAAATAGATGATGAAACTAGTGGTCTTTTAATGACTAGACCTGCATTTGGTGGGAATATAATGGCGACTATAATATGTCCAAATCATAGACCACAAATGAGCACTGTAAGACCAGGAGTTATGAAAAAGTTAAAAAAAGATACTACAAGAACTGGAAATGTTGAAAATTTTGCAGTAGATTTTAGTGAAAATGGTAAAAATGTAGAAGTATTAGAATATGTAAAAGAAACTATAAAGAAGGCTAACATAGAAGATGCTAATATACTTATATCAGCAGGAAGAGGAATAGGTTCTAAAGAAAATATGGATGCTTTATATGAATTAGCAGACATATTAGGGGCTGAAGTAAGTGCTTCTCGTGCTGTAGTTGATGCAGGATGGGTTGATAAATCTCGTCAAGTAGGACAAACTGGTAAAACTGTAAGACCAGACCTTTACCTTGCTTGTGGTATATCAGGAGCTATACAACATTTAGCTGGAATGGAAGAATCTGAATTTATAGTGGCTATAAATAAAAATAGTGAATCACCTATATTTGAAGTTGCAGATGTTTCTATAGTAGGAGATGTTAATAAAGTTATTAAAAATTTAATACAAGAATTAGCATAATAAATTTAAATTTACTAATTGGTGTAGGTCTAGTAAAAAGGCCTATCCCAGTTATTAAATATACAAACAAACATAAAGGGGGATTTTCACATGAAAGCAATGATAAGAATAAGAATGGGAAGTAATGACGCTCATTATGGTGGAAATTTAGTAGATGGTGCTAAAATGCTTCAATTATTTGGAGATGTAGCTACTGAATTACTAATACAAAATGATGGTGATGAAGGATTATTTAAAGCATATGATAGTGTAGAGTTTTTAGCTCCAGTATATGCTGGTGATTATATAGAAGCAGTTGGTGAAATAGTTAATGTAGGAAATAGCTCAAGAAAGATGGTATTTGAAGCTAGAAAAGTTATAGTACCAAGAACTGATATAAATGAATCAGCAGCAGAAGTTTTAGAAAATCCAATAGTAGTATGTAAAGCTAGTGGAACTTGTGTAGTGCCTAAAGATAAACAAAGATTATAGTTACTTAGGGGGAGACTTTAATATGCAAAAGGTTATAATAACTGCAGCTATATGTGGTGCAGAGGTAACAAAAGAACATAATCAAAATGTTCCATATACTGTTGAAGAAATAGTAAGAGAAGCAAAGTCTGCTTATGATGCTGGAGCAAGTATAATACATCTTCATGTAAGAAAAGATGATGGAACTCCAACACAAGATATAAATAGATTTAAAGAATGTATAGACGCTATAAAGGTTGCTTGCCCTGATGCAATTGTTCAACCTTCAACTGGAGGAGCAGTTGGAATGAGTAATGAAGAAAGAATTCAACCAGTAAATTTATCTCCAGAAATGGCAACTCTAGACTGTGGAACTTGCAACTTTGGTGGAGATGAAATCTTTGTGAACACTGAAAATACTATAAAAGAGTTCGGAAAGAAAATGATAGAATTAAATGTTAAGCCAGAAATAGAAGTATTTGATAAGGGTATGATAGATATGGCTCTTAGACTTAACAAAAAAGGATTTATAAATGATAATATGCACTTTAACTTTGTAATGGGAGTTAATGGAGGTATAAGTGCTACTTATAGAGATTTAATGTTTATGAGAGAAAGTATACCTGAGAATGCTACATTTACAGTAAGTGGAATAGGAAGATCTCAATTTGATATGGTGGCTTTAAGCATATTATTAGGTGGACATATTCGAGTAGGATTTGAAGATAATGTATATATGAAAAAAGGAGTCCTAGCATCATCAAATGGAGAATTAGTTAAAAAAGCTGCAAATATAGTAAAAGAGCTTGGAAGAGAAGTAGCAACACCTAAAGAAGCTCGTGAAATACTAGGTTTGAAAGCAAATATATTAAGCACACAAGAAGCTTAAACAATTTAGGGGGAAGCTAAAATGAGTAAAGTTGTATCTTTAGAAACACTAAAGAATCTTTTTAAAGATGATATGACTATCATGATAGGTGGATTTTTAGGCTGTGGAACAGGGGAAATCCTTATAGATTCACTTATAGAATCTGGTGCTAAAAATTTAACTATAATAGGAAATGATACTTCTTTTGTTGATAAGGGAATTGGAAGGCTGATAGTAAATAATCAAGTTAAAAAGGTTATAGCATCTCATATAGGAACAAATGCGGAAACTGGAAGGTTAATGAATGAAGGTAAACTAGAAGTTGAATTATCTCCACAAGGAACTCTTATAGAAAGAGTAAGAGCAGGTGGATTTGGTCTTGGTGGAATATTAACTCCAACAGGAGTTGGAACTTTAGTTGAAGAAAATAAAGAAAAAATAACGGTAAATGACAAAGAATATTTATTAGAATTACCATTAAGAGCAGATATAGCGCTTGTAAAAGGTAGCCTAGTAGATACATTTGGAAATACAGTTTATAAAGGAACTACTAAAAACTTTAACCCAATGATAGCTATGGCAAGTGACCTAGTAATAGTTGAGGCTGAAGAAGTAGTAGAAGCAGGAAGTTTAGATAAAGAGATGATAATGACTCCAGGTGTAGTAGTAGATTACATAATAAAGGAGGCAAAATAAATGAATCCTAAAGAAATTATAGCTAAAAGAGTGGCTAAAGAATTTGAAAATAATCAATTAGTAAATTTAGGGATAGGACTTCCAACATTAACTGCAAACTACATAGAAGAAGGCATAAATGTAACTTTCCAATCAGAAAATGGAATGGTTGGTATGGGTAAAGTTGCTAATGAAGATGAAGTAGACCCATATATAACTAATGCAGGTGGTCAATTTGTAACTATAAATGAAGAAGGAGCTTTCTTTGATTCATCAATGTCTTTTGGTCTTATAAGAGGAGGACATGTAGATGTAACAGTTCTAGGAGCTTTAGAAGTAGATCAACATGGAAATCTAGCTAACTGGATAGTACCTGGAAAGATGGTTCCAGGTATGGGTGGAGCTATGGATTTAGTAGTTGGAGCTAAAAAGGTTATAGTTGCAATGCTACACACTGTAAAAGGTAAATCTAAGATACTTAAAGAGTGTACTCTTCCATTAACTGCAAAAGGTGTAGTTGATATGATAATAACTGAACTTGCTGTTATGGAAGTAACAAAAGAAGGTTTAGTTGTAAAAGAAATAAGTGAAGATGTAACAATTGAAGAATTAAGAGAAATGACAGATGCAGATTTAATAATATCTGATGATTTAGTATATATGCAAGCACAAACAGTATAATAAGGGGGATTAGTCATGAAAGGATGTAAATACGGAACACACAGAGTTATAGGGGAAAATGTACTTCCACAACCAGCTAAAAAAATAAACAATGATATGAATATTTATGATAATGAAATATTAATAGATGTTCAAGCTTTAAACATAGATTCAGCAAGTTTTACTCAAATAGAAGAAGAGTGTAACCATGATGTAGAAAAAATAAAGTCAAGAATATTAGAAATAGTAGAAGAAAAAGGGAAAATGCAAAATCCAGTTACTGGTTCTGGTGGAATGTTAATAGGGACAATAGAAAAAATAGGATCTGATTTAGTAGGAAAAACAGATTTACAAATAGGAGATAAGATAGCTACGCTTGTATCATTATCATTAACTCCATTAAAAATAGATGAAATAATAGACATAAAAGCAGATATAGATAGAGTTGAAATAAAAGGAAAAGCTATATTATTTGAAAGTGGTATATATGCAAAATTACCAACAGATATGGAAGAAAACCTAGCATTAGCTGCTCTTGATGTTGCTGGTGCTCCGGCTCAAACACAAAAGTTAGTTAAAGAAGGGGATAGTGTTTTAATACTTGGAGCTGCTGGTAAATCTGGAATGCTTTGCTGTTATGAGGCTAAAAAGAAAGCTGGAAAAAATGGTAGAGTAATAGGACTTGTTAGAGATGAAAAACAAAAAGCATTCTTAAAAGAAAATAACCTTGTAGATGAAGTTATAGCTGTAGATGCACAAAATCCTAATGAAGTACTTAAGAATGTATTAGAAGTTAATGAAGGAAAAGAGGTAGATTTAGCTATAAACTGTGTAAATGTTCAAAATACAGAAATGAGTACAATACTACCTGTTAGAGACGGTGGAGTAGTATACTTCTTCTCAATGGCAACAGCATTTACAAAGGCAGCACTTGGAGCTGAGGGTGTAGGTAAAGATGTAGATATGATAATAGGAAATGGATACACTAAAGGTCATGCAGATGTTACAATAGCAGCTTTAAGAGAAAGTGAAACAATAAGAAATATATTCAAAAAATTATATGTATAAAATATAAGGGGTGGAGATTATGGAAAGAAAAATATTTACAGACGTTAGCAATGAATTATGGAATGATTGGACTTGGCAAGTAAAAAATAGAATAACAACAGTTGAAGAATTAAAAAAATATATACCACTTACAGAAAGTGAAGAAGAAGGGGTTAAGGAGTGCCTTAAAACTCTTAGAATGAGTATAACTCCATACTACTTATCATTAATAGATCCAACTAATGCAAATGATCCAATAAGAAAGCAAGCTATACCAGTTGCAAGTGAGCTTAAAGTATCAGATGCTGACTTAGATGATCCACTTCACGAAGATGGAGATTCACCAGTACCAGGGCTTACTCATAGATATCCAGATAGAGCATTACTTTTAATAACAGACCAATGTGCAATGTATTGTAGACACTGTACAAGAAGAAGATTTGCTGGACAAAATGACGGAGCTCAACCCGTTGATAGAATAGATAAGGCTATAGAATATATAAGAAATACTCCAGTTATAAGAGATGTATTATTATCAGGTGGAGATGCACTTTTAATGAGTGACGAGAGATTAGAGTATATCATAAGCAAATTAAGAGAGATACCACATGTTGAAATAATAAGAATAGGAAGTAGAACTCCAGTAGTTATGCCACAAAGAATAACTGATGATTTAGTAAATATGCTTAAGAAATATCATCCAGTATGGTTAAACACTCACTTTAATCATCCAAATGAAATAACTAAAGAATCTATAGAAGCTTGTAAGAAGATGGCAGATGCAGGTATACCTTTAGGAAATCAAAGTGTTTTACTACGTGGGGTAAACGATTGCATGCACGTAATGAAGAAATTAGTTAATGATTTAGTAAAAATAAGAGTTAGACCATACTACATATACCAATGTGATT
Organism: Romboutsia sp. MSSM.1001216sp_RTP31141st1_G3_RTP31141_220114; assembly: GCF_039031195.1. Lineage (NCBI taxonomy): Bacteria > Bacillati > Bacillota > Clostridia > Peptostreptococcales > Peptostreptococcaceae > Romboutsia > Romboutsia sp. MSSM.1001216sp_RTP31141st1_G3_RTP31141_220114. The sequence goes on along the minus strand of NZ_JBCIUO010000001.1, from coordinate 945,752 downwards.
TATCTAATGGAATAGAGCACTTTAGAACTCCAGTATCTAAAGGTATAGAAATAATAGAAGGATTAAGAGGACATACATCAGGATACTGTGTACCAACATTTGTTGTAGATGCACCAGGTGGTGGAGGTAAAACTCCAGTTATGCCAAATTATGTAATATCTCAAAGTTACGATAAAGTAATACTTAGAAACTTTGAAGGGGTTATAACTACTTATACAGAGCCAACAAACTATAATCATACATGTGAATGTGAAGTTTGTAAAGGTGAAAAAGAAGTTCATAAGGTAGGGGTAGCAGGTCTTTTAAATAATGAAAGAATGGTACTTGAGCCAACTGAATTAGATAGAAAGAAAAGAGAGTTAAGTACTCAATTAGGTTAATAAAAACTAACACTAAAAGATATTATAGGTAATATTACCTATAATATCTTTTAGAAAAATTATTAAAATCTACATCGCTTAGATTAAATTTTTAAGGATATAATTATGGATATATTAAATGAAATTTTAAAATATAAGAGTATGTCTATTATAGGAAATTACAAGAATGTAGGTAAAACTACTACTTTAAATTATATATTAAAAGAATGTATAAATAAAAATATAATACTAGGACTTACATCAATTGGGGTAGATGGAGAAGGTGTAGATGTTGTTACTAAAACTGATAAACCTAGGATATATGTAAATAGAAATACTATAATAGCTACAGCTAATAGTTTGGCTTTAAATAGTGATATAACCAAAGAAATTCTAGAACTTACAAATATAACAACACCACTAGGGAATATAGTTATATTTAGATCCTTAAGCGATGGATATATAGAACTTGCAGGTCCATCTATAAACACTCAAATAAAGTACATATGTGAAAGATTAAATCACTTTGGTGCAGACTTAAGTATAGTTGATGGGGCTTTATCTAGAAAGACATTGGGCTCACCATCTATAACAGATTCTACAATATTTTGTAGTGGAGCTGTAATAAATAAAGATATAAATAAGGCAATAGAAAAAATAATATATGAAGCTAATATACTAAATCTTGATAAATTAAATGATGATAAATTCTATGAAATTTATGAAAATATAAAAGAATATAAGATTAGCTTAGTAAATAAGGATTATTCATACAAATGCCTAAATATAAATACAACTCTAAACTCTTCTAAAGAAATTATAGATAGTGTAGATGAAAATACTAAGTATATAGTTGTAAATGGAATAGTTACTAATAATTTTATAAACAACTTTATAAAAAGTGGTAGTAACTATAAAAATATAACTATATTGGTCAGCGATAGTACAAAGATATTTTTAGATAAGGAAATATTTGATAAGTTTATAAAGCTTAAAGGAAGTATTAAGGTTGTAAATAAAGTTAATCTAATTGGATTAAGTATAAATCCAACATCAATAGAAGGATATAGCTTTGATGATAAATATTTTATAGATAGTATACAAAGTAAAACTAATATAAAAGTATTTAATGTTATGAATGTTTAGAAATTAAGCTTTTATAAACAAGAAGGTGATTATATTAAGTCATTTATAATAAACGAAGTAAATACAATTACACCATATGGAGAGAAAGAAAAAGCTAATATAAAAATATATAAAAAAGAAAATAGTGAAAAATTAATAAAAGAACTTAATTATATAGAGAATATGATTAATAGCTTAAAAGAAAATGACATGGTGTATGATAATATACAATATGAGTTTTGTAAAATTAAAAATATAACAAATACTCTAAATCGGTTAAAACAGAAAAATGCATTAGACGAAATAGAACTGTTTGAAATAAAAAACTTTGCTATAAATACTAATGAAATAATAAAAAATTATTTAAAATTGAATATTAATATAGATTATATAAACTTTAAAAACTTAGATGCAGTTGTAAAGATGTTAGATCCAGATGAATTAAATTTAACTACATTTCAAATATATGGTGCATATAGTAAAAAGTTATTGCATATTAGACAAAATAAGTTAAATATTGAAAAGAAAATATTTAGTGAAACTGATAAAGATAATATAGAAAAATTAAAACAAGAAAGACTAGAGATTGTTGTAAATGAGGAACAAGAAGAGTTAAGAATAAGAAAAGCACTAAGTGAAAAGTTGTATAACTATTTAAATGATATAAATGAAAATATAAAATCTATAGGGAAGTTAGATTTACTTATTGCTAAAGCAAATTTAGCACTTAAGTATAATGCTATAAAACCTAATATAAATAGAGAAAATAAAATTTTCTTTAAAGATCTTATAAATCCGAGTCTTCAGACAATTTTAAGTTCACAAAATAAGGAATATATTCCAATAACCATAGATATAGATAAAAAAATTACTATAATAAGTGGTGCTAATATGGGTGGAAAAAGTGTAAGTATGAAAACTATAGCACTTAATCTATATTTATTCCAATGTGGATTTTATGTATTTGCCAAAGAGGCTAACTTATGTGTATTAGACTTTATATACATAATAAGTGATGATATGCAAGATATAAACAAAGGTCTAAGTACATTTGGAGCAGAGATCCTAAAGTTAAAAGAAATAACAAAACTTATGAAGTTAAGGGATGGATTTATTGCATTAGATGAATTTGCAAGGGGAACCAATCCGATAGAGGGAAGGTTACTACTAAAAGCAATATGTGAATATTTTAAAAAGTACAATTCTATAAGCTTAATATCTACACATCTAGATGATATAAATATAGATGATGTTACTTATTACCAAGTAGTAGGTCTTAAAAATGTAGATTTTGATGGTTTAAAACGTCAAATAGATTTAAAGATTGGAGTAGGTAAAAGTTCAAAAGGTGTACAAATACTTCAAGAATACATGGATTACAGATTAGAGAAAGTAAGTAAAGAAACTAAAGTTCCAAAAGATGCTATAAATATATGTAGATTATTAGGATTAGATAATGAAATAGTAGATATAGCTGATAAGCTAAGTAAATAAAGCTTGTAGATATAGCTGACAAACTAAGTAAATAAAGCTTAAGGGGGATTAATATGAGTAAGTTAAATTTAGATTTTAGTATAGTGGAAAAAGCTCGTGAATCAGCGCGTAATATAGTGTTAGATACACAAGAATTTATAAACAAACACACTACAGTAACAGTTGAAAGAAGTATACTTAGACTATTTGGCGTAGATGGAGTAGATGAATTTGGTGTGCCACTTCCAAACGTAGTTGTAGATAGCATTAAAAACTCAAACAATGGCTCTTTAGGTATGGGGGTTGCTTATTATATAGGTAATGCTATGATAAATACAGGACTTACTCCACAAGAGATAGCACAAAAAGTATCTCAAGGAGAATTAGATCTATGTTCCCTTAAAGAGCATGATGTATTTGATGTTAAGCTTAAAATAAATGAAATAGCTAAACAAAGTGTAGATCAAATAAAGGCAAATAGAAATAAAAGAGAAGAATTCTTAAATGAGTATGGAGATAAAAGTGGACCATACTTATATGTAATAGTAGCTACAGGAAATATATACGAAGATATAACTCAAGCTGTAGCAGCTGCAAAGCAAGGAGCGGATATAATCGCAGTTATAAGAACAACTGGACAAAGTTTACTTGACTATGTTCCATATGGTGCTACGACTGAAGGATTTGGAGGAACTTATGCAACAGGTGAAAACTTCAGATTAATGAGAGAAGCACTTGATGAGGTTGGAGCTGAACTTGGAAGATACATAAGACTTTGCAACTACTGTTCAGGATTATGTATGCCAGAAATAGCAGCACTAGGAGCACAAAATAGATTAGACGTTATGCTAAATGATGCTTTATATGGAATATTATTTAGAGATATAAATATGAAAAGAACAATGATAGACCAATACTTCTCAAGAATAATAAATGGATTTGCCGGAGTCATAATAAACACTGGTGAAGATAACTACTTAACAACAGCAGATGCAGTAGAAGAAGCACATACTGTACTTGCATCTCAATTTATAAATGAGCAATTTGCATTAGTTGCAGGATTACCTGAAGAACAAATGGGACTTGGACATGCATTTGAAATAAGCCCTGATGTTGAAAATGGATTCTTATATGAATTAGCTCAAGCTCAAATGGCTAGAGAAATATTCCCTAAAGCACCTCTTAAGTATATGCCACCAACTAAGTTTATGACTGGTGATATATTTAAAGGTCAAGTACAAGATGCATTATTTAATATGGTAACTATAATGACAGATCAAAAATTACACTTATTAGGAATGCTTACAGAAGCAATTCATACTCCGTTTATATCAGATAGAGCACTTTCAATAGACAATGCTAAGTATATATTTAATACTATGAAAGATCTAGGAAGTGAAATAGAGTTTAAAAAAGATGGAATAATGTGTAATAGAGTTAATGAAGTTTTAAACAATGCATATGAATTAATTTCTCAGATAGAAAAAGATGGATTATTTAAAACATTAGAACAAGGTAAATTTGCAGGTATAAAAAGACCAATAGATGGTGGAAAAGGTCTTGATGGAGTTGTTATGAAAGAAGCTATGTACTTCAATCCATTTGTAGAACTAATGTTAGAAAAAGAGTTAGTGTTAGGGGGGAATTGTTAATGAGCGGACTATATTCTATGGAAAGTAAGGAATATGATAAAAACCTTGATTTAAAAAATTTAAAGCCTTATGGAGATACATTAAACGATGCTAAAGTACAAGTAAGTTTTACATTACCAATAAAAGATGATGAAAAAGGTATAGAAGCTGCAAAACTTACAGCTAAAAATATGGGACTTGGTGATATAAATGTAGCACATCATAAAGCACTTGATAGTGAATTTACTTTCTATGTTGTATATGGAAGTTTAGAAAAAGGTGTAAACTATGAAGATATACATGTAGAAGTAGCACAAGAAGATACTATGGATAAATATGAAATAGAAGACTATATAAAAGAAAATATAAAAAGAGATGTAGTAGTAGTAGGTGCAAGTACAGGAACTGATGCACATACAGTTGGAATAGATGCAATAATGAATATGAAAGGTTATGCAGGAAACTATGGATTAGAAAGATATGAAGGTATAGAAGCTTATAACTTAGGAAGTCAAGTTCCTAATGAAGAGTTTATAAAAAAAGCAGTAGAGCTTAAAGCTGATGTATTATTAGTTTCCCAAACTGTAACTCAAAAAAATGTTCATATAGAAAACTTAACTAATTTAGTAGAATTATTAGAAGCTGAAGGTTTACGTGATAAAGTAGTACTTCTTTGTGGTGGACCAAGAATAAGTCATGAACTTGCAAAAGAATTAGGTTATGATGCAGGATTTGGACCAGGCAAATTTGCACAAGATGTAGGAAGTTTCTTTGTAACTGAGTTAGTAAATAGAAACTTAGTATAATAAAGATCAGAGATTTATAAATCAACCGAGGAAATTGTTATACTACAGCATCTGATGAAAATAATTAAAAATTTATAGAAATATTATATAAAATTAAACAAAAACTGACATAACATAATGACAATTAGAATAAGTATAATGTTTATTTATAGGATGTAACAATATTTTTTTAATAACCAAAATTTAAGTAGTGCTTTATGGTTAAAATCAACAGACTTATGCATTATGACAGTGCATAAGTCTGAAAAGTTACTGGATAGTGTTAGGTTTAACCTAAATTAAATACATTATCAATTATACATTATATCAAGGGGGCTCATTTTATGGGGTTTTGGATTGGACTATTAAAATTTTCACCAGTATTTATGCTGGCAGGTCTAATGATTTCGGGTATGGACTGCTTAATAGCAGCTCCAATAGCTACAATATATGCATTTATTGTAGCATCAATAACAGACAAGCTTAAATTTAATGATTTAGTTGACTGTGCAGTTGACAATGTAAAACATTTAAACTTAGTTTTCTTTATACTAATGCTTGCTTACGCTATGGCAGAAGCATTTATGGCTACAGGGGTTGGGGCTTCAATAGTTAATATAGCACTTTCTCTAGGCGTAACAGGTAGAACTGTTGCAGTTGTTGCATTTATAGTTACTGGTATACTTTCAGTGGCTACTGGAACTTCATGGGGAACTTTTGCTGCATGTGCTCCAATATTTTTATGGTTAAACCATATGGTTGGTGGTAGTATATTATTAACAACTGCATCTATAGCTGGGGGAGCTTGTTTTGGAGACAATATAGGGCTTATATCAGATACAACAGTTGTAAGTTCTGGTATGCAAGGTGTTGAAGTAATAGATAGAATTAAATCTCAAGGGCCATGGTCTATAGTATGTTTAATAATATCTATAGTACTTATATATGGACTAAGTATGTCTATGGGATTACCAACAGATGCTGCAAATGCTGCATTAGCAATAGATCAAATACCAGCACAAGTAATGACTGATTTAGAAGTTGCAAGACCATCAGCAGTAGAGCTTTTAAATCAAGTAAAAACAGGAGTACCATATTATATGGCAATACCATTATTACTTGTTTTAGGAGTAGCTATTAAAGGTTTACCTACATTAGCGTGTTTATCTGTTGGTATAGTATCATCATTTATATTTGGAATTTTTGCAGGAACTGTAGATTCTTTAAAAGGCTTTTTAGATTTAATGATGAGTGGATTTGCAGATGCAGGTTCTTGGGTTATAGTAATGATGATGTGGGTTGGAGCGTTCGGTGGAATAATGTCTAAGATGAAAGCTTTCGAACCATTATCAAATTTAGTTATGTTCCTTGCTAGAAATGTAAAACAATTAATGTTTATGAATGGTTTATTATGCTTAGTAGGAAATGCTGCACTTGCAGATGAAATGGCACAAATTGTTACAGTAGGTCCTATAACTAAAGAATTAGTTGAAAATAATGTGGAGGGTAGTGAAGAAGATTTATACCAACTACGTTTAAGAAATGCTACTTTCTCTAGTTCTCTAGGGGTATTTGGTTCTCAATTAATACCATGGCATGTTTATATAGGGTTCTATTTAGGAATATTAACAGCTGTGTATCCACTTCATCAATTCGTAGCATTTGATATAATAAAATACAATGTTATGGCATACGTTACAGTTGGATCTATACTTATATTAACATTAACTGGACTTGATAAATTTATTCCTAAGTTTGGTTTACCAAGTGAGCCAAATATTAGACTAAAGAAGAAGCAAAAAAAAGAGTCAGAAAAAGTAACAGTATATTCATAAGTTAAATATATGAAAATAAAAAAATACCCATTAGGTTATATAACCTAGTGGGTATTTTTTATTTTCATTTGTTAATGTAAAGATAAAAAGTGCACTATATAAAAGAAATTATGCATAAAAAACAAAATATTAGCAAATTTAGGTGAAAAATGTTTACTAAATATTAAAAATGTTATACTATATAATTAAATATTATACAAATGATTTGAATATTAAATTATTTAAAATATGTAAAAAAGGGTAAAAGTAGTTAAAGCTTATGGTAATTAAAATAAAAATTTAATATAAGTTTACCTTATATAATTAAGTTTTATTATAAACTATTAAAATATTTATATAGTTTATATAATATATAATCATATATCTTGGGGAGGATAAAATGAGTAAAAAACTAAATTTAAGAAAAGTGACATCATTAGCATTAGTACTAGGATTATCAATACCAATGTTATATCCATCAGAAGTAAGGGCATTAGAAGAAAATAAAAAAATAACAATACTTCATACTAATGACATACATGGTAGATTTGTTAAAAATGATAAGACAATAGGAGTAGATGTATTATCAAGTATAAAAAAACAAACTCCAAATTCATTGTTATTAGATGCAGGAGATACAATCCATGGTTTACCATTTGTAACATTAAATAAAGGTCAAGATGCAGTTGATTTAATGAATGCAGCAGGATATGATTTTATGACACCAGGAAATCATGACTTTAACTATGGTTATGAGAGATTATTAGAACTTGTTAAAAAACTTGAATTAACAAATGGACAACAAAAGATGAGGGTTTTATCATCAAACGTAACTAAAGATGGTAAAAGTGTATTTACACCAAATGCTATAAAAGAAGTAAATGGAGTTAAAGTAGGTATATTTGGACTATCATCTCCAGAAACTGCATACAAAACAAATCCTAATAATGTTAAGGGATTAAAATTTGAAGATCCAGTTCAAATGGCAAAAAAACAAGTTGAGGAGCTGGAAAAAAATGGTGCAGAAGTAATAGTAGGGCTTGCACATGTTGGAATAGATGAATCTAGCGATCCGACAACTATAGACATAGCAAATGAAGTAAAAGGTATAGATGTTATAGTAGATGGACATAGCCATTCAAATTTACCAAATGGTAAAAAAGTAAAGGATACTTTAATAGTTAGTACTGGAGAATATATGCAGAATATAGGGAAAGTAGAGTTAGAGGTATCTAGTGTAAATGGAAAGTATGAAGTTGTTAATGCAAATGCAAGTCATATTACTAAAGAACAAGCAAGTAAGATATCTTCAGATAGTGTTGTTGAAAATAAAATAAAAGAAATAGAAGAAGCTCAAGACAAGATATTGTCTGTAAATGTAGGAAATTCAGATGTTCATTTAGAGGGAAGAAGAGAGAATGTTAGAACTAAAGAAACTAACTTAGGAAACCTTATAACAGATGCGATGATTTTAGAAACTAATGCAGATGTAGCTATAACTAATGGTGGAGGAATAAGAGATAGTATAAATATAGGAGATATAACTAAAGGAGAAGTAATAAAAGTTCTTCCTTTTGGAAACTACATAGTAACAAAAGAATTAACTGGAGCTCAAATAAAAAAAGTATTAGAACACGGAGTTAAAGACTATGGAACACCAGCAGGTTCATTTACACATATAGGTGGAATGAAAATAGTGGTAGATCCTAGAAATGAAGTAGGAAATAAAGTAGTAGATATAACTATAAACAATAAAAAAATAGATATGAATAAAAAATATACAGTAGCCACTAATGATTTTATGGCAGTTGGTGGAGATGATTATCCATGTTTTAACGATGAGCCAATAATAAATGAATACAGTGGATTAGATGAAGCTTTAATAAAATACATAGAAAAAACGGGGACTGTTTCACCTAAAGTTGAAGGTAGAATAACATCAGTAATAGAAAAATTAGTTGGAGATAATAGATACCATACTGCGGCTAAAATAAGCTTAAGTGGATTTGAAAAAGCAGATAATGTTGTATTAGTAAATCCAAATGCTATGGCAGATGCGCTTAGTGCAACTCCATTTGCTAAATTTAAAGATGCACCAGTATTACTAACAGAAAGTTCTAAGTTAAGCAACGAAACTAAAGCTGAGATACAAAGGTTAGGTGCTAAAAATGTATACATAGTAGGTGGAAATAGTGTTGTTAATGAAAATGTTGTAAATGAACTTAAAGCTATGAATTTAATTACTGAAAGAATAAGTGGAAAAGATAGATATGAAACTTCATTAAAAGTAGCTAAAAAACTAGGTGATGTAAGTGAAGTAGCAGTAGTAAATGGAGTAAGAGGGCTTAGTGATGCAGTAAGTATAGCACCCGTTGCAGCAAATAAAAATATGCCAATATTATTAGCGTCTGATGCTAATGGAAGTAAAATATTTGATGAATTTATAAAAGATGAAAAAATAACAAAATCTTATGTAATAGGAAAAGAAGCATCTATTTCAGAAGAAATAGCTAAAACACTTCCAAATTCACAAAGAATAGGTGGAATAAACAGAGATGAAACTAATGCTATGATAATAGATACATTCTATAAAGATATAGAAATAAAAAATTTATTTGTAGCTAAGAATGGAATAAATAGAGAACAAGATTTAGTAGATGCATTAGCATTAGGGGTTGTTGCATCTAAAGAAAATTCTCCTATATTAATAGGTAGGGATAAGCTAAATGATAAACAAAAAGGAGTATTAGGAAATAAAACTATAAAATCTCTAACTCAAGTTGGAGGAAATGGAAATGAAGGTATAGTTAAAGAAGTTTCTAATATGATAAAAAGATAAAAATATGATTTAAACAATTTTATATTAAAATATAAAGACACCTCAGTTTCGTTTGAAACGGAGGTGTTTTTGAAGTAAATATATTTAAACATAATTATTTATCTTCTAGAATTATAAAACTTTTCTATAAGATTTAAAATAGCATACATAATCCAAGCGCAAAATGCAAGTACAAATACTCCCATCATAACCAAATCTAACTTAAATACCTGGCTTCCATAAACTATTAAATAACCAATACCAGCTCTTGATACTAAAAACTCACCAACTATAACACCTACCCAAGCCATACCTATATTTATCTTAGTAAGATTTATTAAATTACCAATATTAGAAGGAATTATAAGCTTAAATAATATTTGTGATTTAGTAGCACCAAAACTTCTTAACATTTTAATTTTTTCTTCATCAACATTTATAAAATAGTTATAAGCAGAAAGTATAGTAACAACAACAGATATAGTAACAGCAGTAACTACAATACCTTCAATACCAGCACCTGCCCAAACTATAATAATAGGAGCTAGAGCTGTTTTAGGAAGAGCATTTAATATAACTAAAAATGGGTCTAAAATTTTTGATAATTTTTCAGACCACCAAAGTGCTATTGCAACTAATATTCCAAGCACTGTACCTATAATTAAACCAAGTAGAGTTTCATATACTGATATTCCAACATGAGTTAGAAGTTGGCCATTTTGAACATAGCTTATAAAAAGCGAGTATATATCACTAGGTTTGCTAAATAAGAATGTATTTATTATATTTAGATTAGCAAGTACTTCCCAAAGAATTAAAAATCCTGCAAATATTAATATCTGATATAAAAGAATTTTAGTTTTTTCTTTTTTAACGTTTTTTAGATAATTTTTATATCCATCTGAATCTTTACTTAATCTCATCACTATCTAGCTCCTTCCATAGTATGTCAAAGTATTTTTGAAAATCAGGAACTTTTCTGGTTTGAAGAGGTGTTAAATCTTCATTTTGTCTTAAGTCTATGTTATATACATTTTTAACAGTTGCAGGGCGTTTAGATAGTGCTACTACTTTGTCTGACATGGATATTGCTTCACTTATATCATGAGTTACTAATATAGCAGACTTATTCTCATTTTTAATTATTTTATAAACATCATCACTAACTAAAATCCTTGTTTGGTAATCAAGGGCTGAAAAAGGTTCATCTAAAAGTAATATATCTGGATTTACAGATAGAGTACGAATAAGAGACACCCTTTGCCTCATTCCTCCTGAAAGTTCTTTTGGATACATATATCTATATTCCCAAAGACCATAAGTTTTTAATAAATTTTCAATACGAGATATATTTTTATCAGTTTTTATATTTTGGATTTCAAGTCCAATTGTTATATTATCGATTATATTTCTCCATTCAAGTAAATGGTCCTTTTGAAACATATATCCTATATTTCCATTTATATTAATATCCCCGCTAGTAGGTTTTAAAAGTTTTGTTAATATATTTAGTATAGTTGATTTTCCAGAACCACTAGGTCCAAGTAGCGTTAGGATTTGTCCTTCGTTTAGGGAGAAACTTATATCTTTTAGAACTTCTAGTTCTCCGTCTTTTGTGTAAAAGGTTTGACACAGGTCGCTAACTTTTACAATTTCATTCATGTAATTCACCCCTAAAGTAGATTTTTGGTATATATTATATTATTAAAGTATGAGAGGATTTGTACCTATTTTAAAATATTTATAGTTTATATAAGTATAAATATTTTAAAATAGGATGACTAATAAAATATATATAAGATATAATTAGTAAATTAGTGAGTATAGCAAAGAAAAAGAAACAGTTTTATGGCTTCTTAGTATATATAGTTTAATAGATAATAAAAAGATAGCATGGAAATTATCACGCTATCTTTTTATTATCTACTAATAGTTTTTATTAATTAATCTTCAATCTCGTCATAAGTATCAGAAGATCCACACTTACATGGTTTTGAATCATGACAACCGTGATGATTATCACAACAACTATTATCACCAGGTTGTGAAATATCGCAATCACATTCTATATCAAGAGTTCCTTTTACACCTATTACATCTTTTATTATAGTATATACAGTTTCTTTAGGGCTAAAACATAATACTATATCAGCTTTAAATTTATATTTATTAGGTCCAGATTTAAGATTTACTAATTCACTAGAACTAGATTCAGAGTTTTCTGATTCACCAGAATCAGACTCAGAGTTTTCTAAACTAGAAGAACCATATATAGGGCATAATTCACTAGCTCTAGTAACACAATCTACCTTAAATTTACCATCGAATTTTTTGTAAATTAAAGAATCTCTTTCAAAAGGAACACATAGGTTACCGTAGAAATAAGGAGATGGAAGTCCTAAACCTGTTTCTTTAAGATTATTAAGCTTTATACAATCGCTTAACTTTGTAATTCCAGGGATTTCAAACACACCTAAAAACTCTTTATCTGGACAATCTTTTAAGTTGGCTTTTACTATTACCTTAAAATCACATACGTAATATTCTACATCATTATGATATATCTTTATCTTAATTCCTTCTGATTCATCATCACAGCCTTTAGTATTACAAATATCATCTATACAATAGTGCTTTTGAAATTTTTCCTTTGATATATATTCATTATATAAATTTTTACGTGAACCACCATAATCTTTACAAGAGCAAATAGGTCCGCTAATAGGTTTAAAACATAAATCTTCATCGTCTAAACATTCTTTAAGGATAGCATCAGGTGAATTTGGATTTTCGCTATAATTATTTCTTAAACCTAAGCATTTATATTTAACACCTACTACTTCTTTTATACATACTTTTTCACCAACTAAACCATAAGGCAGAGGTGTTACTACTTTAAATGTGGCATTTCTTAAAATTGTTGACAGTGTTGCACTTTTTAAAATTGCACAGCTAAATATTCTATTAGTTAATATTGGGTAGCATAATGTATGCTTACAATCCCATTTTAAACCATTACAGCATCCATCAGAACAATAATCTGATGGTACAAATTTTTTTGTTGTCAAACCTCTAAAGTCATCCATCTATAAATATCCTCCCAATTATATTAATTTATAAAAAGATTTTAATCTTCTTACCCATATGATATGAGATAAAAGGGGAATTGTTACAGCTTGTATCTAAATAAAATATTTTTTTACAAGGTATAAATATTATCTATATGAATATATTGTAGTATTATTAAGGAGGGGGTAGGATGACATTTATACAAAATACTGAAATACTAATAAGAAAATCAGATAAGTGTATATCAAAGATATTTTTTAATAATGGAATCAATATAGTGAATTTTGATTCAAATTTCGAGTTAATATCTTCAAATAAGGTAATTGATAATATAAAAGGAAATACAGATATATGGTTTGATATAGATGAACAAGATAATATATATGGAATATATGATGATACTCAAGGAAGCTTAATTAAAATAGACATAAATGATAATAAAATAAATAAATCTAGTATTATTAGTTATAATAATTCTAAATATACAATAAGTTTTCCATATATAAGTAAGATAGGTAAAGATATTCATATCATATATTATTTAAAGGATAATAAAAGCAAATTATACAAATTAGTTCATAATATAAAGAGAGATAAAGAAGATATAATGTCAATTATAGATATAGTAGGATATGAAGATATAAATAATTTTATTGCAATATGTGATAATACCAATATAAATGTATTTTACTTTAAAATAGTAAAAGGATATGAAGAGGTATTTATGTGTACCTTAAATAATGAAAATTCAATTTGGTATAGCCCAATACAGATAACTAATTCAAACAAAGAAAAGATCCATTTATCAGTTACAAAAGGAACAAACAATACGTACCATATAGCCTATTCAGAAAACAATTCTAGTAAATACCAACCAATCTATAAAAGAGTCGATTTAAATAAAGAAGGCATATCGATAAGTGACAGTGTATATGTAAATAAATCCTCAGCTTGTAATATCCCTCATATAATAGAACATAAAAATATTTTACATATGCAATGGATAGAATATGGAAATTTAAATATAAGTAAATCTTCTGATTTTGGTAAATCATGGGGCACACCTATTATAGATGATGATAGCATAGAGTATCCATTTATAAGATATTACTATAAATCAAATTGTGAGGCAGATAAAGAATATAAGGTATCAAATGTATATGGCTGCAGAAACTATATAAATATACTTGGAATATAAAAGGAATTAATGTATTTAGAATATAAAAAATAAGTATAAATATAAAATATTAATACTTGTTTTAGTAATATTTTAAGAATTTAAGATTATATTTATAGCATATAAATTATAGTGGTAGAAAGATATTATAATTAAGAGTAGGCAAGGGGGAGAGCGTGTTGGATAAATATAAAAGATATGCTTCAAAATCAAAATCATCTAAAAATGATATAGAATGCGATAACTCCAAAGTTATAGAGCGTACGTATGATAAATATAAAAGAGAAACAGTAGGAAGGGGAGCGAAAGGAGAACAAGGTCCTCAAGGTAAGATGGGACCACAGGGACCAAGAGGAGAAAAAGGAGAGCAAGGGCTTCAAGGTAAGATAGGACCACAGGGACCAAGAGGAGAAAAAGGGGAGCAAGGACCTGAAGGTAAGATAGGGCCACAGGGACCAAGAGGAGAGAAAGGAGAGCAAGGAGCTGAAGGTAAGATAGGACCACAGGGACCAAGAGGAGAAAAAGGGGAGCAAGGAGCTGAAGGTAAGATAGGACCACAGGGACCAAGAGGAGAAAAAGGGGAGCAAGGACCTGAAGGGAAGGTAGGACCACAGG
>NZ_JBCIUO010000001.1:484338-930788 GCF_039031195.1 Romboutsia sp. MSSM.1001216sp_RTP31141st1_G3_RTP31141_220114 | reverse complement strand
ACAAGGGCTTCAAGGTAAGATAGGGCCACAGGGACCAAGAGGAGAGAAAGGAGAGCAAGGACCTGAAGGTAAGATAGGACCACAGGGACCAAGAGGCGAAAAAGGGGAGCAAGGAGCTGAAGGTAAGATAGGGCCACAAGGGCCAAGAGGAGAAAAGGGAGAACCAGGACTTGAAGGTAAAACAGGGCCACAAGGGCCAAGAGGAGAAAAAGGAGAACAAGGGCTTCAAGGTAAGATAGGACCACAGGGACCAAGAGGAGAAAAAGGAAATTCAACAGTTCAAAATAATGCTTATCTAGTTCAGTCAGAATCAGTAAGTATTAGCCCAACATCAAGATTTGTATTTAATTCTAGTTTTATAAATGGTACAGATATAAGTGTTAAAAATGATGGCATGACTGTAGTTTTATCTCCAAATGCCACATATTATATTAAGTATACAGTAACAGGAAATTCGTATAATACTTATATAGTTGGACTTAGAGTAAATGAAGCTTTAATCAAAGGGTCACTAGCATACTGTGAAGAAGGTATTAAAAATTCAATTAGTAATGGAGCTATATATACTACTGGAAATTGTGAAGAGGAGCTTGACTTATATAATTTTTCTAACAGAAATATAAAAACAATACCAAATTCAGTTAATATGCAAATAATAAGAATTAATTAACTTTATAAATAAGATTAATTAAAAATAACAAAAAGCTATCTTACAAAGTAAGATAGCTTTTTGTTTATGTATTTATAATGGTTTATTTGTATATTTAAGCTCAATATTTATAATAATTATGTATTTTAATGGGAAATATACTATATCATGGACAAATTAAATTAAGGAGAAATGAAATGAATGAATCTTATTGGATTTTAAGCTCTAAGCATAGTGAGTTAGGTAACTTAGAAAAAAATATAAAAACAAATATTTTAATAGTTGGTGGAGGAATAGTAGGAGTTACAACAGCTTATTTATTAGCTAAAAATGGTTTAAAATCTACTATTGTTGATGCTAATAAAATAGGTTATGGAGGTTCTGGGAGAAATACTGGAAAGATAACTTCACAACATGGAATAATATATTCAAAGCTAAACCAAAAGTACGGAATAGAAGATGCTAAATTATACTATGAAGGTAATAATCAGGCACTTAATTTAATTGAAAAAATAACAAAAGAACACAATATAGACTGTAATTTAAAAAGAGAAGACTCATATATACTTGCACAAAATGAAAATTACTTAGAAGAATTAAAAGAGGAATATGAGATTTGTAAAAAAATAGGGATTGATTGCGAGTACCATAAAAGTTTAGATTTACCAGTAGATGTGAAGGGAGCTATTAGTTTTAAAAATCAATGTCAATTTAATCCTAAAAAGTATATAGATGGATTACTAAAAGAATGTATAAACTTAGGGGTTAAAGTTTATGAAAATACACCTATAGTTGACTTTAATAAAGGAGAAGTTTGTGAATTAAGAACCAACAAAAATAATAAAATTTTTGCAGATATAGTTGTAATAGCATCACATATGCCTTGGTATGATGGTAAAAACCTTTACTTTGCAAAAGAAAAGGGAGGAAGGTCTTATTTAATAGCTGGCAAACTAGAAAAAGACATAATCCCAGGAATGTTTTTAGGAGTTGAGGAACAAGGGATAACATTTAGAACTTATAATGAAGGTAACAGAAAACTATTAATATTTGGTGGTGGAGATCATAAAGTTGGTCAGTGTAAAAATGAAGAAGAAATGTATGAAAAACTAAAAAATTATGCAAAAGATAAATTTAAAATTAAAGAATTTAAATATCAATGGTCAGCTCAAGATTATATGAGTTATGACTACCTACCTTATATAGGTTATATAAACAAAAAACAAGACAATGTATATGTAGCTACAGGA
Organism: Romboutsia sp. MSSM.1001216sp_RTP31141st1_G3_RTP31141_220114; assembly: GCF_039031195.1. Classification (NCBI taxonomy): domain Bacteria; kingdom Bacillati; phylum Bacillota; class Clostridia; order Peptostreptococcales; family Peptostreptococcaceae; genus Romboutsia; species Romboutsia sp. MSSM.1001216sp_RTP31141st1_G3_RTP31141_220114. The sequence goes on along the minus strand of NZ_JBCIUO010000001.1, from coordinate 928,889 downwards.
TTTTCTAAGTGGGGAATGAGTAATGGAACTTTATCAGCAATAATAATAAGTGATCTTATAGCTAAAAAAGAATCTATATATGAAAATCTATTTAATCCATCTAGAAAAAGTAGCTATTTAACAACAGATTTTTATAAAGAAAATTTAAATATGACAATAGAGTATATAAAAGGGAAATTTAATATAGGAAAAGAAGAATTATATATAGAAAAAGGAGAAGGGCAGATTGTAACTATTGATGGAAAAAGATATGGGGCTTATAGACATCTTAATGATGAACTTTATATAGTTGATATAACTTGTACTCATCTAGGTTGCGAACTTAGATTTAATTCAGCAGAAAAAACTTGGGACTGCCCATGCCATGCTTCTAGATATGATTATAAAGGAAATGTATTAGAAGGACCTACTGTAAAACCTTTAAAAAGATACGGAGAAGGAAAAAATCATATTCATATAAACTTGAATTAAGGTATATATAATATATTTAAAGACAGAATATAGCTTAAAATTTACGAATTTTAAATTTATATAAAACGAGGAGCTATCAAAATGATTGCTCCTCATTTTATATCTTACAGTTGTATATTATTAATTAAATAAAACGTATATGCTTTGAATGTTAAATAATAATATTAAGATTACTTGAATACACTAAAGTGGACAGAAACTTTACAAAAACAATCTGCTCATACTTAGGAGGTAGATATGAGTATAAAAAACAATGTTTTCTTTCAAAAGCTAGAACTTAGACAATTTTGCACTTATAGATTTATATTTGGAATAAGTTATAGCTTTATGATTCCTATAATACCACTTTTCCTTGATTCAATTGGAATAACTACAGTTATGATTGGTACTATAATGTCTTTATATGGAGTAAGCAAAACACTAGCACAGATTCTATTTGGGAGAGTATCTGATTATATAGGAGATAAAAAAACTTTAATATTTACTTTGATACTAATGACCTTTGTTCCATTTTGTTATACCATAACAAATAAGCATATAATAGCAGGAAGCTTATACATAATACAAGGAGCAGTACTTGGTATGTTAGCACCTGCTACTTATTCTATATTATCAAGATCCGTAGAAGTAACTAGAAGATGAGAAAGTACAGGATTAGCAGCAGTTTTTACATTCGGTGGAGGAATAGGTGCTGCTATTGCTGGATACATTTTATCAAATACTGGTAGTTATGATATTGTATTTTATTTATCTTCAGGAGGGATATTGCTTACACTTATATATGTAATATTTAAGGTAGAAAAAGGCAAATTGGATCATTCTAAGTGTAGTAGCAAAAAGAAAGCTATAAAAGAAGAAATTAAAAGATATAGTTTAAAATATAAAATAATTATGTTATGCGCTATTGCATTTTTAGGAGACTATATATATGGATGTGTAGTTGCTTTATTCCATTTTTATGGACAGGAAGTGCTGGGAGCTACTACATCGTACACTTCATCAATTATATCAATATACTTATTTGAATTTGGGTTAGGAGCACCTATTGCAGGGTGGGTAAGTGATAAGATAGGAAATAAAAGACAATTATTTTTATCTTTTTGTGTTATTAATATAACCTTACTTGGATTATCTTTTACAAGAAGCATATCTATATTTACTACTATAATAATAGTATATTTTCTTGGAGCAACTTTTTTAAATGCTTCACTTCAAAGTCTTTTATCAGAGTTTGGGGAAAATCCTAAAATAAAGGGTAGCGTATTTGGTATAGTTGGAGCATCTGAATCTTTTGGATATGCACTTGGGCCAATGTTATCTGCACATGTATATAATTTTAATAAGTCTTGGTTATTTTTAAGTCTATTATTAGTTTCAATGATAGTTTCAATTATTTATTTACTATTATATAAAAAAGCTAAAATATAAAATTTAATAAAATAACCCATACGTCAAAACTTAAGACATAGGGGTATTTTTACATGTATGAAACACTTAATGCTATACAACATTGTGCAATGTAATAAACTAAAAGATTAAGACCTGCCATAAATTTTGGACAATCTCTATAAAAATATACAAAAGACAATATTAAATCAGAAACTATAAATAATAATGCTCCAATTATAACTAAAAATACTCCAAAATTATTAAATCCTACTAAATATAAAGATATTGATTTTATAAACATAAAGCTAATAAGTACAGCATAAAAGGCTATATATCTAAATACTCCTTTAAAATCAAAGTTTTTAATAGACTTTAGTATAGATAAAGAACCTATGGAAAGTATAGCAGTAAATAAAATATCATAAACAGTTAAAGAAGTAATAGATACAAAACATAAGGAAAAGAATATATGAGTTATACTAAAGCTTAAAAGACCATGAATAAAAGCATTACCCATAGAGTTTTTACTTCCATTCTCAAATATAAGAAATATATCTCCAAATAGTGAAAATATAAGCCCCATAAGTATAAGTATAAAATAAGTAAAATTATTACTAGAACTATATCCATTTATACATATTCCTATAAATAATAAGCTAGTTACAGTTTTTAAAATATGCCTTAAATTTTTAAAAGGTTTATATGTAAAATAAATAAGGCTTATTAAAGATAAAGTCATAAAAAAAAATAATAAATAGACCATAACAACCTCCTCAATATACAATAAATAATATATAATTATAATAATACAATATATGTAAATTCACAGAAAAGAGATGAGAGATTGATAAAAGATATATTAAATAATCAAAGGTTATACTTTGAAAGCAATAAGACTAAAGATATAAACTTTAGATTAGATAAATTAAAAACTCTTAAAAAAGCTATAGTAGAAAATGAAGAGGCTATACTTAATGCACTTTATAAAGATTTAGGAAAATCACATTTTGAAGGATATGAAACAGAAATTGGTATAGTATTAGAGGAGATAAACTACGCTATAAAACATTTAAAAAGTTGGAGCAAAAATAAGAAAGTATCAACTCCTATAACTCAATTTCCTGCTAAAAGTTATATAGTAAGTGAACCTTATGGAGTAGTACTTATAATGGCGCCTTGGAATTATCCCTTCCAATTAACTATATCTCCGCTTATAGGTGCTATAGCTGGTGGAAATTGCTCAATACTTAAGCCATCGGAGTTTTCAGTTCATACTTCTAAGGTAATAGTTGATATTATAAATAAGTACTTTGAAAGAGGATATATAAACGTAATAGAAGGTGGAATAGGAGTTAATCAACAGATATTAGAAGAAAGATTTGATTATATATTCTTTACAGGTAGTGTAAATGTAGGAAAGATAGTAATGAATAAAGCATCTAAATATTTAACACCAGTAACCCTTGAACTAGGAGGTAAAAGCCCTTGTATAGTAGAAAAGTCAGCAAATGTAGACCTAAGTGCTAAAAGAATAGTATGGGGGAAATTTTTAAATGCGGGTCAAACCTGTGTAGCACCTGATTATATTATAGTGCACAAAGATATTAAAAAAGATTTAATAGATAATATGAAAAAATATATAATAAAGTTTTATGGAAATAATCCTATTGAAAGTGTGGACTATCCTAAAATAATAAATAAAACACACTTTGATAGATTAAATAATCTTATGAAAAACACAGATGTAATTATAGGTGGAAATATAGATAAATCTAAATTAAAAATAGCACCGACCATTATAGATAATATAGACCATACTTATCCTATAATGGATGAAGAAATATTTGGACCACTACTTCCTATAATAACTTATGAAGATTATAAAGATATAATAGAAATAGTAAAAAAACATCCAAATCCACTAGCACTATATTTATTTACTAAAAATAAAGATATTGAAAAATACATAACAAATAATATAGCTTTTGGAGGAGGGTGTATAAATGATACTATAATCCATCTAGCCACTTCAAATCTTCCATTTGGAGGTAGAGGAACTAGTGGAATGGGATCTTATCATGGTAAGAAAAGCTTTGATACTTTTACACATAAAAAGAGTATACTTAAAAAGTCAAATTTAATAGATATACCAGTTAGATATGCACCTTATAAGGGCAAATTAAAATTACTTAAAAAGATATTAAAATAAATATATTAATTTATAGATCAAATATTTAAAGTAGATTATAAATAAAGGTTTTGATATAATTAAATTAAAGTATATAATACTTGAATGTATAAAATTTAATAAATATAAAGTGCTTGGTGTCAAGTAGACTTAATAGGGAATTAGATGAAAATTCTAAGCTACCCCAGTAACCGTAAAACTGACGAAATCTTAAAAAGCCACTGATAATTCGGGAAGGCAAGAAAGTAGGAAGAAGTTGAGCCGGGATACCTGCCAGTACTTTTTAATCTATTGCCTTCTGAGGGTAGGGTATATAATTAATTTGAATAATTTAGCATACTCTAAGAGTGTGCTTTTTGTATTTAATTTATATAAATATCATTTCAGCTAATAACACTGCAGTTAAATATAGAAATAAGTGTTAAATCAAAATATTCTTATCTTTATATAACTTAAATAATAAGATATGTTTAAAAATAATAAAGTATAAATGTACTTCATTTGACATTAAAATGACACATTTTGACGCGATATAATGATAAACTAAGATTAAAGATTACATAATCCTTAGTAAAATGATAATTTGTATCTATAAAACTATAAATATTTAAAAGAAAGGAGGAGTAAGTTCAAGGATATGTCATTTAATAATAACTAAAAATTAATTAGATTAATGCATAGACATGAAAGGCAAAACAATGAAGTAGATGAGTTAAAATTTAAATTTGTAAATACCCCTTCAGGATGCTTCTATGTTGAATTAAATAAAGACAACGACATAGAATAAAAAACTTATAAGGAAAATTTAAAAATAAGGAGTAAAATATGAAAAAGAAAGTATTAAGTATAATAATGGCTGTAACCTTGGTAATGCTTACAGTAGTTGGATGTTCAAGTAAAGAAGTGGTTATAAAAGACAGAGAAGGCAGAGAGATTAAAGTACCAAATAAAATAGATAGAATAATATCAACAGCACCATCTAATACTGAAGTATTAGTAGAACTTGGACTTGCTGATAAGCTAGTAGCAGTAGATAAGTATTCAGCAGATGTCGCTGGTATACCAGATAATGTAGAATTAATAGATTTTTCCAAGCCAGATGCAGAAAAAATAATAGGATTAGAGCCTGACATAATAGTAGCATCAGGGCATAATAAAACTGGTTCAACTGAAGATCCATTTAAGATAGTTGAAGAATCTGGAATAAGTGTAGCTTACATACCAAGTAGTAATAGTATACAAGGGATATATGACGATATAACTTTTATATCTGAAGTAACTAACACTAAGGAAAAAGGCAAGAAAATAGTAGAAAATACAAAATCTCAAATTGAGGATATAGCTAAAAAAGGTAAAGATATAAAAAATAAGAAAAAAGTTTATTTTGAAATAGGACCAGCTCCAAATCTTTATAGCTTTGGTAACTCGACATTCTTAAATGAAATGATAGAATTAATAGGAGCTGAAAATATACTTAAAGATGAAAATGCTTGGATATCACCAAGTGCAGAAACTATAATAGATAAAAATCCAGATGTTATATTAACTAATGTTAATTACATAGAAAATCCAACTGATGAAATAAAAGGTCGTGAAGGTTGGGAAAATATAAATGCAGTAAAAAATAATCAAGTTTATCAAATAGATACAAATTCATCATCTCGTCCATCTCAACATATAATAAAAGCCCTAAATGAGATGGCAAAGGCAATATATCCAAATGTATACAACAACTAGAAAGTGGGCATTACTTTCTATCCCAATAGTATTTATAATATTTTGTATTGGAACTTCTATTGGAAGTTCCAATATTAATATAATAGACACTGCACAGATACTTTTTTACAAATTATTTAATCTATCACTAGGAGATAATATAAATCCTAAAGATGTATCTATAATATGGGCCCTTAGAGTACCAAGAGTATTACTAGCATTTTTAGTTGGTGGTTCACTTGCTGTAAGTGGATCAGTAGTCCAATCTATTTTAAAAAATGAACTAGCATCTCCATATACCCTAGGAGTATCATCAGGTGCATCACTAGGTGCAGGTCTAGTTATAATACTTGGGGTAAACATACCTTTTTTAGGAAATTTAACTCTACCTTTAATAGGTTTTTTATTTGGGCTTTTTACAGTATATGGAGTTATAGTATTTTCCTCTAAAATAGATAAAACAATGTCAAATAACACCATAATACTTGCGGGTATGGTATTTTCTTTATTTGTAAATGCGCTTTTAACAACTATAACGGCGTTATTTAGTGAAGATTTAAAAAGTATAAGTCTATGGCAAATGGGAAGTTTTGCTATGAAAGGATTCTCAGCAGTTAAAGCTATAATACCATTTTGTGTAATAGGTATAGTTGGTATTTTAATATATACAAAAGAAATGGATATATTAACTTTTGGTGAAGAACAAGCTAAAGCTGTCGGAGTAAATACTACTAAAGTGAAAAAAAGACTATTTATATTTTCAGCAATACTTACAGGAAGTGCGGTAGCATTAAGTGGGACTATAGGATTTGTAGACTTGATAGCACCTCATATAGTTAGACGTATATTTGGTTCTAAGCACTCTTACGTAATACCAATGTCATTTGTATTTGGTGGGAGCTTAATGGTAATAACAGACTTAATAGCAAGAACTGTAGTAACACCAGCAGAACTACCAGTAGGTGCTGTGACGGCTATAATTGGTGCGCCATTTTTTGCTTATGTATATTTTAGTAAAGGTAAGAGGTCATAATATGTTAGAAGTTAAAAATCTTTTTTGTAGTTATGATAATGTAGATATAATAAAAAATGTAAGTTTTAAAGTAGAAAAGGGTAAAAATTTATGCATAGTAGGTCCAAATGGATGTGGTAAAAGTACATTACTAAAGTCCATTGCAAATATTATAGATTATAGAGGCAGCATAAAAATAGACAATGATGAAGTAAATACTTTAAGTAGAAAACAATTAGCTACTAAAATAGCCCTTATGAGCCAAATAAGTCAAATATACTTTCCATATAGTATATATGAAACAGTTTCACTTGGAAGATATGCACACTCTAGTGGTATATTTAACTCTTTAAATAAAAAAGATAAAGAGTTAATATTAGATTCAATAGATAAAGTAGGATTATTAGACATTAAAGATAAGCCTATTACTGAATTATCAGGAGGTCAGCTTCAAAGGGTATTTTTAGCTAGAACATTTGCTCAGGATCCAGATGTAATACTTCTTGATGAACCAACTAACCACTTAGATTTAAAGTATCAAATAGAGTTACTAAAGCATCTATCTACTTGGGCTAAAGAAAAAAATAAAATAGTAATTGGAGTACTTCATGACTTAAATTTAGTACATTTTTTTAGCGATGATGTATGTTTAGTTAACAATGGAGAAATAGTAGCATATGGAAAGTCAAGAGATGTATTTAAAGGAGACAATTTAAAAGAAATATATAAGATAGATGTAGCTAAATTTATGATAGAAGTATTAGAAAAATGGAAATAAAAAACTATAGTGATAACTATAGTTTTTTTTATTTTTATAAATGATTTGATTAAAAAAATTATATAAAATAGCAATGTATTTTTAATTATACAAAGAATAATAATAGTTGTACTGTAGATAATATAAATATACAACAACTTAGTAAAAGGAGAATTTTAATGAAAAATAAGCCCACTAAAGTAATATTAACTATAGCTAGTATACTACTTTGTTTAGGTATTTTTACAAACAAAATATATGCTATTGAAAATAAAATAAGCACAGTGCCTGTAGTAGTACAAGACCTGCAAGACAAGGAAGCTCTTGCTAATATATTTAGAGAAATCAAAATGATAAGAGACAATATGAGAACTATAGATATAAATACTCAAACTATAAAGGAAAAAAGTGGGATACTAAAACCACAAATAACATCATATATGAATCAATTACAAGGGGTATCTAATAATCTAGAAAGACATAAAAGTATATATAAAGATTCTCAGCCAGATATATTTGTTGCAGATCAACTGCAAATACTATCATCTGTATATCAAGCACTTTTACGAGATCAATTAATATTGATAGATGGACTTTTAAAAGATGATCCAGAATCAAGCAAATTAGTTTTTTCTGATTATTTATACACTATATACTATTATGTGACATTAGGTGATCAAATGCTTAACTATATAAATGAAAACTACGGATTTTAAAATCATATTTTATAACATAAAATGAGCTATCTTTATATAAAGATAGCTCACTTTTATATAGAAATTTTAATTATCAACCTCATGAAATATATTATCAAAATGAATTTTAATATCTTGAATTCTTCTATTTTCAACTTTTAGAACAGTAAACTTAATATCATTTATTAAAAGCTCTGTATTTTCATCAGGAATTTCATCTAAATTAGTTATTAAATAACCATTTAAAGTATCATAATCTCCTTCATCTAAATCAAGTTCAAATTCTTCATTAAAATCATTTATAGATAGAGAACCTTTGACTATATAATTATTATCATCAATTTTTTTTATAGGTTTTTCTTCTAAATCATATTCATCTTCTATATCACCGACAATTTCTTCTATTAAGTCTTCTAATGTAACTATTCCACTAAAGCCTCCATACTCATCAAATAATAAAGAAAGATGTATTTTTTTTTCTTTTAAAACCTTAAATAGTTCATTAGTTCTTTTAATTTCTGGAACAAAATAAGGTTCATGAAGAAGGTTTTCTAATTTAACATTTTCAAATCCTACTTTTCTGGCTTCATTAAATAGATCTTTAATATACAATACACCTACTATATTATCTATATCATCTTTGTAAACTGGTATCCTTGAATAATTAAGATCACATATTTCATCTAATATAGTATTTATATCATCATCTATATCTATTAAAAAAGTATCACTTCTTGGAGTCATTATTTCTTTAGCCAACTTATCATTAAAGTCAAATACTTTATATATCATTTGCTTTTCATCATATTCTATACAGCCATCTTCTTGAGATTGTATTATAAGTGACCTTAATTCTTCTTCAGATATTTTTTCTTCTATATCAACGTCATTATTTTTAGTTAACTTTAAAACTAGAGAAGTGGACATAGAAAGTATTTTTATAAAGGGTTTAGCGATTATAGATATAAGATAAACTGGCTTTACAGAAAATAGTGCTATACTTTCAGCTTTTTTAAGAGCTATTCTCTTAGGTACTAATTCACCAAAAACTAGTGTAAAGTATGATAATAATAAAGTTATACTTATCATAGATATTTCACTAGTATATGGAAGGTTTAATGGAATTAATACTGTCTCTAAATAGCTAGATAACCCAGTAGCAGCAGATGCACTTGAGAAAAAACCAGCTAGTGTTATACCAATTTGTATAGTAGATAAGAAGTTACTAGGTTCTGCTATAAGCCTTTGAAGTAAGATTGCTTTTTTATTACCTTCATCGCTTAAAGATTTGATTTTTGATTTGTTAACAGAAACTATAGCCATTTCTGCTGAAGCAAAGAATGCATTAATACTTGTAAGTATTACTATTAAAACTAATTGTGGGATCAAGTTCCCGGGGTCTGAATCTAAATTACTCATTTTTTCCTCCTAAACATTTTAAATTTAATACATTATTTTAATTAATGAGATTTGTTAGATACTATATATGTAGTATATAATATAAGTTTGTCTAAGGTTATAAACCTTAGACAAATAATTTATTTAAAACATCTTGCTTAACTATACAATAGATAGACTTATAGACAAAAAGGGTAGTTGTTTATTAAGCAAGATATAGTAAGCTATTTTTTCGTTATAAATTTAGTTCCTTCCATTAGCAATGTACTAATAATTGCTAATACTAAACAAGTTATAAAGCTTGTAAAGTTGTAATTATTTGGTATTGAGAAAATATCTCTCATAAATGGAAGTAGTGTAAGTGAAAACATACCTAAGCAAGTAACAACAGCACCTAATGCATATTTATTAGATTTAAATCCTATTTTAAATATAGTTTCAGTGTTTGATCTTGATGCAAAAGTCTGTATTATTCTAGATAATGTTAAAGTTGAGAAGGCCATAGCTACTCCCATTTCAGGTGAAGTTTTAAGACCAATATATTGAGCTATTATAGTAACTAGACCAATAATAGAACCTCTAGTTAATACAGATTTTAAAGTATCTTTTGATAATATTTTTTCATTAATATCTCTTGGAGGATTTTTCATAACAGACTTTTCAGGCTGTTCAAGTCCAAGAGCAATTGCTGGTAGGGAATCTGTAACTAAGTTTATAAATAGTAATTGTATAGTTGTAAATGGATTAGGTAAGTTAGCAAATACAGAAAATAGTATAGCTATTATTCCACCTAGATTACCTGAAAATAAATAAGTTATAGATTTTTTTATGTTAGTATAAACTGTTCTACCAACTTCAACAGCATTTACGATACTAGCAAAGTTATCATCAACTAACACCATAGCAGATGCATCTTTAGCAACTTCAGTACCACTACCCATACCTATACCTATATCTGCTTGCTTAAGTGCAGGAGCATCATTAACGCCATCACCAGTCATAGCACATACTTTACCTTTTCTTTGCCATGCTTTTACTATTCTTATTTTATTTTCTGGTGAAACTCTAGCATAAACTGATATATGTTCTAATTTTTCATCTAACTCTTTATCACTTAATAAATCAAGCTCTTTACCAGTTAAAGCTATATCATCAGCCTCCATTATGCCAATATCTTTAGCAATGGCAGCAGCAGTAGTTTTATGGTCTCCTGTGATCATAACAGTTTTTATACCAGAATTTTTAGCATTTTTAACTGCATCATAAACTTCTTCTCTAGGAGGGTCTATCATTGCAGTAAGACCTATTAAAGTAAGATTATTTTCATCACTTATATCTAAATTAGTATCATTAACTTTCTTAGTTGCAAAAGCTAAAACTCTAAGAGCTTTATTTGAAAACTCTTCATTTTTTTTCTTATAATCTTCTATTATTTCATCAGTTATAGAAACTACCTCTCCATCTTCAAGTGAATAATTACATCTACTAAACACAATATCAGGGGCACCTTTAGTAAACATTACTAAGTCACCATCTATTTTATTAATAGTAGACATTAATTTTCTATCACTATCAAAAGGTAATTCTCCAACTCTTTCGTATTTTTCTCTTATAGATTTGTAGTCAAATTCATTTTTATTAGCATAGTTCATAAGTGCTATTTCTGTTGGGTCACCAATTTCAACACCTTCGCTAGTTATATCTGAATCGTTACAAAGACTTGCGCAAAGTATTAAAGAAGACTCATTAAGTGAAATATTATTAGTTAAAGCAATCTCACCATCAACATTATCAGCAAGTACTTTAGAAGTAGAACCATACATATAAGTATCTACAACAGTCATTTTGTTTTGAGTTAAAGTACCAGTTTTATCAGTGCATATGACACTTGTAGAACCTAGCGTTTCAACTGCTGGAAGTTTTCTTATTATAGCTTGTTTTTTAGCCATAGTGTTAGTTCCAACTGCTAAAACTATAGTAACTATAGAAGATAATGCTTCTGGTATTGCAGCAACTGCAATAGCAACTGAGAACATAAATGAATCAATAACACTTGCATTTCTTAAAAGCTGAATAGCAAATATAAGAGCTGCTAAACCTACTATACCAATTCCAAGTTTTTTACCAAATTCATCTAATTTAACCTGAAGTGGTGTTTGCTTATTTCCTGCATTATCTAGCATATGTGCTATCTTACCCATTTCAGTATTCATAGCTGTAGATGTAACAACATAAACACCTCTACCATATACTACCATTGAGCCACTAAATACCATATTTTTTTGATCGCCAAGGGCAACTTCTTCTTCTATCATATTTTCATGTTTTAGTACAGGTTCACTTTCACCAGTTAACATTCCCTCAACAACCTTAAGGCTTTGAGATTCTATAACTCTACCATCTGCTGGGACGTAGTCGCCGGCCTCTAGGATAACTACATCTCCAGGAACTAGTTCTCTTGAATCTACAGTAATCTTTATGCCATTTCTTATAACTTTAGCAGTAGGAACTGATAATTTTTTTAAACTATCAAGTGAACCTTCAGCTTTTTGGGTTTGAACAACTGATAATATAGAGTTTAGTATTAAAACTGCAAATATTATAACTGATTCAATTGCTTCACCTAAGAATATTTGAACTAGAGCTGCTACTAAAAGAATAATAACTAATGGATCTTTAAATGTTTCTAAAAACAATTTAAAAACAGAAGTTTTTTCCTTTTCTTTTAGTTCATTATAGCCATGCTTAGAGAGCTTCTTGTCAAACTCCTCCTGTGTAAGACCTTGTAAGCTAGAATCTAGCTCATTTAAGACTTTTTCAATATTTTTTTTGTAAAACATTAACATACCTCCATTTGCTTTTTTTGGCAAATAAAAAAGACCTCATGAATAAATTATTAAACGTAAATTTATTCTGAAGGTCTTGCTAACAAGTTATGTACTTGCTAATCAACCGGGATATTATCCGACATGACGATTGATTATCACAAAGTGTGAAAGCTACTCCCCCTCAGGGAGACTTATTTATTTATATAGTCATTATATTCCCATTATTATATATTGACAACACTTTTTTTTTATTTAACTTAGATTTAACATTTAAATGTTATATATCAATCTACAAAATTCGACCAATTATTATAAAAAATATAGATAAAGCATTGATTTAACTGGTATTTAATATATTAAAATTTAAATATATATTAGCATACAATAAAGTGAAATTTTATTAATAGTAAAGTATATAAATATTATATTAAATATAAAAACTAGTGTATTAGTATATATAAATAACTGAATTTATATTATAATAGTTTCAATTAATAAATGTAACGAGGTGAGAAGATTAAAGTATTAATAATAAATAGTTTTGATTTAATCAATTTGTATTACATATATTAGGGAGGAAGAAATTTGAGTACAATATTAAAAAAACTTATTAGATTATTTTTAGGACTATGGTTTTGTGCTATGGGTATAGCATTTATGGTAAATGCTAAACTAGGACTATCACCATGGGATGTACTTCACCAAGGTATAGCTAATAAAATAGGAATAACAATCGGAACTGCTACAATAGCAGTAGGGCTTATATTAGTTATAATAGATGTCATACTAGGTGAAAAAATTGGTTGGGGAACTGTATTAAATATGATATTTATAGGAATATTTTTAGATATCATATTGTTTAGTGGCCTAATACCAGTTTCTAATAATTTAGTATTTGGCATAGTAATGCTTATAATAGGAATGACTCTTATGGGGGTTGGAATGGTTTTATATTTAGGAAGTGGACTTGGCAGTGGACCCAGAGATGGTATGATGATCGCTTTTCAAAAGATAACTAAAAAGCCTATAAAGGTAGTAAGAGGAACTATGGAAATTAGTGCTTTAATACTTGGCTACTTATTAGGTGAACCAGTAGGTATAGGAACTTTAATAACAGCATTTTGTCTTGGACATTTTATACAGTTAGTATTTAAAATATGTAACTTTAAAAGTGCTAACATAAAACATAGATTTATATATCAAGATATAGAATATGCTAAATCTTATTTAAGTAAAAATACTTAAGCAATTTATTTTGTATGTATTAGATTTTATATCATTAAATAATTATACTAAAAATAAAAGGAGTAAATCTAGTAATTAAAAATTATTTAGAAGTACTCCTTTTATTTTTAATACATATTTACCAATGCATCAAAACTTTATAGAGCTTACATTAGAAAATGTATAATTATTTATTTTTTTTAACTGCAACTTCATTATCTATTAATTGAAGATTATATTGTTTAATTAAATTTATTAAGTATTGTGCATAGACTTTTTTACCATTTGAATCTTCTATAGTAGAGTAACCAGCATTTTGTAAAGCAATCGCTTGAGGGATATATGTTTTTGCAGAAAACACTCCATTATTTTTATATCTCTTGTTTTCATATAAAAACTTGCCATGATCACGAATAGAATCGTATTTATTTTTATATTTTCTAAATTTATCATTTATAGTATTATTATAAAATTCATTAGTTTCAAGAAATACAGATTCCCCATTCCAATTAGTATCAGCCTTTATACCAAAGTAATTATTAAAATCTGAAGAGAGTCTAGATTCACCCCAATTAGATTCTAATATTGCTTGAGCTATAGTTATAGATGGTAATACTTTATACTTTTCATAATTATCTATTGCAACTTCTTTTATATCATTTATAAAATTCATATATTTAGTATTTGGTGAAGTTTTATTAGGTGTTAAACTATAATGCTTTAAATCATCTATATATTTATATACTAAAGAGGTCTTTTCCTTATCTAAGTTTAATTTCTTAATAACACTTTCTAGAGAATTTATATAATATTTACCTGAATTTTCTTTTATAAACATATTTGAAATTTTAAATATTTCACTATCGTCTACCTTGTTTTGATTATTATTGTTTAAAACACTTACTATAGAACATACGTATTTCCAATTTACTTGAACTTTATTTTCACTAGCTTTATCAACAATATTTATATATTTAGAAACATTAATATCATCCAAATCTATGTTTTTTTGTTTATTTAAAATTTTTGACCCTATAAAAATACATATTAAAACAGATATAACACATATGATTATAGTTTTATTTATCTTCATTTTATCATCTCCCTTAATATAAACTTGAACTTTATTGTATCATATATATTTAAATTAAAAATAGAATTTACAACTAATTTACAAGTTATATAATAAAGTAAGTTTTTATTAAGGTTTATTTAAGGTTAAATTTAAGCTTCTTTAAATTTGAAAAAATATATTATGTTTGTAAGAAAAAGAAGCATAATATAATTAGTATTTATTTAAGGTATAGAAATAGAGATAATTATATAGATGTAAAAGTTATTTGAGTATAAAGATAGTATAAAAATATAATTGTTACTAAAAATAATAATAATTATATAAAGAAAGGGAGTTATTATGAAAAAGTTATTATATATAAGTGTAAACTCAAAACCTGAAAATTTATCATCAAGCAAAACAGTAGCAAGAAAATTTATAAATAGATTTTTAGAAAGAAATAAAGGTTTTGTTGTTGAAGAAATTGATTTATATAAAGAACATATACCAAGACTTGAGTATCAATACTTTGAAAAAAGAAACTGCATAGTAAGTGAAGAAAATTCAAGAAAGTTAGATGATAAAGATAGAAAAGAAATACAAAAAATTAGAAAACTATGTGATCAATTTATCAGTGCAAATGTATATGTTATAGCAGCACCAATGTGGAGTTTATCATTTCCAGCACCACTTAAAGAATATATAGACTGTATTATTCAAGATAAAAAAACTATAAGTTTTAGTGATGAAAATAAAAAGCCTAAAGGTCTACTTGATGATAAACCTAGAACAATGATTTATATTCAATCATCGGGCGCTCATGTACCTTGGATATTAAAGCCTGCTTTTAACAAAGGAGTGAACTATATAGAAGATATAGCTAAATTTATGGGAATTAAAAAATTTGAAGATTTATTAGTAGATGGAACAGGTTATACAGAAGAAGAAAGATTAGGTGCTATAAAAAAAGCAACAGATTATATAGATGATGTTATAGATTCTATGAAATTTTAAGTAAGCATATGTTTAGTTATATAATTATCTTAAGTTATATATATTATAAAATAATAAAAAAGGAGATATTTATGCTAAAATATCTCCTTTTTTATGTTTAGTAAAACTAAATAAAACAAAAATTTTTATAAACTCAAAATTATATATACTAAACTAAAAAAAATTTAATAT
This sequence comes from Romboutsia sp. MSSM.1001216sp_RTP31141st1_G3_RTP31141_220114, assembly GCF_039031195.1. Lineage (NCBI taxonomy): Bacteria > Bacillati > Bacillota > Clostridia > Peptostreptococcales > Peptostreptococcaceae > Romboutsia > Romboutsia sp. MSSM.1001216sp_RTP31141st1_G3_RTP31141_220114. The sequence goes on along the minus strand of NZ_JBCIUO010000001.1, from coordinate 912,972 downwards.
AAGAATAGGAAAAAAATAATACACATGTAACCCTTGAAAATACTAGTATCTTCAAAAGATTTAAAAGTTTATAAAAAAAACTCCAAAAATCCCTTGAAAAAATATTGTCAATCTTATATAATATTTAGTTTTAAAAATAACACTATACAAAATAATTTAAAATATATATAATGATATTAAGTCAGGGTAACTGACTAATAAATTATAAAAATATAGGAAGGGATATTTATGGATAGGCGGACGAATGTAAAAAAAATAATGTTAATATTGTTAGGGGCAATGATATTGTCATTTGGAATATTTAATCTAAATTATCAAAACAATATAACTGAAGGTGGAGTGTTAGGAGTTTTACTACTGCTAAAGAATGTTTTCAATGTGGATTTATCTATGGCAAATATATTAATAGATCTTAGTTTATTTGCAGTAGGTTATAAGTTCTTTGGAAAGAAGTTTTTAATGTATTCATTAGTTGCAACAATTAGCTTCTCAGTGTTTTATTCTATATTTGAAGGAATAGGACCTATAATACCAGTTCTTGAAAGCAAGCTACTAGGGACTATATTATCCGGTTTATTTGTAGGTGTAGGAGTTGGTATAATAGTTAGAGAAGGTGCAGCAGCTGGTGGAGATGATGCTTTAGCATTGGTGATTTCTAAGATTACATCTTTAAAAATAGGTAAGATTTATATGATAAGTGATGTAGTTATACTTATATTATCTTTGTCATATCTATCTGCATATGATATATTTTGGTCTTTAATAGCTGTAAATATAAGCGGAAGGCTTATAGACTTAATATATAACTACAACAACACAGATAAGCTAGCAAGTGCTTAACATATATAAAGACAGGTTTAAATACCTGTCTTTTTTGTTAAATAAATTTTGATTATAAAAAAGAAGAACTAAACATTAAAAATATTTAAAAGAGGAATATATATAAATATGTTGAATAATATAATAGAGAGATAAAGGGGGGATAAATAATGTTTTTCTTTAATAATATTAGTGGAACAGGAGTAGTAGTTTACCCAGGTTCTAATGTAGAGTTTTATGAAATAGTAGACACTAATGAGTACAAGATATCTATAAATAAAAGAACTTATAAAGTTAGCGAAGAAGTTTATAATGATGTAAAAAATAGATATGAAAAATAATATAAATACTTAAAAAAAGACTTAAGAAAATTCTTAAGTCTTTTTTTATTAAAATAAAAATCATATATTATAAAGAATAAAATAGTACAAACAGAATAATTGAAAACTACTAATACATATGGGATAATTAAATGATAAAAAGCGATCTAAAGGAGTAAAATATAATGATAAATATAAGATGTGAACTAGAAAAAGATTATAATATAGTAGAAAATGTAGTAAAGGGAAGTTTTAAAAATGAAGAGTTTAGTGATAAAGATGAGCATAACTTAGTTAATAGATTAAGAAATAGTAAAGAATCTGTAAAAGAATTAGCTCTATTAGCCGAAGTAAATGAAGAAATAGTAGGTTATTCTTTGCTTACTAAAATAAAAATAAAAAACAAAAACGAATCTAGAGAATCTTTAGCATTAGCTCCAGTTTCAGTACTACCAGAGTATCAAAAGAAAGGTGTAGGAAGCACACTAATAAATAAGGCTATAGAAAAAGCTAAAAATCTAGGATATACATCTATAGTAGTATTAGGACATCCTAACTACTATTTAAAGTTTGGATTTATAAATGCTAGTGAATTTGATATAAAACCACCATTTGAAGTTCCAGATGATGTTTTTAAAGTTTTAGTATTAGATGAAGAGAAATTTAAAGGTACAAGCGGAGTAGTAGAGTATTCAAGTGTTTTCTTTGAATAGTAGTATCAAATTAATTTAAAATAATAACTAAGAAAATTCAAAGATAATTATAAAAGACGGTGTCATATTTCACGACACCGTCTTTTGACTATTTTTTCTTATTAAATTTATTATTTGTAGATTTTTTATGTTCATACTTATCTACTTTTTTATTTTTACTTACTTTTTCTTCTTTTTTAGCTTCATTTTCTTTAGATTTTTTTCTAGCTTCTTTTTTCATCTTATCAAAATCAATTTCTACAAACTTGCCATTTTTTAACTCAACAGCTTTCATATCTATTTTAAAATCTCTTCTATAATCTCTTATAGTAGATAAATTTTGATTAGTTATTATAGATATTGCAGTTCCTTTTCTATTTCCTCTAGCACTTCTACCACATCTATGTATATATTCATTTTTACTAGGTGGGAAGTCTAAGTTAAATACATGACTAACCTCGACTATATCTAATCCTCTAGCAGAAAGATCAGAAGATACTAAAATACGAACTTTACCACTTCTAAAAGCACTAAGTGCATTTTTTCTATCTTCTTTAGTCATTTTACCAGATATACAAACAGCTTTATAGCTATGGTAATTAAGTTTTTCAGTTATAACCTCTATACTATCTTCATCATTGACAAACACGATAGCTCTACTTGGATTAGCAGAAGCTAGGGATTTTCTAAGTAATGTAAATTTTTCTCTTCTATCTCCATATAAATACATATGATTTATATTAGGATTTATTATTAATGTATCTTTAGTTTTAATCATTTTCATATCTTTCATTAAGTAATCACACATACTTATAGTATTTTCATTTAAACTAGCTGAAAATCCTAAAAGTTGTCTATCTCTTAATGTAGTCTTTATTATATTTTCAACAACTTCTTCATTTTTACCACTAAGTAAACTATCAACTTCATCAAGTATTATAGTTTTTATAGTATGTGCTTTAAGTTTTTTTTGCTTAATTAAGTCTAAAACTCTACCACAAGTACCAACTACTATATGAGGTTTTATAGTTTTTATATTTTTTATTTGCTTTTGAATATTTACTTCACCTATTATAGAAAAAGCAGTAACATTCATATTAGAATTCTTTGACAAAATTTTGGCTTGTTCAGTTATTTGCATAACTAATTCGTGAGTAGGTGCAAGTATTAACACTTGTGTTTCTCTTTTCGTAGTGTCTATTTTTTCAAATATAGGAAGTAAGTAAGCTAAAGTTTTTCCACTACCCGTTTGAGCGCTTACTAATAAGTCTTTATTATCTAATATATCTTTTATAGTTAAAGATTGAACTTCTGTTGGAGAAGTTATATTTTGTTCTTTAAGTCCTTTTATTAGGTTTTCATTTAAGTCTAATTTTTCAAATGTGTTCATTTTTAACTCCTTTACATATCTTGTAAATTACATTATACACGTATTATATATATTTTTATACAGTATGAGGTAAATTATTTAAGCTTAGGAATAAATTTAGGTAATATAATATTCAAAATTAGTATAGACTGTGGTCTTACACCATAGTTTATAATTATTTTGAGGTGATAAATATGAAACTTTTAACAGGTCAAGTTAGTAAAATTTTTAATATAAGCAAAGATACTTTAAGATATTATGACAAGATGGGACTCTTAAAGCCAGATATAAATAAGTCAAATGGATATAGATATTACTCACAAGAACATATTGATCAGTTAAATTTAATCCTAGCTACTAAGGACCTAGATATATCTTTAGCTGATATAAAAGAAACTATAGAAAGTGAAGAACTGTATAAATATAAAGAATTAGTAAATAAGCAAGAAAAACTAATAGAAGAAAAGATAGAGTCCTTAAAAAGAAAACAAAAACAATTAAAAAAATGGAACGAAATATTAGATATTGTAATAAATTTTGAAAATGAATATGACTTTAATAATATTAAAGTATACAGAGATACATACAGTTTTTATTTAATAAATTTAGATAAAATATTAGAAAAAGACTTTAATAAAGAGTATATAAGGTGCATAGATGAAGTATTAGAATGTATGAATGAAGAATGTTACTACACTATGTACAATTTGAATAATGGCAAAGGTATAGAAGAAGATGAAAGTAATATTCTTATAAAAGAAGATGAGAAAAATATTAGTATAATAAAAAAGTATATGGATAAGAACTTAAATTTAATACATAGAGAAATTAGTGGAGATTTTATTTGTGTAAAATTTTATGGGAATTCTGATGAACTAAATGATTATTTACTAAGGCTTAGTAAACACTTTAACAAAAAAGAAAATAATGAGGTATTTATAAAGTGTGGCTTTTATATACCTAAAAAGAATAACGATGAAAAATATTTTGTAGAAATTTTATTAAAAGTCTAAATCATAGTTGATTATATAGTAGAACCACACATTAGAATAAATTCATCAATAGATCTTAGGAGGTATATATTTTGAATCTAATTAAAAATAAAGTATTTTTAACAATACTTATAACAGATATAATACAGCAAATGGCTATATGGATAAGAAATATAGCTATAATGTTTTTTATAATGGATATAACAAATAGTGATCCATTAGCAATATCATCACTTAATTTTATAGAGTTTTTACCAATGTTTTTACTTACTTTTATAGGAGGAATAATAGCTGATAAGTATAATCCTAAAAAACTAATGATATGTGGAGATTTATTTAGTTTTATATCATTTATAATACTAGGCTTAGCGATATCTAAAGGATATATAATAGCTATATTTTTAGCAGTATTAGTTTCTGCTAGTGTTACACAATTTTCATATCCTGCATCACAAAAATATTTTAAGGAATATATAGATGAAGAATATATAGAAAATGCAGTTGGAATAAATCAACTTTTAAGCTCTGGATTTTTTGTTATAGGACCATTTATAGGATCTTACTTTTACTTTAATTTTGGAATAGGTAAAACATTAATAATATTATCAGGATTGTTTTTAGTATCCATTTTATTATTATTAACATTACCTAATAAGAGTTTTGAAAAAATAGAGAGTAGCGGTATACGTGAAGATATTAAGTTAACTTTTAAATATTTAAATGAAAAAGAGATACTAAAGTTGTTATCTAAAATATTTTTAATAGTAGCCTTTGCTATGGGAATAGCTAATAACCTAGATATATTCTTAGTAACGGAGAGGTTAGGCCTTAGCAAAGAGTTTTATCAGTTCTTTTCAGGGATAGCAGGAGTGGGAGTAATAGTTGGGGGTGGACTATATTTAGTCATATCTAAATATATGAATATGAAAATATTATATAGTCTTATAGGAGTGTTTGCTATAACAGTATTTTTTGAAGGATATTCAATAAACCCAGTATTTACTATGAGCCTTCAATTTATAGATAATATACTTGGTGGAATACTTAGTGGATATGTAATGGCGCTTATAACTAAAGTCACAGACCAAGAATATTTAGGTAAAATAAATGGATTAACATCAACACTTATGACATTAGGTATAATGGGAGGGACTCTTATATCAGGAATTATTATGAAATATTCATCTATAGTAGTTGCCTTTTTAGTAGCAAGTATATCATTTTTAATAAGTTTTATAATACTTTATAAAGGGGTTAACAAAGGATTATTAAAATAATAGGTTAGTGTTTAAAAGTAAATTAGAGTTATACATATAAAAATGAGCTATTTTAAATAGCTCATTTTTTAGTTAAATTAAAAATATTTTTCAGAATATAATTTTAAATCAAATATAGTTTTAACTATTTTAAGCTATATCCGTTAGTAGTTTTTTCTATAACACCATCTTTAAGCATTTTTCCAATAAGTATTTTAGATATATGAGAAGGATCTTTTATAACTAACTTGTCTTTAGAGTAAAATAAAGATGCTTTTAGATTTAAAATTTCATTTTCAATATCTTTTTTAGATAAAGTATTTTTAGTTTTAAAAGCTTTCATAACAGCTTTGTAAGATTTATTATAAAGTAAGTCTAGTAAATCATTAGGTTTATTTCTTTCTTTTATAATTCCCCAAGTATAAATAATTATTGTTGCAATTGCAAATAATAATATGTATATAATAATATCCATTATCTACCATCCTTTTTTAAAGAAATAAATTTATTATCTTTAAGTATAGTAAAATATGTAATCAATCTTTCATATAATGGCTCACAGTCTTTTCCAAATGAAGCTTTAACATATTTAGATATATCGTATATAGAACTTTCACCATCTATATTTTTCCATACACAGCTTCCTAGTTTGTCTAACTTTATGGAACTACTTTTTGGGACTTTAAATAAATTTTGAGCAATCTTATCAAATAATCCTTTTCTCGTGATTTCTAATGTAACTATCCCAAAGTTATCCTCAGACCAAGTTATTTTTGAGTTTTTGATAGGAATAAAGTCTAAGTAATTTTTATCATTTTTTTTCATAATACCACTCCTACAAATTTAGAATAAGCAACTTATTTATAATTAAAGAAATAAGTAGGAGAAAATTTCTCCTACTTAAGTATATGTTTATAGATTTTTTATATTCTATGATGTTTTACTCCTTTTATCTTTATAGGAGATAGTAAACTTAAATAGTGTAATTATTAGTATGATAAATGCTATAATAGAACCTATTTGACCTAAATTAACAGAAGTAGAAAGGTTTATAGTATCAGCAAGTGTTGATTCTCCAACATTTATTATTGCAAATATAGCAAGTAATACCCCAATTAGACCTTCACCTGCTATTAGACCTGAAGTATATAATATACCTCTATCAATTTGTTCTTTTCTATCATCTTCAGATACTTTCTTTCTCTTTTCAAAGAATAATCTAATAATACCACCAACCATTACGCCAGCACTTAAATGTATTGGAAGATATAGTCCAACTGCAAATGGTAGTACAGGTATTCCTATTATTTCAACAGCAACAGCTATTCCTGCACCAGCAAATATTAAAGTCCAAGGAAGATTTCCCTCCATAACACCTTCAACAACTAGTTTCATAAGAGTAGCTTGTGGTGCTGGTATTTCTTTTGAACCAAATCCCCAAGCTGCATTTAGTAAGTATAATACTGCACCTATAGTTATAGCAGAAATTAATACACCTATAAGCTCTCCATATTGTTGTTTCTTAGGAGTTGCACCAACAATATAACCTGTTTTTAAGTCCTGAGAAGCATCTCCAGCAATTGCAGCTATAATACATATTACAGAACCTATAGCTATAGCACCCATCATACCATCTTGGCCAACAAGTCCTGTTGATTTTAATACTATAGTACTTATTAAAAGTGTAGCAATAGCCATACCAGAAACTGGGTTATTACTACTTCCAACTATACCAACAAGTCTTGAAGATACTGTTGCAAAGAAGAAACCAAATACAGCAACTAAAAGTGCTCCAACTAAATTAACTGGAATAGAAGGAACTAGCCATATGGCTATAACTACTAATAAAGATCCAAATAAAACAACCTTCATAGACATATCTTGATCAGTTCTAAGTGAACTTTCAGATTTATCTAAATTAGAATAATCCTTCATAGCTTTTCTAAATGTATCTATTATAAGAGGCAGTGATTTTATTAAACTAATAATACCTCCACAAGCAACAGCTCCTGCACCAATATATCTTATGTAATTATCCCATATATCCCAAAATCCTAGTTCAGTTATAGGAACTGTAGCAGGATAAAGTGTCATATTGGCACCAAATAATGATATTAGTGGAATTAATGCTATCCAACCAACTATAGCACCAGCAAACATATATCCAGATATCTTAAATCCACATATATATCCAACTCCAAGTAATGCAGGTAATACGTCTATACCAAAGGCTCCATTATGATACCCAGGTATTTCCCATTCAATTTCTGTTGGGAATAGTTTTAAACCATCACCTATAAATTTGTATAAACCAGCTATACCAAGACCAGCAAATACTATAGATGCTTTAGATCCACCTTCTTCTCCAGCAAGTAAAACTTCTGCACAAGCAGTACCTTCTGGATAAGGTAATACACCATGTTCTTTTACAATAAGTGCTTTTCTTAGAGGTATCATAAATAATACTCCAAGTATACCACCACATAAAGCTATGATTGCAATTTTAATTAAGCTTGGACTTCCAAGTCCCCAATCTTTCATCCATATAAACATAGCAGGTAATGTAAATATAGCACCAGCGGCCAAAGATTCTCCAGCTGAACCTATTGTTTGCACTATATTATTTTCTAGTATAGAATCTCTTTTCAATATAACCCTTAAAACTCCCATTGATATAACAGCAGCAGGGATTGATGCACTAACTGTCATACCAACTCTAAGACCTAGATAAGCATTTGCAGCACCAAATATTACAGCTAATAAGCCCCCAAGAACTATTGATGTAACAGTAAACTCAGGAACTATTTTATTAGCAGGAATAAATGGCTTAAAATTGTTTTGATTATCCATAAATATTCCCCCTTTTGAGCCATACATTAATAACTCATTTTAATATTAATTTTTTATAATTCATATAAATTTATAAATATGTTATGCAATACTTTTATCATAAGTAAGGTTGGGATTAGGAAAAGATATCTATAGTAGAGTATATACATTTAGAAAATTTATATGAATAAAATTAAAACTATATAGATTAAATTTAAGTAGTTAAAACCTAAAGAAATTTTACAATTTGATGATTCCTAAATTTTTCCACATGCTATTTTATAAGAATTCTAATTAAAATTATTGACAAGGTATTAATGCTAAAATATAATAATGATTATCAATATGAAATGAAAAGGAGAATTAATATGCGATTAGTTTATTCATTAATTTTTATAGTGGCTTTAGCGCTAATTTTTACATCTAGCATAAGAAAACATTCGAGGTTATTTTATTTAATAGCTTCAATAATAGCCACATCAACAGTAATTTATGAAATATTTAGATTAACCTCAGATATAAAATTACAAGGATTTATAGGTGAATTTGAAAAAGCATCTATGAAGGGGAATTTTTCAATAGCATTTTTTATATTAGTAATGTTTGCAGGAGCACTTAACCCAAGGTGGAAAATAACGAAAAAATTGTTAGGAATAAGAGCAGAGGCTGCGATTTTAGGATCTATACTAATATTTCCTCATTGTATAATGTATTTAGTACGTTTTATAGTGAAATTACTTAATTATAAGCCTATAACTACACTTTATATTATATATTTAATTGTTGGTTTAATAGCATTTATAATAATGATTCCATTGTTTATAACGTCTCTCAAAAAAGTAAGAGTTAAAATGCAGTATTTAGAGTGGAAAAAGTTACAAAGATGGGCTTATCCATTTTATGTATTAGTTTATGTACATATAGTACTTTCAATTTTAAATGATGATAAAGTTGATATATTAAAATTAAGTATATATAGTATATTATTTATTGGATACTTTGTATTGAAATTGATAAAGGCCTTAAAAAATAATAAAATTTTATTAAAAAAATAGATACTTTTCAAATAAAATTAAAGTAATAATAGATGTTAAGTATTTTTTATAAGTTATTATTAGATAGATTATTAAAAAGTTCAAAAAAATATGTATTATAATACTTTCTAGTATGTTTACTAGGAAGTATTTTTAGTTTTAAAAAAGTTAATAGGGGTATATGATTTATACATAGGTAGATTTTATGTTAAATTATAAGGATTAGAAATTTTAGGAGGTACAGATGATAAAATTAATTGCATCTGATATGGATGGAACCTTATTAAATTCAAAGAAAAAGATAAACAACGAATTTTATACGATATTAAAACAATTAAAAGAAGATAATATAATATTTACAGCGATAAGTGGAAGAGATATATTTTCTCTAAAGAAAGTATTTAAAGATATAGATGAAGATATTGTATTTGCAGCAAACAATGGAAACTATATAGAATATAAAGGTAAAGTTATTTTTGAGAACTATATACAAAAAGATAAGTTAAAAAATATAGCAATAGTTGTAAGAAAATTTTTTAAGCACAATACACTTTATTGTGGAAAAGATATTATATACAGCGAAAGTAAAGTTGCTAAGTTCATAGGAATTCTATGGGGGCTTAATATAAAATATACTAAAGATATTATGAAAATAAAGGATAATATTATAAAAGTTACGGTTTTTGGAAAACCAAGTGATATTAATAAAAATCGCGAGAAACTTAAAATTTTAAATAATGAGTTTATGGTAACTATATCTGGGAGATTTTCTATTGATATATGTAGATATGGTGGAAATAAGAAAAATGGAATAGAAATAATTAAAAATAAATTTAATATAAAATATGATGAAACTATGGTATTTGGCGATAATATGAATGATTTAGAAATGATGGCATCTGCATATTATAGTTTTGCAATGGAGAATGCTAAAGATAAAGTGAAGTCTAATGCAAGATTCATAGCTAAATCTAATGATGACAACGGAGTAGTTGAAGCCATAAAAGAAGTGGCTTTAGTTAATGAAAAGGCTAAATTGTAAATAAAAAAGGTGTTATCTCAGCAAATAATAGAGATAACACCTTTTATTATGATATGTAATATTTATTTACTAAGGAGCTTTTGTTTTTAAGCATAAGTTTAAATCTAATATCAAAAAAGCTTATTACAGCTATACTAGATAATATGGATATACAAGAAGATATCAATATAGCTCTTTTTGAAATATCAATTAAAATCATATTATTTATAAATGCAACTTCAGATACAAAGATAGACATTGTAAAACCAACACCTGCAATTAATGATACCAAAAATACAGACAACCAACTTATACTAGAAGGCTTTTCAGAAATTCTAAAAGTACAACCAATAAAACTAAAAAGCACTATTCCTAAAGGTTTCCCTAAACAAAGTCCTAAAATTATACCATAGACTAAAGAATTCGTATCAGAAGTACCTATACTGGAAGTAATAGAAATACCTGTATTAGCAAATGCGAAAAGTGGTATTATAAATAAACTATTAAAAGGAACTAAAATCCTTTGAAGTCGTTCTAAGGTATTGTATCCATTATTATTACGTGAAGGAATTGTGAGAGCTAATAATATCCCACTTATTGTACAGTGAACTCCACTTAAATAAATGAAATACCACAAAAACAAACCAGATACAAGGTAATAATATATGCTGTAAATATTAAATACTTTATTTGCTATAATAAGCGAAAGTACAATTGAAAGTGCTATAGATAAATAGATTAAATTTATATCCAATGAGTAAACTACACCTATAGCTAGTATAGAAATCAAATCATCCACGACTGCTAGGGAAAGTAAAAATACTTTAAGTGATGGATTAAGTTTTTTAGAAAATAGTAAAAATATACCTACTGCAAAGGCTATGTCTGTAGATATAGGTATACAAAATCCACTTAAAAAAGCAGTGTTTTTATTTAAATATATAAATATAGCTGCGGGAACAATAACACCGCCGATAGAAGCTATAACTGGAAAAGATGCCTTTTTAAAAGAGGATAAATTTCCATAAAGTATTTCGTGTTTTATCTCAAGACCTGCTACTAGAAAAAAAATAGCCATTAAAAAATCATTTACAAACATATGAAATGAAAAATTATTTACTATACAAATATCTTTAAATATAAACTCATAAATACTTCTTAAAGGAGTATTGTACATAAAAAGAGCACACATAGTAGCTAAAATTAAAAGTAAACTTGTTAGTACTTCTAATTTTAAAGACTTTTTATAGGTTCTTAATAATCTCAATATATCACCAACTAACTTTAAATTTTTAAACAAGCATATAATAAATCTATGAATAGTGATACATAAATATGAGTCTATAATATTATTAAGTTATCAATATTATCATGAATAATATAAACCTAAAATATAAAAAATTAAATTTTATTTATGTTGAATTATACAACTATTTATTGTAAAATTAAATTTGTCAGTTAGTCATGGATAAGTCAAAAAGACTAGACAAAAGACTAGACAGAAAACTATAATAAACCGTATAAATATTAAAAATACTAGATAGTTTAAAGTTATCTAGGACTTGTTCGAGAACTCCAAGTATAAAAAACTAGGGATTTATATAGTGGCAGTATATAGACGTATCCTAGATACGCTTTTTTAATGCACTAAATAAAAGCGTATAGTTCTCCATTAAATGTTTATGGAGGAGATTAAAATGAAAAAAAGAAAAGTAATAATTGATTGTGATCCAGGAATTGACGATTCATTAGCAATACTTCTAGCATTAAATTCACCAGAATTAGAAGTATTAGGGATTACCGTATGTAGTGGAAATGTACCTGCAAACTTAGGAGCAAAAAATGCTCTAAAAGCACTTCAAATGTGTTCTTCGCTAGATGTACCTGTATATATAGGAGAAGAGCTACCTTTAAAAAAAGAACTTATAACAGCACAAGATACTCATGGAGAAGATGGTATAGGAGAAAATTTTTATGAAGAAGTTGATGCTAAAATTTTACATGGTGGAGTAGACTTTATAATAGATACTTTAAATAGAAATAAAGACGTATCTATTATAGCATTAGGTCCGCTTACCAATATAGCTAAAGCATTAATTAAAGATAAGAAAGCCTTCGATAACTTAGATGAGTTTGTTTCTATGGGAGGAACTTACAAAAGTCATGGGAACTGTTCACCAGTAGCAGAATTTAATTATTGGGTAGATCCACATGCTGCTGAATATGTTTATAAAAACTTACCTAAAAAAATTCATATGATAGGACTTGATGTAACTAGAAAAATAGTATTAACACCAAATATTATTGAATTTATAAACAAACTAGATAAAGATGTATCTAAATATATAACAGAAATAACTAGATTTTATATAGATTTTCATTGGAATCAAGAAGGCATAATAGGTTGTGTAATAAATGATCCATTAGCAGTCGCATATTTTATAGACAGAAATCTATGCAACGGATTTGATTCTTACGTTGAAATAGTAGAAGAAGGAAAAGCCATAGGTCAAACTATAGTAGATGCATATGATTTTTATAAAAAGAAACATAATGCACATATACTGACAGAAGTAGATGCAAAAGCTTTTATGAAGATGTTTATAAAAAATATATTTAAGGATAAAGGTAATATTATAGATTCTATAAAAGGAGTGATATAATATGGAAAAGAAATTAAACGTTAGAAACTTAACTTTAATAAGCTTTGGAATAGCTTTAAATGTAGTAGGAGCATTTATAGCCTATTCTTTAAGACTTCCTATATATATGGACTCTATAGGAACAATATTTATAGCCTGTTTACTTGGACCTAAATATGCCGTAATAACAGGTCTATGTGGAAGCTTAGTAAGTGGAATGACTTTTGATATATATTCAATATACTTTGCTCCTGTTCAAATAAGTACAGGGTATTTAGCTGGTTTGATGTATAAAAAAGGATTCTTAAAAGGTATAAAAACTCCTCTTGGAGTGTTTATATTCACATTACCAACATCTATAATAAGTGCCATGATAAGTGCATTTTTATTTGGAGGTATAACATCATCGGGTTCATCATATATTGTTCAAGTACTAAGTGTAATTGGAGTTCCAGATGTATTAAGTGTATTTATAACACAAATATTTACAGATTATGCTGATAAATTTGTGGCAGTACTATTAATAGGGGGTTGTGTTAATGCACTTCCTAGAAATGTAAAATCACAAATATTATTAAATAGATAAAATTCATAATAACTAATTTTTATAAATTTAAATTAAACATAGATTGGAATATATCAAATTAGGTATTATATTATGTATAATACCTAATTTATTATAAAGGAGAAAAAATGGACAGATATAGTGAAATAACTAATAAAAACCAAAGAGAAATAGTACTACTTAAAAGTTTTCCATGCGTATGGGGAAAATGTAGTTTCTGTGATTATATATTAGATAACTCAAAATCAGAAGAGGAAATAAATAAATTAAATTTTAAAGTACTTGAAAATATAACAGGAAAATACAAAGTTTTAGAAGTTATAAACTCAGGAAGTTGTTTTGAACTTCCGAAAGCTACACTTGATAAAATAAAAGATATAATAAAAGACAAAAATATTGAAAAACTATTTTTAGAAAGTCATTGGTCATATAAAAATAAAATACAAGATATGAGAGAATATTTTGAAATACCTATAACTTTTAAAATAGGTGTAGAAAGTTTTGATTATGACTTTAGAAATAATTTTCTAAATAAAAATGCTAAATTTAAAAGTGTAGAAGAACTTAAAACTTATTTTGATTCTCCATGCATGATGGTAGGTATAAAAGGTCAGACAAAAGAAATGATAGATAAAGATATGGATATAGTTTTAAATAATTTTGATCATGCTACTATAAATGTTTTTGTAAATAATACATCAGATATTAAAAGAGATGATGAGATAGTTAATTGGTTTGTAGATAAATATAAAGACTTACTAGATAAAAATCCTAATATAGAAGTATTATATAACAATACTGATTTTGGAGTAGGAGAATAAAAAGCTAGCTTAAATTTTTAAGCTAGCTTTTTAAATGTAGATTTGTCTTATAATTTTTATGATGAGTAACACTCTGAAGAATTTATACTATTAACTTTTTTATGATAGTCAATAAATAACGGTATAGATGCTGCAAGCCAAGCCATAGGACCTGCTAAACAAATACCAGTATAACCAATAGCTAAAGGTAATGTAAATGCAACAATAGTTCTGGCAAGTAATTCGTAAACACCAGCCATCATAGGCACGAAAGTATATCCCATACCCTGAAGTGCATTTCTGTATATAAATATTAAGCTAAGAGGTATAAAGAAGAAAGAAACTGTAGTTAGATATTTAGTAGCGTATGATATTACATTTGGATCTGAATTTGATACAAATAGCTTAACAAAATATTCACCAAGTGTCATAAGTATAATTCCACCAATAACACCAATAGCTATATTTATTAATGTACACTTTTTAACTCCCTCTTTAATTCGTTCGATATTATTAGCACCAAGATTTTGAGCACAATAAGTTGCCATAGTAACACCAAATGTTACACTTGGCTGCATAACAAGTTGTTCAACCCTAGAAGCAGCAGTATATGCAGCAACAATAGTTGATCCAAATGAATTAACAGCACCCTGAAGTATTACTGCTCCGACAGCAGTTATTGAAAATTGAAGAGCCATTGGGATTCCTATATTTAAGTGTTTCTTATAAAAGTCTAAGTTGAAGCTAAAATGTCTTTTTTCAAGTCTTAATATAGGAAATTTTTTAGCAGTATAAATTAAGCATAGTATACCTGAAACTCCTTGGGAAATAACAGTAGCATAAGCAGCTCCTTTAACTCCCATAGAGAATTTAACTATAAACATCAAATCTAGTATTATATTTAAAATGGATGCAACAATTAAGAAATATAAAGGAGTTTTACTATCTCCAAGTGCACGAAGTATACTTGCAATTATATTATAGAAAAATGTAACAAATATACCTCCGTATATAATTATTATATATGAATAAGCTTCATCTATTATATCATGTGGAGTTTTCATTAAATTTAAAAGTGGTTTAGTAAAAAATATACTTAAAATAGTAATTATAATAGTCATAATTACAGACAGTACAATTGCACTACCTACGGCTTTTTTAACACCTTCTTCATCATTTGCTCCAAACCTTTGTGAAACTAATACGGAAAAACCAGATGCAAGGCCTAATATAAATCCTATTATTAAAAAAATCATAGAACTTGTTGATCCAACAGCTGCTAGAGCTTTAACACCTAAAAATCTTCCAACAATTATTGTATCTACCATACTATAGAATTGTTGAAAAATATTTCCTATAAGTAATGGTATAGAAAAATATAAAATTAATTTTACTGGATTACCAATAGTCATATCTTTAGTCATAAACATTCCCCCCTTTTATGTAAGACATATCCATCAGCATATACTAACATTATTTAAAACCATATACAATAGATTATAAAAAAGTTATTAAAAATGATACTATATTTTTATTATATTACAATAGTATTTAATTTATTGTTACAGAACAATTCTATAAAACTTACATTTAAATAAAAATCATTAAGTATATATTTTTTTAATTAATTTTGAAAATAGGTTGACATGAAGTGTACATAAAGTGTATATATATAATGTATACATTTTATATACACTAAATATTAAGTAAGGAAGAGAGGTGTAAAATTGAATATAAATATAAGTAATACATCAACAATACCCTTGTATGAACAAATAAAAAGCCAGATACAAAATCAGATATTAGACTCAACATTAAAGCCAGGGGAAGGTCTCCCATCTATAAGAAATTTCGCAAAAGAATTAAAGGTTAGCATAATAACTATAAAAAGAGCCTATGAAGAACTTGAGAAAGAAGGATTTATAGAGACTGTTACAGGGCGAGGAACTTTTGTATCAACAAAAAATACAGATCGATTAAGAGAAATAGCTTTATATGAAATAGAAAATAAATTAGAGGATATTATAAGGCAAGTAAAATCAGTAGGTATAACATTAGAAGAAGGACTAGAAATATTTAAAAGTATATATGAAGAAATATAAGGAGGTATATTATGAATGCAATAGAGATTAGAAATTTGAAGAAAAATTTAGATACATTTAATTTATGTATAGATAATCTAGATATAAAAAAGGGATATATAACAGGGTTTATAGGTCCAAATGGATCAGGAAAAACTACCACAATAAAATTAATTATGAATATGATATTTAAAGATAGTGGTAGTATAAAAATATTTGGAAAAGAATATAAAAAAAATGATATAAATACAAAAGAATTAATAGGTTATATTGGTGATGTTCCTGGTTACTTAAATGAATCTAAACTTAAGGATATAAAAAAGTCAGTATCTTTTTTTTATAAGAATTGGGATGAATCATTGTATAGAAGATATATACAAAAATTTAAATTAGATGAAAATAAAATATATAAGAAACTTTCAAAGGGACAACAGAAAAAGTTTGAATTAACAATGGCGCTGTCTCATCATCCAAAACTTATAATAATGGATGAACCAACAGCAAATTTAGACCCTTTAGTCAGAAATGAATTTTTAGATATACTTCAAGAACATATAGAAAAAGAAGAAGCTACTGTATTTTATTCTACTCATATAACATCTGATTTAGATAAAGTCTCAGACTATTTAGTATTTATATATGATGGGAAAATAATACTAAGCGGAGATAAAGATAGCATATTAGAAAGACATAGTATGATAAGAGGTGGGAAAAATTTATTAGACAATGAAACTAAAAGAGCATTAGTAGCATTTAATGAAAATTCATTTGGATTTGAAGGATTAACATCAAATGTAAAACATGCATACGAAATATTTGGGGAAGAAGTTGTTTATGACAAAGTTAATTTAGAAGATATACTAATGTATTATACTAGGGGGTATTAATATGAATAATATAATGAATCTTACTAAAATGAGTTTAATAAATTTTAAAGCAATACTTAAGCAAGTTGGTATAATAATTATAATGTGGTTATTTGTATCAGCAATCAATCCTTCATTTATAGGTGCTTTATCTTCAATGATTACAATTGTTGGTGTACCACAGCTTATGTCTTATGAAGATGTAAGTGGTATAGATAATTTGATAGGAGTAATTCCTGTAAAAAGAAGTGAGTACGTTATATCGAGATATGTAATTGGTATTATAACAATGATATCATCAATGCTTATAGTAAGTGTTATATACCATATAATAGAAGTTGATATAAATTTAGATTTACTATTAACTACAGTAATATTATCATCTACATTAATTATTAGTATGTTAATTCCAACAATGATTAAATATGGTGCAATAAAGGGAAAATTCATAACTATGGCTATAACTTTAGCTACAATATTTTGTTCAATGCCAATTGTAGATATACTTCAAAATCCTTCAAAACAGCTAAAAAATATAATAGACTATATAAATAATATAAATCCTTTAATAGTATCAATAATTATAAGTATTTTAACTATTTTAATATCTATGATAATATCCATAAAGATATATGATAAAAAAGAGTTCAAATAATTTGAATTAATAAAAAGAGCCTGTATTAAATTTCTAAATAAGGGCTCTTTTTATATTATTATATTTACTACAATTATAGTTTTTTTCATATTTTAGTTGACTGTATATATTAATTCATTATTTGTAGAAACGCTCCATTATTCAAATTCTCTTATATTATTGAAAGATATAGTTGAGATTAATAAGAAAAAAGGAGCATATAAAAAAACATATATTCAAAGTGAATTAATAGTATGATATATTATATAAGTATTAAAAATATACAAACATATTTTAAATTAAATTTGATTTTTAGCATAACAAAGATTTGACGAATTAGTATAGAAAGGACATAAATATGCAAGCTATAAGAATAAAACCAGAAGAGTTTAGATTAGAAAATTTTATAAATTATTATAAGGATAATTGTGATGAATTATTATATGATTATCCAGATTATGTATCAAGAGTATGTTTGATAGATAGAGACTATATGGATGTAATAACTTTTGATGAAGATTATGAAGATATAAATGATGCAAGTGATTATGCTAATTTATTGTTAGGAGAAGAGTATGCACTCCATTTTGCTATAGGTAAGACTAATGAAGATTTAGATAAGGTAGAATTTTTAGATGGAAAGATATATAATTTAAGAAGTTATGGTGATGATGAGTATGAGGATTATAATATAAGAGACATTGGGGACTTTAGACTAGATTTAAATAACCTAGTAGGTTTAACACTTGACTTTGACTATGAAGACAAAGAAATCGTAATATCAAGCGTAAACTTTGAACATGGAGGTGAATTAGCTACACCTAGGATAATAGAAGTAGAAGATAGTGGAGACTTAGAAAAAGTAATTGTTAATTTTATAGAAAGATTTATAATAAAAGAATAATTCACTATACCATAAATTTTTATAAAGTTTTAAGGTTTATTTAAGATTTAATTAAGTTGCAGTTTATATACTTTATTATGCATATATATTAATATATATACATAATAGGAGGGAAACATATGGAATCAAGATTTGAAGGTGGATTACTAGGACTTATTGGAGTTAATATATTAGCTTGGTTAATAACTGCTTTTACGTTAGGATTAGCCACACCGTGGGCTATGTGCATAAAATATAGATGGGAAGCCGAAAATACGGTAATAGAAGGAAGAAGGCTCGAATTTAAAGGTACTGGATCTAGCTTATTTTTTAACTATATAAAATGGCTAGTATTAACTATAATAACTCTTGGTATATATGGTTTTTGGTTATATATAAAATTATTACAATGGAAAACTGAAAATACTGTATTTAAAGATTAATAAAAGTTATATAAGACCGTCTTACAGTAAGTTTTGTTATTAGCTAGACTTATTTTAAGATGGTCTTTTTGTATTTTTGGATACTATTTAAATAATTTAAGATTTATTTAATGTTGGGTTTATTATTTTTTAAGATATAGTATATATAATATGTTTATAATATTAAATGAAACAGACATGGAGGAAATTGAGAATGAAGAAAATAATAGTATTTTTAATGTTGGCAACTATATTGACAGGATGTAGTATGGATATAAAAATCCATAAGTTTGATAGCTATAAAGATGCTAAAGATATAATAGAAAGAGGTTGGATTCCTGAAAACATACCAACTAGTGCTACCAATATACAAGAAGTTCATAACTTAGATTCCAATAAAGCAAATGGAAGATTTATAATACCAAAAAATGAAACAGATAAATTTATACAAACATTAGAAAAGGTAGATAAAAAAAGTGTACTAGATGATAAGTTTATAGAAACTAAATGGTTTAATGAAAAGGATATAAAAGAAAAAATCAAAAATAATAAGCTTACTGTAGGAACAAAAGACGATAATATATATGCAGTAAGTAAAAATGGCGATGTTTACTACTGGGCTAAGTAGCTATGTAAAGTATGGCTTTAAATTAATTCTTATAAAATAAATCAATATGAAACTTTTTATATAATAATATTAATACTAAAAAGATGTGCAAAATATAATTATTTTACACATCTTTTTTATATTCACTTTAATATAGTAGTAATTACTATAAAAACTAAGTTTACAGATAAACAATTATATGCTGTTCATCTGTTGCCATAAATACTAGTAAATCTAATTATTATAGATATTTTCTACAATAACTATTGTTTAAAAATAGACTCATAGTTATAATAAACATATATTTTAAATTAAGGAGCAAAACTATGAAACAATTTTTATCAAAAGACAAATTATCAATACATACATCACCATTATGTGATGTTCTTATAAAAAGTAGTGGCTATGAAAGTTTAGACAAAAACATAGCTGAAAGTAATATCGAATTTGAACCTCAAAAAACTTATGAAATAGCATCTAGTAACTTCTTTGATTTTAATCAACATTTGTATGAAGATATAAATCATATGAATTCTATAAGTGCAGGTATATATTGTGAAATGGCATTAATAACATTTAGAATATTTATATGGGGATCAAAAGGTGAGGGATTTGAAATATTTAAGCATGTTTTAAGAGGCGAAGAAATAGATAGGTTAAAAAGCAAAGAAGATATAAAGGAGTATATCGTAAAACATTTAGAAGAATTAGAAAAAGGCATAATAGAAACTTATCAGTTAGATTGTATGAAAAGCTTTGAAGAGTTTGGTAAATCAATAGAAACTAGACAAATATTATTAACATCAATATTAAAAAATTTAAGCATAGAAAATAACTTAAAAGACTTTAGAAAATAAAACCCATTTAATGGGTTTTTTTATTTACATTACATATATTATTTTTAACTTAAATTTAAAAAACTTAACATAATAGGATTTAATCAACTTTTATTTAACATAGATTTAACATTAAGTGCAATAAATTAACATTTGCTTAACACATTATGACAATTTTTTTGATAGAATAAGTTTGTAATAATAAAAGAATAAAATTATTTAATTTTAAAAACATTAAAGTTTTAAGGAGGAAGAAATATAGTGGAAATAGCAATAAACCTGATGGGGGGACTAGGTCTTTTTCTATACGGTATGAATTTGATGGCTGATGGCCTTCAAAAGTCAGCAGGAGAAAAACTAAAAAAGATAGTTGAACTTCTAACTAGTAATGTACTAATGGGGGTTATAGTTGGAGCTTTAGTTACAGCTATAATACAAAGTTCAAGTGCTACGACAGTTATGGTAGTTGGATTTGTTAATGCGGGTATAATGACACTACCTCAAGCAATAGGTGTAATAATGGGAGCCAATATAGGAACAACTATAACTGCTCAATTAGTATCACTAGATTTAGTTGGGTTAGCGCCAATGGCATTAGGCGTAGGTATAATACTTTACTTATTTAGTTCTAAGCCAAAGGTTAAAACAATAGCTGAAATATTTATAGGATTTGGTATATTATTTACAGGTATGGATTTTATGAAGGAAGCTGTTGCACCTTTAAAAGAGTTTTCAGGATTTACTAATGCATTAGTATCATTTGGACATAATCCGATACTTGGTATACTTCTTGGATTTGGTATAACTGCAATAGTTCAAAGTTCTAGTGCTTCAATGGGTATGTTACTTGCACTTGCATCTGAAGGAATATTACCATTATCATCTGCTTTACCAATATTATATGGTGAAAATATCGGGACTTGCGTTACTTCATTAATATCAAGTATAGGTGCTAGTAAAAACGCTAAAAGAGCTGCTACAATGCATTTAACATTTAATGTAATAGGGACATTGGTATTTATGTTATTACTAAGTAAGCCAATAACAATGGTAGTTACACACTTAGATCCAAATGATGTGAGTAGACAAATAGCTAATGCACATACTTTATTTAATATAACTAACGTTATACTACTATTACCTTTTTCTAAGTTAATAGTAAAACTTACTATGAAGTTAGTTCCAGAGAAAGAAGATGAAATAGAAGAGAGAAAAACTGTTAAATTCTTAGATGAAAGAATATTAGAAACACCATCTATAGCTTTATCAAATACTATTAAAGAGACTTTAAGAATGGGTGAAAAAGCTAAGAAAGCTCTGATTTGTTCAATGGAAGGTGTGCTTGAAATGTCAGATGCTAAAATAAAAAAGGCATTTAATGAAGAAATAAAGATAAATGAATTACAAAAAGCTATACTAAGTTTCTTACTAAAGCTATCTAAAACAACTTTAAATGATGATTCAAGAGAAGGTGTTGACTATCTATTCAATACTGTAAATGATATAGAAAGAATAGGAGATCATGCTGAAAATATAGCTGAATTATCAGAAATAATATTAACTAAAGAATTAAAATTATCTGATGAATGTAAAGGTGAGTTAACTGAAATATACAACAAAGTATTAAGCACATATACTTATGCACTTGAATCTTTAGAATCTAATAATGTGGATTTAGCATTAAGAGTTGTCAAAATGGAAGAACAAGTTGATATAATGGAAAAAGTATGTCGTCAAAATCATATGAAAAGATTAGATGAGAGTGTATGCACAATAGATAATGGAGTTGTTTATTTAGATATAGTAAGTAATTTAGAGAGAATATCTGACCATTCAGTAAATATAGCTCAACAAGTTATAAAAGCAAACAGTAATAAAGTAGCATAAGTCAAAAGAGTTATCTCAAGTATGAGATAACTCTTTTTTTATCTTATAAATGCAAGAGCTATAAGCATTACTCCTGATAACCAAGACAAATTAATATGGCTAATCTTATTAATATGACAACCTACTATACAACCAAATAGTAAAGATAAAAATCCAATAATTAAAGATAATAATAAAACTTCTGCATAATTAATATATCCTAAACTGCTTCCAAATCCAACTGCTAAACTATCTAAAGAAAGAGCTATTGCAAGATAAAAAGCTTCTTTAGGTGTAAGCATTTTAGATTTATCATAATCTGCTTTAGTTTCATCCGCATAAATTTCAAGTACAAACTTAAAATCAAATAATTTAAATGTTAGAGGAGCTTGATTATTATATATTTTATCTATATAGCTTTTAATTATACATTCAAATAATCTAAATATGCCAAGCCCTAATAACAATAAAAAGCTTAATAAGGATGCTATATTGGCTGATAGTAAATCTTTAAACAAAGATCCCAAAAATAAAGAAATACCTAAAGTAATTGTAGATACTAATGTTATTATAGATGCCGATTTAAAAGGAATTTTAATTTTATTTGTACCATAAGCAACACTAGCTACAAATGTATCTAATGAAAGTGATAGCACCAAGAGAAGAGATTGTAGCATTGGATGACACCCCCAAAATATTTAACTAATATTAAGATATTAATTAATTCGTATTTTGTTAACTATAAAATATTATAAATGTATAATTTATTTTGATTAAATTAAATAAGGTTGTAAATAGTTAGATTTTAGTGGTAAAATATAAATACTAAAATATTAAGAGGAGTTATATAAATGAAGTGCAATAAAAAAATAATATCATTAATTATAATATCATTAATGTCATTAGGTATTGTGGCTTGCGATAAAAATGATATACAAAAAGATCAAGAAAAGGCAGTATCTAATGTTGAAGAAAAATCAGACGAATCAATAAAAGAGATAGATAATATGCTATCTGAAATAAAAAACAAATATAAAGACTCTGTAGAAGAAATTGAAGATAAGGTTTCTATAGATAAGTCAAATAATACTAATCTAGATCAAAAGAAGATATCTAATTATACTAACAAAATATTGAGTTTAGATGATATGAAATTAAGAGACATAGAAAATAAACTTACATCAATTGATGAACTTGCTAACATAGGAGATGACAAATTAAAAACTTTGATAGGTAAATACAAAAATAATTTATCTGAAAATTTAGATGATTTTATAAAAGATATTAATTTAAGTAATTATTTAGATAAAGAAAAAGAATTACAAAGTGATATTAACTCTATACAATCTAAAATAGAAAATACTAAAGAAAACCTAACAAATGTAGCGAATGATAAAGTAAATAAAATTTCTGATAGCATAAGTAATATAATCAACTAATTTGATACAAATTATTTCATATAATATAAATTTAACAATATATGGTATAATACATATATAGTTTTTTATAATATATGGAGATGATAAAAATGCATAAAGAAATTACAAACCCAATGGCTGATATTTTTAAATATCTAGCAATATCTATACTATTTATGTTTATAGGGTTTGCATTTGGGCAAGCTTTTATTCCTATAAGTGTTGTTCAAGTAGCAAATTTAATATTACCATTTTTAATAATAGGTTTACTTATAATGGCAATATTATCTAAGAAAAGTATAATACCTAGAAGTTTTTCTATGAACTATGTTTACTTATTTACATTTATAGATGGTATACTTTTATATCCACTATTATCTTTTTACTTACAAAGTTTAGGAACATCTATAGTAATTAATGCTTTACTTGGAACTTGTATATTATTTGGTATACTAGCCTTTATATCTTATAGAAAGAAAGCTGGGCATTACCTAGGTATAGGATCTATATTATTTGCAGGTCTTATATCACTTTTACTTCTATGTATAATAAATATATTTATAGGTTCACAGACATTAAATATATTATATAGTGTTCTGGGTATATTAATATTCTCAGGATATATATTATATGATATAAGTCTAATAAAATATGACATAGAATCAGGAAACATAATAAGTAAGAATGATTTATCTATACATGTATTAAATCTTTATCTAGATTTTGTAAATATCTTACTAGATTTATTAAATTTAATATATGAATTCAAAGATTAATAAATAAAAAGACTAGATTATACTAATTAGTATAATCTAGTCTTTTTATTTATCCTTAAATCCTTATATATTTGCAATAATTTAATTCTAAATAACCTTCATATAATTATTAAATATAGGAATACTATTATTATATAACTCAGGAGGAAACTATGGGAAAATATAAATTAGACTATTTCGCTAAATATTATTTCTTTGAAGAAGAAGACTTTCTAAAAGAGGAAGAGGGAGAGTATATATTAAATAGAATAAAGGAAAGCAATAGATTTGATTATAAGGGATATTCTTATAAATATACTAAATATAATAATATATCTAAGGGTTGTACTCAAAAAAATGTAGATGTGGAAATTCCTAAGGAAAGTATAGATATAATATTAAACGGAGATAGAGTACACCTTGATTTAATATACAAATTTTACACAAAGAAATTAGAGGATCATATTAGAATAACTACTAGAATAAGTGAAAAAACAAAAGAGGTTTCTTGTCTTTTATATATAGATTATATTCAGGCTAATGATTTTATAAAGGAATTAGAAAACATTAAAAAATTACAAGAATATAATATGAAAAGCTAAAGTAAAAGCACCTATTCCAATGAATTGTAATAGGTGCTTTTACTTTTATATATTTTATATTGACAAATAAGATAAAAAACTATTGACAAAGTATTTTTATAGGAGTATATTGTAGTTAATAAATTATTAGCACTCAACTCAATAGAGTGCTAATAAGAAAATTCTAAATAAAATAAATAATTAAGATTTTACTGAAAATAATATATATTATGATAGTGGAGGGATACATATGGATATAGAAAGAATGACTGTAAGGGTACAAAAAGCTTTAAATGAAGCTTATAATATAGGTGTTAAAAACCATAATCAACAAATAGATGTTATACACTTATTAAGTGCATTAGTCAATCAAGAAGATGGACTTATACCTAATATATTAGAAAAAATGGGTGTATCAGTAGATTCAGTAAAAAATAGTATAGATATGGAACTGAGCAAATTACCTCAAATTCATGGAGAAGGTATAAGTTCACAAGGTGTTACAGCTACAAGAAGAATAAATGAAATTTTAATAAAAGCAGAAGAAATATCTAAAGAATTTAAAGATTCTTATATAAGTGTAGAACATGTAATGCTTGCTATGATAGATATGGAAGGTAATACACCAGTAGGAAAAGTATTAAGACAATACAATATAAATAAAAGTAATTTCTTAGAAGTACTATCACAAGTTCGTGGAAGTCAAAGAGTAGAAACTCAAGATCCTGAAGGCACTTATGAAGCACTAACTAGATATGGAACTAATTTAGTAGATTTAGCTAAGAAAAATAAATTAGATCCAGTTATAGGTCGTGACGAAGAAATAAGAAGAGTTATAAGAATATTATCAAGAAGAACTAAAAATAATCCAGTACTTATAGGTGAACCTGGTGTTGGTAAAACTGCAATAGTTGAAGGATTAGCAGAAAGAATAGTTCGTGGAGATGTACCAGAAGGACTTAAGGATAAAGTTATTTATGCACTAGATATGGGTTCATTAATAGCAGGTGCAAAATATAGAGGGGAATTTGAAGAAAGATTAAAAGCAGTACTTAAAGAAGTTCAATCTTCAGAAGGAAAAATAATACTATTTATAGATGAGATACACACAATAGTAGGTGCTGGTAAAACTGATGGAGCAATGGATGCTGGTAACCTAATAAAACCAATGTTAGCTCGTGGAGAACTTAATTGTATAGGTGCTACTACATTTGATGAATATAGACAATATATAGAAAAAGATAAAGCACTTGAAAGACGTTTCCAACCAGTTATAGCAGAGGAACCAAGTGTATCAGATACTATATCTATACTTCGTGGGCTTAAAGAAAGATTTGAAATACATCATGGTATAAGAATACATGATAACGCAATAGTAGCTGCTGCTAAATTATCAGATAGATATATACAAGATAGATACCTTCCTGATAAAGCAATAGACTTAATAGATGAAGCTGGTGCTATGATTAGAAGTGAGATAGATTCTTTACCAACAGAACTAGACACTGTAAGAAGAAGAATATTTACGCTTGAAACTGAAAAAGAAGCACTTCTTAAGGAAAATGATGAAAAAAGTAAAAATAGATTAGAAAATCTAGGAAAAGAGTTAGCAGAGTTAAAATCTAAGAATGATGAAATGACTGCTAAATATGAAAATGAGAAAAAACAAATACTTGATATAAGAAATTTAAAAGAGGAATTAGATAAGGCTAAAGGCGATGTTGAAAGATATGAAAGAGAATATGACTTTAACAAAGCAGCAGAATTAAAATATGGTATAATACCAAAGTTAGAAGAACAAATACAAAATCATGAAGAAAAAATGGCATCAAGTTATGAAAATGCATTATTAAAAGAAGAAGTAACAGAAAATGAAATATCTCAAATAGTAGCTAAATGGACTGGCATACCTGTAACTAAATTAGTAGAAGGTGAAAGAGAAAAGCTTCTTAAGTTAGAAGATGATCTTCACAAAAGAGTTATAGGACAAGATGAAGCAGTAACAGCAGTATCTAATGCAGTAATAAGAGCTCGTGCAGGACTTAAAGATGAGAAAAAACCAATAGGTTCATTCATATTCTTAGGGCCAACAGGAGTTGGTAAAACAGAGCTTGCTAAAACTTTAGCTAACAACTTATTTGATAGTGAAGACAACATTATAAGAATAGATATGAGTGAGTACATGGAAAAACATGCAGTATCTAGACTTATAGGACCTCCTCCAGGTTATGTAGGATATGAAGAAGGAGGTCAATTAACAGAAGCTGTTAGAAAACACCCATACTCTGTAATACTATTTGATGAAATAGAAAAAGCACATGAAGATGTATTTAATATATTCCTTCAGATATTAGATGATGGTAGACTTACTGATAATAAAGGTAAAACAGTAGACTTTAAAAATACACTTATAATAATGACATCAAACATAGGTAGTCATCATCTATTAGAAGCTGGTGAAAACATAGATGAATTTACAAAAGATATGGTTATGAATGAAATGAAACATAGATTTAAGCCAGAATTCTTAAATAGAGTTGATGATATAATAATGTTTAAGCCACTTAGTTTAGAAGGAATCAAAAAAATAATAGATATATTTGTAGATGCATTAAGAAAAAGACTTAGTGAAAAAAATATAGATATAAAAATAACTGATGGTGCTAAAGAAGTTATGGCAAAAGAAGGGTACGATCCAGTATATGGTGCTAGACCACTTAAGAGATATATATCAAATACATTAGAAACAAAAATAGCTAGAAAAATAATCTCTGGAGAAGTTTATAGCGGATGTACTGTAGTTATAGATGCCGATGGAGAAAATATAGAGGTATCTACTAAAAACTAGTTAAATAAAATTGAAACCGCAAAAATAAAAGACTTAATAAGTTATAACTTATTAAGTCTTTTATTTTTATGTAAATGATAGTTTTAACCAATAGTTAAAAAATTTAATCAGAAGTTAATTATACGTCCATTGTTAACATACAAAACTTAATTTATACTATAAATATAACACATAAAAGGAGTAAATTAATGGAGAAAATAAAAATAGGGGAAAATATTAAGTTATTAAGAAGAAAGAAAAATATTACTCAAGAACAATTAGCAAGTATTATTGGAGTATCAATACCAGCAGTATCTAAGTGGGAAAAGGGTGTAAGTTTTCCGGATATAACATATCTTCCTGTACTAGCAAATTACTTTGAAGTAAGTATTGATGATTTGTTAAATTATAGAAAAGAACTTGATGAAAATGATATCGCAAAAATAATTAAAGAGTGTGAAGAATTAATATCTATAAATTCAATAGAAGAGTCTATTAAACTATGTGAAAGTTATATGAAAAATTATCCATCTAATTACAAACTTAAATTTAAACTAACTCATATTTATTCTCTTGCTATGATAAAAGAAACAGATTTAAATAAAGAAGATATAACAAATAGAATAATAGAAATTTTAGAAGATATAGTAGATAATACAAATGATATAGAGTTAAAAGAATATTCTCTTATGCAATTAAGCAGTAACTATATGATAGTAGATAAAAATGATAAGGCTGAAGAAGTTTTAAAAAAAATATACAAACCAAATTGCAATCCAGATGTAATGCTACCTCTTATATATATGCAACAGGATAAAATAAATGAAGCAAGAAAACTTATGCAACAAAATTTAAATACTTCAATTGGAGAAGCTATAACGTCTTGCATGGGACTAGCCATTTCTTACTATAGTTACAAAGATGATATGGACGAGAATAGTATAGATTACTCTAAAGCTAGTATGTATTATCAATTAGCTATCGATATTGACAAGTTAGTATATGATGGAAATCAAATGGGTTCATTTTTAAATTCAAACTTAGCACATATTAATTTAAAAAAAGGAGATATAAAAGCTTCATTAATGTACTTAAATAGATTGGTAGATAGTTTAGAATATTTGGGTACAGATATACCTAGGCAACTTAATCAAATAGCATACTTTGACAATCTTGATGATATAAAGAAAGAGGAGTCAGTAAATGTAGATGTACTACAAATACTAATAGATTCACTAAATACAACATTTATCAATTTAAAAGGAAATAAAGAGTTTGAAGATATAATATCTAGAATAGTAAATTTAAGAAAATTAGTTAATAAAGATAATAAATAATATAATATTTATTATATACAAGTTAATATTAAATGCCTTTGAAAAGAAAGTAAATTATAACTAATAAGTAATAATGGTACATAGGAGGAATAAATGGAAAATATTAATTTAAACATCAATATCCTAGAATTTATATTTGGTTTTATAGCTCTATTATTAATCCTTTTCTCTATAGAACTATACTTTAAGATAAAGAAAGATAAGACAATAAAAAAAGATATATTAAAAAAATATGGTAAAGAATTAGATATAGAAGATATTAACTATAAAATGGATAGTGTCTCTAGTTACTTTAAAAATATTAATGAAAAAGAATTTATAGATGATATAACATGGAATGATTTAAGCATGGATGACATATACAAAAAAATAAATAATACTCAAAGTACATCAGGAAGAGAAGTTTTATATAATATTCTAAGAATACCTTTATACGAAAAAGAAGAACTTATAAAAAGAGACAACTTAATAGAATATTTTATGAAAAATCCAGATAAAAGATTTGAAGTACAATATATATTAGCAAAATTAGGAATAAGCAATGATTTATATACTACAAATTGTTTAATTAATAAAAGTGATAATAGCAAAAGTAGGTTACTAAGGTATACTATATTATCATACATACCAATAATAAGCTTAACACTAATATTTTTTAATAGGTATTTTATACTACTTTTAATAGCATCTGCTACATACAATGTATTTATAAGTCAAAGAAATGAAAGATACAATTATAATGTAGACGGTTTTACATATATGATATCTTTAATAAATGCAACTAAAAAAATAACAAATTTAAATATAAATGAAATAAATGATAACTTAAAAGATATATCAAGAAACTTAGATAATATTAAACATATTAGAAAAAAATCGCTAGGCGCAGATAGTAATGCAATGATGGATGATATGAAAATATTTAGTGAATATATGAACTTAATATTTTTAAAAGAGCTTAAGAGATATGAAAAAGTCAAAAGTACTGTTATAAAAAATGCAGATGACTTTAAAGCTATATATGATTATGTAGGGACTATAGATGCTCTTATAGCAATTGCGTCATTTAGAGATAGTCTAGATTATTATTCTAAACCAAATCTTGAAATTAGCACAAGTAAATACAATAACCATATAAATTTTGTTGATATATATCATCCACTTATAAAAAAACCTGTATCTAACTCTGCTAACTTTGATAAAAATGTGTTAATCACAGGTTCAAACGCGTCAGGAAAATCAACTTTTATAAAGACTATAGCAATAAATGCAATACTTGCTCAAACTATATATACAACTACTTCAAGGGAGTACAACTCATCATATTTTAACATATATACATCAATGGCTTTAAAGGACGATATATTTAGCAATGAAAGTTATTATATAGTAGAAATAAAATCTCTAAAGAGGATAATAGACAACTCTAAGAAAGATATACCATGCTTATGCTTTGTAGATGAAATATTAAGAGGAACTAATACCATAGAGCGTATAGCTTCTTCTTGTGAAGTACTATCAGCTCTTTATAAAAGTAACACTTTGTGCTTTGCGGCAACTCACGATATAGAACTTACTCATATACTTGAAGATAAATTTGAAAATTATCACTTTGAAGAAACTATAACAAATAAAGATATAAAATTTGACTATAAATTGCATAAGGGAAGATCAGAAACCAGAAATGCTATAAGACTTCTTGAATTTATGGGCTATGATAAAAATATTGTAATTAAAGCAGATGAAAAAGCTAAGAACTTTTTATTAAGTGGAAAGTGGTAAATAATATTATAGTTATACACGAAAAAATAAACATAGCAAAGCTATAACTTTGCTATGTTATTTAATTTGTCAAAATCTAATATACTAATTTTACCTCTACTTGAAATAAGTATACCTTTATTCTTAAAATCAGTAAGTATACGACTTACAACCTCCCTACTAGTTCCAAGCTCCTGTGCTATTTTTTCCTGAGTTAAATATAAGTACTTGCTGCTATTATCTTTTTGAGAAATTAATAATAAATATTTTGCTATTCTAATATCTACACTTTCAAAAGCTAATTCCTCTAATACTTTTAATACATTGTTAAATTTAGTATAAAGATTTTCAAATATATACTTTTGAAATTCTAATGTATTATAAATATACTTATTAAATATAGAACTTGGTATAAAAGTAATAACTGTTGGTTCTATAACTTCTGCAAATGCTGGAAAATGTTTATTAGTTAGCATACAAGACATAGAAAGATAACAAGTATCACCCTTCTCTAATTTATAAAGTGTCACCTCTCTACCTTTATCCGATAATTTATACACTCTTATAGATCCGCTTATTATAAGAGAGAAACCTAAGCAAGAAGAGCTTTCATATATTAATGTATAATCACTATCAAATTCTCTAATTATTAAAGAATTTTTTATAATTGATTTAGTTTCTTCATCTAATGTATTTAAAAATGGATATATATATATTAATTCATTCCAATGATTCATTAAATACCTCCAAGTAAATTTACTCATATTAAAAATATATCAAATTTATATATAATATACTACTATAAGTTAATTATACTTAATCTTAATACAGATAAAAAATAGTTTTTAGTGCATAAAGTAAATATTAAGATAGATTAATATTAGTTTGATAATTCCTGTAAAAAACAAAATTCAATTATTAAAATTATATTTTAAGTTATCATATATGAAAAAAATATTCTCATAAAAAACAAAATAAGGAGATAATTGTAGATAGAAGCACTTATATTTTGATTATGGCATTTTTAGTAGGCGTTAAACTTATATATGAGATAATACTTTAATAATATAACAAAATTAAATTACTATATTTAATAAATATTTGTATTATTATAAACTTTTGCAAAATAAAAGGTGCCTAAATTTATTTGAATTTAGGCACCCTTTACTTTAATGATAGTCCTTATCTATTATTATTTTACATTTATAATGAGGATGTATTTTTTTAACTTCATCTTTTATATATTTTATTATTTCGTCATCAGATGTATCTTTATCATGGGAAGTTACCACATCAAATACTAAAGTTTTTACATCATCATTACCAATAATTCTAAAATCATGCATAGATTTAATATCTTTATGTTTTTTTAATATCTCATTAAGCTCATTTCTTGTTTTAACTATTTCACTATCTTTCATACATATAGGATCCATGTGAATAACTAAATGGATATTAAGTTCCTTAGATATATCATATTCGGCATTATCTATAATATTATGTATGGTCATAATATCTATAGTAGCAGGAATTTCAACATGTACAGATGCTATACGTCTTCCAACACCATAGTTATGAATTATTAAGTCGTGTACTCCTGATATATAGTCGTAAGATAATAATTTTTCATTTATAGCTTTAACTAAATGTGGATCTGGAGCTTCTCCAAGTAAAGGACTTATAGTTTCCTTGACTAACGTAAATCCTGCATAGATTATAGCTAGAGAAACTAAAACACCTATATAACCATCTATCGGAAAAGATATATACTTTGATGCTAGATAAGATAATACAACACAACTTGAAGTAAATACATCACCAAGTGCATCTGCTGCAGATGCTTTAAGTGCAGATGAGTCAATTTTTTGCCCAATATACTTATTAAATCTACTTAGCCAAAGTTTTATTGCAATTGATATAATTAATAATATAAATGGTACAAATTCAAATACTACAACTTCTGGGTTTAGTATTCTTTGTATAGAAGTTTTCGTAAAGCTTACACCAACAAACATAACCATAAATGCAACTATTAAGGCTGATATATACTCTATTCGTCCATGCCCAAAGGGATGCTCTTTATCTGGAGGCATACTAGCTAACTTAAATCCTACTATAGTTATAATAGAAGATGCCATATCAGAGAAATTGTTAAAAGCATCAGCTGTTATTGCTATACTAGCTGTTATAAATCCTACTGAAAATTTAATTATAAACAGTAGTAAATTTAAAACTATACCAACAATCCCAGCTAAGTAACCATATCTATTCCTAACACTTTCATTATTAATATCCTCACTATTTTTAATGAAAGATTTAACTAAAAAATTAGAAATCATAAAATACTCCTTCCTTAATCTAATTCTTAATATAATTGTTTGCAAATTACAATTATATAGTCTAATGTAATATTGATTAGTAAATGGTAAATAGCTACAATAATTTATTCCCAAAATTTACAGTAATAATCATATATTCATAATTATACATAATAACTCTCTATTTATAAACCAAATATTAATATATAAATTATTAATTTAGTATAATTAAAAATAAATCAATATTGTAAACTATTTATCGGTTTTTATTAAATAGTATGTACTTTTTAATGAATTTGATAAAAAATATATTGACCCTTTTGTTACACAAGAGTTTATAATTTTAAAAGAAAGAAAGTGAAAAGGAGTGATATTATGATAAGTGAGTTTTTAAAATATGCAATCCCTTCTGCCTTCGCTATGCTTGTATCGGCATTATACACTATAATAGATGGAATTTTTGTTGGGCAAGGTGTAGGAGATAACGCGTTAGCAGCAGTCAATATAGTACTGCCATTTACAGTAATGTTAGTTGGTATAGCTAATATGATGGCTGTAGGGGGAGGAGCTTTAATCTCTAAAAATATAGGAGCTAAAAATATTGAAAAAGCAGTAAATATATTTAGACAGGTATGTAAATTCTTACTTATAGTAACTGTATTTATAAGTTTAGTATGTGTTATATTTGCAAAGCCTATAGTAAAAATGCTAGGAGCGACGGAAGCTCTTGAAACATTGGCAGTTGACTATTTAAAATACTATGCAATATTTTGTATTCCTAACCTAGTAGGATTAGCACTTAACAGTTTCGTAAGAAATGACGGAAAACCAAAATTAGCAATGTATTCCATAATAGCAGGTGCTATAACTAATATAATATTAGATTATGTATTCATATTCCCATTTGGACTTGGAATAAAAGGTGCAGCTATAGCAACAGGACTTGGACAGATAGTAACAGTAGCTATAATGCTTCCTCATTTTATACAGAAAAAAGGTTGTTTAACTTTTGGGAAAGTAAAAATAGAAAAAGAAGTTATAAGTGATTTATTAAAGATAGGGTTTCCTTCTTTCTTATCTCAAATAAGTTTCTCTTTTATAGTGCTTGTTCATAATTTGACATTAGTAAATGTTATGGGAGAAATAGGAGTATCGGCATATAGTATATTAAATTATATTGGAACTAATATATATATGGTACTATTTGGATTGACATTAGGAGCACAACCTCTTATTAGTTATAACTTTGGGAGAAAAGATAAAGATAAGGTGTTAAAATATTACAAAATTAATTCTATGGCATCTATAGTTACAACAGCTGTATTTGTAGTAATATGTTATGTATTTGGAAAACAAATAATAGGAATTTTTACAAATGATAAACAAATATTAGAAATAGCATATTTTGCTGTTAAGCTAGGAACTTTAAGTTATTTCATGGTTGGGTTAAATATAGGAACAATAGTGTTTTACCAAGCTATAGAAATGCCAAAGTTATCTACTTTAATATGTTTATTTAGATCTGTTATATTCTTACCGATATCTTTATTTGTACTATCTAAAGTATTCGGTGCAGATGGTATATGGGCAGGTACATTAGTATCTGAATCATTAACATTTATAGCAATAAACTTAATAGCTAATATAAAAACTTCAACAACTAAATCAATAAATAAACTTGTAGAAACTGCACAGTAAAAAGTAAAGCTATGAACAATAGAGTAAAATCTTTATTGTTCATAGCTTTTTATTATTTTTGTAAATTAAAAATGTATAGTTTATTTTAATGTTAATTTTATTTTTGAAACTGTTCTTTTATTAGATTTATTTTATAAAAGCATGTTATCTCTTTAAGTATATGGTCATTTAGCATATACTATAAAAAGATATAAATTTAGAGGTGATTAAATGGAAAAATACTTTTCAATAGGAGAAATGGCTAAATTAAATAATATATCCATAGAAACATTAAGACATTACGATCGATATAATTTATTAAACCCAGATTATATAAATGAAAAAACAGGATATAGATATTATTCTATAAAAAGTTTTATGAAGCTTGATATTATAAAAAAATGTAAAGCAATAGGTCTATCCTTAGATGAAATAAAGGATGTAATGAATGACTATGATTCATTAGGATCTATACTAAAAACACTTGAAAAACAAAAGGATCTTGTAAACAAAAAACTACATGAGTTAAATACTATAAAGGAAAGTATAGAACACCTTGAAAATGATATAAAAGACTCGCTTGCTATTGGACTTAATAATGTATTCATAAAATATAATGAAGAAAGAAAAATGATAAAATATAATTACTCTGGAAGGTATACAGAAGAATTTGAAATGAATCTTAGAAAAAGTCTAGTAGAAATAGAAGAAATGTATAATACATTTAATTATCAAATAGTTTTTTCAACATCTTACAATGACTTAATAAATAAAGATAAATTAACTTATACAAGAACTATGATAAAAACAGAAGATGTATTAAATACAGATGAGAGAATAATAATCCTACCTAAAGGAAACTACCTTACAATGTATTTTGATGATACCTTTTATGATATTAAAAAATACTATAATTTAATAATAAACTATATAAAGGAAAAAAATGTAAAAGTTATTGGAGATTTCCATGAAATATATATAATAACAAGAGCAAATAGTAGTGGTGAAATAAAAGCACTAGCACAAATAGAGATACTTATTGAAAATAATATTTAGGGAATAGTTAAAAGGATATATCTTTTTAATAAATTATATTTATGGTATAATAAAAATTTAGTAAAAGATAAAAATAACTATATACAACATAGGAGGCAACAGATGGCTAATACATTTTATATAGTAAGACATGGACAAACCAATTGGAACATATTAGGTAAAACGCAAGGGCATGGAAACTCTGATTTAACAGCTAAGGGAGAAGAACAAGCAATTTGTCTTGGTGAAGCTTTAAAAGAGTACCCAATAGATTACATATACAGTAGTGATTTAGGAAGGGCGCTACAAACTGCTAATCTTATAGGAGAAAAAATAGGTGTTAAGGTAAAAGAAACACCTGCACTTAGAGAAATGGGATTTGGTGTTTGGGAAGGTCTTTTAATAGATGAAATTAAAAAAGATTATTTAGAAACTTATAATACTTGGAGAAATGAACCTCATCTAGTAAATATAGAAGGTGGAGAAACTCTTCATTTAATAAAGGATAGATTAGAAGTATTTATAAAAGAATTAAATGAGAAATATAATGACAAACATATATTATTAGTCAGTCATTCTGTAACTGTTAGAGTATTACTATTATCATTTTTAAACTCAGGTATGGAAAATATATACAGAATAAAGCAAGATAATACGGCTTTAAACATAGTAGAATATAGAGATTATGGCCCAGTAATAATAAAAATGAATGATACTAATCATATAAAAAACAATGAAAAGATAAACAACTCTGCATTAGAATAGGAGATATTTATGTCAAAAGTAATAGTAGTTGGTGGTGGTCCATCAGGTATGATGGCAGCTATTACAGCTTCAAAAAATAATAATGAAGTTATACTTATAGAAAGAAATGAAGAATTAGGAAAAAAGCTTAGAGTCACGGGCGGAGGAAGATGTAATCTTACTAATTATAGAGATATAGAAGATTTCTTTGATAAGATAGTAACTAACAAAAAATTTTTATATAGTAGTTTTTATACATTTACTAATCATAGCTTATTGGGGTATTTTAAAAGTAATGGATTAGAATATATAATAGAAGATTTTAATGATCATAAGGTATATACTAAATCAGGTAGATCAGAAGAAGTTATAGATATCCTAAAAAATGACTTAAAAGATAACAGTGTTAAAGTTATATATAATAAACAAGTTATAGATATAATAGTAGAAAATGATGCAGTTTCTGGTGTAATACTTAATGATGGTCAAAATATAAAGGGAGATAAGGTTATAATATCAACTGGAGGGAAAAGCTACCCTCATACAGGTTCGGATGGATCAATGTATGATATATTAGTTAAACATAATCACACATTGAAAAAAATATATCCAGCACTTACTCCACTTACTATAAAGGAGCATTGGATAAAAAATTTACAAGGTGTATCTATACAAAATGTAGAAATATCTTGTAAGATAAGAAATAAAAAGATATATCAAGTGGGAGATATATTATTTGCACACTTTGGCCTAACAGGTCCTTGTGTACTTAAACTATCTTCTTATATAAATAAATATGTAGAAGATAACTTAATAGAACTTAACATAGACTTCTTGCCAAATACTAGTTCAGATGAAATATCTAAAATAATAAGAGAGAATCCTAATAAAAATATAATAAATAATTTAAGAAGATTACTTCCACAAAACTTTTTAAAAGAAGTGCTTAAGATTCTTAATTTAACTGATAAAAAAGCAAATGAATTAACAAAAACAGATGAAGAGAAAATAATAAGCTATATAAAATCTATGAAACTTACTTGTAATGGTACTAAAGGAATAAAAACATCGCAAGTAACAAGTGGTGGAATATCAGTTAAAGAGATAAACTCTTCAACTATGGAATCAAAAATAATAAAAAATTTATATCTTACAGGGGAATTAATAGATATAGATGCAGAAACAGGGGGCTATAATTTACAAATAGCCTTTTCAACGGGATATTTAGCGGGAATAAGTGTATAGGTGATTAATATGAAAACATTAGCGATAAGAGGTGCAACAACGGTTGTTTCTAATACTAAAGCAGATATACTTGATGAAACTGCAAAGTTAGTACAAACTATAATAATAGAAAATGCATTAGATATTGATGATATAATAAGTATGTGTTTTACAATGACAAATGACTTAGATAAAGTATATCCATCAGTAGCAGTTAGGGATATATTAGATATAACAGATATTCCTATGCTTAACTTTGAAGAAAAATATATAGATGGAAGTCTTAAAATGTGCATAAGAATTATGATGCATGTAAATACAGACAAATCTAAAAAAGATATAAAACATATATATTTAAACAATGCTAAAGACTTAAGAAAAGATCTAATAACAAATATATACAAATAAATTTTATTAGATAATAGATAAAAAGTTAGGAGAAACAATTATGAGAAATTTAGTAATAGCAGTAGATGGTCCTGCAGGAGCAGGTAAAAGTACAATAGCTAAAATAATAGCAAATAGGTTAAATATAAACTATATAGATACAGGTGCAATGTACAGAGCAATAACTTACAAGTGTTTAAAAAATAATATAGATATAAATAACGAAGAAGAAGTAGTTAAGCTAGCCAAGGACACAGATATAGATTTTAGAGATAATAATATATATATAGATGGAAATATATTAAAAGAAGAAATAAGAACTATGGAAGTTAGTAATAATGTGTCTAATGT
Source organism: Romboutsia sp. MSSM.1001216sp_RTP31141st1_G3_RTP31141_220114 (assembly GCF_039031195.1). NCBI lineage: Bacteria > Bacillati > Bacillota > Clostridia > Peptostreptococcales > Peptostreptococcaceae > Romboutsia > Romboutsia sp. MSSM.1001216sp_RTP31141st1_G3_RTP31141_220114. The sequence goes on along the minus strand of NZ_JBCIUO010000001.1, from coordinate 874,023 downwards.
AGCTAAAATAAAAGAAGTTAGATATTTAATGGTAGATGTTCAAAGAGAAATAGGAAAAAGAAATTCTGTTATATTAGATGGAAGAGATATAGGTTCATATGTATTCCCTAATGCAGATTATAAATTCTATCTAGTAGCAACTCCAGAAGAAAGAGGTCAAAGACGTTTCAAGGAATTAAAAGAAAAAGGATATGAAACAACTCTTGAAGAAATAATTAAAGATATAATTAAGAGAGATGAAATAGATTCAAATCGAGAATTTGCGCCACTTGTTAAGGCTGATGATGCTATAGAAATAGATACAACTGGAAAAACTATAGATGATGTTGTTGAAAGTGTAATATCTAAAATAAATTTATAATAAGTTTAGTTTTGAAGGGAGATAGATGTGAGTTTTTATAATTTTGCAACAAAAGTTCTTTTAATGTTTTCAAAAACATTTTATAAATTTGAAGTAATAGGAAAAGAGAATATTCCAAATGAAGGAAATATAATAATAGCTTGTAATCATAAATCAAACTTAGATCCTATATTTATAGCATCAGCAATACAAAATAGAGAAATAGCAGCTATTGCTAAGAAGGAATTATTTAAATCAAAACCGCTGGCATTTATTTTAAATAAATTAAATGTTATACCGATAAATAGAGATAAGCCTGACGTGTCAACCATAAAAAATATTTTAAGATCTATAAAAGATGGGTATATATTAGGTATATTCCCAGAAGGAACAAGAGTTAAAGAACCAGGATTTGGACAGGCCAAAGGTGGGCTTACAGTATTTGCCGTAAAAGGAAAGGCTGATGTTGTTCCTATATCTATAATAAGTAATTATAAGTTTTTTAATAGAGTTACAGTATATATAGATAAGCCTATATCATTTAAAGAATACTATGGTAAAAAGCTTACTACTGAGGATAATGAAAGATTAGCTCAAAATGTATTAGAAGTTATTAAAGAAAATTATTATATACATTCAAAATAATTATTTTAATATAGGGAGAATGATATGAACGTAAAAATAGCTAAAGAAGCAGGATTTTGTTTTGGTGTAAAAAGAGCTATGAAAATGGCTTGGAATGAATTAGAAAAAAATAGTGGTGGCATATATGCACTAGGTCCACTTATACATAATAAACAAGCAGTTAAAAAGTATGAAAATAAAGGACTTTTAACTATTGATGATATAAACTCTGTTCCAAATTCAAAACATATGATAATAAGATCTCATGGAGTAAGTGAAGATGTATATATAGAAGCGAGAGAAAAAGATATAAGCATAATAGATACAACTTGCCCGTTTGTAAAAAAGATTCATAGAAAAGCTAAATCTTACTATGATAAAGGGTATCAGATAATAGTTATAGGAGACTATAAACATCCAGAAGTCATCGGTATAAATGGATGGTGTAAAAATAATGCTATAATAATAAAAACACTAGATTATGCAAAAAATTTAGAATTTGATAAAACTAAGAAATATTGTGTAGTAGCTCAAACTACAATAAATATAGAATTATATAAAGAGATAACAGATTACTTAGAATCTATTTTAGATAATGTAGTATTAAATAATACTATATGCTCAGCTACAAAAGTAAGACAAGAAGCTGCTAGAGAATTATCAAATGAAGTAGATTGTGTAGTTGTAATAGGTGGAAAACATAGTTCAAACACTCAAAAACTAGTTAATATATGCAAAGAGTATGTAGATACATATGCAATAGAAACAAAGGAAGAATTAGATATAGATACATTAAAAAAATATGAAAATATTGGAATAACAGCTGGTGCATCAACACCAGATTGGATAATAGAAGATGTTGTTACATTTATAAAATCATTATAAGAAGTAAATTACTACTCAAAGCTTAGATTAAATATCTAAGCTTTTTATTTGTATAAAAATAATAATATGGATTTAATGCTTATAATATAGTAAACTAAAACAAAAAAGTAACATACAATTGTTAATTATAGAATAATTTATATAAGTAATAGTTATTTAAATAACGATATTTATAATAATATATAGATAACTATAGCTAAATAAGATAATACTAATATTAATAATTATGTTTTTTTATATAAAGCTTTGGGTATATATATAGTATGTTAAAAATATATCAATATGGAGGTATAAATAATGAAAGTTATAGTTGTAGGATGCACTCATGCAGGAACAGCTGCAGTTATTAATATAAAAGAAAAATATCCAGAAAGTGAAATAGTAGTATATGAAAAAAATGATAATATATCATTTTTATCATGTGGTATAGCATTAAGTATTTCAAAAGTTGTAACTGAGCCAGAAAAGCTTTTTTATAACTCTCCTAAAGGTTTAGAAGATTTAGGAATCAAAGCAAATATGAAACATAAAGTTTTAGATATAGATTTTATTAATAAAAAAGTTAAGGTAAAAAACTTAATGGATAATGAAATATTAGAGGACACTTACGATAAGTTAATATTAACACTAGGCTCATGGCCAATAGTCCCTAGATTTGAAGGAGGAGAGTTAGAAAATATAGTATTATGCAAAAACTACGACCATGCAAAAACTATAATAAATAAAAGTAAAGATGCAAAAAATGTAGTTGTAATAGGTGCGGGTTATATAGGTGTAGAACTAGCTGAAGCCTTCAAAATTCAAGGCAAAAATACTATATTAATAGATGCAGAAGATAGGATAATGTCTAAATATTTAGATTCTGAATTTACAGATATAGCAGAAAAAACTTTTACAGAAAAAGGTGTAAGGTTAGAGCTAGGTCAAAAGGTCGAAAAATTTGAAGGTAAAGATGGTAAGGTAAGTAAGGTTATAACAAATAAAAGCAAATTTGAAGCAGACTTAGTTGTACTTTGTATTGGGTTTAAACCTAATACTCACTTACTTAAAGATAAAATAGATATGTTACCTAATGGAGCTATAATGATAGATGAGTATATGAGAACAAGTGCTAAAGATGTTTTTGCAGCAGGAGATTGTTGCGTAGTTAAATATAATCCAGCTAAAGATACTAGATATATACCACTTGCTACGAATGCAGTTAGAATGGGAACTTTAATAGCTAAAAACTTAGTTGAACCAAAATTAAAATATCTCGGAACACAAGGAACTTCAGGAATAAAGATATATGATTTATCAATAGCATCAACCGGACTTACAGAAGAAATGGCAAATAAAACAACTAAATTTAATGTAGGCTCAGTGATAGTTAAAGATAATTATAGACCTGAATTTATGCCAACATTTGAGGAAGTAATCTTAAAATTGGTATTTGATAAAGATAATCATAAAATTTTAGGTGGCCAAATTATATCTAAAGTAGATTTAACTCAATTTATGAACACATTATCTGTAGTTATACAAAATGAAATGACTTTGGAAGAATTGGCTGTAACAGACTTTTTCTTCCAACCTCACTTTAATAAACCTTGGAGTTTGTTAAATATAGCTGCACTTGAAGCTATAAAATAGAAATTAGAATAAGTATTATAAAAATATAATAGCATATAATATATAAAAAGACATGAATTAAACTTCATGTCTTTTTATATATTTAGAAGAAAAATTCAAGGATGGTATATAAATGAACTTAAAATCCATAAAACTTAAATTATTTAATATAGGCAAAACTATAACTAATAGCTATATAAAAGATAATAATATAAAAGGGAAAATTATTAGATATGGTAATAATAAAAGACAATATTATAAGGTATACACTCCTTATAGCAGTAATTTAAAGTCAACTATATTTTTTATACATGGTGGAGGCTGGTGGCATGGAAATCCATCACTTTATAGTGGTGTAGGGAAATTTTTTTATAAATTAGGATATCAAACTGTATTATGTGGATATAGGCTAGTTCCTTTTCATAGATATCCAACTCAGATAGATGATGTATTTAAAGCTTTAAAACACTATATAGAATGTAATAAAGAAATAAATAGTATAGTAATTGCAGGATATTCGGCAGGTGGAGAATTAGCTTCTCGTTTAGTGTTCGACCATGATAGACAGTTAAAATATAATATTAATAAAGATTTATTAAAGGGTTTTATATCATTGTCTGGAGTGCTTGATTTTTCAAAATGTACTTCTATATACTCTAAAACATTGGTGAACAATTATGTATATAAAAGTAATATTAAAAAAGCAAATCCTATAAGCCTTTTAAACAAAGAAGTTAATTTACCTATACTGTGTATTCATGGAGAAAGTGATTCTTTAATTAATGTTAATACTTCTATATCTTTTATTAAAAAAGTAAATAATCTAGATGAAAATACTATACTTAAAACAATAAAAAGAGCAGAACACGAAGATACAATAGATATAGTAAGAGGAGATGGAAATAAATATTCTGAATATATATTAAGATTTATAAAGGAAATAGATGATATAAAGAAAATAGATATATAGATACATTTTTATGAATAATGATTATAGTAAGTGTTTTAAAAGTAAAGGAGTAACCATGAATAAAATTGAAAATAATTACTACATAGATAATATAAAGTTTGTACTCATATTCTTTGTAGTATTTGGTCATCTAATAGAACGATATATGGAAGGAAATTATATTTTAATGGGTATATATATATTTATATATACTTTTCATATGCCTTTATTTATATTTATATCAGGGCTACTTTCGAAAAATATAAACAAAAGCAGAAAGTTTCTTTTAAGAAAGTTACTTATACCGTATATTGTATTAAATATAATTTGGTATTCCTTGGCATATCTATATACAAAGGAAACTTACATACCAGTTATATATCCGGGATGGACCTTATGGTTTTTATTAAGCCTATTTTTTTGGAGGATATCTCTTAAATATTTAATAAAGATTAAATATATACTTCCTATAAGTTTTATACTTGGTATTTTTATTGGGCTTGTTCCTAATGGTTCAATGTTATCTTTTTCAAGAACAATAGTATATTTGCCCTTTTTCTTATTAGGATATTATACTAATATAAATACATTAAATAAGTTATATAATAGTATAAATATATGGATTAGCATTTTGGGAATAAGTATGTTTATAGCATTAGCTTTATTTATATCCGAAAATAATATTATAAGCTATAGCTTTTTATATGGTTCATACTCTTATTTAGAACTTGGAATGAATATATTTAAGGGTAGTGTATATAGGGTTATTTTATATTTATGTAGTATAATACTTTCTACATTTATATTAACTGTGATACCTAATAAAAAGACCTTTTACACTTCAATGGGAAAGTCGACTATGTATGTGTATGTTTACCATATATACGTAATATTAATAATATTTTATTTAGTACCTGCTTGGAATAAAAATATTTTGACTATGTGGATTATACTTGCAAGCCCTATATTTGTAACATATATATTATCTAAAAAAGTTTTTGCAAGAGTATACGATAAATTCTTTAATAGCATATTTAAGTTAATAAAGTAACAAATACACTCATAAAAGCAACAGCTTAAAGCTGTAGCTTTTTATTTTTGATATCCTTATATTATAGTTTCTTTATATAAATTATAGATGTTAAAGGTATATACAAGTCGTAATTCTTATTGGATGCTTTATCTATATGTTTTCTATTTAAAACAACTTCTATAGGAGTTACTCTTATGATTTCACCGTATAGTTTTTCTTTAGATAGATATGAGTATATTTCAACATATTCATTTAAAAAATCTAAAGCATATTCATACATAGTGTCAACTCCTTAAAATATATTTACTATAAATATATTAAATATATAAACAGATTGTTACATATATTATGAAATTATTTATTAATTTATATAGCTAATAAATTATCATATCTAAGTAAAAGGATTAAAAGTGACTTATGTAGAATAAGAAATAATCTTAAAATAAATCTATTGAAAAACTACGATAAAATATATGGGTATAAATGTAAACTTAGATAAAATCAGTATTAAAACTGGTGCAACAGTAATACTTCCTCATGAGAGCAATATATTTAAAGAAAAACTGTTGACTTAATCTTATTTAATAAATAATTTTGGAAAGAGTAGAGGGTTCATGCAAGTAGAAAAACTTGGAATCATTGAAACACTAATAATACTTACAAATACTTTAAGTGTAGTAACTTGAATTATAGCTTTAGTAAAATATATGATAAAGCAAAATGAAGATTTGAATAATTATTTAGATATAAAATAATAATACAAAAGCTACATTAATTTACATATTTATATGTTAATATATACTTATATACAGCAAGGGAGATGATAATATGAAATGGATTAAACCTATAAAAGAATATAAGCCATTTAATGAACAAGAAAGTAAAGATAAGGAAATAATACTAAAAGCTATAAATGATTTTGACGATGTGTTAACTAGAAATAATGAAATAGCTCATCTAACATCTTCTACATTTGTAGTAAATAAATCACGTGATAAAGTTTTAATGGTACATCACAATATCTATAATACTTGGTCATGGATGGGAGGACATAATGATGGAGATGATGACTTTTTAAGGGTGGCTATAAAAGAACTAGAAGAAGAAACAGGTGTTAAAAATCCAAGGATAATAGGAAATGATATATTTTCTATAGACATATTAGAAGTTAAAAGCCACATCAAAAGAGGAAAATATGTAGCCCCTCATCTTCATTTATCTATAGCATATTTAGTGGAAGCTGATGAAAATGAAGAATTAATAGTTAAAGAAGATGAAAATAGTGGGGTTATGTGGATACCTATAAATAAATTAGATAAATACGTAAAAAATGAGCCTCATATGTTAAGACTATACAATAAATTTATAGATAAAATGAATACCAAATGATAAAGAGGATGAAATTTTATGAAAAATTTAGACGGTTATATTAATATCATAAAAAGATTGCCAAATAAAGAAAAATACACTAGAGAAGATTTGTTAACAGAAGGCTTACTGCTAGATAGGGATAAAAATCTAGAAATATACTATATTCCAATAAGTGAAAAAATAAGTATTTGCACTAGAGTGTTTATAGTTGGTATAACACCAGGATTTGAGCAGATGAGTACATATATATCTAACTTTAAAAATGGATTAGAAAATTCTTATAACATATATAACAGACAAAGTAATTGCAAAATCTCTTCACCATTTAGCAAAAGTTTGACTAAAAATATTATATACATGTTAGATGAAGTTAAATTAAATGAAGCTTTAAACATAAAAAGTTGTGAAGAATTATTTAATTCTAATAGTCATTTGTTATACACAGATGCTCTTATTCCTTATCCTGTTTTTGTAAATGGCAAAAATTATACAGGCCATACTCCAAAGCTTATGAAAAATAAGCTACTGATGAAATACATTAATAACAACTTTAAAAATAAATTAGAAGATTTAAAAGGGGTTTTAATAATACCTATGGGAAAAGCAGTAGAAGAAGTTTTGATACATTTAGCAGATGAAAAAATATTAGATAGAGATCAAATACTAATAGGATTTCCTCACCCATCAGGTGCTAACGCTCATAGATTAATCCAATTAAAAGAGAATAAAGATAATATGATTAAAATAATAAAAAAGCATAACTTTAACTTATAATATTAGGGGGATAACATGGGAGTATGTAAAAATGAGATGAAAAAACTTATTAGAGGAGAAGTGGAAGCTGTATATATAACATCAGAGATAGAGTTACATGATACTACAGCTATTTCTGTTCAAGTATGGAATTATGATAAAGAAAAAGATATAATATCATATACCACATTAACTAAATCAAATATGAGTAAACCATACCTTATAAAAATAAAAAATGGAACTGAATTTGTAGATAAAAAGTATGTAGGTGAGAGTTTAACAGATGATGCGAAACTTACATTAACGACTAAAGAGAATGCATATAAACTTTTAGAAAGTTTAAAATAGATAAAATATCCTACATATATCTTGGTTAAAGATATATGTAGGATATTTTAATATAAAAATTAAATGTATGTATATTTAATCATAAATAAAAGGAATAATATAACATAGGTGATAAAATGTATATACTTAATCTAGATACTAGAGATAAATATGATAATTTTACTGAAGGATTTTACAATAAAAATAATTCTTATATTATACTAAGTGATCCTAAGCAATTAAATCTACTTAAAAATATATTAGAGATAGATGAAATTACTTTTAATGATTGCCTTAAATTTGATGAAAATATAAAATTAGATTTATTTGATAATTATGATTTTCTTAGCATAAATACCTTTGAAATAATGAATAATGATATATACGTAGAAGAAATAAATATATACTTATCAGAAAATTTTGTATTAGTTATATGCAATGAAGAAAATTTTATATTCGAATTTGTAAAAAATATAATAACTAATAATATTAAATTAAATAATACTTCTAATATAGTTATTTTATTTAATATTAATTATTTAATACTTAAAAATATAATAATGCATCAATTTGAAATACTAGAAAAGATAGAAGATATCATATTAAAATTAGAAGATGATATACTTGAAAATGCAATAGATGAACATGTAATAAAAATAAATCATATAAGAGGCATAACTAGATCTATCGTAAAAAATACAAGACCCCTTTTATATATAGGTGATAGAATATTAAAGGAAAATATAAGGTACTTGAAATACTCTGATATAAGGAAGCAAAATCTCGAAAACTTTCAAAGTATAGACTTTGGTATAGAGAAACTTTATTCATTTTCTTTATCCACTAGAGAACTAGCAGATAAGCTTCTTGATATTTATTCTTCTCAAGTAGCAGAAAAAACTAATAGCTTGATAACAAAACTTACTTTACTTACAGCAATATCATCGCCATTGACTATTATAACAGGTATATATGGGATGAACTTTAGATTTATGCCAGAACTTGACTTTGTATATGCTTATCCAATAGTTATAACTGTTATGATTATAATAGTTATAATAGGCATTCTAATATTCAAACTAAAAAATCTACTTTGATTATATCTCTTAATTTAATATTTTAATACTACAAATACTGGAATATAATGGTTAAAACTATTTTTTAATTGAAAATGATTTATTAATATATTTTTTAGAGGGTTTAAACCCTCTTTTTTATTTTATATTAGATTAACTTAATTATTTTAAGTCGTCTCATTTGATCAAATGGCATTTTAGTTTATTTAATTAAGTTAAAATACTTAAAAATTAATATTGTTAAGAAAGCTTTATTCTTTATAAGAAGTAGTGTAAAATTACAATTATAAATAAATTCACAGTAGGAGGTAATATGGAAAAATTATACTATACAAATCAATATATAAAAGAATTCGTCGCAGAAATAGAGGAAATATTAGAAGTAAATGGAAAATATCATATAGTATTAGATAAAACAGCATTTTTCCCTGGTGGTGGTGGACAGTTTTGCGATTTAGGAAAGATAGATGTTCATGATGTTTTAGATGTATATGAAAAAGACAATAAGGTATACCATGTAGTGGAAAAAAAACCTATAAAAATACATAAAGTAAAATGTTTTATAGATTGGGAAAGAAGAGAAGATGGAATGCATCAACATTTTGCACAGCATATATTATCAGGATGCTTTTATACTTTATTTAAAAAAAATACAACTGCTTTTCATTTAGGTAGTGAGATAAGTACTGTCGATATAAAAGGTCCTCTTACTATTGATGAAATAAGAGAAGTTGAAAGAATGGCAAATGATATAATAAGTGAAAATATAGAGGTAGAAACATTGATTCCATCTAAAAAAGATTTAAAAAAGATATGGATAAGAAGAGATTTACCAGATACTTCAGAAGAAATAAGAATTGTTAAAATAGGTGATTTAGACTCTAATGCTTGTTGTGGTGTTCACCCAAAGTCTACACTAGATGTTAGAATGATAAAGATAAGAAGATGGGAAAAAAATAAGGATTCTATAAGAATCGAATTTTTAGCAGGAAAAAGAGCTATAAACAGCTCTCTAAAAAGAGATATTTATTTAACGGATATTTGTAGATATTTAAGTTCAACTGAAGAAGAAGCTATAAATGGTGTTAAAAAACTTCACGATAAACTTGAAGATGCCCTTTATGAAAAAAGGAAGATTGAAGATGTTATTGTTAATTTTGAAATAAAAGAGATGATAAATAATTCAGATAAGGTAAATGATATATCTATTATAAAAAAGATATACATAGATAAGGATATCAAGTATATATCTAAAATAGCATCTAAAATAACTGAGTCAGAAAATGTTATATCTTTAGTTGGAGTTAAAAATGATGATAGAGTTAATTTAGTTTTTGCTAGTTCTAAAAATATAAATAATATTAGTATGAACAATATCTTAAGAGATACAATGACACTGCTTGATGGAAGAGGAGGAGGAAGTACATTCTTAGCCCAAGGTGGTGGTAAAAATAACGGTAACTTAGAAGTAGCTATTGATTATGCTTTTGATAAAATAAAAAAAGAGTTGATTTAGTTGTTAAAGGTAAGTGTAGATTTCTATAAGTGCTATACTTACCTTATTATGTATGTTTTGGATTCTAAAATATATATTTTTAATTATATAACTTACTTTAGTTTACATAATTAAATTATTTTAAAACCTTTTTCTATTTAAATGATTAAAATTAAGTAAAAATACTTAGATTAGATTATAAGTGCATATTATTTATTCTAGATATAAATCAACATGATTTTTATAACTCTCTCTTAAAATCTAATTTAAACATTCGAATTTAGAATAAAACTTATAGAATTTTTATAAAATAATTTACAAATTAAGTCGAGATCATTATTAGACATTTTCAGAATAAAGGAGAATTTATGTTTATAAAAAATAGAGAAAATATAAATTTATATATTGAAGAATATGGGGAAGGTAAGAATTGTATATATATACATGGTGGTCCTGGGTCTTGGAGTGAAGATTTTAAAATTTATTGTAAGGACGAGTTTAGTAAATTTTGTAATATGATATATTTAGACCAAAGAGGGTGCGGACGTTCTGATGGAAACTTGGATGATGACTATTCTATAAACAGTTTAGTTGATGATATTGAGGATATACGTAAAAATCTTAAATTAAATAAACTTATTTTAATAGCACATTCTTTCGGTGGGATAATAGCAGTAAATTATGCATATAAATATAAAGAGCATGCTGAAGCTTTAATATTAACTAATTGCACTTTGAATTTAAATGATTCTTTACAAAGTCAAGTAGAGTATGGATGTAAGTTATTAAATATAGATATTGATATATATAAATATGACGAACTTATAACTAAGTGGACTTTGGTTGCCAATAAACTGATCAGAGATGATTTGTATTATAAATTACAGTATATGAATTATTCTAATTATAAAAATATTGAAATAATAGATAAAAATATGGTTAATGAAAATTTAGCTAAAAAAGCATTTTTTAATGAAGACTATTTTTACGACTATACAAACCTAACTAGAAGCTTAAATGTAAAAACACTTATAATCTGTGGTGATGAAGATTATTCTATTGGAATTGATCATTATAAAGATTTTAATTTTAAAAACAAGACCGTAAAAATATTAAAAAGTAAACACAATCCATATGTAGAAAATACAAAAGAATATATTTCTGTTGTTAGGGAGTTTTTAGAAAGTATTTAATAGTTTACTGAACATAAATTTTATTAAATAATAGTGATGTTAGAAAAGATATTAGTTTTGAACTAACATCACTATTATTTTGTTTTAAAAATTTGATATATAATTTAAATTTGGCATAATTGATGTATCATACATACTTAAGTTTACATAATTAAATTATTTTAAATGTTTTTCTGTGTTTTATAAATAAAACAACTTCAAAATATTAAAAAACTTCCTTAATTCAATTTAAAAGTTATAATTTTTATTAACATATTTACTGTTGAATAAATTTAAATATCGCCTTAAAAACGAATATAAAAAGTTAGTTTTATTATTATTTCATTTTAGAATATTTATCATCATCCTAACTTGAATAAATTTTCAGAGATTTTTTCGCTAGCTTCAACATCCATATTTTTAAGTGCGTGAGCGTAAATATTTAATGTTGTATTTATATTAGAATGACCCACTCTTTCTGATATAACTTTTATAGGTACTTTTGAATTTATAAGTAAAGTTACATGTGAATGTCTTAAATCATGAAATCTTATATGTTCTAAATTATTCTCGCATAAAAATTTACTAAACTTTTTGCTAAGGACATCTTGGGCTATAGGTTGTCCATTTTTATCATAGAATAACAAGTTAAAAGGATTTTTTATGCCTTTTAATTTAGCTTCTAATTGTTTTTTCTTATGTTCTTTTAGTAAAGATATAACCTCTATAGGAACTGATATTGTTCTTTCTGAACTTTCAGTTTTAGGTTCTTTAAGTATAACTTTGCCTTCATTTCTTACAGTTATTTTATCTATTGTTATAGTATTTTCATTAAAATCTATATTATCCCAAGTTAGCCCTAGTATTTCAGATATTCTAAGTCCTAATCCTGAAGCTAGATATATAGGTAGTTTTAAAGGTGTATTTTCACAAGTTTTAAGTAATTTTACCATATTATCTTTATCATATATATTATTTTTAAACTTTCTAATTCTTGGAGTTTCTACACAATCTACAATATTTTCTCTTATAAGTCTTAATCTATAAGCCTTTTTCATAGCTAAATTTAATATATTTATGTGTATCTTTATAGTTTGAGGGCTAAGAATTCCAACTAAATCATCTACGTAATTTTGTATATGTATAGGTTTTAAATCTTCTAACTTATGATTTCCTAGCTTAGGTATTATATACTTTTTGCATATTCTTAGATAACAATTATATGTAGTTATAGATAAATTTATCTTATGTTTTTCTAAAAAATCCAACAAAAAATTACCGAATTTTATAGAGTTTGGTGTAGCTAATTCATCGTTTAAAATGGATTCTTTTAATTCTATTAACTTCTTAGATGCATCTCTTTTTTTATCAAATGAACCCATATTTTTCTGTATCTTTTTTCCACTTTCAACATCTTTATATTCTAAATAAACTATATAGTTTTTGCTTCTTTTTCTTATAAATGCAAAGCTCATTCAATTCCTCCATATTATTACAATTATATATATATATATATTATATCATAAAAGAAAAAATAAAAACATTTAAAGTTCTGACATACAACTGACATAATATGTTATGTATTGCTCTAATATGTTGAAAATACTTCACTTTATTTTTTTGGCATAAAACTATATATTTTATGTTTATAAAGAACAGTTAATGCATAAATCTCATAAGTTATATAAAAGTCTTTTGATTCTATATTGTTTTTTTATAATCAAAATTAAATTTCATCAAAGGGGAGTTAAAAATGTACAACTCTAAAATGAATGTTTTAGAAACAAAACGATGTATACTTAGACCTATAACTTTAAAAGATGCTCCAGATTTACATGAGTGTTATAAGCAAGAAATAGTCGTAAAATATCTCCCATTTAAAGCACATCAGAATATTTATGAAACTAGAGAATTTATAAAAAATTTCTTTTTAAAAAAGTATAATGAGAACAAACTAGCCCATTACGCAATAGTATTAAAATCAAACAAAAAAGTTATAGGTAATATAGGTTTTAACAATATCTCTAAAGATAATAAAAAGGGAGAAATCGGAATATGCATAAACCCATCTTATTGGGGGTATGATTTATCAACCGAATTAGCTAGAGAGATCGTAAAATATGGATTTAAAAAATTAAAACTTGAGGAAATTATAGCTATAACTTATGAAGACAATAATTATTCAATAAAATCATTAGAAAACTTAAATTTTGAATATATAAAAACCTATTACAAAACATTTCATTCATCTAATAAAAAAGTAAAATGTAATTTATATAAAATATCACGAAAAAATTACTTAATGAGTAAATATAAATAAAATTTAACATCTATAATAAGGAGATGAAATTTTTATGAAAGATTTGAATGATAATTGGATAGATGATCATTTAAAGTATGCTATATCTAGTACATTAGGTGTAGAAAATTTTAATGTTACAAAAAATGAACTAAAGTTATTAGAAAAATTAGACTTATCAGATAAAAATATATCAAGTTTAAAAGGGATAGAGCATGCAGTCAATTTAAAACATCTCAATTTATGTAGAAACGAGATAAGGGATGCTTCTTTACTTTCTAAGTTAGTTAATTTAAATACATTAGAGTTATCAGAAAATAAAATTGAAGATGTTAGCTTTTTGAGTGATTTGGTAAATTTAAAATCTATAGGATTAGATAGTAACAATATATCCGAAATAAGCAATTTAGCTAATCTTACAGAGTTACAGATATTAAATATTTCAAATAATCAAATTCAAGATTTAACTTTTTTAGATTCTATTAGATCTGATAATATTAAAATTATAGCTAGCGATCAGTATATAATGCTAAATCCTGTAACTGTTTATAAAGGTCAAGACTATATTTTTAATAGTCCAATTCATTTTAGTGATGAAACTATAGTGTTATTAGACAATGTCCAGGTAAGAGGTAACTATAATTCGATTAAAACAGATAAAAGACCTTCTATATTATATTCAATTTCTAAAGTAATGATAAAAAATATCCTTTCTAATTGTTTGTTAAAGGCTGATTTTTATCATGAAATTCCATTTTCAAAATCTACTATATTAAGTGGTACAATAATCCAACAAATAAATTTAAAGATAAAAAATGTTTTAAGTGTTTTTGAGCCTGACAATATAGTTAAAATAAGTTCATTATCAAGAATATCTGGAAATTTATTTGTAGTAAATAAAGAAGCAGGTACTAATACTAAAAGTATACCATTAAAAGAAAAAACTATTACCATTATAGATAGTAATGGTAATAAAGCTTATTCATTAACCAATGAAAATGGATCATATGAGTTTAAGAATTTAAAAAAAGGAAGATATACATTACTTTTTCCATTTTTAAATGGCTATGAGTACACAACACCATCTTTAGTTATATGTAATTTATCACAAAAAGGAGAAATAATCATAGATTCTAGGGTATATAAAAAATAAAAGCGGTATTTACATACCGCTTTAACTTTCTAAAACTTTAAATCCTTCTCCTAATACCTCATGAACATTACTAACTATTATAAATGCATTGGGATCTTTCAATTTAACCAATCTTTTTAAGTGAACTTCTTGATTTCTAGGAACCACTACTAAAAGTACTTCTTTTTTATCATCAGTATATCCACCTCTACCATTTAATATAGTAACACCTCTAGATAAATCATTAGTTATAACTTCTTTTAAGCTCTCCGCTTCTTTAGATATTATAAGGAAAGCTTTAGAGTAATCAAATCCTTCCATTATTGCATCTGCTACCTTGACCATTGTATAGAGTGCTATAGCAGAATAAAGAGCAATTTCAATATTTTTACTAGCAATTCCTGAAGATATAACTACAAAAGCATCTAAACATACCATAAATTGTGTAGGCTTAATACCTTTAAACCTTTTGCTAAGTATAAGTGCAATTAAATCAGTACCACCAGTAGAAGCATCTGCTCTAAACATTATACCTATACCTATACCTAGTAGTATAGCACCTGATATAGCTGATAATAATAAATCATTTGTCACAATTAGGTCAGAAATTGGAGCCATTAAATTTACTATAATAGAAAACATAACTGTACCTATTAAGGTTTTTATAGAATTTTTTCCTCCAAGTATTTTAAATGAAAATATAACTAGAGGAACACCTATAGCTAACATTATAAAAGATACTGACATGCCCGTAACCTTACTTAATACTACAGAAAGGCCGCTAAGTCCTCCAGGTGCTATTGTGTGTGGCTTTAAGAACATATTAATACCTATACTCATAGATATACACCCTAATATTAATCCAAAAGCTTCTACAAGTAACTTAGAATTTTCCTTTTTCATTTTTACCCCCATTATATTAAATTGTCAAATTTTATCACATTTATATATTATAACAGTAAATACATAGTATATAAAGTATAATAATTATATAGTAAAATAAATTTCGTTTATTATTGATATCAAAGGGTATAATATAAATAAATTTATATAATTTAAATGATATATTTTTATTAATTTCTAGTATATTTTGTAAAATTTAATTGATTATATACACAATAAAAGTATATAATATATATAAATTTAATAATTGAAAGGAAATGATTATATGAAGGTTACTTTACCACAAACAGCGGTAGATACGCTAAAAGACATATTAAAAGATAATCAAGACAGACCTCATAATATAAGAGTATACTTTGCAGGTATAGGCTGAGGTGGTCCATCATTTGGAATTGCTCTGGATGAGCAAAAGGCTGACGATTTACAATACGATGTAGATGGATTACATTTTATAATGAGTAAAGATGACTATACTAAGTATGGAGATATAGTTATAGAAGATACAGGATACGGTTTCAAAGTTATACCTGAAAATATGAAAGATGATAATGGATGCGGTGGAGGATGCTCTGGTTGCGGACATTAATATCTAAAAAGAGTATTAGCAAATGCTAATACTCTTTATTTTTTACTAAAATTAATGTATTATTAATAAATAATAAAGTATAAAGCAAGGAGCAACTTATGAGAAGAAGAAAAGTAAAGGGTGCAGATATAAAATTATTAAGCCATGAAAATTATGTACTAAAAGATAACATAGAACAATTTAAAGGAAAATGGAATAAAAGATTCGAAAATAATAATCCTATACATGTAGAATTTGGTACAGGTAGAGGAAAATTCTTAACCACTTTAGCTAAAGAAAACCCTAATATAAACTACATAGCTTTTGAAATAAAAGAAGAAGTTCTATTAAAGGCTGTGGAAAAGGCTATAGAAAATAACTTAGATAATATTTTGTTTGCATGGGCAAATGTAGCTAATATATTAGATTATTTTGAAAAAGAAGAACTATCTAGAATTTATATAAATTTCTGTGACCCTTGGCCAAAGAAAAGATGGGCAAAAAGAAGACTAACACATAAAAACTTTTTAAATATGTATAATGAAATTTTAAATGCTGATGGTGAGATACATTTTAAAACTGATAATGAAAATTTATTTGAATTTAGTTTAAATGAAATCACTGATAACAACTGGAAATTAAAAAATATATCTCTAGACTTAGCAAATAGTGAATTTGAAAATGTAACAACAGAATATGAAGATAAATTTATGTCTTATGGAATGAAAATATTTAGATGTGAAGCTAAAAAAAAATAAGAGGTGATATCACCTCTTATTTTTTAAAATATTCCGTTTTTTCTTCTCATAGTATATAATCCCAAACATACAACTAACAAATATAGTATATATAAGATAATTCTTGTTGACTGTAACTCAGTATTTGAATGATGAGGTAGCACTGAAAGTATTGCAGATATTCCTATAAGTAGTGGATTTATAACGATTTGCTTATCGCTTCTTAAAACCATGATTTTTCCAATCCAAACAATAGATAAAATTAAAAATAAAATCTTTAATATAAATTCTATAGTGTCTAACATATTCAAAACTCCCCTTAACTCAGTGGATTTATTTTATAGTATTTCCATATAAAGTATATTTAGTCATTAGCTTATGATATTAATGGTTATGTACTAATTTTTAATATACATAAATTTAATTATAATACTATTTGGTATAAAAATAAACATATTAAATAATAATTAATATAACTAAATTAATTAAAGGAGTTTAAAATGTGTATATATAATCATAATCTTAATAATAATAACGAAAATATATTAAAGGAAAATGAACTTATTATACTAAAAAAAATATACAAATGTATAGATATAGGAGATATTAATGAAGCTAAAAAACTAACTAATGATTTAATACAACTTCAAGATAATCTATATAATATAAAAATATTAACTACAGCTTATAATTTAATTAAGTAATTTATATAATATAGAGATATTCAAATAATAAATAGCATATTTATTATATATAGATATCTGGGGGGGATATTATGAATTTACGATTTATAAATTGGTATACTCAAGCCCTTGGAGCCATATTTGGAATAATGGCATGTGTATATGCATATTTAAAAGGATTTATATGTACATATAGTAATATTTCTGTGTTTTTTGATACTATGAATTTCTTTGAAATAGTATCTAGTTATCTCTTATTACCTTTATGCATAACGACTTTTATATTATCTATAATAAAGGCATATGGCACTAACAAAGAACATTTAAATAATAATTTAGATAAATTAAATCTGATCTTTATTTCATTAAATGTCATTATAGGTTTTATTGGAGCTAGGATATATTTTTTAATCCCTGCTTTGTTTATATTATTTAATGTTTTTATGGAGAATGTATTTAAAGAATATAAGGAGATTGATAGTGATGATGAGTGTACTATAAATAATTGTCTGTTAAGCAGTAATGACATGGATTTAATTTTAATGAATACAAAAAAGGAGATAGCATTAGAACTTTTACTGAAAAATGCTGATATAGAGTTTATTGTTGATATTACAGGTTTATCTAAAGAAGAAATAATAGATATCGGTGAAAACTTAAATAAACAATAAAAGATACTAATTTATTAAATTAGTATCTTTTATTGTTTATTTAAAATGATATAGATTCATAATTTAGTGCAAAAACTTAAATGAGATTAAATCTGTTTACAAAGTTATTTTTTATGATATAATATTAGTACCTGGTAATAATATAAGGGGGTAAAAATACATGGAAATAAATGGAATAAAAGAACTTTTAAAGGCTATAGATAATACAAGTTTAGAATATGTAAAATTAGAAAACTCTGAACTAAAACTAGAAGTATCAAAAAAAAATAGTTCTTTAAAAAATAATATTAAAAATAAAAAAGACACTTTAAAAAATAGCGAAGAAATAGAATTAGAAAGTATAAATCACGAAAATATTAGCGAATATGAAAACTCTCAAAATAAAGATAATTTATATATAGTAAAAGCTCCTTTAGTGGGAACATTTTATCCATCGCCAAGTCCTAATGAAAAAAGTTTTGTAAATATTGGCGATATAGTTAAAGAAGGAGATAAGCTATGTATATTAGAAGCAATGAAGCTTATGAATGAAATAAATAGTGAAATAGAAGGTGAAATAGTAGAAATATTGGTTGAAAGTGAAGAATTAGTAGAGTACAATCAACCTTTATTTAAAATTAGGCCATTATAAGGAGGTATATTATGATTAAAAAGATATTAGTTGCTAATAGAGGAGATATAGCTGTTAGAATAATTAGAACTTGCAAAGAACTAAACATAAAAACAGTTGCAATATACTCTAAAGCAGATAGTGAGTGTTTACATAGATATCTGGCTGATGAATCCATATGTATTGGACCTAATAATATCTCAAAAAGTTATAATAATATAGACAATATAATATATTTAGCTCTTAAACTTGAATGTGATGCTATACATCCTGGATTTGGATTCTTATCAGAAAATCATGAATTTGCTAGAAAATGTGAAGAAAATAATATTATTTTTATCGGACCAAGTAAAAAACAAATGGTTTTAATGAGTGATAAATCTAGAGCTCGTGAAACTGTTATTAGTTTAGGTATAAAGGTAGTTCCTGGTTCTGATGGAGTACTAAAAAACAAAGAAGAAGCTTTTGAAGTAGCAAATAAAATTGGTTATCCAGTAATTATAAAAGCTTCTAATGGTGGCGGTGGGAAAGGCATGAGAATAGTCTATACGCAAGACGAACTGTTTTCAAATTTTGATATAGCTAGTTCTGAATCTTTAGCGTCATTCGGAAGTAGTGATTTATATATGGAAAAATTCATAGAAAATCCTAGACACATTGAAGTTCAAGTATTTGGAGATAGATTTTCAAATGCGATACATTTAGGTGGAAGAGATTGCTCTATGCAAAGAAAAAATCAAAAAGTACTAGAAGAATCACTTTCTAACTACTTAAGTGAAGAAGAGAAGAATAATTTATATAAGAGTGCTGTTAATATCGTAAAAGGAACTAATTATATAGGTGCAGGAACAATAGAATTTATAGTAGATAAACACAAAAACTTTTATTTCATAGAAATGAACACAAGAATACAAGTAGAGCATCCTGTTACGGAAATGATTACAGGAATTGATCTTATAAAACTTCAGATATTAATTGCAGATAATAAGCCTATACCTTTTAATCAAGAAGAGATAGTATTTAAAGGACATGCTATTGAATGTAGAATAAATGCTGAAATACCAGAAGAAGAATTTAAACCATGTCCTGGTGAAATAACATCACTAAATATACCTGGCGGATTTGGAACAAGGTTTGATACCTTTGTTTACTGTGGATATACTATACCTCCTCTTTATGATTCTATGATAGGTAAGCTTATTTGTTGGTCAGAGAGTAGAGAAGAGTGTATAAAAAAAATAAATAGAGCGCTAGACGAAATAATTATAGAAGGTGTGAGAACTAATATAGATTTTCAAAAATCGCTTATAAATAGTGAAGCTTTCTTAGAAGATAGGCATTATACTAAATTTATCGAAGATGAATTTCTGGGAAATAAACAGATAGCAACAACTATATAAGGGAGAAATCATTATGATTAAAAAATTTTTACCATCTAAAGAAACTAAATATATCACAGTTTCTCTAGATAATAAATTTAAAAAGAATAGTGTAGATGATAAATTTTGGATATATTGTGAAGGTTGTAATGATCATGTTTTTAAAAAAGATATAGAGGATAATTTAAATATATGTCCAAAATGTGAAACACATTATAGTATTAAAGCTAGAGATAGAATAAGTTTAATTTCTGATAATGGTACTTTTAAAGAGTTTATGTTTAAAATTGACATTCAGGATCCATTAGAATTTCCGAATTATTTAAATAAACTTAATAATTACAAGGAAAAAACTAAAGAAGATGAAGCTGTTATTTGTGGCACTTGTAGTGTAAATGGAATAAAAATAGTTTTATGTGTAATGAATCCAGATTTCATGATGGGAAGTATGGGCAGTATTGTTGGTGATAAGATAACATATTCTATAGAATATGCAGCTAGTAATGATCTTCATATAATTATTTGTACGGCCTCAGGAGGGGCTAGAATGCAAGAAGGAATGGTATCATTAATGCAAATGGCTAAAACTTCTCAGGCCATTTCTAAGCTCGAGGAAAAAGGATTATTATATATAAGTTTATTAACACACCCTACAACTGGCGGTGTTAGTGCTAGTTTTGCTATGCTTGGAGACATAATTTTATCTGAACCAAATACATTAATTGGCTTTGCAGGTAAGAGGGTTATAGAACAAACTATAAATCAAAGGCTTCCTAATAATTTCCAAACTTCTGAATTTTTACTAGAGCATGGATTTATAGATAAGATAGTTAATAGAAAATATTTAAAAGATACATTATATACTATACTTTCACTACATTAAATAAATAGATATAAATTAGCGAATAAATACAAAAAATTTATTCGTTAATTTTTTAGAAATAAATATTAAATAAATGAATATTTACATTTAAGTTGAATATATAAAAATTTAATTTAAGATATTTCTATGGAGGAATAGAATGGATATAAATACTATTGAGATAAATAAAAAAATACAGAAATTAAAGGCAGATATAAATAATTTAACTGAAATATCCAAATCTAATCAAATAGATTTAAGTAATCAAATAAGAAAATTGGAAGAAAAACTAAGTAAATTAAAAGATGAAGCTAATGTTAATTTATCACCTTATGAAAAAGTTTGTTTAAGTAGAGATATAAAAAGACCTACAACAAAAGATTACGTTGATAGAATTTTCTCTAATTTTATAGAACTTCATGGAGATAGGCTGTTTAAAGATGATTCATCTATAATCGGAGGAATAGGCAATATAAATAATTTTAAGGTTACCATTATAGGTCATCAAAAAGGAAATGATGTTCATGAAAATATTAAAAGAAACTTTGGGATGCCTCATCCAGAAGGATATAGAAAAGCCCTTAGGCTTATGAAACAAGCTGAAAAATTTAAAAGACCTATAATTACATTTATAGATACACCGGGGGCATTTTGTGGTATAGAAGCTGAAGAACGTGGTCAAAGTGAAGCTATTGCAAAAAACTTACTTGAAATGAGTAAACTTAAAGTACCTATCATATCCTTTATAATCGGGGAAGGGGGAAGTGGAGGAGCACTCGGAATTGGTATTGGAAATGATGTATGTATGTTGGAACACTCAGTTTACTCGGTAATTTCTCCTGAAGGACTGTCGAGCATATTATTTAAAGATTCCTCTAAAGCTAAAGAAGCTAGTGAAGTAATGAAACTTACTAGTAAAGACTTATATGCGCTTGGTATAATTGATAAAGTTATAAAAGAGCCATTAAACGGTGCTCAAGAAGATGTGGATTTAGTAGCTAACAAAATAAAAGAATTTATATTAGATAGACTTGATTACTATGAAAAACTTACTGAAGCTGAAATAGTTTCTAAAAGATATGATAAATATAGAAAAATCGGAAAATGCTTGTAGATTTAAAAAAATATACCTATATGATAAATTTAATTATATAGGTATATTTTATTTTGTATTATAAAAAAATACACTAATATAAATTCATTTAACAAATTTATCTATTATGCATGCAGATTTATTAAATTAATATTAATAATAAAAATTAAAATAAATTTAATATTGATAATTGGAAGTAGTGGTATATTTATAAATCTTTAAGATTTAACTAGTCTTTAAATGTATATTTAGGGAATAGTTATTATAATTAATAATATTATGCATATAAATTTATTAAATTTAGCAATTTGTACCTATGCTTATATAGATTTAATTAATTTATATTTATTTGCTAATACTCTTTTTTTGTTTCTATATATTTTGTTTATAAATAGTTTTTCATATTGCATTTTATAGTTATCTTTCTTAAAGATATATTTATACATTAATATTAAAGATTTTTCATCTAATATATAAGTATATTTAATATACTTTATTTTAAGCTTCAAATGCTTATACTTAATCTCTTTACAATGTAATTTGTAAGTAATACTTAAATTTTAGGAATAGTTGAAATACGAAAAACCTAGTGTTATTATATTTTATAGTTATAATAACTTTTCATTTTATAGTTGGAGGTAAATTTTGAAAGATACAAAAATATTAAAAATACATAATAAATCAGATAAACCAGATAACATCGTCATACGTGATAACAATCTTATAGAAGAATGTATAATAATAGAAAAATCATTGCCTAATTTTATGAAAGATTACTTTGTTTATTTAAAAGGATCTGTATCTGTCTCTACTAGACATGCATATTTAAAAGATATAAAATTTTTCTGCAATTACTTAGTTGAATCTCAAGAACTAACAATAGCTAAAGAAATATGTGATATTACCTTAGAAGAATTTAATTTAATAAAAGCAAGAGATGTAAACTTATTTTTAGGTGATTATTGTACTAGATACTATAAACATACATCCCAAGATACAACTTTAATTTATGAAAATAATAATAGAGCCCTTGCTAGAAAAAAATCATCTCTCTCTACTCTATTTAAGTTTATGTTTAGAAATGAACAATTAGACAGCAACATAACTGATGGCTTTAATCCAATTAAACTTCCTAAGCCTCAACCAGATGCTATAAAAAGACTCGACATAGATGAAGTCGCTAAAATGCTTGATTCTGTTGAAAGTGGTTATGGATTAACTGATAAAGAAAAAGTTTATTGGAGGAAAACTAAGCTTCGTGATAAGGCTATTTTAGCTTTATTTGTTACTTATGGACTTAGATTAAATGAGCTCAGAGAGCTAAATATTTCTTCTTTTAACTTTTCTAGGGGTGAATTTAAAATATATAGAAAAAGAGGTAAAGAAGTCTTGATGCCAATTAACCATACTTGTGAAGTCGTTGTTAAGGATTATATTTATAATGAGAGGACAAAAAGTGAATTATTGGCTGAAGAACACAAAGATGCTTTATTTTTATCTTTACAAAATAAAAGAATTACACCAAAAGCTATCAGACAACTTGTTAAAAAATATACGTCTATTTCTATGGAAACATCTAGAGATAGTGGTTATAGCCCTCATAAACTTCGTGCTACTGCCGCTACTTCTCTAATCCAAAATGGTTTTTCTATATATGATGTGCAAAATTTATTGGATCATGACAATGTTACTACTACTCAACTTTATGCTGCACATAAAAAACATGTTAAAAGAGATATCGTAAATAATTTCGAATGGATAGATGATGAAAAAGAAGCTTCTTTAGATTAAATAGTAAATACCTTTTATTTTGGAACGAATGTTTGAGAAAAGGGAAACATTGTGCTACAATATAAGTATAATGCAATATTTGATTAGGAAGGAGAGATTTTATGTATATAGATTTGAGTAGTAAGCAAATATTAATATTAGAATTTATAAAAGATCAGATAGCCTCAAAGGGATATCCACCATCAGTTAGGGAAACATGTGATGCTGTAGGGTTAAAATCAACTTCTACTGTACATGCACATTTAAATAAGCTTGAGAAATTAGGGTATATAAGAAGAGATGCTACTAAACCAAGAGCTATAGAAGTTTTAGATAAAGCTGGATTCGAATCAGATTTTCCTACTCCAGAAATGTTAAATCTTCCTTTGGTTGGACAAATTACAGC
Organism: Romboutsia sp. MSSM.1001216sp_RTP31141st1_G3_RTP31141_220114; assembly: GCF_039031195.1. Taxonomy (NCBI): domain Bacteria; kingdom Bacillati; phylum Bacillota; class Clostridia; order Peptostreptococcales; family Peptostreptococcaceae; genus Romboutsia; species Romboutsia sp. MSSM.1001216sp_RTP31141st1_G3_RTP31141_220114. Next base: position 849,277 of record NZ_JBCIUO010000001.1, on the reverse strand, counting down.
AGGACTACCAATACTTGCAAAACAAAATATAGAAGAGTACATAACATTACCAGCTAACTTAGTTAAAGGTAGCAATAACTTTGTTTTAAAAGTTAAAGGTGATAGTATGGTTAATGCAGGTATTTTAAATGGAGATTATGTTATTGTGGATAGAAAAAATACTGCTGTTGACTCTGAGATAGTAGTAGCTCTTATTCATAATGAGTATGCTACAGTAAAGACATTTGAAAAAGATGGAGATGTTATTAGACTAATACCTCAAAATGATTTTATGGAACCAATAGTTCTAACATCTAGAGATGTACAGGTTATAGGAATTGTTACAGGTGTATTTAGAGTATTATAATAAATTTAAGTGTTTTTAAATAAATAAAAGATATGGTACTACAGCCATATCTTTTATTTATGATTGAAAATTTAATATTTAAGCTAATTCTAACGCAATTTCCATCATCTTCGTAAATGCTACTTGTCTATCATGAGATGAACACTCTTCTCCAGTAAAAGGACAATCTGATATTGTAAGTATAGTAAGTGCATTAACTCCTGCTCTAGCAGCATTCATATAAAGACCCGCTGCTTCCATTTCTACACATAGCACACCCATCTTCTTCCATTTTTCTAAATTACTTAGTCCTGTATCAGAATAAAATACATCGCTTGAAAGTATATTTCCAACAGTTACTGTAGTCCCCTTATCATTAGCTATATTTACTGCTTTTTGTAGTAATTTATAACTTGCTATTGGAGCATATGAACCTGGTAAATTATATTGTGATGCAAAATTTGAATCAGTACAAGCGCCCATTCCTATTACAATATCATGTAAATTTAATTTTTCATTTATTGCTCCTGCTGAGCCAATTCTTATAAGATTTTTAACTCCATAAAAATGTATTAATTCATAAGAGTAAATTCCTATTGATGGTATGCCCATACCACTTCCCTGTACAGATATTCTTCTGCCTTTATAATATCCTGTATATCCAAACATACCTCTAACAGTATTATATTCAATTACATCTTCTAAAAAATTTTCTGCTATAAATTTAGCTCTTAGTGGATCTCCAGGAAGTAATATAGTCTCTGCTATATCTCCTAGCTTTGCATTATTATGTGCTGTTGGTGTGTTATTCATATTTTAGCCTCCTTAAAATATCAAGTATTAATAAATTTTAACTTATAATTTATTTTTAGCTTATATGATAGTATACTATAATTAGATATACCTTTTCCAGGAATAAATAACTAAATTTAAGCATTTATTTAATTAGAATTGTTAATTTAGGAGGTGATTTCATAAAAAATAAAACTAAGAGTAACCAAACATTAGCATTATTACTTTTAATACCTATGCTTATATTTTCTTTTTTAGCAACGATAAAGTCCGAAGGTATAGAAAAAAATGATACTTCTAGAGAAGTTGTAAATGAATATTTTGACTCAATTAATAAAAAAGACATATCTAAAATAAATCAAATCATTACAGATCAAGATGAAATTAATTTTTTAAGTTCTAAATTAAATTATATAGATAAAATCACATTAAAATCACTAGAACGAGAAACAAACAATAGTTTACTAAAATCATACACAAAATATAGCAAAAAAAGCATCGACAATATTAGAATCTATAAAGTTAAGTACAAAATTGATTATACTACTCCTAAAAATATAAATAATACATATGAGTCTTGGATATACCTTTGCCGAGATAATCATAGTTCTAAATGGTTAATAGATATCTTTGATATGTAAAATTATAAAAAGGTGGTTTATATCCACCTTTTTGTTAATCAACATCAATCTCATACATTAACTCTACTCTTCTTGATGCATCTTTATTTATAGTACCATCGGTATTTTTTATAAGCTCAGCCTCAGATCTACCTATAGCTTCGATATCCTTTAATACCTTATCTTTATATTTATAATCTCCAATTTCCTCACCTACTATAAATGTAGCTACACTATAAGCCCTTTTTTGAGATAGGTCTAGATTATACAAATAACTCCCCACATCATCTGTATGACCTTTTATTACTATTTTTGATATATTACCATCGTAATCACTATAAAGAGCTTCTACGTACCTTGGAATAAATATTTTAAGCATCTCTTTAGCTTCTTGCTTTAACTCATAACTATCTATATCAAACATAGTACTTTCACCAAAAGTTACTAATCCGTTATTTTCATCAACTGATACATCTAATCCTTGATTTATTAATGTATTTTTAACTGAATCATTTATATTTTTTGCTAAATCTTTTTCAACTGAACCTGTTATAGATTCACTACTAAAAAGTATGAGCATTATAACCATCAATACGGTTGCTATCATATCTGTAAAAGTTGGCCAAAAGCTACTCTTTTCAAATTCTTTATTAATAGTTCTTCTATACTTATTTATCATCTTTACCATCTCCAATTAATTTATTTAAAGATGATTTACTTAATTTATTTCTTTTTTTTGAATCTATAGATATGAACTTATTTTGTCTTTTCTTTCTTGATACATCTGAAGTTCTTAATAACTCATTAGATTTACTATAATTAGAATCACTTTCTTCTATATCATAAATTTCTTCTTGATTTTCAGGCTTATATCTATCTTCTTTCATATAATCCATAGCTACAGCTTCTTTATAAATTTCTATGTAATCAAATATCATATTCAATTTTTCATCTATATCTTGACTTGAAATTGCTATTACAGATGCTAAATGTTTTATTGTTTGATCTAGGTTTATTTGCTCTTTGTTTATGTTACCTTGCATATTAGATATATTTTTTTCATAGTCTACAAGCTTAACTAATAAATCTTGAGCAGTTCTTTCATATAAAGCAAAGTTAGCAGATAAGCTTCTTAAAAATTCTCTCATTTTATATTGATTTTCAACAGACTCATTTATGTTTTTAGAAGTAAGCTTTATATCTAATAATATTTCTTTATTTATATCCTCTTGAACATCATATTTATCAAATAATTTATTAAATCTTACATTCAATATATTAAATTGTTTATCTAATTTTCTAATATCTTGATCAAATACTTTTATAGAGTCTGAAGATCCTAGAAGTAAGTTCTCTAACGTCTTTATACTGTTTATAAATTCTTTATTAAATCTATTTAAATCTTTTGATATATCATCAAACTTCTCTATAGATTCTATTGATTTACTAATTTGCTTTATAGTATCTTTTACCTCTTCTATTTTATTATCTAAGTCTTTAGATTTATTATGAGTTACATCAGAAGTTAGTAAATTTTCGCATTTTAGCATAAACATAGTTAATATTTGTTCACAATCATTACGAGAAAGTATAGTATTTAATACAATAGAGCTAACTATTCCGCAAATACTAGTTATAAACGCAGTTTGCATCGAACTTATAGTCTGAGGAAGTGAATTTATTATATCGCTAGTATTTATACTTAAAAGCATTAACGAAAGTCCAACAAATGTTCCTAATACACCAAGCAATATACAGTTAGATGATGAGCTCTTTATCGATTTAATATTATCAAGTACATATCTTTTTTTAAATGTTAAATTGGAACAAACTTCCTCAATAAATGTAGTTATATTAACTTGAGCATGACTATTTTCTAGTAAGTATAAATCATATTTCTCTTTTATAGATTTATATTTCATACTTCTTTGGTTATGCTCATTTAAACTTATATAATCACTATTTATATAATTATATAAAGCTTTATTTAAGATTACATTTATAATGCTATAAATAAGTATTACTAAAACAAAGAAAACTGTTAATATATTTATAAATAAACTATTCAAAACTTCTCTCCTCCCTTAATATTTATATAATTATATATATGTACTAGCCCAAAATAAAATTCAAAAAAATAAAGTGACTTAAACCTAAGTCACTTTATTAACTATCATAACTAGCCTACATTAAGTTAAATTATTGGTTTTATCTTTGAAAAAGCTATATAACTCTTGTCTTAAGATTATTGTAGGGAGTTTTTAATAGTGTTACTAAATACTATGAAAAATTTCTGTAATTTGTTACTATAAAAAATAAATTCAAATCGAAATATATAAATATATATAATTCGTATGTTTACGTATGTTTATAAGAAAGTTAAAAATATAAACTCGAGTTTTTTTGCCATTTATACATATATTATTATTTAAATATTGTTATATAATTCGTTTTTAAGAATCCCCCTATATTTTAAAAATGTATTATATAAAGACTATCATTATATTAATTAAACATATTTAAGTCATCATTTGTACCTTGATTAACATATTCAACTGTAATATACTTTAAAAGTATTATTTAAGATGAAGAAACAAAGGAGAACGATATGAGGCTAAACAATTACATTAGCTCTACTGGAATGTGTTCTAGGAGAGAAGCTGATAAATTAATACAACAAGGAAAAGTTTCTATAAATGGAAAAATAGCCAAAATAGGTCAGCCTGTTGAGGTTAATGATATTGTAAAAGTTAATGGAAAAAGAATTACTCCTAAAAAGAATAATGTATATATAGCATTAAATAAACCTGTTGGTATAACATGTACAACAGAACGTCATGTTAAAGGTAATATAATTGATTATATAAACTACCCAGAAAGAATATTTCCTATTGGAAGACTTGATAAACCATCAGAGGGATTAATACTTTTAACAAATGATGGATCTATCGTAAATAAAATATTAAGGTCTGAAAATAATCATGAAAAAGAATATGTTGTTACAGTTGATAAGAATATAAATCAAAAATTTATAGAAAAAATGAGTTCTGGCGTTAAAATATTTAATCCTGTTAATAATAAATGGGTTATAACTAAAAAATGCCATGTTAGTAAAATAAATGATCGTACATTTAAAATTATATTATCTCAAGGATTAAACAGACAAATACGTAGAATGTGTGAAGTGTTTGGGTATAATGTTGTAAAATTAAAAAGAGTGAGAATAATGGATTTAACCCTAAAGGGAATACCCACTGGAAAATGGAGAAAACTAACAAGTAAAGAAATGGATAATATATTACAAAAATTATAAAGTGTAGGTTTATATAGATTTTACAATCATATAAATTTTTTCTTTTAAAATAGACTTAAGAAAGGTTAAAACTAAATATGAATAAAAAAACAGTTTTAATAACAGGTGCCTCTAGGGGTATTGGTCGTGAAATGGCAAAAGTATTTGCTAAAAATGAATATAATGTTTTAATAAATTATAATAAATCAGAAAAAGAAGCCAATGAACTTTACGATGAACTAATCTCAAAAGGATATTCAGTAGTTTTATATAAGGCAGATATATCAAATCCTTTAGAAGCAGATGCAATGGTTAAGTTTTGTATCGGTACTTTTGAAAGAATTGATGTACTTATAAATAATGCTGGAATAACTGATTATAAGATGTTTACAGATACAACTAATGAAGATTGGAATAATATAATAAATACAAATTTAAATAGTGTTTTTTACACTACTAAATCTGCAGTAAAATATATGTTATATGAACATAGTGGTAAAATAATAAATATATCTTCTATCTGGGGAATGGTTGGAGCATCATATGAGGTAGCATATTCTACATCGAAAGCTGCACTAATAGGTATGACAAAAGCTTTAGCAAAAGAATTAGGACCTTCTAATATTCAAGTTAATGCTATAGCACCTGGAGTTATACAAACAGATATGTTAAATGGTATACATGAAGATGTTATTGAGGATTTAAAAAATGAAACTCCATTGTTAAGATTAGGCACTCCGCTGGATATAGCTAATTTAGCTTTATTTTTAGCTAGTGAAAAATCAAATTTTATAACAGGCCAAGTTATAAGTTCTAATGGTGGATTTGTAATAAATTAGATAGATTCTATGTAAAATACTTATTTATGATTATAATTAATCTAAAGTATTTTACATAGATTTTACACTTTAAATTAATTTATTTTAGAAAACCAGCATCTTGATTTGTCATAACCTCTTTCGAAAAGCATAATGGACATGTTATTTCTTCATTTGTATAATCTATAGTATAAATACTTCCGCAAATAGCGCACCTAAATTTACAAATAGTATTTACTTTTTCCTTTGTCTCACATTGAGTTATTTTTATGGGAATATCTTCTATGATAGCTATTGTTACTTTTTTTCTAATATCTAATATTAGTTGTGAAATTTCATTTAAAGATAAATTAAATTGCTTAGAACATTTTTTTAAATCAAATTGTTCTAGATTTATAAACTTTAATATATCTAATTCTCTAGATGTTATCTCTATATACTCAGCCTTTTCATGTTGCATAAATTATCCTCCTATCTATAAATATATATAATATCTTATGATTAATATATATTCTTATAAGCTAATACATTAGATATATTTTTATTCATTTGCGTAAAGTTTTTTATATACATCTAAGAATCCAGAAGCTAATTTATCTACCTTTACTTCCCACTCCTTATTTTTTCCTTCATCAGGACAATAATGTATCTGTACATCATCTACAGATACCCCTTCATAATAAATAGCTCCTTTTGTAAGGTAGTTTTTAGCAAGGTGCTTAGCGGTATATAAGACTGATTCATATTGAGTAGAAAATAATTTTCCCTTCGATTCATCTGTATAGACTTCAAATCCAGTTAAATTATTATCTTCAACAGCTCTTCTTGATGTAGCAAATCCACTTTCAAGAGCTACTATAGCTGCCATTGTAAATGCATTTACACCATAAAGTTCCTCGGCATCGATAAATGCCTCTGAAAGATGAATCATAGTAGATGCACCTTTATAATTCTCAAATACATTCTCAAGTTCTTCTTTTTTTACTCCACTTTCAACAGTAATATCTTCTCTTTTATAGGTAATATTTGAGGCTCTATTTTTTTCTATGAGCCTTACATTTTCTTTATTTAAATTTTCTTTAGTACTAGATAGAACATAGCTTTTTATTTTAATATTTTCGTTCACTTTCTCATTTGATGAAGATATAAATATTATAAATGAAACTACAAGTATACATATTACAATAGATTCTTTAATAAATTTCATACTATTTTTCTCCTTATTGAACAATAAATATTGTTTTAATATATATTCAACTCTATAATTTGCATTCCCTTTATATAATTTAATACAAAATTTTGCTATATACTTCATCTTTAATCTTTAATATATATTTTTTTCAAATAAAATGTAAATAAAAAGTCCTAATAAATTAATACTAGGACTTTTTATTTACATTTTATTTAATTGTTCTTATATTTACAATTGGTTTTCTTAACATATAATCTTTATCTACTTTAACATCTAACTTCATTTTAACAATTTGTCTTGCATGTGGAGCAGATTCTATCTCTTCACCATCTTCATTGTACATTTCAAGAATTGTTGCATTAACTGTTTCTTTAAATGGACCTATAACTTCTATTTTATCTAACACATTCATTTTGTTTCTTTGCTCTACTATATAAAGGCCAGTTTCTTCTTCATAATCTCTAACTATTCCTATAAAATCATAATTTCTTATATATGAAGCCGAATCATAGTTGTGTGCTTTTTCGCTTGGTCTATCAATGAAAAATCCAGTACTATAATCTCTATGACTTCCTTTTTTAAGTTCTTCTAGCCACATAGGATTAAATTTCCAATCACTAGGGTTTTTGTAATACTCATCAAGTGCCATTCTGTATGCTCTAACAGTAGTAGCCACATAATACGCCGTTTTCATTCTACCTTCTATTTTTAAGCTTGTTATACCACTTTCAATTATTTGTGGTATGTATTCTATCATACATAAATCTTTTGAATTAAAGAAAAATGAAGAATCTATTTCATCTACAACTTTTTCATACTGACCAGGATTAACTTCATCAACTAAAGTATATTTCCATCTACAAGGTTGAGCGCAAGCACCTCTGTTTGCATCTCTTCCTGTTGTATAATTACTTATAACACATTTTCCTGAATATGACATACACATAGCTCCATGAACAAAAGCTTCTATATCCATATCTTCAGCAGCATTGTCTCTTATTTCTTTTATTTCCTTAAATGATAATTCTCTAGCCATAACTACTCTTTTAGCACCTTCTTTATACCAAAAGTTTGATGCTAATGAATTAGTTGTACTAGCTTGAGTACTAATGTGTATTTCCATGTTAGGTATTGTTTCTTTAACTATAGTAAATATACCAGGATCACTTACAATAACTGCATCTACATTTATTCTATCTAATTCTAATAAATATGCTTTTAGTTGGTCTAATTCTTCATTTCTTGGTATTATATTTACTGTAACGAAAACTCTCTTTCCTCTTTCATGTGCAAATTCTACACCTTCAGCCATTTGCTCTATAGTAAAGTTTTTAGCAGCCGATCTCATGCCAAATATTTCTCCACCAAGATAAACAGCATCTGCACCATAAGTAAAAGCTATTTTTAATCTTTCTAAGTCACCTGCTGGTGCTAGTAATTCCACTTTATTCATATATGTCTCCTTAATCTTTTATATCTTTATTTTAATTTAATTAAATTAATTTATATTTATTATAAAATAATTATAATGGGGATTTAAACTCTGTAGTTCTACTTTATTCTACATAATTTACCTAAATATAAATTTATAAAACTTATATTAATATTTTATACAACTATTCATTATACATTATAATTTATTTTTTAGAAAGGTCAGCATTACTCATTTTTTTTGACTTATCAATACAGTTATCTATTGCTTTTATTATAGATTTCCTAAAACCTTCTTCTTCTAAAGATTTTACAGCTTCTATAGTAGTTCCTCCTGGAGAGCACACCATATCTTTTAATTCACCTGGATGAATATTTGTTTCTAATACCATCTTAGCCGCTCCCATAACAGCCTGAGATGTAAATTTATAAGCCATATCCCTTGACATACCATGAGATACGCATGAGTCTGCCATAGCCTCTATAAACATAAATACATATGCAGGAGATGAACCACTCGCTCCTATAACAGCATGTATTAAGTTTTCATCTACTACTTCACTTTTTCCAAATGAATCAAAAATACTCTTTACATCTTTTAAATCTTGATCCGATATATTTTTATTTTTACAAAGTGCACTCATACCTTCGTTTACAAGCGCTGGAGTATTTGGCATAGTTCTTATTATTTTTTTATCATCGCCTATTATATTTTCTATAGAGTATATAGTTTTTCCAGCTGCAATAGTTACTATTATTTTATTATCTATTACGTCTTTAATATTATCAAGTATTATATCATATATATTAGGTTTTACAGCAATAACAATTATGTCTGACCTTAATACAACTTCTCTTGAATCTTTTGTTGTATTTATATTAAATTCATCTTTTGCATTATTTAAAGTATTTTCACTTAAAGCTGACGCATATATGTTTTCGGGTCTAATAAGCTTTGAATTTATAATTCCTTTAATCATAGCTTTAGCCATATTACCACAACCTATAAATCCTATTTTTTTATTCATATCATTCTCCTTATGTTTTTATTTATATATAAACAAGTATAACAAATCATTGATATTATTACATGCAGATTATATAAAAAATAAAGTCACAAGTTTTACTCGTGACTTTATTTTTAACAAAATTTCATATGGTTTTTAATTTTAGAATTATTTATGTTTTATAAATAAAGCTTTGTTTCTAGCCTTCTATCATACTCAGACCATTCATCATCGCTTGTATTATCTTTTATTTGAACTATCTTATTCATAGTAGCATCGACTGAATCTGCATAATTTATTATAAATGATTCTTCCATGTTAGCTGGCCTTGGAGAACCATATTCTATTTTACCATGATGTTGAGTTACACATCCTTTTATTCTTCTTATAAAGTCTTCACTAAATGTATAATCTATATTATTAAAAGCTCTATCTAACATTTGTACTCCAATTACTATATGTCCTTCTAATTCTCCTTGTAGAGTATACTTAAATGGACCATGGTATTCAAGTTCATATAATTTACCTATATCATGAAGCTTAGCACTTAATATTGCTATTTCTTTTCTTTTGCAAGAGTATCTTTCACATAACACTTTTGTCAAGTACATTACATTTAAAGTGTGTTCAGCAAGACCTCCTATATAATTATGATGCATGGATACTCCACCTATAGCTTCTTTAAATTTATTTAAAAATTCTTCATCTTTGAAAAAATAATCATTTAATAGTTTACCTTCTGTAGATATTATATATTTTTTTGATATTTCTTCTATTTCATTTAGTATATTTTCTATAGGCTCTTTAGTTGTTGGTAAATAATCCTTGAGGTCATAATCCTTAATTTCATCAAATTCTTCTATATCTAATATAGAATTCTTCTTACAATCTATAGATAAAACTTTACCTAATGGTACTCTGTAAGGAAGTTTAGCTTTAATATGACCACTTTTATCACTCATATTAAATACATATTTATTACCATCCCTATGAAGATATTTCATAACCATAAGAGAGGTTTTTATTTGTTCATTATTTTTAATATCTCTCAAAAAGATTTTTTTATTACCCATAAAATTCACTCTTTCTTTAAAGATCATTATTTAAGTAAGTTTCTATTCTTCTTTACTTGCATCAGTGTTTTCATCTTTTCCTCTTTTTACCTTCACAAAGTATTCAGTATGAAGCAATTCATGTGCCTTATGGCTTAATGGATGATCTAAGTGATTGTCGTAGATTGCTCTTACCTTAGGATTATCTTTGGATACTCTAAGGTCTAATGATCTATCTATGGAATTTAAACCTTCAGCTCTTTGTTGAAGAGTTTCAAGTCTTTTTTTAGCTTTAGGTTGTCCACCTCCACCAACACATCCATAAGGACATGCCATTATTTCAATAGCATGAAAAAATTCTTCTTTATTTCTTATTTTATCAAGGAGTTTACCAGCTTCTCTTAAACCATAGGCAATACCTATTCTTAATGTTAAATCATTAACTTTAACTTCTGCTACCCTTAGACCATCCCATCCTCTAAGAGATTCAAATTCAACTTTTTCTAGTTTTTTACCAGTCATATTTTCATAAAGAGTCCTAGTCGCAGCTTCTATAACTCCTCCTGTTCTACCAAATATTATTCCTCCTCCTGTGTAGTCACCCAGTACCGAATCAATAGGAGAATCCTCTATTTGACTTAAATCTATATTTGAATCTTTAAATAACGTCATTAATTCACTAGTTGTTATAACGTAATCAACGTCATAATTAAGATCACGTGAAAACTCTGCCCTTGAAGCTTCGTATTTTTTTGCTATACAAGGCATTATAGAAACCAATGTTACCTGGTCTCTTTCTAGCCCTTTTTCTTTTGCCCAAATATCTTTTGCAACCGTTGCAAACATCTGCATAGGTGACTTAGCAGATGATGGTACGTCTAACATATCAGCATAATTTTGTTCTATAAATTTAACCCAAGCAGGACAACAAGATGTAAGTATTGGAAGTCTTACACTTTTATCACCTGAGTAATATTTTTCAATTCTCTCTTGAAGTTCAGCAGCTTCCTCCATAATAGTTAAATCTGCAGCCCAAGTGGTATCGAATACATAATCTACGCCAATCTGTCTAAGCGCCGATGATATTTTATTTTCCACATTAGTACCAGGTTCAAGTCCAAAAGCTTCACCTATTGCAACTCTAACAGCAGGTGCCATTTGAGTTATTACTAACTTATTTGGTGTAGCTAGATCTCTTAAAAATCTAAAAGTATTATTTCCTGTAGTTATAGCATTTACTGGACAAGCAGCTACACATTGTCCACAGTGGGTACATCTTGTATAATCTATGTAATGTCTACTTTTTCTTTCTCCTTCAATACAATCAACCGGACAAACTCTTTTGCAAGCTCCACATCCTATACATTTTTTAGTTATAGATAGCTTTATAAGATGGTTACACTGAAATGTATAACATCGGTGACCTTCTATATGTTCTTTTATCTCATCATAAAACTTATCTATAATTTCTTCCATTATATTGTGTTTTTGATTAACTTTTTCTTTTACTGTACTTGCAAGTCTTCTTAGAAAGAAAATATCTCTCATATTCGCTCTACCTTTGCTGATTCTATCAAGTAGCTTCCACATTCTTATTATCTCTTTTTTAGCAACTAAATAGTTATCTAAACTACCATCTTGCATCTTACCTAAAAGATAATCTATATAAAATTTAGCATATTGTATTATACAGTCTTCGTCAGAAAGAATTATTATAGTTTGACTTGTGTTTTTATCAAATAATTTAAAATCTAATTCTTGATCTAAATTATCTTCAGTTATAAATCCTCCAAATGGCATACCTAGTTGTGCTGCTTTAAATCCACTATCATTTAATAGCCCTCCTGCCATAGTTATTATTTCAGCAAGTGTTGCACCTTTAGGAACTTCTATTATACCTGGAGAATTAATTTTTCCAGAGATAGCAATTCTTCTTTTACCTTCTTTTGTTAATTTTTTTAATTCTTCTTCACTAAAAACGCTAAATACAGAACCAAGTGAACTATGTATTATAGTTTGTCTTTCATTTGCCATGTCTGCACCTCTTATATAATTTTTATAATTTACTATTTAATTTTCCCGTAAGTTTTAATCTTATTCTTTAAAAAGATAAAATAAAAACCTGATGCTATCAGGTTTTTATTTTATCTTTTCTATTAATTTTTTTAGTAATATCTGTTTTATTTCATTATTTATATTTACAGATTCTTGGGGTTTCTTCTTTGAATTTTTCTGATTTATCTTTTTAGTCTTAGAATTTTTGTTGTTTTTTTTAGACATTTTACCCCTCCATTTTATAATTTTCTTTTAGTATATATATATTCAAAAAAATATATATAGTTACATAAAACAAGATAATCTGTCGTTTTAAAAAACATATATAATATATTTTAAGTATAATAAAAAAGTGCAACTAAATTAGTTACACTTTTTTATTTCATTATATACCCAAGTCCTCTTCTAGTCTCTATATAATCCTTAAGACCTATTTCTTCTAATTTTTTTCTAAGTCTATTTATATTTACAGATAGTGTATTATCATCAACATATAAGTCTGAATTCCACATGTAGTTCATTAATTCTTCTCTAGTTACTATTTTCTCTTTGTTTTTTATAAGGTAAGATAATATCTTTATATCATTTTTACTAATTTCTAAAGAACCTATAGATGATTTTACAGTTCCCTTTGATAGGTTTAAACTTAAATCCTTGAATTCAAGAATATCCATATTTTCTGAATCATTATAAACTCTTTTTAATACAGAACTTATACGTGCTAAAAGTATTTGTGTATTATAAGGTTTAGTTACAAAATCATCTGCACCTAAATTTATACTCATAAGTTCATCTACTTCATTGTCTCTACTTGTAACTATTATTATTGGTATATTAGAAATTTTTCTTATCTCTCTACATATATAAAATCCATCATATATAGGTAAATTAATATCTAATAATATCAAATGTGGTTTTTCATTTTCTATATCCTTTATTATATTTTCAAACTTGTCTGATGCAAATACTTCATAACCATATCTATTAAGTAATGCTTTTAACTCTTCTCTTATAGTCTTTGAATCTTCTATAATCATTAGCTTTTTCATATTTTGTCTCCTTATATGACTACTTAACTTCAATTATACATACATTAGTCTGTGGTGGTATACTTAAGGTCATAATGTTAGAATGATATGCGACTACAAAGTCTCCTATATTTAAATTTTTAACAGATATTTCATTATACTCGTTATCTAGTATTAAAGTTTTATCAGAATATACAAGCCTTGTATAAGTGTATATATTACCTGGCTCTTCGCCTATAGTTATAAATATATACTCACCGTTTTCAAAACTAGTTATATCAATTATAACTCCTTTTTTATAGCTAGCATATTTCATAATATACCTCCTAAAACTCATTTTAATGTATGATATTCTTTAGATTTATATTATGTTAATCTATTCTTTTTAAAACTTTCTAGAGAACATCCTTTATAACTCTTAATGCATTTTTATACATCATTTTATCGATTTCACATTCTTTAAATCCAGCTTTTTTTAGTGAGTAATAAAGTTTTTCCATTTCACCTATATCATAAACTTCGACTGCATTTTCTATTCCATCAAAATCACTTCCTATAGAAATTACATCTATTCCACCAATATTTGCTATATGTTTTATATGATATATTATATCATCTATTTTAGTTATGGAGCTTTTTCCTGTAAAATAACTACAGAAATTTATTCCCATAACACCACCACTATTTGCTAATATTTTTATCATATCATCACTTAGATTTCTAGTTACATTAGTTATACTTCTAGCATTTGAATGTGATGCTACAAATGGCTTTTTAGATATATTCGCTACATCATAAAACCCTCCATCATTTAAATGAGAGACATCTATTATCATATTAAGTTCGTTCATGCATTCAACTACTTTTTTCCCAAATGGCTTTAAAGAATTGTATCTAAAATCGTGATTATTATGAGGATAACCTATTTCATTTTCATAATTCCAAGTTAATGTTATTAATCTAACACCTTTATCATGTATTTTATATAAATTATCTATATTTCCATTTATAGCTCCTCCTTCTTCGATTGAAAGAATTGCTGATATTTTATTATTATTAATATTAGATACTATATCCTGATAACTTGTTACTAGACCTATATACTTCCTATTTTTAATTATCTCTTTATTAAATTTTTCATACATGTCTTCAAACCTTTTATATGGATCTAACCTATATTTATTTAGGTCAAAATATAATGCAAATACTTGTAAAATAGAATTTGATTTTCTTAACTTTTTTATGTCTACAGAAAAATTATTTTCATATAAATCTTTATCTTCTTCCAACAATCTATCTATTGTATCACAATGTAAATCTATAAGCTTCATAATAGTCATCTCCCTTATCTTAATTATATATTAGATTATAGATTTAAAATAAAAATAAAGCTACTAATTTAGCAGCTTTATTTTTATTAATTATTTTATATTATTCACTATACCTGTTAGTATACTATCTAATTCCATACTTATTTCATTTACTCCATTGTGAGTTATATTTATTATTTCTTTAGTCATAGGAAGTTCTCCAAGTAACTTTAAATTCATTTCACTCAAGAATTTTTCAGTTTCTTCTCCTTCAAATAACTTTATTTTTTTATCGCAATCAGGGCATTGTATATAGCTCATATTTTCAACTACACCTAATATATCAATATTTAGCATTTTGGCCATATTAACAGCTTTGGCAACTATCATTGATATCATATCTTGAGGAACTGATACCATTACTATTCCAGTTAAAGGAATAGACTGCATAACAGTTAGTGCTACATCTCCTGTACCTGGAGGCATATCTATTAATAAATAATCTAAATCTTCCCACATAACATCCCTATAAAATTGCTTTACAGTATTTCCTATTAATGGACCTTTCCAAACTATTGGCTGATTTTCATTATCTACCATGTAGTTTACAGACATAGTTTTTATATTTTCTTTAGTTATTACAGGGTATATATCTTTACCATTTGGAGATATAGCTCTCTCATTTGATACTCCCATAAGCCTTGGAATACTAGGTCCTGTTATATCAGAATCAAGAATCCCAACCTTATATCCCATTTTATTTAATTTCTTAGCAAGTAGTGCTGTTACAGTTGATTTACCAACGCCACCTTTACCACTCATAACACCTATAACTTTTTTTATATTATTTTTTGGATTATTTTCTATATTACAAGTAGATTGGCTCTTACAACTTGATTTTGATGGACATGAACTACAATTTGACATTTGTATCCTCCTAAAAGTTTTAGTTTATCTAAATTTTAAATTATATATAATATTATTTAATGACTATATACCCATTATATCCTTATATAAACATTTTTAGGCACAAATTTTGTATAGGTTAAAAATCTTTTTATAGATAAATCTATTATTTGAAAGGATATACTATATGAGCAACTTTAGAAAAGATGAATACAAAAAAACTATAGAATATGCTAAAAAGCTTCTTAATAATAATGTAGACATGACAGATATAGTAGCTAAAACTAATTTAAGTAAGGAACAAGTAAAAGATATTATGATAAAAAAAGAAAAAGAGTTAAATGATAAACAAGATAAGTTTTTTACATATATGAAATTTTTTATTTGTTATAGTTTATATAAAGTATTTTAAATTTTCATGAACAAATTTCATCATTTTACTACAAAATAGTTGCATTAAATTTAATATAAATAGTATTATATATAAAGTATGTAAAAGAGGTGAATTAAATGAAAATTTTAGAAAAACTAAAATATAAAAGAAGTTTACTATCTATTGTAATATCAATACCATTGTTTTTTGCAGGATGTACTAGTAAAACTTCTAATTCTAAAGTATTATATAGTCAAATTTCTAATCATAAGAGTAATGTAAGTCAAAGTTTAGATGTAAATTCTAAAGATGTAATAAAAGCTACTGTTGATAGAGTTGTAGATGGAGATACAGTTGAAATAATACTTCCTAATAATAAAGAAGTTGATACTAGATTATTATTAATAGATACTCCAGAAACTAAGCATCCAAATATTGGTGTACAAAAATATGGTCCGGAAGCTTCTGAATTTGCTAAATCATTGCTAAAAAAAGGAGATACTGTTTACTTTGAACTTGATGGAAAAACTTCAACAGATAAATATGGAAGATATCTTGGATATTTATGGTATACATGCCCTGAACACAAAAAATTAGAAATGTATAATGAAAGAGTTGTAGAAGAAGGATTAGCAAGAGTTGGCTATATATACAACCAAACTAAACATCTTGATGCACTAAATAAAACTCAAAGCGAAGCTAAATCTAATAAGTTGAATATATGGTCAATTAATGGGTATGTAACTGATAAAGGATATGATATGTCTAAGATAAATGAAGAGGAAAGTTCTAATACTATAAATTCAAATGATAAAAATGTAGTATATGCTAATGGTGGTAATAGTAAGTCTAACTCCTATCATAAATCAAGAACTTCTCATGGAATGAAGGGCGCTATAAAATTGACTGAAAAAGAAGCTTTAAATAAAGGTTACAGTCCATGTTCTAAATGTTTTAAATAAAAAGTACTATTTACATATATATTTTTTAATTTAATATTATTTATTAGAGAATAAAATTAGAAAAAGTACTTACTAAAGTTATTTAACTTTAGTAAGTACTTTTTCCTTTCATTTTACATGGATATTATTTAATTATCGTATATATTCCATCACAATCAGAGCATTTATAATCTGGCTCTTTATTTTCAGTAATTTGAACTGATATAGATTTACATTTATTACATTTTAACTTATAAATATTCCCTTTTTCTAAAAGTGAATCTATTAAAATATTACCCTTTTTACTCATATTTTTCCCTACCTTTTAATAATATGTATTCTTATATTATCATATATTCTCTTTAAGTATATATATCTTCTTCATCTGGTTTAAATAATGAATTTTTCTGAGATGTATATATAGTACTTCTACCTGCAAACACATAGCTTATTGCACAAACTATAAATAGATATTCTATATTCGAAGAACCAAATAGCTCTATTCCCATTATAAATGATGATATAGGAGTTTTGGTTGCTCCAGCAAATACAGCTATCATACCCATACCTGCTAAAAATGAAATAGGTAATCCAACTATTCCAGCAAGTAAATTTCCAAGTGTAGCACCTATTACAAATAATGGAGTTACCTCACCACCTTGAAAACCTACAGCTAAAGTAAGTGAAGTTAATACTAGTTTTATTATAAATGAATCTTTAGAAACTACTGTTGTAAATGAATCACTTAGTAAATCCAAACTTAATCCTAAATATATTCTGGTTCCAAGTATTAATACAATAATTATAATTATTATTCCGCCTATAAAACTTTTTAAAGTTGAATTTGGTATTTTTTTGCTAAAAAATTTCTTTAATTCATGTGTAAGTTCTGCAAATAGTTTACTAGTAAGACCAAATAAAGCCGCACACAATATTACCTTAAAAAATACATCAACGCCACCTATAACATCAACTACATTGTAATGACTGTGGTGAACATTAAGTAATTTAGCTATAAAATTTCCAATATAACTTGATACAAAACATGGTATTATAGCTTCGTATCTCATTTTGCCAATAGAGCTTACCTCAAGTCCAAATACGGTACCTGCTATAGGTGTTCCAAACACTACTCCAAAACCACTGCTAACTCCACTTATTATTAATATTGTATAATCTAGTCCTTTTAATTTTAGTATTCTACCTATCTTTGCTGAAATACTTGCACCTATTTGTACTCCAGTACCTTCTCTACCTGCTGATCCACCAAATAAATGAGTAATAAATGTTCCAAAAAATACCAGTGGAGCCATCCTAAACGGTATATGGCCTTGACCTTCATTAATTCTTTCAATTATAAGGTTATTTCCCTTAGCTGAGTCTCTTCCAAACTTGGCATATAAGTAACTTACTAATGCTCCTCCTAATGGAAGTAGGTATAAGAGCCAAGGATTAGATTTTCTTGTACTTGTTGCAAATTGTAAACAATTTAAAAATAAAGATATTACTAGTCCAACTACAGCACCAGATATAGATGCTAGCACAAACCATCTTAGAAAGGAAATTAATATCAAGCTACTTTCTTTGATGTGAACCTTAATTTTATGCAACATTTTCACCTCTTATTTCGTTAAATTTCTATTTTTGTACTAACAATATAATACTCTTTTTATTATGGAAGTCAACATTTTTTACTTTTTATAAATATGATTTTATATACTTTCACAATAAATATTTTATAAATTATATAGACATACTAACTATAAAGATATGATAGTAGAAAAATTGTTATGAAGAAAAATACTAGTTTAGAATTTAATTCAGAGAGTAATGTCAAAATGACTAATACTACTAAAAAAAGGTTAGAAGGTACTTGTCCTTCTTTTGAAAAAAGATCTAAGATGTTTAAAAATGAGAAAAATAAAAAGTATACAAATAAATTTAAATAATAAAAAATAGATTATGGTTATATAAGCATAATCTATTTTATCTTTATATAAAATTTAATATATCACTAGGTTCATTTAAACTTATAGTTGCATTTATATTTTTATCTACAGCGCCCCATAAAGCTAAAGCAAAGTCTACTTCACAATTCTTAGAACAATTATAGTCCGATATGGAGTCCCCTACATATAATGTATCATATGGATTTATATTTAGTATTTCCATTACTTTTTTTAGTGGTTCTGGGTGTGGCTTATGATATTTTGTATCTTCTTCTAATACTATAGCATTCATACACTCATGAAGTCCTGTAGGCATAAAGTCAATTTCATATTGAGACTTATTTTTAGAACTTACAATGCCACATATTATATTTTTAGAGTGCATATGTTTTATAATATCTTTAATGCCATCATAGAGTGTTGCCTTTTTTTCATATTCATTTACATACTGAACCCATTTTTCATAAGATTTGTCAATATTATTAAAACCTAATATCTCTAAAGTTTTCTTTCCTGGAAGACCCAAGGCAAATAAAAGACTTTCATATGTCATATCTATTTCTTTTTCTTCTTTAATTAGCTTGATTAATGGATATATGTTCATATTTGCTGTATTTAATATAGTACCATCAATATCAAATATTATA
The DNA here is from genome assembly GCF_039031195.1 of Romboutsia sp. MSSM.1001216sp_RTP31141st1_G3_RTP31141_220114. Taxonomy (NCBI): domain Bacteria; kingdom Bacillati; phylum Bacillota; class Clostridia; order Peptostreptococcales; family Peptostreptococcaceae; genus Romboutsia; species Romboutsia sp. MSSM.1001216sp_RTP31141st1_G3_RTP31141_220114. The sequence goes on along the minus strand of NZ_JBCIUO010000001.1, from coordinate 829,539 downwards.
TTTTTATATTTTTTCATTATATCCCCCCCTTTCCATTTTATAGTACCTTATTTTATATGTATTTTCTACATATCATTTTAGTATTCTAAATTATTTAGATTATACTTTGATAATTCTTTTTTCAATATTTCTCCCTGTTCCTTCGTTATTATATTTTTAGATACAATATTATCTACATTTTTTATTTTAAGTGCATTTTTTTTGATATTTATAGTTATTGATATGAGCTTCATATCTTTTATTTTCCATTTTATCAGATATATATTTGTTTATAGCTTTAGCATCTGTGTTACTTAATACTTTTTCTTGTCTAAGTTTTTCTATACAGATTCTCCATATAAACTCTGCTCTTTTTACTTTTTGTTGCTCTACGGTAAATTTGTACTCCATTATAGGTTCATTTGCATAAGAATTTATATTAACTGATATAACTAAAAATAAAAATACTATACAAAGTATTGATATGTATTTTTGTATTTTTTTCATGTCTTTACCTCCATAATGTAAAAAGTATTTTTAGTTTATATATAAATATTTTACATATTATATGTAGTAATTTATATATAATGCTAAAATAAAAATTCATATTGGAAAAATATAGATATATCAATCTTTTATTAATTTTTTTATGCTATAATAAAACGACTAAAATTTAATTAGGATGGTGATTTTATGAGAACTAAAACAAAGAAAGGTTTTATAGGAGCTTTAGTTGCAGGAGCTTTAGCTTTAGTTGGATGTTCTTCAAATGATGAAATGGCTGATGAGGTTAGAACTCCACCTGAAAAGCTTCCTATTGCTACTATAATATTTAAAGACTTTGGAACTATTAAGGCTGAACTATACCCTCATATAGCCCCAAATACAGTTAGTAACTTTATATACTTAGCTAATAATGGTTTTTATGATGGCTTGACTTTTCATAGAGTAATAAAAGACTTTATGATTCAAGGTGGGGACCCTGATGGCACTGGTATGGGTGGCCCTGGATATAGTATTTATGGAGAATTTACTAAGAATAAGTTTAAAAATGATTTAAAGCATACTAAAGGAGTATTATCTATGGCTAGAAGTCAAAATAAAAATAGTGCTGGAAGTCAATTCTTTATAATGACTAAGGATTCTCCTCACTTAGACGGCCAATATGCTTCTTTTGGTAAGGTTGTTAACGGGATAGATGTAGTTTCTAAAATAGAAAATGTTGAGACTGACAAAAATGATATGCCTACTAGAAAAGTAATTATAGAGTCAATTAAAGTAGATACATTTGGTACTACTTATGATGAACCTAAAAAAATGTAGCCATATTCTACTTGTAGAATAATTTATTAAACTATAATAAATTATTTCAAATAAATATCACTTCTTGGATAATTTATCTAGCCAAGAAGTGGTCTTTATTTATATAAAGCTTTTTAACCAGTTTTTAGTTTCTTCATCAGAAAATGTTGCTTCTACTGTATTTAAGTATATATTTTTATACTCTATTTTATTAATATTAAACTTCCTGAATATTAAATCTATCTCATTTGTTAAATCTATATTAGATACTGTTCGATTATCTGTATTTAACGTTACATATATTCCATCTTTATAAAAATCATATAATGGATAATTATTAAAATCATCTATTGCTTTAGTTTGAATATTACTTGTTGGGCACATTTCAAGATATACTTTGTTTGATTTTACTAAATCATAAGCTTCTTTCATATCTTTTATTCTAACACCATGGCCTATTCTTTTTGCACCTAGTAAATTTATAGCATCTATAACATTTTGACCACTTGCAGCTTCCCCTGCATGTATTGTTACATTATATCCATACTCTCTAGCTTTATCTATTACAGGTTTAAATTTATTGCAAAATCTTTCTTCCTCACATCCTGCTAAATCTATAGCTACTACTCCCTTATTTATAAATCTTTTCCCTGCTTCTACAACTTTAAGTCCATCTTCTACACTCATAGTTCTTAAACAAGATAATATTACATTACCCTTTATATCATATATATTTTGAGCTTCTTTTATTCCGTCTATTACACTTTGTATTATCTCTTCTACACTTAGTCCTTTATTAGTGTGTAAAAGTGGTGCAAACCTAACCTCTATATATTTTACATTTTCTCTTTGTACATCTTCTAAAAGTTCAAAAGCTATTTGCTTTAAGCTTACTTTACTTTGCATTACTTTATTTGGTAAGTCAAATTTCTCTAAGTATTCATTAAGCGATGCACAATCTTTTTTTATCATTACCAATTCTTTTATTTCATTTTCTTTATATGAAGGTATCTCTATATTTTCCCTCTTTGCTATATCTATTATTGTTTGTGGTCTAACACTCCCATCTAAGTGACAATGTAGTTCTATTTTGGGTAATCTTCTCATAATAAATTGCCTCCCTAATGTTTTATATTTTTAGTTTTTTGTATAAAAAAATTCTTGATCACAAAGAAGTTTATACATTAAAATCAAGTAAAACTCCTTCGTAATCAAGAATTATAGGTTCTTGGTAGAAACTCCCAAACCATATTATTGGGATTATACGTAGACTATTTAAATTGTTTATTTCTAATGATTTTATTATCTTTTTGTAGTATTGTCAACATATTTTTATATTAATAATCCATTTTTTTATGTAAAATAAAGTTAATACATTTATTTGGGGGATTAATCCATTGCATGAAATTAAATACAAAAATAATTCTATAATAAAAAAATCTAATATAAAAAATATTTATATTAAAGTTAAATATCCTGGTATAGTTACTGTAACTTCACCAAGTGATATATCTAATTTCTATATTAATGATTTATTAAAATCTAAGATTCATTGGATATTAAATAAATTACATGAACTTGATGAGATAAATTTTAGTACAAAAAAACTTGAACTTATAGATGGGGATAATATTTATTACCTTGGAAGTCCATATACATTAAGAATTAATAATAATAAATTCTTATCTAAAAATAGTATATATTTAAAAGAAAATGAGTTTATAGTAGACATAAGTTCTCATATAGGTATATCAAATAGACGTAATGTGATTTATGAATTACTCAAAGAATGGTTTATAACTTCTGGTAATAAAAAAATTAAAGAAAGATTAAATATATACTCTAAAATTTTAAATATATATCCTGAAAATATTAAAGTTAAAGAACAAAAGACTACGTGGGGGACTTGCTCTTCTCTAGGTAATATATACATAAACTGGAGGATATTTTTAGCGCCTATTGATATTATTGATTATGTATTAGTGCATGAGTTATGTCATTTAAAACATATGAATCATTCAAAAGAGTTTTGGAACTTAGTTGAAAGTGTAATACCAAATTATAAAAATAAAAGAAAGTACCTGAGAGATAATTCAAATAAATTAAAAATATAGTTATCTTGTAATACTAGGTAAAATTTATCTTAACTAAAAATGTATATCATCATTAACTTTGGCAAAAATTATTAAATACATAATTACTTACTTTCTATATGTAAATGAAGTATTTAATTTTAAAAGCTGGAGGATATAATGAATAAATTTAAAAATGAAAATATACTAATAGGTGCATTTCTTATTTTATTGTCACTATTTTTGCACTATATACATTACTTAATATTTAAAGATGCTCATCACACTTTGATATTTTTATTTGCAGATATAGCCTTTATACCTATGGAAGTATTTTTCACAACATTATTTATAGACAAATTACTAGAAAAAAGAGAAAGAGCGCATATAGTAGAAAAGCTTAGTTTACTAATAGGCGTATTCTTTACAGAGATAGGAACTAAATTACTGAATCAGTTTACTATTTGTGATAAAAATATTAGTAATATTGGAAATATGGTTGATTTAGATAGACTAATAAATGATGTTGATTATTTTAAAAATATTAAATTAATTACATCTAAATATGACTATAAAATTGATTTAAATAATATTGACTTAACTGTAATAAAAGATTCTCTTCATGAAAGCAAGAACTTACTTGTAATTTTAATAAGTAATGAATATTTACACGATCACGAAACTTTTACAGAAACTATTATGGCACTTTTTCACTTAAAAGAAGAAATTGATACTAGATACAATATAGATATTAAAGAATATGAAAAGGAGCATTTGGAAAGTGATATATCTCAAGTTTATCGATATCTAACTTATATGTGGTGTCATTATATCAATTATTTAAGTTATAATTATACTAGTTTATATGTAAAAGCACTTATAAACAATCCTTTCGATACTCGCTCTAAGAAAGAAAAAGATGAAGTATATTTAAAGCATTTTAATGTATATAAATAATTTATAAACTTAAAAGATTATATAGTACTTAAAAATTAAAAAAATAAGCTATATACCAAAATAAGTATATTGTTTATTTTAAATCCATTCATAAATAGAATATTGTAATTATCATCTAGAAAATCTAAATATATAATTTATTTTTTACAATATGACATACAACTTTTGGCATATGCTTAGTATACACTTATGTTCTACAAGTAAATATATAAGCATAGAGCTACAAACTTGTTTAGTATATATGAACAACTAGTATAATTGGACGTAAGTGACCTGACCATAGTCTATACATTTTGTCTTTGGTCTTTTGTATTAAAATTTATATATAAATATATGTAGAAGTACATAAAAATACTCCCAAACTATTACTCTGGGAGTATTGCAGCAAATGCACTGTAATTATACTTTTCAAACTGGTTACTTAGCCCTTGAAATATGTTAATTTGCTAACTATATTTTACTAAGATAAAATATAGCTAATATATAAGATTTTTTTATTTAGTATTTTATTAGAATTATTGTCTACATTCTGTAAAGTCGTAAACATCCATTAATGCCTCGCCAAATCTTTGATAGTGTACTACTTCCCTTTCTCCTAAAAATCTAAATATATCTTTCAAATCAGGATCATCAGTTAAATTTATTAATTGGTAATAAGTCGCTAATGCTTTTTGCTCGGCCGCCATATCCTCATGTAAATTAGTTACAGCATCACCAAACACATTAATATAATCAGTTGTAAAGTTTACTCCATTAGCATCTACTGGTTGAAGTCCATGTCCAAATGTTGCATAATTTGCACCTAGTCCAGCAGCCTTAAGTTCTTCAGGAGTACAATTGTTTGTTAATTGATATAGAATTGAAGAAATTATTTCCACATGAGCCATTTCTTCTGTACCTATATCAGTTAAAAGTGCACGAGATTTTCCAGTTGGCATAGTATATCTTTGTTGAAGATATCTAATTGCTGCAGCCAACTCACCATTAGGTCCACCTAATTGGGTCATTATAAGTTTAGCCATCCTTGGATCTGCATATTTTATGTTAACTGGATATTCTAATGTTTTTTGATAAATCCACATTTTAATGTAGTCCTCCTTAATCTATATTTAATATTTTTAATATTTCTATATTTTTATTCATAAAATTCATTATCCCATGGCCAATAACCACATACCCATCTCCATGGATAATTGCTTGGTGAATACCCAAAATTGGTTAATGGTCCATACTTAATTTCATAATCATATCTGGCTTGAGCATACTTATCGCTATATTGGTTGTATGAATTTAAAGCGTTTTTATCTTCTGGATTATTATCTAAATATAAATTTAATTCTATACAAGCAAAACTGTATTCTAAAACTTTATCTAAAAGATTCCTTCTACTTGATCTCATTCACATCTATCCTCTCTATGTTTAAATTTAACTCTATTCATAGGATTTGCGTATAGCCAATCGTTGTAATTGTTAGATTCTATTAAATCTAATTCTGGAAACAAAGTTCCTCTTCTCAATGCAGTTTTTGGATTATATGAATTATTATAAACCTGACGTTTAACATATGGTCTAGCGAATCCACAACCACACTTTAGTTCAACAGTACTTAAATTATCCATGATTGTCCTCCTTAATTTTTTAATTCGTGAACTTATTTTTTAATAATAGTAAATAATCAAATTGATCTTATTTTCATAGTTAAAATTTTTAAATAATCATTCTGAGTTCTCTATAAATTTTGAGAATATAATATCAATTTAATATATAATATTCATTATTTAGACAATTTGTGAATATATTCAATTAAAAAACATAAAGCATCAAATTTTTCAATAAGATACGACATATACTTATATATCAATAGACTATAATGGACCACTGAAGTACGATCTATCTATGATTAATTTAATCATAAGATTATATATAAATTAAACAGTTATAAAGTAAATTCATATGAATCATTTTAGATAATAACATGATTTTTTAATCCAAAAACAAATTATTAAATGTTTATATAATATTTTTTATAATTTATTTCTTATCATATAAAACACATTGAGTAGAATATTACACTTATTTAATAGATTAAGAAAAAATAATTAAACTTATAAAAAGGGGGAATTTTTAATACATTATCATAATAGGAAAATAAAACGTTAAATTTAATATTTAAGAGGATGGACACTCTTAAAAATAAGAAGTGCAAATATGAAATTATTATTTGAAAGGTTAAATTATCTAAAATCATTTAAAAAATTTAACTTTTTGGCCTTTATAGAACCTAATTACTCTGAAATAGTTGACATAATAAATTTATTAGAAGATCACCCTGTAACAGCAAATAATTAATAAAAATACTTGATAACTTTCAAAAACATATAAAATGTATTCCTGGTAAATCTATACAAAAAATATTAATAAAGGAATTAAGTATTCTATTTTCACATTTCTTTTTAACTGTTGCTTTTCTAGTCTTTTTTTGCATCACTTCTAATCTATGTATTTCTTTATCATATAAGATTTCTTCATTTTGTTCTAAGTCTAAAATTCTATTCGGAGATAGTGTATTTTTATTTTAAGGGCTGTATTATCTAAAAGTTATAGACTAAAAGAGATCAATGAGAATACATGTAATTTTATATAAAAAGATGAATTTGAAGCACATGTTTATACTAAAGAGGAAACATACAAACGTTACATTAGTGTTATTATCTGGAACAAATATTAAAACTGTTGTTAATAGATTAGGACATAGTGATATTAAGATTAGTATGAATAAATATAGTCATGTTTTAGAAGAAATGGACAAAGAGACTTCTATAAATCTTAGTAATATTTTATTTAAATAATTGTCAGTTTTTATATAAATGTCAGTTTACTGCTATTAAATAATATTCAATATAAAAAGAAATAAGCAATATACCCAAGTTTACTGAGAAAGTATATTGCTTATAGAATGTATTCTACTCGTAAACAGAGTATTGATCCCAAATTTTTTCTAAATCACTAAAGTGTTCTTTTATGTCTTCTTTTTCTTTCATACCAACAGATACTATTAAAGCATTCGCTATACTTAATGCAGGTACTAGTGAATCAACAAATGATGCCATATTACTTTTTACTAATAATACATCATCTGCTAAAGATGCAACTGGCGCAAATAAGCTATCTGTTAATGATATTATATGAGCTCCTTTTTCTTTAGCATAACTTACTATTTGATATGACTTTTTAGAATATCTTGGGAAGCTTATAGCTATTATTACATCTTCTTCATTTATTTTTACTATTTGCTCAAATGCGTCCCCCATATCCATTCTTATTATATGAACGTTATCAAGTATTATATCTAAGTAAAAGCCTAAATATTGAGCTATAGTAAATGAACTTCTCATACCTAATATATATATTTTTCTGGCCTTAAGTATCTTATTTGCAGATTCCTCAAATGCTTTTTCATCTATTGTTTCTAGTGTTGATTTTATATTATCTATATCACCTTTTAGTATTTTATTAAGTATTGTACTATCATCTGAATATTCTTTTGCCATTTCCACTCTTTGAACTGTTGTAAGCTTATTTTTTATGAGTTCTTGTAGTGCTTCTTGAAGTTTAGGGTATCCAGAATAACCTAGTGCATTTGCAAACCTTACTACTGTAGATTCACTAACTCCTACTGTTTCCCCCAATTTGCAAGCTGTCATAAAAGCTACTTTATCATAATTTGATAGTATATATTGAGCTATTAGCTTTTGTCCTTTACTAAGTCTTGGATATTGTGCTTGTATGTCTGAGATAAGTTTTTTACTATCTTTTAAGTCTCTAGTATCTTCCATTTCTTTCTCCTTATAATTTATATATTACTAAAATTTCTATATTCTTTTAGAAATGATTCTATATTCAAATTTTCTTTATTTTTAACTTCTGATTGAGCATCAATTATTATTATACCACTTTTACATATATATTTTAAATATTCATTTTAAGATTTTATATAAAAAATGTATATAATTTTATTTTTATCTAACATTATATAATTAATTCTTTTAAAAAAATTTTTCAGAAATAAATCAGCTAAAAAACCATGCTTAAAGCATGGCTTAATACTCTTTTTTCTTTTCTATCAAAATAAGCTCTGGTGGATTATTTATTTGATTTATAAATTTACATTCTAATACATTAAATTCACTTTGATTTAAATTTTTAACAAAATTATACACATGATTTTTTTCTTCTAATCCACCTTCATGCCCTGTATAAATTGCAAGACTTATTACACCATGAGGCTTAAGTAGCTTTAAACTATTCTCTATAGCCTTTATTGTTGTATTTGGTTTTGTTGTAATCATATGCTTGGCTCTTGGTAAATACCCCAAATTAAATACTACACATGAAATTTCTTTATCAATATATTTGTCCATATTTTCATGACCATCTAAAATAAGTTTTACCCTAGAAGATAAGCCTTCTTTTTCTAACTTTTTAGATGTTGATTGTATAGCTTGTTCCTGAACGTCAAAGCTATATACAAAACCATTTTTTCCTACTTTCTTAGCAAGATATGTTGTATCGTAACCATTACCCATAGTAGCATCTACAACTATATCTCCCTCATTTATTATTTGTTCTAGATACAATTTATTTATGTCTATTACTTTAGTTAGATATTTAGCTTTTATCATAATTCACCTACTTTATACTCTTTAAGTATTTTATCTCATCACTAGTTAAGTGTCTGTAGCTTCCTACTTCAGTTTCTTTTAAAGTTATTTTACCCATAGCAACTCTTCTAAGTCTAAGTACTGGATGATTTATAGCTCTACACATCTTTCTTACTTGTCTATTTCTACCTTCATGTATTTTTATTTGACATATTGAATAATTTTTTTCTTCATTTATTTTTACTATTTTAAACTTAGCAGGTGCTGTTTTATAATCTTCTATATACAAACCTTTCTCAAAGTTTTCTATTTCTTCATTAGTTGGTACACCTTTTACTATTGCCATATAAGTTTTATCTATCTCATGTTTTGGATGAGTTAATTTATATGTTAAATCACCATCATTAGTAAGAAGTAATAATCCGCTAGTTTCATAATCTAGTCTTCCAACAGGATATATTCTTTCTTTTATATCAGTTATTAAATCAAGTACACTTGGTCTATCAAATTGATCTTTTACTGTTGTTATATATCCTTCTGGCTTATTTAAAACTATGTATACTTCTTTTTCATCTAGTCCTATTTTTTCTCCATCTATTTCTACTATATCTTTAGCTTCATCTACCTGAAATGATAATTCTGTTATAATTTTTCCATTTACACTAACTCTACCATCATTTATAAGTTCTTCGGCTTTTCTTCTTGATGCTATACCACAAGACGCTATATATTTATTTATCCTCATATTACACCTTCTCTTTAATATTTTATCATGCTAATAATTCACTAATATAAGACTTTTTATTATTACAATTATATATAATAATACATTGTTGTTAAAAACAAAACCCTAATTTTTTTTCGTTTATATGAAATACTATTAATATATCTAATTTAAGTACATTTTTAAGGAGAATATTATGATTTCAAAGGAAAATATAAAGTATTATGTATTTATAGCTTTTATAACTATACTTATATATAAGTTTATAGATTCACCAGAAAATTTATTATCTAATATAAAGGGTTTATTCATTATTCTGAGTCCTTTTTTTATAGGTATTTTATTTTCTCTATTGATAAACCCATTTATGGTATTTCTTGAAAAAAAGTTTAATATTAAAAGAATTTTAAGTCTTTTAATATCTTATATTGGTATTTTTTTATTAGTATCTATCTGTGCTAATATGATAATCCCCTCTTTAATAAATACATTGAGCACTTTATTAAAGGAGATACCTTATTGTATAGATACTTTACATACAGTATTTACTAAGCATATATCTCATTTAGATATATTAAAACTATTGATATATAAAATAGAAGATGGATTAAATATACTATTAAAAGAACTTAATAATTTATCTTCAAAAACTTCCACTGATATCTTAAATTATATACTTAGTATAACTTCTTTATTTTTTAATATTTTAATGGGTATTATATTGTCTTTTTATATTTTATATGATAAAGAAAATATAATACTAAGTTGTAAAAATTTATTATACGCTATTACCACTACTAAAAAAGCTAATTCTTTTTTAGAATTTTTTAAAACCTTTAATTATATATTTTATCATTATATAGTTGGTAGAATATTAGACTCATTAATAATAGGAATACTAGCTTTTTTAGGATTTAAGTTTATAATTAAAATTGATAATGCTATATTTTTATCATTTATAATTTTTTTAACTAATATAATACCTTATTTCGGTCCATTTATAGGAGCTATACTACCTATTTCTATGACTTTTCTTTATAGTCCCCTTAAGGCACTTTGGGTATTTGTATTTATTTTTATTCTTCAACAAATAGATGGAAATATAATCGGACCTAAGATTATGGGAGATCAGGTAGGACTTAGTCCACTTTGGGTTATATCTGCAGTACTTATAGGAGGATCATTATTTGGTATATTAGGTGTTTTTTTATCTGTTCCTTTTGCAGCATTAATAAAAATTTGTTTGGGTAAATACATAAACAATCAGATAAATATTAAAGATTCAAAATAAGAATTTTCATCAATTAAATATTCTTTTATATTATCTATATGAAATAAAATTTACAATTTAAGTACAATAAATAGCTATGATTTAAATCATAGCTATTTATTGTACTATACAACCTTATTTTAAAATTTTATCTACTATAGTTCGTATTTTTTGTTCTACAGTTTGAGGAATAGGTTGAGTATCTGGATTTGTTGAAGGGATTATAGGAGGTGTTCCCGGTTGATTAGGAACTATTGGTTGTGTTATTTCCATATTTTCTTTTGAGTTTCGCTCTTCTTTTTGCTTTTCTTCAGCTTCTTTTCTTCTATTTTCCTCTTCTTTAGCTAGTATTATAGCTTGAATACTTGAAACTTGCTTTTGTGCATAAATTACACCTTTTTTAGAAGCTTCTTTTGCATTTTCTTTCCTTTCTTTCTGAGCTTTTTGATACTCTTCATCTAATTTTATAAGTTCTTTTTTCTTAGTTAATGCCTCATTTTTAATACTTGATGAACCATCTTTTATATCTTCTATACGTTCAAGTTCTTTTATAGCTTTTTTATAATTTCCTTGATTTTCATATTCATTAGCTTTTTCCATATTAACAGCTTGCATATACATAGCTCTGGCCTCATCATCTGCACTATCGGCCTGTAATGCATCTGCTAATATGTCCCTAGCTTTATCATATTCATGTTTTTCTAAAGCAACTTTTCCCTGACTAACTAAATCATCGTCTTCTTTAGAACAACCTACCATTACAATTGATATCAATGATAATAGTAAAATTAATTTTAATTTCATTAAATCCCTCCTTATTATCTAGTAATAATTCTATCATATTTGTTGTTCATATAGGAGAAAATATCGAAATTAATATTTTTAAAAACTTTTTTGTTTTATTTTTAGCTAAAGTGTTGTAAATATTCATTTAGAAACCTAACTTTTTAGCTATTATCACTTTAATTAATAACTTTCTGTAATGTGTTGTATATTTGATATTATTAAAAATATGATTAAACATATTTAAAGTGTAGGCATAATAAATATCTACACTTTTTTAATATTAAATACTATATTATATATAAATACAAATCTTTTATATATATCTAAACAATTTATTTAAAAATATATCTACTATTTCAACTTCACCATCTAACTTATTTACCCTACTTCTTTGTAAATCATCTATTTCTTCCCCTGTTATAACTAATACTTTTGGAGTTTCAAAAAAAGGTATTGTTGATTTTTTTATTTTTTCATCCATGTTTTCATACTTAGAAGTGTTTAATTTCTCATCTATTTTTATGTCTATCAAGATTTGCTTTATATCTCCATATTTATCAATATATTCTACAAATAAATCATACTTTGAATTTCCTACTGATATATTTCTATAGAATCTTTTTATATCATATCCATTATTATTTAGTTTGATTGCCACTTCTGATCCAACAACTACCTTTATAAGTTCTTTACCTTTGTATTGTTTACTTCCATTTAGGTAATATACATATGAATTGTCTTTATACCCTGAATAATTTATATTACATGGATACTTTCTAAGTGTATAATCATTGCACATCTTTCTTAAAGTTTTTTTAAAAGATTTTTTTTTGAATTTCTTCCTTGTCCCAAAAACTTTTCCAAATTGATTTTCCGTCATACACCTAACTCTACTTACTAAAATCAATATCTCTTTTTCTATCCCAAGCATATTGTCTATCTCCTTGAAGTTATTTGATATTAAAGGTCATATATTATTATATTAAGCAAGTACTATAAAATTTACAAATTTTAGGTGATTTATTTAAAAATTCAAATATTATATTTAATTAAACTAAAAAGAAGTAGCAAATTTGCTACTTCTAACTTAAATCATTTATTTTCTTTAGTCATGTTACCTATACTTAAGTTATCAAATTCAACTATATCCACAAATCCCTTTTCCCCTTTTTGGTAAGTTATTTTAACCTTATCTCCTACTTGAGTAAGTGGTAAGTCTATAGATACTTTTGATGTTGCATTAAATACTTTATCACCATTATTTTCTAAAGTCAGATAATAGAAAGTATTCCCTGACTTTACATCTGGGCTAATTCTAGATACAGTACCCTCTACTATTTCTGTTGTTGTATCATTTTCTATTTTTATATTATTTCCTTTCGAAGAAAGTGCCTCTCTATAATTCCTAAGTGCTTCTTCTTTTGTTTCTCCAAGCCCTAATATGCTAAAGTCTTCTACTGATATAAATGCAACCATCTTAACTAATCCTGCTTTATCTTTTAAAGATGAAACATATGTAGGAGTTCCAAGTATATTATACATCACAGGGAATGTTGCTTCATAGTTTTTCTCTTGAACTTTACCCTCTGCAGATCTCATAGCTGCTGCTTCTGTTGCACCTGGTTGTTTATATAATTTAGCTTCTTTAGTACGAGTATCAACTAACATAAACCCTATAGTTGATTCATCTCCACCAGAAGAAGTTATCCCTGTATACCAATATGATTTATCATCATTTCCGTAAACTAAAGATGTTCCTTCAGTTGGAACTAAAACGCCTTCTTCTGATATTACAGAATTTAAAAATCCTTTCACATATAATCCCCAATCATTTATTTGATCTGTTACAAATTCTTGAGGCTGTATTCTATCTATCCATTTTGGTGCATTTTTTATATTATACCTCTTAGTTTCTCCAGTTTCTGCATCTACTGTAGCCACCCCAATAGCATTAGCACCGCTATATCCTATATCATGTTTGTATAATGTTGTAACCCAATAAGGTCTGCCTTCATCATTTATTTCAAGTGTAAAATCTGTCATACCTACATTTACAATTCCTTTTAAATACATATGTCTGTGTAAGTCTTGATGTAGATATGCTTCTGGTTGATATACTATCTTAACAGGTTTCCCGTCTATCTTTTGAACTAATCTTACATCTTGAGGATTACTAGCAGATACCATTACATATCCGTTAGTTCCATCCATGGATGTTATCCATTTTATTAAATCTCTATGTACAAGTGGTGCCACCCAATATAAATTTCCATTTACACTTTGTATATGAAATTTACCAAGTTTAGCAACACTTCCTAATGCTGGTACTTCTCCAACTTTTTTGTCTCCCAATTTCATAGCCATATCTTCATCTACTAAACGAATATCTGCTACACTTACAGGACTTACATCTTTTGTAAAGGTGCTTTCCTTAACCTCTCCTAATAAGTTTCTATATGATTTGGAATGAAGTATTGGTGAAGATGTTATAAATGGAACAGCTATATTATAAACTATAAGTATTATAGCTATAAAAAAATTGTATTTTGCCATTTTAGAAGTCTTTTCTGACCTATCAAGCATCATGTCTAATATGCCTGATAAACCAAAAAATAGTATAAGTGTTGATGTAAATGATATGAAGTCAAAACTTAAAACTGGTAGTTTTATGATTAAATATATCAAAATGACTATAAGTGATATTATGTACGGTTTTATTTTCTTTACCATTAAATACTCCCTTTCTTATTATTTGTATTTAATTACATTATATCCATTTGTTGTAAAAAAATAAATACCTCTTTAAAATAAGAGGTATTTATGCATTAACTGTTCTTCTTAAGTACATATCATTTTTATTTCTATCGTAGTATTTAGAAAGTAATCCTTCGTATTCTAGCACTAAACCTTTATAATCATAAAAATCATTAGGCCTTACTTCATAGGAAGGCTTATTCATAATATCTATATCACTTTTTTCTAGCATATCAGCAACAAAATGTGAACATACATATTTAAATTCTTTTTCTCTAGGTCTATCTATGCTTAGATATAAAAGTGCTTTTACATCATAATCATATTGTTCTCTATTTTCACTTACATTCATTATATTCTTGTATAATTTATGATATTGTTCATCAGTAACATCTAACGAGTAAACACGACACATAGTGTTAGTTCTTATAGCGTATAAACCTTCATTTATATTTTCCTCCACAAACCCTGCAAATATAGGAGTTTTAGGATTTAACCTTCCAAATGAATACATAGGTCTTAATTGTTCATTTAAAGATATTGATACATGTGCATATGGGGTTTTACTTATACGTCTTATAAGAAACGATAATACTGTACCTGTATATGTTGTTATAATATATACTTTTTTCATATTACTCTCCCCCTTCATTAAAATATAACTATAAAATTATATCACAAAAATATATATATAGTAAATGTTTTTGTGAAATTATTTGTCGAAAATTATAAATATTATATTTATATTATTTAATTCTATTTAGGTACATTTCCTGTATGTATTCTATTATTTATTTTTCTTCCAAGTATCCAAGATATAATTACAGCTAAAGCAAATACTACTACTTTAATAGGTTCTTGTAAAACTTTATCCAAATCTTCCCCAATGTAACTTATAAGTAAAAACATTACAAATTTTCCAAATACCATTCCTGATATATAATTTTTTATTTCTGTTCCTGCAAATCCAGATGAAATTGTTACTAAAAAATCTGGTATAAAAGGACATGCATAAGATATAAATATAGTGTTAAATCCTTGCTTATGAATCCAAGAAGTTATCCTTTTTACTTGTTCTTTTGATTTATACTTTTGAATGTATTTTAACCTTGAAAACTTATTTGCTATATAGTACAAATTTACAGATGCAATTGCTGAACCTACCCATGACACTAAAAAACCCATCCACATACCAAGAACAAAAGCATTTGCTAGCACTATCGCAATTAATGGAAGTATTGGAGCAAAAGTCTCAAGCATTATAAGTAAAAATCCAACTATTATGGCTAATGCCTTGTGGTCTGTTAATGAATATAGTATTTGTTCCATAGTTAACTACTCCTAAATATATGTTTATTAGTTTAAAAAATGACTATCATATTATTATTATTTAGACTTATCTAGTAAGTATACATTTTTTTATAGCATTTTAGGATTTAAGTTCACTATTTAAACAGAAATTTATCATAATTTTATATTTATATTATAAAATTTAGTCATTCGTATAATAATTTTAAGTATATATATTTAATTATATCTTTATTTTTTTACAATATTAGATTAAAATTAATATTATGGATTATAGTACTTTTTTGTACTATGGATAAAAAATTAATAAATGAGAGGTACTATTAATATGTCAAACGAAAATGTTTCATCTAATTTCATAAAAAACATTATAGTTAATGATTTAGAAACTGGAAAACATGACAGCATTATAACTCGTTTTCCACCAGAACCAAATGGTTACTTACATATAGGTCATGCTAAAAGTATATGCTTAAACTTTGGTCTTGCAAAAGAATTTAAAGGAAAAGTAAACTTAAGATTTGACGACACTAACCCTGTTAAAGAAGATGTAGAATACGTAAATTCTATAAAAGAAGATGTTAAGTGGTTAGGATTTGATTGGAATAATTTATTCTTCGCATCAGACTATTTCGATACAATGTACGAAAAAGCTGTGCTTCTTATAAAAAAAGGTAAAGCTTATGTGTGTGAATTAACACCTGAAGAAATGAGAGAATATCGTGGTACATTAAGTGAACCTGGTAAAGACAGTCCTTATAGAAACAGAACTGTTGAAGAAAACTTAGAATTATTCGAAAGAATGAGAAACGGTGAATTTAAAGATGGAGAAAAAGTATTAAGAGCAAAAATTGATATGTCATCTCCTAATATAAACTTTAGAGATCCTATAATATATAGAATAGCTCATTCAACGCACCATAACACAGGAGACAAATGGTGTATATATCCAATGTATGCATTTGCTCATCCATTAGAAGATGCAATAGAAGGAATAACTCATTCTATATGTACTTTAGAATTTGAAGATCAAAGACCATTATATGATTGGGTTGTTAGAGAATGTGAAATGGAAAATATCCCTAGACAAATAGAATTTGCAAGACTTAACCTTACAAATACTGTTATGAGTAAGAGAAAGCTAAAGCAACTTGTTGACGAAGGTATAACTGATGGATGGGATGATCCTCGTATGCCTACTATATCAGGTCTTAGACGTAGAGGATATACTCCTGAAGCTATAACAAACTTCTGTAGAGAAATTGGTGTATCTAAAGCTGATTCTAAAGTTGATAGCCAAATGCTTGACTTTTTCGTAAGGGAAGATTTACAACCTAAAGCTCCACTTGCTATGGGTGTTTTAAGACCTTTAAAATTAGTTATAACTAATTATCCTGAGGGTCAAATAGAAATGTTAGAAATCGAAAATAATGCAAAAGACGAAACTAAAGGAAAAAGAATGGTTCCATTCGGTAGAGAACTTTATATAGAACAAGAAGACTTTATGGAGGAACCTGTTAAAAAATACTTTAGATTATTCCCTGGAAACGAAGTTAGATTAAAAGGTGCATATTTTGTAAGATGTAATGAAGTTATAAAAGATGAAAATGGAAATGTAACTGAAATACATTGTACTTATGACCCAGAAACTAAGAGTGGTTCAGGATTTACAGGGCGTAAAGTTAAATCTACTATACATTGGGTTGAAGCAACTACTGCTAAGCCTTGTGAATTTAGATTATATGAACCATTAATACTTGATGATGCTCCTGAAAATGAAGGTAAGCATTTCTTAGAACAAATAAACCCAGATTCTCTAGAAATACTTCAAGGATTTGCAGAACCTACTCAACTTGAAAATGCTAAAGTTCTAGATAAATTCCAATTTGTTAGAAATGGATTCTTCTCTGTCGATACTAAATATACTACTGATGATAAATTAGTATTCAATAGAGTTGTTCCTTTAAAAAGTTCATTCAAACCTTCAAAATAATAAATAAAAAAGGAAGCTAAATTTAGCTTCCTTTTTTATTTTACTCCAAGTATTTTTATTCCATCTTCTATACATTCTATATCCAGAGGAAAATCTGGCCCTCTTTCTCCATCTATATCAGTTAATAAACCATCACAACAATCTATTCTTACTTTTTTAGTTTTAAAATATAATATCTCACTTTCATTGTATGTATCTAAGTGCTCACCCTTTAATATACTTATAAGCACTGGTATTGATTTTGGTATAGGCATTGCTTTAAATATAATAACATCTAGGTAACCATCGTCTACTTCTGCTTTGTATGCCAAATTTAAATTACCTGCTGTTTTTCCATTAAAGACTAACATAAGATACATATCACCCTTGTACATAACTTCTTTGGAATTTACATTTATATTGAATTTTCTTAGGTGAAGAGCTTCCTCTATACCTGTAATATAATAAGATACTTTTCCCATATAATTTTTTAATTCTGGATTTATCTTCTGAGATACATCAGTAAACATCCCTGCACTAGCTACATTTATAAAATATTTATTATTTATTTTTCCTATATCTATACTTTTAGGCTCTGAATTGAGTATATCTTTAACAGCTTTATTTATATCTAATGAAATATTTAACGCTTTAGCAAAATCATTAGCTGTTCCTGTTGGAAGTATAGCAATAGGTATATCTACATTAAATTCTTTCATAGCATTTAGAACTATGTCTACTGTTCCATCTCCTCCTGCTATTAATAAATGGTCATAAGTTTCATCCATATCTAAAAAGGCTTTACTTATGTGCTGATGTTTACTTAATCTATATGGTATAAGTATGTAGTTATATTTTTGATATATTTTTATTATATTATCAAGTTGGTTTGTTATTTTTTTCTCACCTGAGTTTGGATTATATATAAGCTTTACTTTTTTCATATTTCCTCCTTACTACCCTTGGTGATATACATATTATATATTATTGACAAATTATGTATTCATTATGTGTAGGATAAATTGTATACTATTTTAATACCCAAAACTTTCATTTATAAATATTATATGTATTCTATTTGGTATTCTTTGTTTTTTTATAATAGTATATTCACAGCATATTCGTTCACTGCTACTACAGTCCATACAATAGCCTACCTCTTTACATGGCGTCTTAGTATTTAACCTTTTAGCATTCGCAGGGGCAGATACTACTTTATTTCTATTTATAGCTTCATCTATATTTTTTACTATCTTATTTACTCCACATACTACTATAACTTTATCAGGTCCATAAAGCATGGCAGCCACTCTATTTCCCATTCCATCTACATTGTATAACTCTCCTTCTTCTGTTATAGCATTAGTACTAGTGAAGTATGCATCTGCACAGAAAGATTTTCTAAATATCTCTTTCATCTCCTGAGGTGAGAGATTTTCTTCGTATCTATCTAAAAAATTATATCTACCACTTCTTAATAAATCTATAATACCTGTTTTAAATAAAGTCATAGAGCCACCACAAGCTACTAATGACTTTTCATCAACTAACTCTTTTATTATATTTATAATATCATCCGTATCTTTTGCTAAATAACCATTCATATTATTTTTTTCTAAAGCTTTAATTGTTTTTTCTATTCTTTTTTCATTGATCCAAGTTATATTTTTATCCACAATAATTCACTCCTTAAAACTATATTTTATATAAATTTTTCAATACATGTTAATTCTATCACAGTTATATACTATTTCTAAATATTTTTATATTACATACTTATATGATTAAAATTTTTATATTAAGGGTATATAATAAACTTATGAAATTCAACTTAAAATATTAATCAATTTTACTTTAATTGGTGTAAGTATAAATTAGTAAATAAATATATGAGAGGTGTAAAATGATTACTATAATTTCTCCTACTACAACTATGAATTTTGATAAGAATATAAGATTGAATAAACAATCTATACCTATATTTAAAGATGATATAGATTATTTAATTAAACTTTTAAAATCATTGAAAAAAGAAGAACTATCAAATCTTATGAATCTAAGTGAAGATTTAACTATATTAAACCATAATAGACATAAAAATCTATCTACTAAAAATAATCCAAAGTGCGAAAGTATCTTAGCTTTTGATGGAGAGGTTTTTAATTGCATGAAAATTTGTGAATTTACACATGAAGATTTTGATTTTGCTAATGGAAATATAAGAATACTTTCAGGACTTTATGGTATACTTAAGCCATTTGATTTAATAGAACCCTATAGACTTGAGATGAAGTCTAAATTAGTTAATAATCGTGGGGATGATTTATATAAATTTTGGAAAGATAAAATAACTCAAAATATAATGAATGAATTAAGTACACATAAAAACAAAATACTAATAAATCTAGCTTCTTCTGAGTACTTAAAGTGTATAGATTTAAAATCTATAAAGAAAGACTATACATTTATAGATATAAACTTTAAAGAATATAATTCTAGCAAAGACACTTATCAAACTAAAGGTCTTTATGCAAAACGTGCCCGTGGATATATGACATCTTTTATAATAAGAAATAAAATAGATAAAATCTCAGATTTAAAAAAGTTTAATATTGATGGTTATAGTTTTAATGAAAATTTGTCAGATGATAATAAGCTTGTATTTACTAGATAGTATTTTTTAATATTATTATATATCATATTTAAAGTTATATTTTAAAAGTAAAAAAGTGCTTTTAAGTTAGTATTTATACTACTTTTAAGCACTTTCATTATTTATGTGATATATTATTTCTTCCTTTTTGTTTTGAAAGATAAAGCATTTTATCAGCAGATTCTAAAATAGATTCTACTGTTTTTGTATCTTCATCTAACGTGCTTATTCCAAAGCTTGATGTTATTTTTATAACCTTATCTTTCCATTTAAATTCATGTTTTTCTATTTTATCCTTTATAGCTTGCACTCTCTTAGTTACATTTTTTAATGACATATTATTAAATACAATTATAAATTCTTCTCCTCCATATCTTGCTACCCAATCTATATCTTTTCTTATATTATCTTTTAGTATTTTACCTACTTCTTTTAGTACAAAATCTCCACACAAATGCCCATATGTATCATTTATCTGCTTAAAATAATCTAAGTCTAGCATACAAACTGATAATGTCTTATTTTCATTTATACTATCTAATATATTAAAAGGTAGCATTTCATTTACATATCTTATATTAAAGCAACCTGTAAGTTCATCCTTAACAACTATTTCATTTAATCTGTTAACTTCTTTTGTTATATCACTTATACTTTTTTTACTTATCTCTTCTAATATGTTATCCTCCGTTACATCCTTTAACGCTTCTACTATATATTTTGTACAATTTATTTTGATTAAAGTTGCAATTACAAAATATACTTTTTCTTTATTAAACTCTATTTTTGAAAAAGATTTTTCTTCATTATACGCTCTAATTGATATACAATTTTCACATACTTGATTTCTATTCCAAAACTCATAACAAGGTAGCTTTTCTATATCTACCTCATTTTTTATTTGATGTATAACTACTTTTCTTATTGGATCTACTATTCTAATACAATCAAATAAATTATAAAGTATATCTCTTTCATTTATATATTCATATGTATTCATACCTTATTTATCTCTCCTAATTACAAATAAGTGTCTATTATTATTATATTTTTTCATTAAATTTATATTTGTATATATTTCTTCTTAAGTAAATTTTAGCATTGATTTCTATACCTATCAATATAGCCCAACTACTTAAATAAATCCACGTTATTAAAACTATTATTCCACCAATACTTCCATATATAACTTCATAATTTGCATAATAATTAGAATAATAAGAATATCCTAAAGATACTAATATCCATCCAAGAGTTGATATTATAGCACCTGGTGTTGCTTCTGACATTTTTACTTTTTTATTAGGGCTATATCTATATATACTTATAAGTATTATAACTAAGGTTAATATACCTATAGTGTATCTTAGTATATCCCAAATATACATAAATATCTTATCAAGCCCAATAAGTCCAAATATAAAGTATCCTATCTTTTCTCCATATACTAAAAATACCATTGATGAAAATATTAAAAATAATAAGGTTATAGTTGATAATATACTTATAAAAAACACCTTTATAAATGATCTAGTTTCCTCTACCTTATAAGATTTATTAGCACCTCTTATCATAGCTCTTACTGCTCTTGATGATGTCCACATAGTTAGCAGAAAACTTGTTATTATAAAATTTTTGCTTTTATTTTTCATAGCAGAATAAATTATAGCTGATATCATATTAAAAGCACTTTCTGGCATCATATGCTCAAATAATAATATATATTTATTTATTTGAATAACAGGCATATATGCTATAGTACTTATAGTAAACATTAAAAATGGAAAAAGGGATAATAGTAAATAAAAAGACATTTCAGCAGCTTTTGAATTTATCTCTGTATAGTTTGAATTTCTAAATACATCTATAATCTTATCTATCTTTTTCATATGCCCCTCCTTATTTTCATAGTGTAAATTTTTCTATTTTATGGTAATATTTTATTCTAAGCTAATAATATATAAGCCACTTAAAATATTCACTATTTTACCATTTTATCATACTTTTTAATAAAGTTAAATTTAGGAATATTTCATAAAAAAAGAATGTAGCTAATATACATCCTTTTTTATTATTTGTATTTTTATAGTTTTCACAAAACTATTATATTTTTTTAATATTTAAATATGTAAGTTTTTTGTAGATATGTTCTTTTATTTTTTAGTATTCAATTCTACTAGGAATTTATGTTAATAATTATATATTCCTTATTATACAATATAGTGAACTAACTGTATCAAGTTTCATATATCTTAAATAAAAATAGCCCTCATTTATGAGGGCTATTTTTATTTAAGCGCTTCTATCTTCAGTTGTTACTGTATTTTTTCTATTGTAAATATCTTTATCGATTTTGCCAAGTGAATTACCAACAGCTATTGAAGTTACCGATGCTCCGTTTACATTTATCATTGTTCTACCCATATCTAGTATTGGATCTATTGCAAGTATTCCACCAGCTAATGGGAAATAAGCTCCAAGTCCTACTCCTGATACAACTACTGATACTGCCATTGTTGCAGTTCCTGGAAGACCAGCAATTCCTAATGAGCTTATAGTTATAACTACAAGTAGCATTACATAGAAACTTATATCTTTATCTATCCCAGCCATATTTGCAACTGTTATAGCCATTAGTGCAGGGTATATACCAGCACATCCATTCATCCCCATATTAGCACCTAAACTTGCTGTAAAACTTGCTACACCTTCTTCAACACCATGCTTTTTAACAAGTGTATCTATAGTTACAGGAAGTGTTCCTAAACTTGAACGAGATGTAAATGCAAGAAGTAGTGGTTCCGCCGCATTTTTTATATAAGTAATTGGGTTTAACCCACAAGCTGCTATTATTATTAAGTGAACAACAAATAGTATTGCTGTTGCTACATATAAAGCTACTACAAATTGTACAACAGATATCATTGAAGATAATCCTCTTGCAGTTATAGTATTTGCTAAAAGTGCAACTACAGCATATGGCATAAACTTTATAACTGTCATTGCAACACTTACTATTATCTTATAGAAAGCTTCTACTAAATCTATAAATGGCTTAACTGTATCCATATATTTTTTCTTTGTTCTGTTTGTCGCAAGCCCTAAGAATGTAGCAAATATTATTATTGCTACTATATTTCCATCTGCCATAGATAGTACTGGATTTGATGGTAATAATCCTCTTAAAGTGTCAACTAATGGAGTTATTTCTCTCATTTCTGGTGCTTCTATGCCAGTTGCTTCAAATCCAACTCCTAGTTTCATAACATTTCCTACTACTATACCTATTATTGCTGCTAAACATGTTGTCCCAAGTAGCATTCCTAAAGATTTAAATGTTAATGCTTGTAAATTGTCCCCTTCTTTCATATTTATTATAACTCTTATTATCGATACAAATACCATTGGAACTACTAACATTTTTAATAAATCCATAAATCCATACCCAAATAATCCATACCACTTACTTACTTCTTGTAACCAATCAACTTGTGATGGATCTTCAGGAAGACCTGCCACTAATTGGATTATAACCCCTAGTATAAGTCCTATTATTGTCGCATAGATTGTTCTTGTTGAGAACTTTACTTTCTTCTTTTCAAAGTGTTTAACTATGAAAAACGTCCCTATTAATAGTGCGATAAAAATAATTGTTTTGATGTTTGATATCATCAAAAACCCTGTTAAGAATGAACTCTCTCCCATTTTGTCCTCCATAATATTATTTAATTTTTATAAATTAACCAGTACGTTAATCATTTTTTAATTAACTTGGCTAATTTTTCATCTAACTTTCCAATATTAAAACTTTATAAAAATACGTTTTCATATTTAAAATCATAGTTAAATTTTTGTAAAGTATTTTCTTATTTTTACTTAATATTGTTAAGTTTTTCTCCTCTTATATAAACTATGATATATTATTAACATTCTATTGTCAATATAACTTTTAATATATTTTAAAGTTTTTTATGCTTTTTACTATATTTTTATAAGAATTAATATAATTTACCTGTATAAAACTTAATTTTAATTAGTTTTCTTACTTTTACAAATTCTTACTTTTGTCTTTTTCATACTTTATTTTTTTAACAACTCTAGAATCAATTATTCAAAATAATTATTTTTTAAATACAAAAATAAAAACTACATAATTATGTAGTTTTTTGTACCAATTTATTGTTAATCCAATCTAATATATCTTTTATAACGTCATCTTTATTGGTTTCATTTAGCATTTCATGCCTTCCACCTTCATATAATTTACAACTTACATCTTGTACTCCTAAATTTATGTATCTATCCCTTAAATTAAAAACACCTTTTCCAAACTTTCCTATTGGATCTTTATCTCCAGATAATATATATATAGGTAAATCAAGAGGAATTTTAGCCAAGTTATGTTTATCTTCTATTTCTTTTAATCCTTGTATAAAATCATAGAAAAAACCACAAGTAAATATTAATCCACAAAATGGATTATCTATATATTTTTTAACCTCTTCTTCATCCCTACTTAGCCAGTCAAATTCTGTTTTAGTATTTTTAAACTTTCTATTATTTCTACCGAATATTAAGTTATCTATAAATTTACTTCTATATAATCGTCCATGTTTTTTTATTTCTCTATTTATTATTATCTCTGCTAAATTTAATATAAATCCATGGTCTCCATTTGAACCTGATAATATAACTCCATCTATATTATGTGAATACTTCATAATATAGTTTTGACTAGCAAAAGATCCCATACTGTGCCCAAATAAATATATAGGAAGTCCTTCATTTTCATTTTTTATAATATTTGTTAATATGTTCATATCCTCAACCAAATGATAGAAGCCATTTTCCTTCGCTAAATATCCAACATTTTCAACCGTCTTAGCAGTCTTGCCATGACCTCTATGATCGTTTATATAAACTATATAACCATTTTTAGTTAAATGTTTCGCGAAATACTCATACCTACTAGCAGTTTCGTTCATACCATGTGCTATTTGAATTATACCTTTTGGCTTGTCTGTTTCCCCTTCATACTTATATACATGTATATCTAAATTATCATTTCCCTTAAAATAAAAATTTGTACACCTCATATATTCTTTCAATTCCTTCTATTCATTTTAATAATTATTATATCAAACTTTTATAATCTATAATATATTTTTTTATATAAATTTACCCAGTATTAACTTTTTATTTTTAAATAAAAAGTAACCAACCTACAATATGTGCATTGGTCACTTTACCTTTTTAATCTTTTTCTTTTTATATTTCTTCTTTTTAGGTTTTCTAATTAGATCGGCTATCATTTCATCATCAACAGTCTCTCCTATAGCATCAGCTAGGGTGTCCGTCTCTTCTAATACTTCTTCCTCCTGCTGCTGGCTTAATTCTGTTTCTCTTCCCGCTCTTATAGCTTCTTGCGTTCTTAGCATAACTAAATCTCCATTTAACATATTTATAAAAGATATTAATAAGCTTAAATCTTCCTCATTTAATTCTTCTACTATTGCATATGCTAATGTCGAAGATAGCAATACAAAGTCTGCATAAGAAAACCTATCTAATCCCAGACTTTGAGTACCTTTATTTGATTTAATTTTGGAACACTTATCAATTGCCTTTTTAATTTGTTTATTTTCTCTATTTATATTATTTTTATTATCCATAATTAAATATACTCCTTGTAAAAGTATACGAGTTATAAATATTCTATTTGAAAAATTTATATACTATATGTTATATTCTTACAGTTTTTTAAAAATTCTACTTTGTCTACTTTTTCAATAAATTACATTAGGTTGAAAAATTTTTTTAAACTAGTATAATTAGAGTTGAATTTAATTTTAGACATCTAAGGAGGAACATTTTTGAGTATTAAACATATGAGAAAACCTATAATAGCATTGTTATTGTCTTTATCATTTATGTCAAATATGACTATATCAAATGCCCAAAGCTATAAAGTATTTATAGATGCAGGCCACGGGGGAAAAGATAATGGTTCAAGCTATGGTGCTAGAATAGAAGATAATCTAAACCTTCAAATAGCGGAAAAAGTAGAAAAGCTATTAAGAGAAGAAGGCATATACGTTGAGACAACTAGGAATAAAGATGAATATGTATCTTTATCTAAAAGAACTAAAAAATCAAACTTATCTAATTCTGATTTATTTATATCAATACACCAAAATACATCAGAAAGTAAAAGTGCAAATGGTATAGAAACTTATTACTACGATAAAACCAATAAAGGTCTTGCTAATATTTTTCAATCTAATCTATTAAATTCTACTAAAGCTAATGATAGAGGTGTTAAAAAAGGTAACTTGCAAGTTTTAAGAGATAATAATAAGCCATCTATTCTTATCGAATGTGGCTTTATATCAAATGATAATGAAGGATTCAAATTGTCTACAAAAGCATATCAAGAAAAAATAGCTAATGGTATAGTTAATAGCGTCAAAGAATTTTTTAACATTAAAGGAAGTTTTTCCAATATAAAGACTGTATTAAATGACAATGTTAAAGTTAGAGCTGAGAGAGGTACTTTATTTGCACCTATTGGATATTTGCAAAAAGGAGATAAAGTTAAGATAGTAGACACTAAGCATGATTGGCACAAGATAAAATTTGGTAATACTTATGGATATGTATCCTCTGTATATGTTAAGTAAATTTTTATATTATTGTTAGATATAAAAGAGATACCTAAATTTAGGTATCTCTTTTTTATATAGCTATTTATAATATACACCCCAGAAAGTTTCTAAAACATCTTTATCTGGAGCTTTAGTATTTTTAGATATTATTATAAAAGTTATTAATGATAATACTAATGGAAGTACTATAGTATGCATTCCAAATGGTCTACTCCATACTTGACTAAATAATATATATGAGCCTATCCCGACTATAATAGATGCTATTGCACCAAATGAATTTGCTCTTTTCCAATAAAGACCTAGTATTATTGGCCATAAGAATGTAGAAATTATTCCTGCATTAGCATATAGATTTAGCCAAACTATTAGTTCTGGTGGATTAAAAGCTACTAAATATATTATAATACCAAGAAGTGCAGTACATAATATACTTATTTTTCCGCTTAAATTAGAATTAGTCTTTAAACTGGGATTTATATAATTTGAGATTAAATCATTAACTATAGAACCTGATGCTACTAACAACTGTGAATCTACTGTTGACATTATAGATGCTAGTGGTCCCGCAAGTAAGATTCCTGCTATTACCGATGGAAATAATTTAGTTGTTAATGTTGGTACTACTAAATCACCTGATTCTATACCAGTAACTAATGTTGATCCAAAAGCTCCTACTAAGTGCATTCCAAGAAGTAATATCATAGATACTATCGTTCCATATTTTATACCATCATGTAAACTCTTAGTATCTTTATAACTCATAGCTCTTTGAGATACTGATGGGATACCTACCACTGCAAATCCCACTAATATCCAAAATGATGTTACCCAAGCTATAGTCATATTTCCTGGTGTTACTCCAAATGGAGTTATCATTCCCTCATTAATAGCTGCCATATTTTGAATTATATTATTTATTCCACCACCTGCAATTATAGTACCTATAAATATAGCTATAGTTGCTATAGTCATTATTACACCTTGAATTGTATCAGATAATGTAACTGCTCTAAATCCACCTACTACAGTGTGAACTATAACTGTTATTCCAAATGCAGTTAATGCAATGTTGTAATCAAGACCTACTGAACCTTGTAAAAGTCTAGCCGCTCCTACCCACTGTGCTGCCATTGCCGCTATAAAAAATATAACTATTGATATCGACGTCATTATAACTACTATGTCTGATTTATATCTTGCTCTTAAAAAGTCTGTTATAGTCACTGCATTTATTTTTCTAGATATTATAGCAAACTTTTTTCCAAGGACCGCTAATGTAAAATATCCTGTTGGCATTTGTGCCATCGCTAAAAACACCCATCCTAGTCCTTCTTTGTAAGCAGTTCCAGGTCCACCTATAAAACTTCCTGCACTTAAATATGTAGTAACTAAAGTCATAGCAAGTACAAATCCACCTAAATCTCTTCCTCCTGTCATATATTCGTCCATAAAAGAATTATCTTTATTTGAATTTCTTGCTCTATTTACAAACTTCATAGAGTAAAAACCTACTCCAAATATAGCTATAAAGTATATAACTATAGGAATTAATACTTTGTAATTTACATTTTCCATTACTTAAACTCCTTTTTGTACATCTCTACTTCTTCTTTGCTTAAACCATCAAGTGGCATATCTTTAAAGAACTTATTTATTGTAATAACTGTAAGTATAGAAAAAAGTATTCCTCCTACTATACAGCTCATAAAAAACCATGCAGGAAAACCTAGTATATATGTATACTCTTTAACTGGTCTATTTGAAAGTCCATATCCAAATCCAAACCACCATATAAGATTTAAGAGTCCAAGAATAAGTCCCATTATAGCTTCTTTATTACACTGTTTATATCTTGGATCTTCTACTATTTTTTTATCATCCATAAATTTAATCCTTTCTATATTATTTAAATAATATAACTATTTTAACCATGTCCTATTTTATTATTTTTTGTATTATTTTGTCTAGTAAAAATTTTAAGTAAACAAAATAGCTATCATTTTGATAGCTATTTATTTAGTATTAATATTCCAAAAATTCTTTGGTATTTGTTTTTCATTTATAGGAAGTATTTCATATCCTTCTTCATTTAAATAAGTAAGTACTTCATCTAATGCTTGTACTGTTTGTTTTTTTTCGTGCATAAGTATTACTACTTCTTTTTTATTTTTAACCTGTTCTTTTACAATTTCTATTATTTTATTAGAATCATTTTTCCAATCTTGAGTATCTATATTCCAATCCCAAAGCTTATATCCTGCATCAACTAAATTTTCATATGACTTGACTGGTGTATACGGTTTGCTTCCATAAGGAAGTCTTATTATATTTGATGTCCTTCCAGTTATCTCATAAAAAGTTTCCTTATTTTTATCAAATTCTCTTTTAGCTGAATCGTAATTTTCATAAAGTTTATTTACATCATGCGAAACACTATGAAATCCTGCACTATTTCCACTTTCGACAATCTCTATTACAGCATCCTTATTTACTTTCATATTCATATCTATCATAAAAAATGTCGCATGTGCATTATGCTTTTTAAGGATTTGTAGTATGTCTTTTGTGTACTTGCTTGGACCATCATCTATCGTTATATAAGCGATTTTATTGTTTGTATTAGTAGTTTCATTTACATCATAATATATAGGTAAACAAGTATATTTATCTATATATTCTAAAGCACTTGTGTTATTTGGTATCATAGCAAATGTTAAAAGTCCTACACTTATTGCTAGTTTTAATCTTACATTTTTCATATGAGTTCCTCCTTTATAGTTATTATAAATTTATGCCTTTTAAGGAACATATTTGTATAAATTTTTACGTTTTAAACGTTTTTATAATCTTAGTATTGGTAAAAAACCTTTTTTATATCACTAAAAGATAAAACTTATTCTGTAAATATTTATGTAATAAAAATAAAAATTTACTTTAATTTATAAGTGTATCAATAAAACTCTTCACATTTTTATATTTAACATAAAATCCTTCTAATAAAAAAGTACAAGCAATACGCTTGTACTTTTTTATTAATTAGTTTTATTTTGCATATAATTATAAATTGGTAATCCTATAAGAGTTATTATTATTCCTCCTAAAGATATCATTGTTGTTTGTAAACCAGCAAAACATAGTTGGTTTATTACAACGAATAATCCACTTAATATAGCTATAGCTGGTATAAATGGATATAATGGAACTCTGTATGGTCTAAATAAATCTGGTTGATCTTTTCTAAGCTTTATAACACCTATAAATGTTAGTACGTAGAATATCCATATAGCAAATATTGATAAATCTGTTAATAAGTTGAACTGTCCTGATAATGCATATATAGCTGATAATGTTGCCATTGCTATTATTGAGTTAGCTGGAGCTTGAGATTTATTTAATTTAGTTAAAGTCTTGTATCCTGGTAGAGTTTTTTGTTCTGCTAAAGTATACATAACTCTTGGTCCTGTTAATAAGTATCCGTTAAGTGTACCAAATACTGATATTAATATACCTATTGTTATTAATTTACCACCCATTGGTCCAAACATAGCCTCTGCAACTGCTGCTGCTGGTGCTGAATAGTTAGCTAATTCACTTGCTGGAAGTACCCAAAGATATGCTAAGTTTATTACTACATAAACTCCCATAACTACTGCAAGCCCACCAACTATCGCTCTTGGTAAATCCTTACCTGGATTTTTCATTTCTCCAGCTAAAGCACCAACATTTATCCATCCATCATAGGCAAATAATACTGCTATTAATAATTGACCTATAACTCCTGCTGGGCTTATTCCATCTCCTACTAATGGTGTCATTACTGGATTTGTTCCGCTCCCTTTTATAAATCCAAATACCATTATAAGTGCTAAAGGTATTAACTTACATATAGTAGCAATTGTTTGTATAGCTCCACCAGCTTTTGATCCTAATGTATTTAACGCTGCAACAAATAATATAATACCTACTGCTATAGGAAGAGTTAAAGACTCATTTCCTATTAATGAAACTGCTTGTTGTGCAAATATAACTCCTAGTGCTGCTATTGTTGCTGGGAAGAATAATACCGTTTGCATCCACCCTGTTAAAAATCCTAGTTTCTTGCCATATATTTCTTCAATATATACCATCATACCACCAGTTTTTGGTATAGCTGCTGATACTTCAGCTGCCGTTAATCCTGCTGTTATAGTTATGATACCTGCTACTACCCATGCTATCATTCCAAGTCCTGGCTCTCCACCTGTTGTTTGATAAACAGCTTGCGGCTTAAAGAACACACCTGCACCTATAACCATACCAACAACTGTTGATAAAGCTGCAGACATCCCTAAACTTTTTTGAAGTTCTTTACTTTCCATATATGCCTCCTTATTTATTAAGTTTTCTATAATTTCATTATAATATTTTTTGAAATACTTTCAATACATTTTTTTATTTTTTTCGACAACGTTTTTCTAAATTATGTATTTTTAGAAAATTTTTTTAAGATTACTTTAATTTTTATATTTTTATTTATTATATAAATTTTCTGTTATTTTTTATATTTCAGCTATTTAGCCAAATTAACTTTGTATACTTAAATTTAAATATGAATTTTTTTCTTTACAAAGATAATCTATTTAATCTTGTAATTATTTTTTTCAATAAAAAATCTTTTTGAAAAAAACTTAGTTTTTTTGTTTTTTGTGCAAACATTTTCTTGAAGTTAATTTGCAATAATTTAGACAAAAAAAATAGAACTTCTAAAGTTCTATTTTTTTACTTTGTGTATTTTAAGTTTTCTATTATTTTTGTGTGTTTTTATTCGTAATTTATTATGCTGCCCTTTTTATATCTTTTTCCTTTTGATTCTTCTTCATCATATAATTATATATAGGCAAACCTATAAGAGTTACTACAACTCCTCCTAATGACATCATTGTATTTTTAGGTCCTGCAAATAATAATTGGTTTATTACTACAAATAATCCACCAGCTATTGCTATTAAAGGTATTACCGGATAAAACGGAACTTTATATGGTCTATGTAAGTTTGGCATAGTTTTTCTCATTTTTATAACTCCTACAAACGTTAACACATAAAATGACCAGATAGCAAACATTGATAAGTCACTTAGTAAGTTAAATTGTCCAGATAATGCATAAAGCGCTGATAAAGAAGCCATCACCATAGTTGCATTTGCTGGTACATCATATTTATTTAATTTACCTAAAAATTCAGGTAATGTTTTTTGTTGTCCTAATGTGTATATTATTCTAGGTCCTGTAAGTAGATATCCATTTATACATCCAAATACAGATATTAATATACCCATAGTTATTATTTTACCACCAATAGGTCCAAATATTTCTGTTGCAACAGCAGATGCTGGTGATGCATATTTAGCTAATTCACTTGCTGGAAGTACCCAAAGATACGCTAAGTTTATTACTACATAAACCGCCATAACTAAAGATAATCCACCTATTATTGCCTTTGGTAAATCTTTTCCCGGATCTTTCATTTCCCCCGCTAAAGTACCGACATTTATCCATCCATCATAAGCAAATAATATAGCAACTAATAATTGTCCTATTACACTAGTTGCACTTATTCCCTCTCCTACTAATGGAGTAGTTATTGAATTATTCCCTGATCCACTTATAAATCCAAATACCATTATAAGTACTAAAGGTATTAATTTACACACTGTAGATATTGTTTGTATTGCTCCACTAGTTTTAGAACCTAATGTATTAAGTCCACCAACTAATAATATTACCCCAACTGTCATAGGTATTACTAAATTTTCATTTCCAAGGAGTATCGCTGATTGTTGCCCAAACATAACTGATATTGCAGCTATTGTTGCTGGGAAAAATAATACTGATTGCATCCATCCTGTTAAAAATCCTAATTTTTCACCATATATTTCTTCTATATATACCATCATACCGCCTGTTTTTGGTATAGCAGCTGAAACCTCTGCTGCAGTAAGACCTGCTGTTATTGTCATGATACCTGCTATTACCCAAGCTATCATTCCAAGTCCTGGCTCTCCACCAGTTAATTCATACACTGCTTGAGGCTTAAAAAATACTCCCCCACCTATAACCATACCAACTACTGTTGATAAAGCTGCAGCTGCCCCAAGATTTTTTTGAAGTTGCTTATCTTGCATATTCATATTCCTTTCTTCACCAAGTTTTGTCATAAGTTGTCGCATTTATAATTATAATATAAGTATAATTTTTTTCAATACAAAAATTTTTAATTTTAAAAAGTTTCAATTTCTAACTTTTTAAAATTCAAACTATCATTTTTCCTCAATTTGATTCATTATTTCCTCAAAAAAATCCACCTAATTTTATAGGTAGATTTTCTAATAATTTTATTTTCCTGTTATATGTTCTATTGTAATTCTTATTACATTAGTGACATTTTTTCATTTAAAATATATTCTATTTCTTCTTTAAAAAAGTCTTTGCTATACTTTTCTATTAATTTTATAAGTGCCCTTCTCCTTCCTTACCGTCTACTTTACATGCTATACCAAATCCTATTACTCTTTCATAATTTGTAGAAAATTTACTTGGCAAAATATTTGTATATCCCACTACACTAAAATATACTTTTCATTGCTTTTTATATTTTCTATCTTATGACCACTCTTAGCACTATGTAAATATATAAAATTATTATGATAAATATATCTTAAATGAAGACTATATGGATACCCATTCTCACTTATAATTGCTAGTGTCATATACTCCCCTTTGTCTAGTATTTTTTATTCGATCTACATCTAATTTTCTTTTTGTTTTCTCATTGATTTAAACAGCTTTTCCTCCATGTATATTTACTATTATTTTTATAAATTTTAGCATACCTTAGCCTTAGTAGTAAAAATTTCAATAAAAATAGGACATCTAAAAGATATCCTATTTTTATTGAAATTTTTAATTATTAATTTTTTCAATGTAATTACAGTTTGCATCTATATGATTTAAAAAAATAAGTAATCTTTCATATAGAGGATGTGATTTTTCTCCATACTTTAATTCTAGCTCTTTACCAATTTCTTTTACAGTTTTTTTCCCGTCAATATTAGAAAATACAAAGCTGCCATATTCATCTAGTTCAGTCTTTTTATACATTGGAATTTTAAACTTTAATTTTCTAAAAAACTGTTGAATTTTATGATCTTGTTTTTCAAGTATCGTTACAACACCTTCATTTACTTCATAATCTATTTTATCATTTATTTTAAATACAATATTTAAAATATCTTCATTAGTTTTCATTGTTTTTTACCTTAGAGCTTACAATTGGCCATGTAGTAAGTACAACTAATACTAAAAGAAGTATAATAGCCATCATATTTGAAGCTGCAAACCCACTAGGACCAGCACCTTTTATAACACCTGTTACTTGTAATATTATACCGACTAATCCTATTATAGAACCACCAGCAACAAGCCCTGATGATAAACTTATACCATTAGCAACTTTGACCTCTTTTTCTTTATCACTTCTTGAAGTTTTTTCAACAAATACACGTATTAAAGCTCCTACTAATATTATAGAAGTTGTTGCAATTGGTAAGTAAAATCCTATAGCAACTGTCATTATAGGTAGATTTAAGAAGTATAAAACTATAGCCATAACTACACCAACTATTACCATAACCCAAGGTAATTGACCAGACATAATTCCTGATGTTAATGTTGATATTAAGTTAGCTTGAGGTAATGCAAATGGAGGATTATCTCCTGTTACTACTAATTGATTTGCAAGTAGTAATGTAGTTCCTACAACTACTATTACACCTACTATACCAGCTATTGCAAAATATTTTTGCATTTCATTTTTGCTACCACCTATTATATAAGTTACCTTTTGAGATTGGCTATATCCTCCAGCTATAGATATAGAAACAACTATAAATGTACCAAATAATAATAGTGATTTATTATCTGCTAAATCAGTCCATCCCATTATAACAAATACTAATGTCGCTATAACTAAAGATGCTATTGTCATACCAGATACAGGAAGATTTGATGTACCTATAGTCCCTGTTAAACGTCCAGCAACTATAACAAATAATCCTGCTAATAATAAAGATACTACTACACCAATAATTGTCATTACTATACCATTTGATATAAAGAATGCTCCTACAACTGCTGCTACAATTCCGCCTAATAGTATAATACTTTGTAATGCGCTACCATCTTCACCGTCAACAGATGTTGATGATTTTGCTTTCATAGTTTCTTTTACAGATGCTATTATAGTTGGTATTAATTTAACTGCACCTATTATACCTCCACAAAGCATCATACCAGCCCCTATGTATTTTACATAGTTACCAGCTATATCATTTACACCCATTTGGTTTATCGCCATTGTAGGATCATTCCATACCTTAGCACCTTCTCTTGCCATATCAGTAAAGTATCCTATTAGAGGCATAATACCAAAATGAGATAATAAAGAACCTGCAAACATTGTAAGTGCAACTTCAAGTCCTACTATAAATCCTATCCCTAAAAGAAGAGGATTAACTTCTACTTCAAATTTACATTTATAAAACTTATTTCCAATAAAGCTTATAACATTATTGGCTACGTTTAAAAATGAACCTGTTAATACAGTTATAAGTCCACTTATACCAAATCCCATACCCATATACTTCATTGAATCTCCACCAGCATCTGAAGCAACTAATGTTTCAGATATAGCCATTGATTCTGGGTACATAAGCTTACCATGTTCTTCAATTATTAAATAATTGTACACAAGTGATGCAATTCCAATACCAAATAAAACTCCACCTACTCCAACTATAAATCCTTCTAAAAATGTAACTTGACTACCTATTAATAAAATAGCAGGTAATACGAAAATCATACCACTTGCAACTGATTCACCACCACTTGCCATACCTTGTACAATATTTTTACCAAGAATACCTTTTCCTTTTGCGAATGCTGCTATAAACGCTGAACCTATAATAGAACCTGGAATACCTGCGGCAACTGTAAGACCAGCTTTCATTCCTGAATATGCTGTTGATGCTGCAAATATTACGGCTAAAATAATACCTATTATCAGTACTGCCATATTTGCACCAGTCTTCGATTTGTCTGTTATGTAAGGAACATAGTCTTTACCTGATACTCCTCCATAAGCACCTTTAGATAATTTTTTATTATCCATTGAGATTCACCTTCCCTTTATTTAATTTTCTTTATTATATCATACTATTTCGAATTCTAACTTTTTTACACAATTTTAATTTAATTATGAACATTTATAATTTTTACTATATTTTACCTATTAAGTATTTTGTATAACAGCTCTCTTAAGTTAGATATTATTATATGGTTATTTTGCACTATTTTTCAATATATATTAGTCTATATTATTAATTTAAATATAAACTATATTATTTACCATATATCAACTTTATTTTAACAATTTACATATACGCAATGATTAGATTAAAAGCATATAGATATGAACTGTGTTTTTTCCCATCATAGTCTTTGATATTATGAGAATATATAAAGAGCTTGGTAGGTAAGTTATAACGATTAGTTCTAATTTTCATAAAGAGAGGATTTTTGTAGATTTTTTGGTATAGTGCATAAATATCTATGCACTATATTTTTCTATTTATAAAAATTTATTAAATTTTATTTTTGTCTAATAGAAAGCCAGTTATTGAATAAGATATAAATAAGGAATTGATAAATGTTACAACCAATCTACCAATACCTATAAAAGCACCTGTTTTAACAAAAATAAATATGGAAACAATCATAGTAATTATGAATACTAATACAAGACTTAAGTATATCTTAAATTTGTTTATCTTAAGATAAAAAATATTTTTACCTTTAATAGTATAAAGATATATAAATATAACTAAAAGCCTATCATTGTACTACCATGTTGGATTATTTTATAAATTGGAATAGACATATTAAATATATTAATGCTATCTCTTAAAAAAGCTATATTGTTAACAAAAAATCCACTAATATGAGTAAAACTATCCCAAAGTACATGAGTTATCATACCTATTAAACATGATATTACAAACTTTAATATTTCTTTTTTATTAGATAATGTGTTTTTTAATTTAGTAAGGTGTATATATTTATTTGATATAAAATTAGGCATACTTAATATAAGTGCTTTTTGTATATATTTGTAAAATACATAATTTATTAAAAAGCACATTGGAAGATTAAAAAAGAAAAATCCTAAAAATTCATGACCTATATTGCTACTTGGACTAAATAGTACAAAGTATATAAAATCAGGTGCCATAGATCCTAGTATTAATCCACTAAAATTAAAGTACTTATTTTTAAATGGAATTACTATAGCAGGATGAGAAAATGTAAATGGCATATTATAAATTCCTTTCTAATATTAATTAAAAAAATATTATATCATAAATTAATATTAGAAATACATATAGTTATTTTTTTATATATTTTATTATATCTATAAAAATTCTAGGTAATAAAAGATATATTATTTTAATATGTTTCTATAATTCACTTAATAATACAAAAAAATCTAACCTATAAAATCAAGTTAGACTTTTTGTTAATTATTTTTACTCTACATTAATTTATTTATTAAATCTCTATGTGGAGATGCTATAGAAGATGTACTTGTTATCTCCCCACTTTCTTGTAATTCATTTGTACAAGATTTTATAGCAGAATTTATAGATGCTATATCTCCACACATTACTATAAATCCCTTTCCACCAAGGCCTCTTGCAAGTCTTATTTCTATTAATTCAATATTAGATGATTTAAGAGCTATATCTCCAGCTTTTATAGCTGTTAGTGCTGATATTGTTTCTATACATCCAATAGATTTAATATTTACTGGTTCTATAGTACCTGTTAAGGCTGGTATTACATCTTCATGTATATTATTTATCACATGACTTTCAATTAAAAATATTCCTGCTTTATCTTTACCTGCTTTTATAGCATTTTCTACTGAACCTACGTTCCCACTCACTATTATCACATATTTTCCCGGACAAATTGGATTAGCTAATATTAATTCTACATTTGCTGTTTTTAGCATTGTATCTGCAACTTCTATCCCTATGGGAATACTTTTTAATTCCACAAGTCCAATTGATTTTTTCATATTGTGTCCCCCTAATTCTTATCATGTTTGCTAATATGTTTTATCTAAATTATATTTATCTATAATTCAAATATGTAAAATTTTAAAAATTATTGTTTAGTTTTAATTAAAATATGAAGTTTATTATAAATGTACATATAAATATTGAGAATGCCGGTGGATCTATATGAGAGTCACAATTACTATTAAGTGTATTAGCTCCGAAATCTCCAATTAAACAACTTATAATTCCAAACAATACTCCAAATATGGGATTTCCTGAAACAACAGCTGCAAGTGCTGATATTAATGTTATATGATGTGTTGCTGGTGTAGCCGAGCCTGTTTGTGTAAATATTAAAGAAAGTGCACTTATTCCAAAACATAGTGTTGGGAATAATGATATTACCTCTGGAGCTACTTCAAAGGTATTGGAAAGTGATGCTGCCACATAAGAAACTACTATTCCTAATGATGCACCTAATACTATATTATATCCAAGCATTTTTTCGGTAGATAAGTATTTTCTTTTTTTATTTTTATCATATTTACCAAATAGTCCACTATTTCCAAGAGTTAGCCTTGCTATTACACCCAGTGTAAAAACTGTCATACCTGGAGTATCTGTTGGAAGTACTAGAACTGATGCATATAAATAATTTATTAAAAAACCTAATATCCCAAATATCCCACCAACTAACAAAACTTTATAGTCTCCTGTTAGGTTTAAGGATAAACCTATTGATGTTCCACTTTCTACTTCATCACTACCTAAGATTTTTTCTCCAGTTGATGTTACTTTAGATGTACTTGTGCTTCTTTTGTTTGCTGCATATGCTGCTGCAACCCCACCTGCAAATGCTATATGAGGTCCCAAAAAAGAACCAAAAGCTACATTTCCAACAACTAAATCTGATCCACCTGCCATCCCTATAGCTGCACCTGCTATCGCTATCACACCTGTAAGTATAAATGCTGGTAATGCTCCTATTAAAGCTCCAAATGCTCCTCCTCCAAAAGCTGCTACCATTGCAAATATATCCATGTTACTCCTCCTAATAAAAATTTAGCTTTCTATTAATACATACTTATCATTTACTTCTTTTACTAATCCTTCTATACTTGAATGAATTGATGTTCCTAATTTATCTTCTTTTGTAAATGCAATTAGCTGTCCTTTAAGAACTTTATCTCCTTTTTTTACAATAGGTGTTGCACTTATTCCTATATGCTGATTTAAAAGTATTTTTACCTTTGTAAAATTCTTATAAATATTTGTTATTTCTGCGTTTTTATCATACTTCGAAAGATCTAACTTAGATATTAATTTACTTACTGGATATCTTTTATATTCTCTAAATGGATGTACATCTATTGGTGTATTGTTATTATCGTTTTTTATATTTTTTGCTGACATTTGTTTTTTTAGATTTGAATGTAATTTCCAAGGTTGTAAATTCATAATACAAGCATATTCACATAACCTACATTCACAGCATAAAAATGCTGTTGTTAAACTAGATTTGGTATCGCAAATACTTGAATAACTTGCTATTCTTATTAGTTTATGTGGATTTATATTATGACCCAATAAATTTCTAGGGCATATTTCACTACATAAACTACAATGCATACAAGAAGTTTTAGCTTCTTTTAATGTTTGAGATATATTTTTATTTATAGATTTAACTAGACTATGTTCTTTAGGTAATACTATAAGACCTTTAGTTGTTTTTGTAATTACATCATCTAATGAAACTATTTTACCCATCATAGGTCCACCATTTATAACAACAAATTCATCTAAATTACTCCCTCCTGCTAAATCTATAACTTCTTTTATGGATATACCTATAGGAACATTAACTGTTATTTTTTCTTTAACATCTCCAGTTACAGTTACATATTTATTAGTAACTTTTAAATCATTGTAATAAGCTTCATATATATTTAATAAAGTCTCTACGTTTAATACTACAGCT
The DNA here is from genome assembly GCF_039031195.1 of Romboutsia sp. MSSM.1001216sp_RTP31141st1_G3_RTP31141_220114. NCBI lineage: Bacteria > Bacillati > Bacillota > Clostridia > Peptostreptococcales > Peptostreptococcaceae > Romboutsia > Romboutsia sp. MSSM.1001216sp_RTP31141st1_G3_RTP31141_220114. Next base: position 789,298 of record NZ_JBCIUO010000001.1, on the reverse strand, counting down.
CCTACACTAAGTGGAATTGAACCTTCTGGTATTATTTTTTTAATAGTTTCATACACTAATACCTGTTCATCTCCTGCTGGATAAAAATTAGGCATTTTATGCATTTTTATATTTTCATACTCATTAATTATAGTTTCTATATTTTCTATGGCTTTTTTATACTTAGATTTTAATCCAATTATTGCAACTTTAGCGCCAATATATTTTTTAACTAAATCTATAGCGTCTAAAAGTTTTCTAGATTCTTTAGCCATAAGTTGTTGGTCTACTCTTAAAAGAGGTTCACATTCAGCACCATTTATTATTAGATAATCTGCCTTTGCATTTAATTTTACATGAGTTGGAAATCCAGCTCCACCAGCACCTACTATACCAGCGTCTTTAATAATGCTTGTTAAATCTTTTTCCATAGTCTCACCTCTTACCTGATATCAAATCCATCTACAAGTACACATCTTCTTTTTCTAGCAAAAGTTTTAGCACTTGTTAAACCTTCTCCTGTTGGTCCAGCTATTGTAAATGTTGTATATCCTTCTCCACCTACACCTATACCAGAATATGATGGTCCATTTTTAACAAATATAGTAGTTTGAATTAATTTAGCCATCTTACTTAGTTTATCAATATTTTTAGAGTGCATTATAGCTGTATGTCTATTTCCATGTTCAACTTCTATGGCAAGTTCTATAGCTTCATCAACATCCTTTACTCTAACTATTGGAAGTATTGGCATCATTAACTCTTCTATAACAAATGGGTGATTTTTATCTGTTTCCATTATTATTACCTTTATATCATCCTCAACTTTTATTCCTATATTATCCAATAAATATTTTGCACTCTTTCCAACGCATTCAGTATTTAACTTTAAATTCTTAGACAAAACTAAGTCTTGTAATTTATTTAAGGTTTCCTTATCTTTTATTTCATAAGCTCCATTTTTTTTCATATTAAATATTAAATAATCAGTAATTTCATCTACTGCTATAACTTCTTTTTCTGCTATGCATGGAAGATTGTTATCAAAGCTACATCCATCAACTATATCTTTTGCTGCTTTTTCTATATCTGCAGTTTCATCAACTACTGCTGGAGGATTTCCAGCCCCTGCTCCTATCGCTTTTTTTCCAGTAGATAATACTGATTTCACAACACCCGGCCCTCCAGTTGCTACTAGCAATTTAACTTTTTCATGGTTCATCATTATATTTGCATTTTCTATTGTAGGATTTTTTACCGTTACCACTAAATTATCTGGGGCTTTAGCTTCTTTTAATGCTTTATTTATAAGTTTTATGGTGAATAAAGATACTTCTTTAGCTCTTGGGTGAGGACTAAAAACAATTGAATTTCCTGCTGCTAACATTCCTATAGTATTACAAAGAATGGTTTCTGTTGGGTTTGTTGTAGGTGTTATAGACCCTATTACTCCATATGGAGAAAGTTCTACTAAAGTAAGACCTTTATCACCTGTATAAGCATCTGTTTTTAAATCTTCTACACCTGGTGTTTTCTCTAGTACTAATCTATTTTTCAAAAGTTTATGGCTGTAATTTCCCATACCAGTTTCTTCAACTGTCATTTTGCATATTTTTTTTAAATTTTCTTCTTTATAAAATTCATTTTTTATAGCTTTTATGTATTTATCTCTATCACTTAGGCTATGCTTTAAGTACTTTCTCTGAGCTATGAATGATGCTTCTATAGCATCGTTCATACTTTCAAATATTCCATATTCACACTCTTTTAAAGAATTTGCATTATTTAATTCACTTATAACCTTTTTTACTATTTCCTCAACATTTAACGCACTCATTATTATCCCCCCATTACATTTTGCTTAATTGCTTTTCATTTTCATCATTTGTATTGAGTATAAAGCTATCTCCATATCTTCTTCTACACTGCCGCCACTTACCCCTATAGCTCCAACTATTTTTTTATTGTTATATATTGGATATCCTCCACCAAAGACAACTATTTTATTGTCATTAGTATTTTGAATACCATAAAGTGCTTCTCCACTTTTACAAAGCTTACCTAGTTTATCAGTTGATATTTTTAAGGCATTTGCAGTATATGCTTTATTCATGCTTATATTTATACTACCAAGTAATGAATCTTCCATTCTATGAAGTAATATAAGATTACCTCCACTATCTACTGCAGAAAAAACTATAGGAACATTTAATTCTTTTGCTTTTCTTTGAGCATAATTAGCCATTTTTATTATATTTTCTAGTTTAAACTCTATACTCTCTTCATTTTCTTTTTCTATATTATTAAATTTTTCTAACTTATCTATAACCTTGCTTTTTATATCATCTATCTTACAATAAGTTTCTTCTAATCTTGCTAAAGCATATAATGTATCCGATAATCTATTTACGTATTTTAGTAATTCATCTCTAATATTACCATTTTCTTTTAATGTAACTATATTTCTTTCTGCTCTTCTTATTATAGTTCTTGCAACATGAATAGATGCTGAAGACTCATTTTTCCCAGGTATTATAAAACTTTTTTGTCTTCCATTTAGCTTACTGCACTCATCTACTATATGTTCTAATTCTTTTATGTCTTCTTCATTTACTGTATATGACAACATAGATAATCCTTTTTCATCACTAGCAAGTTCAGCACCTACTATAAATAATTTTCTTTGTATTTTATTTAGATAACTTTTTATATCTTCATTTTTACTTTGAGAATACGCAACTCCAAGCATTGATATAGCCTCATCTATTGTTCCATAGCATTCTACTTTATAATCATTTTTTGATACTCTTTTACCACCAAACAGACTAGTACTTCCTTTATCACCTGTTTTTGTATATAAATTAGCCATATTATATCACCTAATTATTAACTTCTATACTATCTACTATTCCAACTATTGCACAGTCTATAGGAGAATCAGATGAAAATATCTTTCTTGCAGAGCTCCCTGTTGCAACAATTACAGTCTCTCCAACTCCAGCGCCTACTGAATCTACTACAACATGTGTGTTTCCAACCACTTCTAATTTTTCATTTAATTGCTTTACAAGTAGAAGCTTTGTTCCTATTAATCCTTCATTTTTAGTAGTTGATACTACTGTTCCTACTACACTTCCTAGATACATATTTTTCACCTAGCTTTATATTTTTAATATATTTATATTGTATTTTAATGCCTCATCTTTAGCCGAAGGCGTGATTATAGAATCTTGATTTATTTTTATTACTTTATAGTGTTTTAAGTTATATACATCTATTTTACTTATTATTTTCTTATTTAAGAGTATTTCTTTAATCTCTATATTTTGTTTACTACATATATAATCAATTTCATCATTATTTTTTTTATTAGTGTTTAAACTAAAATTATCTTTATATATTTTTATAACTTTTTTTTCTAAATTTACTGATGTAGTTAATATAATATTGTAATCTTTTAATTTTTTTATATTATTTCTAAGTAAATCTTTATATGAATTGCTCATATTATCTTTAAATATAGATATTCTTTCTTCGTTGTCTGGGCAGCATCCATTAATACTTGCTATTACTTTTTTACCATTAATTAAGGAATAACTTATTATATTAGTAGCTATATTATCATTTATTCCATTTGCAATTTTGCTACAGGTATTAACTGTTAATGTAGGTATCATTATAATAGTATTTTCTTTTACTAGACTTATTATATTTTCATTGTCATCTTCTTTTATAACTTTTTCCACTTTAAAAAATTCTTTTATTAAATTTTCATTAAATACATTTAAAGCTCCATTTGATAATACTATTGTTAATTTAAATCCTCTATCTTGAAGCATTTTAATGCATTTAAATGCATCTTTAAATCCAATACTAGCACCAGTAAATACTACTAACAATTTTTTATTGTAGCTTTCTAGCTTTTCAAATACTTTTTCTACTATATAATCTATAACTACACTTTCTACACTTTCTACATTTTCACTAATTATGTTTTCAAGTTTTTTTAAATCCAATTTATCACCTTCTATATATGGCAATTCATTGCTATTCCAAGAGGTGTTACAAGTAGTGGTTCTAATGGTTTTACTGTTTCTATTTTTATTTCTTTTTTAAATACTTTTTCAAATTCACTAAAGCAACAAGCACCACCGACTACATAGATAGTGTCTATATTGTAATCTTTTATATACTTTTTAACTATAGATGCCATTTTTTCAATGACAGGTTTTACTATTATAAACGTATCTTTTTCATACTTTTTCTCTTTTTTTATAACTTCTGCTTCTTCAAAAGGTATTTTATTAAACCCTGCAAGAACTAGTGTCATATGAGTTCCACCTGTTGCTTCATCAGCTGTAAACACGACTTCCCCATTTTTTATTATACTTATCCCAGTAGTCCCTCCACCAACATCAACTACTGCCCCATTAGTTATTTTAAGTACTGTAGCTGCTGCACTTGGCTCATCTATTATATTTAAAACTTCCATATCACAAGATTCTACTACATTACATATAACTTTAGTATTTCCCTCAGTAATTCCTGGAGGGATTGCAGTTGAAGCATAAGTTAATTCACATCCTATAATTTGTTCTACTTCTTCTTTTAATTTTCTAAGTATATTAGTTGCACCTATATAATCTACAACTATCCCATCTTTAACTACAGATGAAGCTTTCATAGCTCCAGCTATAGGATTATTATTTTCATCTACAACAGATAAAACTATATTTGCAGTTCCTAAATCTACTCCTACTTTTAGCCTACCGTTATATTTATTGCACTTTTTTTCTTTTATAAGTCTTGAAAACTCTTTTACCTTATTATTGCAGTCATTTAGATTCACATTCTCACCTATTTTCTACAATTTTAACTAAGTCGTTATTTTTTATTAAGCACGAATTAGCTTCATCCATATCTAAATGCATTTCTAGTTCAAAATTTTCATTTACTCTAATTAATACGTTTCCTAGTATAGCTTTTCTAATCCCCGTTATCTCAACATCTACTATATCTTTATCACATAAATTTAATTTTTTAGCATCATTTGGTGACATATGTATATGTCTTAATGCACAAATTACACCTTTTTCTTTGACAACTTTTCCTTTAGGCCCTATAATTTCAATACCAGGAGTATCTTTTAGATTTCCTGATTCTTTTATAGGTGGATTTATACCTAATTTAAAGCCATCCGATACAGAAATTTCAATCTGAGTTTCATTTCTTAAAGGCCCTAAAATTCGAACTTTTGTTAATTCTCCTTTAGAGCCTTTTATAGTTACACATTCATTTGCAGCATACTGACCTGGTTGCTTTAAATCTCTAAATTTACTTAGTGATTTATCTTTGCCAAATAGTATTTTAAAATCTTCTTCACACAAATGTATGTGTCTATTTGAGATACCGATAGGGATTAAAACTTCTTTTTCTTCTTGTAATTTTTGTATTACTATTTTAGTTATTTTTTCTACTAATTCCTTATTGTTAAAATCCATTTTAATCACCTATTTATATATTATTCTGATTTTGGTAATATCTTTTCAACATCAGTATGAGGTCTTGGTATTACATGCTTAGATACGAGTTCTCCTACTTTCTCAGCTGCTACTGCCCCTGCATCTACAGATGCCTTAACAGCTCCAACATCTCCTCTAACCATAACTGTAACTAATCCTGATCCTATCTTTTCATATCCTACTAGCTCAACATTTGCAGATTTAGTCATCGCATCTGCTGCCTCTATAGCACCTACTAATCCTTTAGTTTCTATTAATCCTAATGCCTCTCCCATTTTCTATTCCTCCTTAAAATCATTTAGTTCATTGTAGTGAATACAACTATTTTTTAATTCTCCTTTTTGTCTTTTACATTCTGGGTCTTTACATAAATTACAAGTATAATTTTCTTTATTATTTAAATTGTTTTCTTCTATGGTATTTCCTAATTCTTCACTTTTTATATAATTTAAATCATCCTCTAGATTAACTATTTTTACATTTTCTACTATATCTTTAACTAATTCTTTATCATCTTCATTGTATAAATCTACATTTTCCTTAGACTGATTATCTATTTGTATTTCTTTATATCCTATAGTTTCTTTGTTATTAATTAATATATCTATTTCTTTACTTGGTCTAGGTATTATTTTATAGGAAAATACCTTGCTTATTTTATTGGCAGCAACAACAGAAGCTTCTATAGCTGCCTTAACAGCACCTACATTTCCCTCTATTTTTAATGTCGCCATACCTCCACCTTTCGAGAGCTCATATCCTATTAAATTAACATTTGCAGATTTTACACATACATCTGCTGCTTCTATACAAGCTGCAAGGCCAATTGTCTCTATAATTCCAATAGCTAATTGGGACATTTTACCCTCCCCCTAATCTAATGTTTAAGTAATATTTATAATAAATATAAAACTTTATACAATTGTTAGATAAACTATATGTATCTTATAAATATTTTAAAGTTCTTTGAAAGGTTTTTTTATGACTAATCTAGCTGCATTTTGACCTAGTGTTCTCATTATAGATTCTTTAGATGATATTTTTATAGTAAAAAGAGGACTATCTTTTTCTAGTTTATTATAGTGAAGTATTATAAAATCTTTATTTACTCCAATCCCCACTCCTAATATAGAGTCATTGCAGGCATTATAGCCTAATTTTATAACATCTTCTTCACAAATTCCTAAAATTTCATAAGGTACATTCTCTTCTTCTATGCCAAGTATAATTTCTCTAAATTTTAACTCATCTATTTGATTTTTATTATAGTATATTTTTATACTTGGCTTTTTCGTAACACTTATATTCTTAGCCATAAAATTCACCTATTCTTCTTTTAAATGTAAAACAAGTCCTGTTGCAACTGCATTTCTAGGTCCTTCTACACCCCTGATATTTGCTCTTCCTGCAACTACATTATACTGAGATAATGCATTTGTAACTAATTGAGGAATCTCAAAATCAAGTGCACTTCCTCCAACCAAAACTACAAACGCTATATCTCTTACATTATTTGTTGGGCTTACCTTTTTTAGTGCTCTTATAGCATTTGTAACAAATACTCTTTCTTTAGCACTTTTTCTAATTAATTTTATTTTTTCTAGTGATTCATCTATTTCAATAGGAACCATACCTTCTGGTTTTAGTATTACAACCTTTGCAAATAATTTAGAATCTAATGCTTTGTTAAAAAACTCTACAGCTCCACTTTCATGTCTTATATTGAAAAGACTCTCTACCTTAGCTAATGGATACTTTTTTATGTCTTCTGCTAGTTCAAAATCATCTATTCCTAATTCTGATTTTATAAGCATAGTAACCATATTTCCAGCACCTGCTAAATGTATTGACTTTATTTCATTTTCTTTTGTAATTATAGAAGCATCCGTAGATCCTGCACCCATATCTAATATTGCAAGTGGTTTGTTACTTCCTGGAGTAGTTAATGCTCCACGAATTGCCATATCAGCTTCTACTCCACCTACATTGACATTTACCCCTAGGCTTTTTGTTAATTCATCTGCTATTTTTTGCATTTGAAGTTTATCAGCTTTTACCATAGCTGCTATTCCTACTGCATTTTCTAGTGAGAACTCATTAGCAATACCACCTTTTACAATCTGAGGAACAAAAGTATCTACAGATAGTAAGTCTTGTATTTTAATGTTTTTTGGGTGTTGATTTGTTAAATTAGACATAACATGCCTTACTTTTTCAAGCATTCCTCCCACATTAGTCCCAGGTTCTCCTTTAACATCACAAACAATATTTACGCTATTTATAGCATTCATAATTTTTTTAGCACCTTCATCAATTCCAACAAAAGCTTTTTTATTTAGTCCAACTATTTCAATATTTCCAGCAGGTATTTTTCTTTCTTTAACATCTCCCTTAGGAGTTTTTATAACAACTGCTGATCTGTTTCCAATTAATGCCCTAGCTATTGGAACAACATGTTTAGTTTCTTCTGAAGTTAGATTAAACAATGTTGCTATTCCATATGGATTAGATAATACTTCAACAACTCCTCCAATTGGTGCAACTTCTATGGCACACTTCATATTTAGAGGAACTTTTTCAACTAAACTAACCTCATCTACTATAGGAATTTTCTTGTTTAATCTATTATTAATTAGTACTCCATCATCTTTTTTTACTATAGCTCCATTTATATTTAATTTATCTGAATATAAATTTATTAATTTAGATGAAACTTCAAAGTCAAATTCTTTAGGTATAACAACTATTACATCTTTGTTCTTATCTACACTTTCTAATTTATCAATTTTTACAGTTTCACCAACACCAACTCCTACTCCACCTGGTGTTAAAGGGTTATGGCCTATCATTGTAGACTCTGTTATTATGGTTTCTGTTATAGTTTCCATAGCTACGTCTCCTATTACTGGAGCAGCTTCATTTACTCTGATTTCATCTAAATTTTCAATTTTTAAATTAGACTTATCTAAAGAATTTTTTAAAGATTTAAATACTCCATTTATATTTTTCATAGTTCCTTTAATTCCTGTTGTTTTAACTATAGAACTTGATAAAAATTCAATATTGTTTTCATCTATTTTTGCTAAGGCCACTTCAGTAGTAGCATTACCTATATCTATACCAGCTACTATCTTCATTTAATACCCTCCAAACTACTTTTACTCCACTACCTTTAACCTTCCTCTTTGTTCATAAACATTTGCAGCTTCTATAACAAACTCTGCATTTATAGTGCATCCATATTTATTTCTTAGTTCATCTGCTATATCATATAATTCTTGTTTCGTTGATCTATATGGTCTTAGTGCATCGTATATTTCAAGAATTCTATCATCTGGAACTACTATAAGTTCTGCTGCCTTTCTTAAGTTTTGAGCAAATGCATTTCTTCCAACAGATTCAGCTACTTGTGCTTGTAATTCTAAAGTTTCTTTAGATATTCTTATATCTTTAGATCCAATTTCACCTCTTATTACTTTGTCTAAAGTTACATCTGATAATTTTATTCCAGATTGTGATTTTATTTTTTCCGGTATTTTCTCTCCTAATGGATAATTAGCGCTTGTGACTTTATCACTTTTTAAAACATTTTTAACAGCATTTGAAACTTCATTTATATTAGTAGAGTTCATATTTTTTAGTACTTCCTCTACGATTTGTTTTATTAATAAATCTTGATTCATCATTACCCTCCTTGTTTATTTAAATGTTATCTTCAATTCTTGAGGTTTTTTGTTTCTATCAACATGTTCTGTTTCTTTTATATGTAAAAGTGCTGCAATTGCTTGATATTTTGGTCTTGCCATTTGGTCATTTTTCACTGGCACTGGAGCTGGTGATTCATTTTTAGCATATTTAGCTGCATTTTTACCTATTTGTCTAAATGTTTCTAAATCTATAAGTGGAGCTTGGGGGAATAATTCTAAGTTACTTAAAGGAAATAAATCCTTTTGATGTATTATTGTTGTACCTTTTGACTGTATACCTATTCCTATTCCTGAACCACTTAGTTTTGCTGCATCATGTGCTATAAAAGAAACATCAGACGTTCTATAAATTTTTGCTAGTCTATAAGTTAATCCTTCTTCTTCAATACCTGCTATAACTTCTTTTAATACTTTATCGTGTTCTATACCAACTATAGTTTTAGTTTGATGGTTAAAAAATGCTGGCGCTAAACCTATAACTACTTCATCGCTTCTAGTACCTTTTTTCAAATCTCCAACTTCTACTAGTTCTAATTTTTTATTATCATCAAATACTACATTTTCTTTCTTTTCTTCTTTTTTGCTATTGCACTCTACATTATCATTTTCTACCATTTCTTTTAATACTTCTTCTATTACACTTTTTAATAATTTCTCATCTATAGACACAATTTTCACCTCTTTTTCTATTTTTAGAAATCTTCTGGACTTACTGCATTTTCAATTTTTTTGATTTGTTCCCATCTTTCATCACTTATTTGATATCCAGTTTTTGGCCCTCTATAATCATTTGGATAGTTTACGGCACTTTTTACTTTAAAATCTTTGTCAAGTATAGCTGCTGTATGCAAATAATCCCCTGCTATTCTTTGCTTTAACATATTAAACACACTATCTGCTACATCTTCAAATCCACCTTTATAAAGTGCTTTAACTACATCTACCCCTGTAACTTCTTTGTTCATCATTTCTTCAGTAGCTTTTAAATCTTCAACTACATTTCTATTTGGCATATCCTTACTTCCATGTGCATAAGTTGCAGCAGTTACTTCTTCTTCTGTAACTTCTGGAAGATTTAATTCTTTAAATAATACTTGTATAACTCTAGCTGCCTTATTTCTAACTTTAACAACTTCATCTTCACTAACAGGCTTTAGACCGCCATCTATTTTTAAATCTCTTTGAATTATATTCCAATCATCATAATCTTCTGCATCCCAGTTAGAACCTGCAAACATATTATCATAATTTGGAGTTGCACTATATCCTGAACATATAAAATCTGTTCCTGGCACCATTTGCATTAAACTTCTTGCAACTCTTCTTAAATCAGAATGTGTAAATGTTTGGTCATTACTAGATGCACACTCAAGATCTAACATTGCAGCTATTAAGTTTTCTGCAAGTATAGCTCTAACTCCACTAGGTACTCCTGCTGGTACTCCAACACAACTTACTGAACCATTTTGTATTCCTTGAACTCCACAACCTTTAGTTAAGAATAGACATCTAGCTTCGAGATATAGCATTGACTTTCCTTCTGCGTATCCCATTTGAACTTCAGAACCTGTTCCTGATGTAAATCTCATTTTAAGTCCTCTTGATGCATATGAAGATGCTAGGAAACCTTTAGACCAAGGAGTATCATCTCCATCCATAAATACAGACTCTGTTCCATAGACAGATACAGTTTCAGCGTATCCTGTTAATCCTCTCATTCCTAATTTTAATTCTGTTGCTTCTTCAACAGCACATTGAGTAAGTATTCCAGGGCGACCTACTTGAGCTCCAACTAATAAAGCTAGGGCATTAAATGGAGCATATCTTGCTATACCTACTGTAGTTTCTTGTTCATCAAATCCTCTTAAAGCTGCTTCTGCTGCATCTGCTGCAATTTGAACTGGATGATCTTTTACATTAGTAACATGACATTGATTTGAAGGCATCTTTCTAGCTCTCATCTTTGTCATTGACATCATCATTTCAAGTACATTCATCTGGCTTACAACTTCAACTATCTTAGCTGGAGTCATAGCAGTTGTAAGTTTTACTATTTCTTCTCTTCCAACATTTATATCAACAAGCATTCTAGCTAATTCTAATGAATCCATGTTTAAAACTTCTTCTGCTCTTTCTAAATTTATAGCATGATCTGCTATAAAAAAGTCTAGCATATCAAAGTCTTCTCTTTTCTTTCCATCTAATTCTATTACTATTTTATTTTCTATTTTTATACTAGGTGTTGGGTCATTTGGTCCATCCATTGCTATAAGACCAACTTCTGGCCACTCCTTTACAAAACCATCTTGGTTTACTGGTCTATTTTTTAAAACTTCAAAACGTTTAGATTTCAATGTATTCACTCCCCTTATTTAAAATCTTATATGTATGGTATTGTTGATGACTTTAATTCTTCATTGCTTAAAGTTGATAATAATTGCTTTCCTACTTCCCTTGCTGCTATTATAGACTGTCTAACAGCTCCTGAATCTCCTGAGAATGTAAGAATTACTTCGTTTGAGTAACTAGTTCCACCATTTCCTGGAGTTGAATATCCTACAACATCAACATTAGCTGCTTTTACAGCAGTATCTGCAAGTAATACTCCAATAGCAGCTGGTGCTCCAACTGTTATCCCAAAAGATTTTCCAATAGGTGCTCCAAACGCTTTATTAAGAGCATAGCTAGCCCTTGCTGTGTATTGGAATTCTAAATGTCCTGCGCTACTTCCATAAACATCACCAAAAGTTCTTTCTAATTCATTTAATGTAACTTCAACAGCTCTTCTAGCATCTGATACATCTTCTGCACCAAATATTATTAAAGAACCATGTCCTGCTCCACCTTCTGTATCTCTAGGAAGCTCTATTAACAATATTTCACTATTAGTTGCCTTTACAGCCTCATCTGCTGCAAATATATGAGGTCCAGCCCCTGTTCTTCCACCAACTATCCCTATTGATCTATATTTTTTATCTATATTCATTAACTCGTGTAAGTTATAATCTACATTAGCTATAACAAGACCTATAGTGTTTCCTATTGCTGTTCCTACAAACTCTGTTAAGCTACAGCTATTAGGCTCTTCATATTTAGCTTCTTCTACTGTTTCTTCTTTAACTTCTACCTTTGGAGTTTCTCCCATTTTCTTCATTACTTCATCCATTATTTTTGACATTAAATCTTCTTTCATGAAAATTTCCCCCTTAACCTAAATTCTTATTTAATATTAGTTATTGCTTGGTAATATCTTTTCAACATCTGTATGTGGTCTTGGTATTACATGAACTGATACAACTTCTCCAACTTTCTCTGCTGCTACTGCTCCTGCATCTACAGATGCTTTAACAGCTCCTACATCTCCTCTTACCATTACTGTTACTAACCCTGAACCTATTTTTTCATATCCTACTAGTTGTACATTTGCTGATTTTACCATAGCATCAGCAGCTTCTATTGCCCCTACTAGTCCTTTTGTTTCAACCATTCCTAAAGCTTCTTTTTGCATAATGGGAGTACCTCCAAAAATTATTCTTGTTCTTATTTAAATTCTAGTATACTTTTATGGAAATATTTTATTTAAATAGTACAAATTTTAAGACTTTTTAAATATTTTTATGATAAATTTTATCTTAATAGGATAATTTTTTGTACTATATTTTTCTTTACATTTTTAATTTAATATTAATACAAAAAAATAGTAAGGAATTATCCTTACTATTTTTTATATTCTAATAATTTATCTATTATTTCTTCTTGTTCTTTCAAATCTTTATTCCTCTTATAAAGTTGTATACCCTATTCCATATTTTTATAATAACTTAAAGATATATTATTAGATTCAATATCTTCAATTATTACACTTTCAGCCTTATTTGTCTTTTCGTCAAATACTAAATTTAAATTTAAACCATCCTTATTTAAAGAATAAGATACTAAATTTTCATTATCATTACTAACAAATCCATCTATTTTTTTTAACTTATCATCTATTATTTTGCCTAACTCTAGAGAACTATCTTCCTCTATACTTTCTGCTACTTTATAATATGCTTCATACAAACTACTTTTATTTTCATTTAGTAAGTTTACTAATTCCTTTTGTTCTTGTACGCTTTCTGGATACATCTGAAAACTTAATATTCCATTTGCTTCTAATATGTCTTGATAATAAACTTCTACATAAGTTTCTTCTTTATCTTCCTTAGTTATAATATATGAAGCAAATTTTATATCTTCTAAATTTTCTTTTTTATCATTATCTAAATAAGAAACACTAAGAGATTTATTACCTTCTTTGAATGTATAAATTTTAGTTGAATAATCTTTTTGTTCTCCATTTTCACCAGTTAAATATACAATTCCATCTGAAATATCTACTGTTTTATCCTTAAGCCTTTCTTCTAAATCCACAGCTTTTATTTCATTACTATTTTGTTCACTTTTTACAACTTCAAAGTATGTATTTTTTAAGATTTCTTTATTTTCTATTGTGCTAGTGTATCCTGTAATAAGTAAACTAAATATAGTTGTAAGTCCTATTATTTTAACATGTAAATCTTTTATCACATCTATTTCCCACTTTTTATTTAGTTTATTATTTCTTAATTAAATTGTTTTATATTTCATGTATCCACATTTATTTCAACTTTCATAAAGGTTACTTTTCCTACCAATTGTACTCTACTATATCTATAAGTCTATTAATACACTTTTAAGATTCTCTATCCAATAATATATATTTAAATACTCATATTTATCTTCTAAATTTGAATTAGCTAATAGTGATACTAAATACATTTTGCAGGAAGCTAAAATTCCAACTTTCAATAAAGTGTCCCATGTTCTTCTAGTTAATTTATATCCAATATAATTTTCTAAATTCATTTTATAATAATTTAGTAGTATAGTTTTATCAAATTTAACATTTACAGATGTCATAAGATACCAAAATACATCTAATGTACAAGGTCCACATACACTATTAGCCCAGTCTATAATTCTTATATCATTTTGATTTATGTAAAGTGTATTATCTGGTCTATAATCTCCATGCAAAAAGGTTTTAGGATAATAAGAAAATATACTATCTATTTCCTTTATTTCATCATATTTATTAAATAAATTTTCTCCTAAAATATCTTTTAATATTATTTCTCCTTTTTGATAATTTTCTTTAAACTCCTCAACTTCACTTACTTTAGTCTTTGTTAAAAAATTACAATATTCATCTACATTTAATAACTCCTTATAATTTATTACATCATGTTCTTTAAATTTAGAGTGGAATTTCGCTAAGTTATTTAAATAGTAAAGACACTCTTTCTCTGAGTTATTTGTTTTTTTGTATACAGACATATCATTCATAAGTATTGCATAGCTATTATCCCCTATGTAATAACCTAAATAAATGTCATTTATAAACTCTTCTAATTTTGAATATATATCATCTTTAAATATAGCTAATTCTCTGCCTTCATCTTTATTTACTTTTACTAGCCAATCTTCCTTTAAATTATTTATTTTTAGATATAGGCTTTTTTTATCTTGCCTAGAAAATAATGTAATTTTATATATTTTAGCTCCTGATAAACCGTTTGTTTTTATATTTTCTAACTTTATATCTCGTAAACCAGGTAGTATTTGCATTAAATAATCCTTACTTAGAAGATCTTTTATTGATTCTTTTTTTAATACACTCAAAAAATTCCTCCCTTAGGTATCTATTTGATCATTCTGTAATGTGCTCCTATACTCACTAGGTGTTAAACCTACTATTTTTTTAAAAACTTTACTAAAATAGTTAGGTTTATTAAAAGATAAATCTATAGATATATTTAGAATAGGTGTATCTGTATCTTTTAACATTTCTTTTGCTAATTCTATTTTTTTATTTGTTATATAGGTTATAAAGTTTATACCAATATCTTTTTTAAAAGTCTTACTCAGATAATTTGGACTTAGATTTATATGATTTGCTACCTCCTCTAGTGTAATATTTTTTTTTATGTTTGAATGAATATAATTTAGTGCTTTGTGTATTTCTTCAGAGTATTGTTCACTCTCTAAATTATATTCCTTTATTAATTCAATATTAGTAGCTCTATCTATTTTAGCTTTATTGCTATTAAAATCAGAATTTATTTTGACTATATCTTTATTTAAAATATAATTTGATATTTGGTACATAAGATCTGCTGCATATTTGACTTCTTCATAAGTCTTTATCTTTATATCTTTATAATATTTAGATAATTCTTCATTATATTTATCCTTTAAAACATTGTTTTCTTCTTTTAAATCTTCTTTTAATCTTACTTGACCTCCTAATATTGCTCCTATATATGTATTATTTGCCATTATAGGTATAGCAAAGTCTACTAATCCTGCATGACACTTGTATATATGTGGCTTTTTTGTAATAGCTGATTGTACCCCTCCATATGCATCACATTTATAACACTTTCCTTTTAATTCATCATTATTTCTTATATATGTACAAAATTTAGTGAAATTACTTTCTTTTGTTATAGGTTCACCTTTATAGTCTACTATAACTGCTCCCATACCAAGTGAATTTGCAAAGCTATCTTGGATATTTTGGAGAACTTCAATTTGAGCATACTCTTCTAGTTCAAAAAACTTCTCCATTAAACTCCCCCTTAAATTATTATTCCTAATTTATAATTTATATTATTTAATTATATATATTTCTACTTATATTTGTTAAACCCTGTCATAAAATACATTTTATTTTTTAGTAAACAAGTTAAATATATTTCTAAATTATTTTAACTGTTATTATAATACCTTTATGACAATATCTAAAATAAATATCTTACTTGTACAATAAAATAGAGCAATAGTTTTTACACTATTACTCAACTTAATTCTTAGTATATATAAAATTATTCATATAACTATATATTTCTAATTAGATAAATTGTAATTTATATAATACCTTTTATTTGTTTCCATTCGTCTTCTAGTATTGCCATCAGAATATCATTAGCATATTCTTTGCCATTCCAAACTGCATCTCTCAATACGCCTTCTCTTTTAAATCCAGCAGCCAAATATGCTTTTTCAGCAAGAGAATTAAATGAATAAACATCTAGTTCTAAGCGATGAAGATTTAATTTTTCAAATGCAAAATCTCTTGTCATTTTTATAACCTAAGACCCTATGCCTTTTCCACATTCGTCATAATGAAATATTCCAATTCAATAATTGGCACTTCTATTATACTTTCACCAATAATTCTTCCATCAGGTGAAATAATTAAAAAGTCATATCTATCTTCTACACATTTTTTGAAAAATTCAACCACTTCATCGTGATCAAATTTTACTATAAAATCTGTCTTGCTAACTCAAACTCAGAATTTATTTCTTCAAATACTTCAGTTATAACAGGATCAAAAGCTATCCCCTTACCATCTAATATAATTTCAACTGCTTTGTCATGTGTAAAAGCTTCTTTATAAGGTCTCTTTGTTGTTAGCGCATCATAAACATCTGCTATTGCCATTACTCTAGCGCTAAGTGGTATTTCTTCTTCCTTTAATCCATCTGGATAACCTGTTCCATTCCACTTTTCATGATGAGATTGCGCCATATCCTTCGCTATATATAAAAAACTTTCTCCATCAGTTTGATTTATCATCCTTTGAATAGTCTCTCCTCCAAGTTTACTGTGAGTTTTCATAAACTCAAACTCTTTTTCATCTAAATAACCATTTTTAAGTAAAGTTTTATCATTTATACCTATTTTACCTACATCATGAAGTGGAGCTGAACGTATCATATCCTTTACATAATCTTTGCTTAATATATCACTATATATATTTCTTTCTACCAAAGCTTTAGTTAGTATTTCTACATACTTTGCAGTTCTTTTAACATGACCCCCAGTATTTTCGTCCCTACACTCAACAAGCTCTGCGATGGATATCATCATAACATCTTGGAGATGTTCTATCATCTCGGTTTTTTCTATTACTTTTTTTTCTAAATCTATCCTATAGTCATATAATTCTAGATGCATCTTTATACGACTTATCATAATTTGAGGAACAAATGGCTTTCTAATAAAGTCTATAGCTCCTTTTTCAATGCCTTTTAATTCACTTTCTATATCTACTTGTGAGGTTAGAAATATTACTGGTATATCAACTAAATCTTTATTAGATTTTATCTTTTCTAAGGTTTCATACACATCCATATCTGTCATATTTATATCTAATAATATTAAGTCTGGTTTGTTTTTAGTTAGAAACCTTAAAGTCTGTACACCAGATGTAAGTAAGCTAACTTTGCAATGTGGTTTTAAAATTTGTTCTGCTCTTTTTAAATTTGTTACGCTATTATCTACGATCAATATATGCTTATTTTTCATAAGTTCTCCCTTTTAATCTTTTATATTCCTTTATATTATACTATCATTCATTAGCCTTTCTAATATTTCAATTTAAATTTTTTCTATTGTAAAATATTAAAAATAAAACTAATATATTTCTTAATAATAGTTAACTTTAAATGTTATTTACTATTATTCATTATTTTATACAATGCATGTGAAGCTTAGCCTCACTTCCTTTTACAACATAACCTTGTCCCTTTGAACAAAATATAGAGTTTGATGTATATTCATTATCACTATTTTTATCATAAGACCTGTGTTCTAAGACATAGTCAGAATTATGACACCTATCATATCCATCAAATATGAAGCTAACACTTGAACTTCCCTTACTAAAAGCAGATAACCCTAAGCTATAATCCATAAAAGTAGCAACAGGCCCTCTACCTTCTATGGTTACTAAATTTTCATTGATAATCGGCGTTTCAAATTCTCCATTCATTTTTTGAATATCTGATATGATTCTTCCCATATAATCTAAGTTTGTCTCAATTTTAAACTTATAGTATGGTTCAAGTAATACATTTTCAACTTTTTCTAATCCTTGTCTTAATGCTCTTAAAGTAGCTTGTCTAAAATCTCCACCACTAGTATGCTTTTTATGTGCTCTACCAGTAAGCAAAGTTATATTTAAATCAACTAATGGGTATCCACCTAATATTCCTCTATGCTCTTTTTCAAATATATGAGTTTTAACTAAATTTTGATGACCTATGGCTAAATCATCTACATGTGCTTTGCTATTAAAAGTGATACCTAAATTTCTAGTATTTGGTTCTACTAGCAAATGAACTTCTGCATAATGACCAAGTGGCTCAAAGTGACCATATCCTATAGTACTTTTTAATATACTTTCTTTGTATAGTATTTCACATTTTCCAAAGTCTACATCTAAGTTAAATCTTTCTTTTATTACTTCTTTTAAGATTTCTAATTGAATTTTTCCCATTACATGTATGTGTATTTCTTTAAGATTTTCATCCCATAAAACATTTAATGCAGGTTCTTCTTTATTTAACATCTCAAAAACACTTAATACTTCTTTTATGTTTAATAGACCATCAAATATAACCTTTGATTTTAATGTTGGAGTCATTTCATATTTGGTTTTTATATTATAAATTTTCTCTATTTCGTCTTTTTCAAAACCATGTTCCATTATGAAATCTCCTGCTACAGTATTATTTAAACCGCTTACAACAAATAATTCTCCACAATTAGCCTCATTTACAGCTTCAAATTTGTTAGAATTGTATTTTCTTATGTTATTTATCTTTTCAGTTATTATTTCTTCATTAACTTTATATAAAACTTCATTTTTCACTTTAATACTTCCTTGTAGTGCTTTTATATAAGTTAATTTATTTTTGTTGTCATCATGTTTTATCTTATATACTTTACCTATAAATTTTTCTTCTAACTTGTAATTTGTATATGTTAAAAAATCTAGCTTTTCTAGGAAATTATCTATTCCTATATCATTAAGAGCTGACCCACTTAATAGTGGATATATTTTTGATTCCTTTATCATTTCTTTGAAATTTTTAATCCAAAGATTGTAGTCATAGTCATCATTTAAATATTTTTCAAATAATTCATCATCTCTTTCAGCAATAAATTCTATAAGCTCTTCACTTAAAGTATTAGTTATATTAGTATTAGTTATATCTATAGCATCTTTAGTTAAGCTATTTTGTATATCTTTTATCACTAAGTTTAAATTAGAGTTTTCTCTATCCATTTTATTTACAAAAAATATTATAGGAACTTTGTATTTATTAAGTAGTCTAAATACTGTTTTTGTATGTGATTGTATTTTATCTACTCCACTTATTATTATAACTGCGTAGTCCATTATAGATATAGACCTTTCCATATCTGGTGAAAAATCTATATGTCCTGGTGTATCTATTAAGTAATATTTAGAATTGTTGTAATTAAACATTCCTTGTTCTGAAAATATTGTTATACCCCTTTGCTTCTCTATGTTATGATTATCTAAAAATGTATCCTTATTATCTACTCTGCCTCTATTTCTAATTGCATTTGTATGATATAGTACTTGTTCACAAAATGTAGTTTTACCAGCATCAACATGAGCTAATACCCCTATTGTCTTATTCATATGTCTCTCCTATTTATATAAATATCAATATTATCCTTAATTATAATAACATTATGTTTTTTAATTTTATAATTTATATTTTATCATATTTAGTAGTTTTGTAGTATTAGTCATATTTTTTAATAGATTTACGCTTTTGATATAATTCTAATTACTTTTCTCATACTGATTTAATCAATTAAATATACATAAGTAAGTCTATGTTTTTATAAATATTAAAAAGAGCAATAAATTTTATATTATCGCTCTTTTATATCATAATTTAGTAAAATTTATAATTTTTAAAATTCTAATAAAAATCAATTTGATGGAGAGAATATAATATTCTCTCCATTTTCATATAAATATTATTCACTTACCCTAATTCTTTCTACTATACTTTCTTTAGAAGTTATTTTGTAAACAATTAAGGGAACAGTTACACTTACTAAAAGTACTAACACTATACACATTGCTAAAGCTTCTATTGAATAGGTATATACAGAATATCTAAGCTTCATAATATTAAATCCTAGAAAAGTAGATAAACTACCTAAAGTAAGATTTACAAAGGTTATTATAACTCCATAATACATACCTTCTAGTGCTAACATCTTTTTAAGCTGTTTTTTAGTCATTCCTACTGCTTCTAGCATTGTAAATTCTTGATTTCTTGACATTATATTCGTTACCATAGTATTTATAAAATTTAAAAATCCAATTAATCCTATTATAAACACTCCACTCATTCCTATAATAGTTATTGTAACTTGAGTTTCTTTAGCTTCTTCTATATATGTTCTTTTTGAAGAAATATGAGTATATGGATTAGAGTACTTTTCATTTAATTTTTCTATATTCTTTTCAACTTCATCTACGTTTTCATCTACATTAACTACTACATTTTGTACATATGATTTTGGTACTATTTTTTTATAGTCATCTTCATTTACATATACATCCATGTTGAAGTTTTCTCCTGCACCAATTATTGCCATTACCTCAAATTCATTCTCTGTATACCCTTCTTCTATAGTATTTCCTTTAAGGTATTTTAACTTAATTTTATCTCCTATTTTTATCTTACTATTTTCATGTCCTCTAATTATTATGTATCCACCTTTGTTAAACTTTTCTATATCTAACTTTCCTTCTATTATATTTCCTTCACCATAATAATCTAACATATTATTTTCTATCATTTCTTTAATTATTTTCCCTGAAGATACTCCATTTATATCTAATGTTACACTTTTGTTAATATCTGCAGCTTCTTTAAAATCATACCCTTGCCAAAATCTTTTTACATGGTCTTCATTTATTGGTTGACTTAATAATTCTTCTTTTATTGCTCCTTCATAAGCTACAGGGCCTAGATAGTCTTTATATATTCTATCTACACTTTTTACTCCATCTAAATTTTTAACATCTTTTATAAATTCTTCATCTATTGGTATGATATTTTCATGTATCCTTGAGTTTTGTGCTTCTCCATGTTGTATTTCTATATCACCTACCATCATACCTTCTGCTGCTCTTTTTGGGTCTGAACTACTTATTATAGTTGATACACTTAAAAATATCATACAACTTAAAGACATAGACGTTAAAACTAATAATGCTTTTTTCTTATTTCTAAACATATTTGAAAGTGCCATTTTATGAATTTTAGAACCACTCTTACCTTTTTTTGCTTTACGTTTTATATTACTATCTCTATCACTATATCTTGTAGCATCTACTTCAGATACACTACTTGCAAGTTTTGCAGGTTTCATACAAGATATTCTTACTGTTATATATGAGAATATAATAGCACCTATAAATATAGCAGGATTGCTTGAATCTATTGATTTTAAACTTGATATAGTAGTAAATTTCATAGCCATAGGAAGTAATATCTTTCCTATTATAACTCCTAAAAATAGTCCTATTGGTATTGCTATTAATGATAATCTATTAGCTTGATTTATTATTAATTTTTTTAATTGTTTTGGTGATGTTCCTATAGTTTTAAGAAGTCCATAGTGTTTTATGTCTTTTACTACTGATATATAGAATATATTATATATTAAAAGATAACCACTTGTAAGTATTACAATTACTAATAAAACTACTGGAAGAGCATTTTTTATAAATTCACTAGGATTTGTTACTTGATTATCTAAAAATGCTGGATTTACACTGTATTTTCCTGAATATGGTTTAATTTCATTAATTAAATCTTCAAGTTGTTTTTCTAAGTTTTTATCATTTTTAAAATTAAAATTTATACATAAAGGACCTATTTCATTATATTTTTTATATTCATTGTAAAAATCATCACTTACATACATATCATGAAGTGGAATAGCTGTTGCTGTCTTATATGTGAAATATCCACTTAATTTAAACTTATAAGTTTTATTTTCTCCAGTATAAGCACCATCTTTAACTACTGGAATATCTATACTCACATTAGTACCTATTTTATGAGGCAGTTTTAACATATCTAATACTTCTATTGGAATAACTATATCTTCTTTAGATTTCGGTAAACTCCCTTCTATCATTTCTGTGTGTATAGAATTTTTTACACTTTGTTTATCATAAACTGCTAAGTTTACAGTTTGAGTTGAAAACTCTGGATTTTTAGCACTATCAATATTTTTAACTATACCTATACTATTTTTGTCTACACTTTCATTATTTTTTATTGTATCTATCTGGCTTTTATCTACCTCTTGCATCTGTACGTGAGAACTTGTTCCATATTCCATCATCATATAACTATTAAAAGCATCCATCATAGATATTCCTACTGTAAATAGTGATGTAAATAAGACTGTGGTTAATGCTATGGCTATAATAGATATAGTATTTCTAATTTTATTAACCTTAAAGCTCCTTTTACTTAGCTTTTTTATAATTTCTTGATTGTTATTTCGTAGCATGGCTCTCACCTCTACTTACAACGTTTCCATCTTCAATTCTTATAATTCTGTCTGCCATTTGTGCTATTTGTTCATTGTGAGTTATCATTATTATAGTTTGACTAAATTTATTGCTAGTTACTTTTAAAAGCCCAAGGACATCTTGTTCAGTTTTACTATCTAGGTTTCCTGTTGGCTCATCTAGTAGTATTATAGATGGTTTTGTGGCTAAAGCCCTTGCAATTGCTACTCTTTGTTGTTGACCTCCTGATAAATTGTTAGGTAAGGCGTCTATTTTTTTACTAAGCCCTAATGTGTTTATTATTTCATATATATATTCACTATCTATCTTACATCCATCAAGTTCTATTGGTAGTACTATATTTTCAAAAACGTTAAGTATAGGAACTAGATTATAGTTTTGAAATACAAATCCAACATTACGTCTTCTAAATATGGTAAGTTCTTCATCGCTCATTTTAAATATGTTATTGTTATCAATTACCACTTCTCCTTCACTAGGTCTGTCAAGTCCTCCTAACATATGTAGTAATGTACTTTTACCACTCCCTGATGTACCTACTATAGCAACAAACTCTCCTTTATCTACTCTTATATCAACTCCATCCAGTGCTTTTACTATATTTTCTTCTGTTCCATAGTATTTTTTTAAATTTTTACTTTCTAATATTTTCATTTAATTAAAATCCCCTTTTAATTTTTTTCATCTTATTTACTTAAATGTTATCATATAAATATTTTAAAAATCCTCACAGTATTGTAATATTGTTTATATGAATAATAACAATTTTGAGATATTTAACAAAAATAAACACTGTTAAATTAACAGTGCTTAATATTTTGTATCTTAATTTTTCATATATACATAAAAAGTTGTTCCTACATCCTTTTTAGATTCTACTTTTATATATCCACTTTGCTTATTTATAATCTCTCTTGCTAGATAAAGACCCACTCCAACACCTTCTGTGTTTATTACATCACAACTTCTATAAAATCGCTTAAATATATGATTAATCTCACCTTCATCTATTCCAATACCATTATCTACTATACTTATTTTAGTAAATAGCTCCATTTTATATAATTTTATATTTATATGCCCATTATCTTTGGTATATTTTACTGCATTTTCAACAATATTAAATATTGCTTCACTAGTCCATTTTTTATCATGATAAAGTTCTAATTTTTCATCAATATCTACATCTATGGATATGTTTTTTTCTTCTGCTTTTAAATATACACCACTAAGTGCATTTGCAATTGTATCACTTATTCTATATCTTTGAATATTTAATGCTATTATTCCATTTTCTAACCTAGACATTTTTATGAGGGACTTAACTAGCCACTCTAATTTATTAACTTGATGTTGCATATTTTTTAAAAATGTTATCTGTTTATCTCTATCTAGTTCTCTATTTATTAAGGTTTCATTATACATAGAAATATTGGCTATTGGAGTTTTTATTTGATGAGAAATATTAGCTATTAAAGACTTTATATTGTCTTTTTCCTCTAAGTATCTGCTATTTTTATTTTCCATAATTTCTATCATATATTTAAATTTATTTTGTATTTTAGATAGTAAAGTGTCATCATTAGTTTCTAAAATTATTTCTTTATCAGATATAAAAGCGTCTATATTATCTATAATATCATTACTAAATTTAATAATATTTACTCTCACAATATATATAAATAATATCCCTATTATTAATGATAAAAATAAAAAACAAAAACTTATATTGTTAATTTTTTTAACTTCCTCAAAAGAGTTTGGATACATATATATAATACTTTCTGTTTGTTGTCGGATTAAAAGAAGTGCTATTATTGATATTATTATATATATAATAGAAAAGTTTATATAATAGTTACTAAAAATATTTTTACTATTTTTCATTCTTTTCACCAACCCACATATATCCCATTTTATATACAGTTTTTATGTATTTATGATTAGACGATTTATCTTCTATTTTACTTCTTAGTCTATTAATATTTACTGTTAGAGCATGCTCTTCTATGTATTCTGAATCATTATCCCAAATTGAATCTATTAGTGCTTGTCTTGTAACTATTTGATTTTTACACTTTACTAATTTTTTTAGTATTTTGTATTCTATTGGTGATAGTAAAATATTTACTTTATTTTTAGTTACTAGCATTTTTTCAAAATTAAATTCAAATTCCCCTTCAACTAGAGTATCTTCGTGTTTTTCTTTATTACTACAACGTCTAAGCAAAGCTCTTACTCTTTGCATTAATATATTTATATTAAATGGTTTTGTTATATAATCATCAGCACCTATTTTAAATCCATTTATAATGTCTAATTCCATATCACATGCAGTTAAAAATAGTATCCCTACATTAGAATTTTCTCTAATTTTTTTACAAAATTCAAATCCATTTCCATCTGGTAAGTTTATATCTAGTATTATTAAATCTATAGTATTACTATTAAAAATATTTTCCCCTTCTTTTAGATTGTATGCATGTATTACATTAAACCCATCTGCTTGTAGATTAAAGCAGATTCCATGGTTTAACATAATGTCATCTTCTACTACTAGTATATTTCTCATTTTGATTTTTCCCCTTTATAAGTTATACATTTTATTATATTACCAAATAATTATATCATTATTTTAAATAATTTTTCAAATTCATATATGCCTTTGTTTAAACTATATCATGTTCAATAAAAATATCATTATATGTTAATGATAAAACTGTAACACTCTAGATTTAAGTATAAAGAATAAGGGTATAATTAATAAAAATTTAAACTTTCAAACTGCAAAGGAGCTTTGACATGGATAAGAAAAAAGTAATTTCAACAACTATAATGTTTTTAGTTATAGTTGCTGCTATAATAGGTTTTAAATCTATATTTGGTGAAATTAATACCTTAGTTGGAGTTGCAGGCATTACAGCAGCTCTTTCTTTACTTGGTACTGATTATACAATAACACCAATAAAAAGTACTATATATTTTGTATTTATTGAAGTATTACTTGGGGTTAGTTCATTTTTAGCATCAACTAATGCTTTTTTAGGATTAGTTATAACTTTTGCCATTATATTTTTTATATTATACCAATTTACATATAATACAAAAAAACCTACATATATTGCTTTTACACTAGGTTATTTCTTTATGCTTTATACACCTGTTAGCATCAATGAATTGCCTACTAGATTAGTATCTCTTATATTTTGTGGACTTTTTATAATGACAGTACAAATGATTGCAAATAAAAATAAGTTACAAAAGCAATCTAAAGTTACTATTAAAACGGTAATAGAGTCTATTAATGAAGAAATAGTATTAATGATAAATAATGATAGTATAGAAAGTGTAAATAATTTAAATTCTAAAACTTATGATACACTAAAAGAGCATATATCAGATGTATATAAAAGATTGGATAAAAATATTGAACTTCCAGTTTCATTAATCCAATCATTATTTATATGTCAATTTTTAGAAAGTGTAAACTTAATACTAGATGAAGTTAAAAACAATACAATTAATGAAGAATTTACTTATATCTTAAATAAAATAAACGCATTACTTTGTAATATAGATGAGTTTATAGATAGAAATATAACAGTTGATGATGTTATACTTAAAATAGATGAATTCTTAATTGCTAGCGAAAAATCTAACTCAAAGTACTACAAAATTTATGAATTACAAGGTTGCGTAATTTTATTAAAAGAAGACTTAATACTTTCAAAAGAAAAAAATTCAAAAGAAGTTTGTGAAAAGTATTTCGTATCAAATGCAGTTGATAGATTAAATGATTTAAAAAATAATTTAAATAAGGACTCTCTTAAGTTTACTTTTGCATTTAGAGGTGCATTAATTACTAGTATTGGTGTATTTGTAGTTGCTTTCTTTAATATACCACATGGTAAATGGTTAGTTTTCAGTTTATCATCTATTGTCCAGCCTTATCTTGAATCTGGACAAACTAAAGGTAGGGAAAGAATCTTAGGAACTATAATTGGATTAATTATATTTGAAATTTTATTCTCTATAGTAACAGATAATTCTATGAGAGCTTTTATTATACTTATAGTTGGATATATTAGTAATTACCAAACAGAGTATAAGTATCAAATGATATGCACAACTATTTCGGCTCTAGGAGCAGCATCTATTGGTAATAATATAAATGAGCTATCTATCAGTAGAATATTTTTCGTTCTTTTAGGTACTATAATTGCTCTATATGCAAACAAAGTAATTTTACCATATAAAATGAGTGATGTTACAAAAAACGAAGTTAAAAATTCTTTAAGTTTAAATGAGCAAATACTTGCCAAATTATACAATACAGGATTAGTGAATGGAACTATTAATGACGATTTAAAGGATGTAATTACTCAAAATATACGTCTTAATAAAAAGATATATTTTAATAATAATATTTTGTTATCAGATGATTTAAATGAATTTGTACATAAGCAACATATATTTATTAATAAACTACGTTTCTTAGTAAATAACTTTAAGAAATACACTAATAAAAATTCATCACATAACTTAGTTTTATTTTACGATATAGATATGCTTTTAAATAAGGATATTTCTACAAAAGATATTATAGATTTCTTAAATAATATAGATGATAGATTGAGTAAGTTAATATTAATAAATGTACTTGAGTTAAAAGAAACTATTATAGAATCTAAAGATATATCAAAAGTTATATACAAAACTCTATAATAAAATAAGGTTATTCATTAAACAAAGTGAATTACTATTAAAAGCTAAATAAACTAAAATAAAAAGCCAAGCTTAATGCTTGGCTTTTTTCTATCTAAATATTATTTACTGCTTTCTTTAATTTTATCATAAGCTTTAACTTTATTTTCAAGTAAAGAATCATAAATAGGAGGGCAATTTAATAAATTAGCTACTAAATACGCAACCCCACAGACTACTATAATAGGTCCTAGCTGAGTAAGTGCTCCACTCATTTCAAATACTAATATAAATCCAGTAATAGGAGCTCTGACAACAGATGTAAACATCCCTGCCATTGCTAATAATATAAAGTTATTTAAATATGAAGTATCTATAGCTCCCATTAAAACTAAAACTTTTCCAAATATAATTCCTACTAATCCACCTAATGTTAAAATAGGAAATAGTATACCTCCAGGAGTTCCTGGTGCAAAACTTATAAGTGAGAATATATATTTTCCTATTAATAATATTATAGCTAATTTAATAGTAAGTCCACTAGCTAATATACTATTTATAAGCTTATCCCCACCACCTAAAACTTGAGGTAAAAACATGCCAAATACAATAGCTAACATAAAAGGTATAATCATTTTATATCTTAGTTTTGTATTTATATTTGAATATATGTCTATAGTTTTAAGTAATCCTTTATTATATATAACTCCACTTAACCCAATAATTATTCCAAGTACTATTAAAGATATGTAGTAATTAGCTGGCATATTTAAAACTTTATCAACTATTAAAGTATGTGTTTCTCCAAAAAATATCCATGTAACTAAATCAGAACTTACACAAGCTGCAACAGCTGTTATAAATAGTACTGGCGAAAAACTTTTATGTACTTCTTCTAAGATAAACATAACTCCAGCAAATGGTGCATTAAATGCTGCTGCAAGACCAGCTCCCGCTCCTGTTGAATATAAATATACAAATTCTTTTTTACTTAGTTTAAATCGTCTAGATATAGCATGTGCAAAACTCCCACCTAATTGAATAGATGGACCTTCTATACCAAGAGATAGTCCAGCTCCCATTGCTAGTACACCATTTACAAATTTACTTACTAAAATTTTAAAAGAATGAATTATTTTTAATCTTCCTTTTAAACAGCCTTCAATTTGTGGAATACCACTACCTGATATCATAGGATTTTTCTCAACTGAATATCCAACAATATATCCTATAATAGCAAACACTAGTATTCCCAAAATTACATATTCCAAGTGATTAGCCATAAAATTATATATATTTAAACTAATTTTTTCTGCATATTTGGAGCATAACCTATACAAGGAAACTATAAATCCTACACCTACTCCTATTAAAATACTTTCAAAAACAATTCTTATTTTAAAAGCCTCTGAGCAATTTCCATTATCAGGTATACAACTATTTTCTAAGTTATCCATTTTATCACCTCGTATATAATATTACCCAATTAAATAGCTACATAACTTTTTCTATTTAAATTTTCTAAAAATAGATAATCTTTATTTATTGTATAGTAAAGCCAAGTCTTAAGCTTGGCTTTACTGTAATTATTCACTTTTTAGTATGTTTATATTATTGTTCTTTTTACCTTCTTTTGACCCGTGTGTATATCCAATTACTTCAAAATGTTTAGCAAATTCTTTAGCATACTCTTCATAATGAGAGCATCTCCCTCTTATGCATGTAGATATATGTATTACATCAACTTCTGCTTTTTTTAATTTTTCTATTTTTATATCTAAACTTTCTAATGGCTTTTCATCACAACCATTACAAGTATTAAAAGCAACTAATTTACAATTACCTTCATATCTTTCAAATGAATCTTTACATTCATTAAATGCTCTAAAGCATCCATTAGCGGTACACCTTTGTGAAACATCCCCACAAGTATATATAGCAACTTTTTTCAATTTCTTCCTCCTATGCTTTTTATTTTTACTGTATTTATATATAATTATACATTATTTTGCCTTTTTTTCAAATTAATAGTAAAATTTATTTTTAAATTTAAATTATAAATATATTTTACAACTATATAAATATAAGCAATTATTCTTATAAATTTATACATTTAAAGGATACTACTTAATGAAACTTAGTTATACAAAATTCCATTCGAATACTAAAAATATTATAAGTATAATAAAATAGGGTATCGTATTTCACGATACCCTATTTTATTCTATATGTTTATCATTATATACAGTATAAATTTCTTTTGTAACTATCAATATGTTCTACTTACTTATTACTTGATATCAAATTCTCTATTTATTTCATTAACATGAATAATTCTATCCTTATAATCTTTAGATTCCTCCATTTTAGATAACTTATCTACAAGAGAATAGTCCCCGCAACAATGCATAGGAAAAGCTAATTTAGTATTAGTGTTTCTCATAAATTCATCAAATCCTAAATAAAAGTATTTTCCTTGTCTAGAATCAAGTGGTACAAATGCAATATCAAAGTATCTATCTTTTATCTTTTCTATTTCATGTTTATACATCTTTTCCATCTTTTTATTTTCACTATCAATTTCACCTTCCCAATGCCACCAATTCAAATCACCTGCATGGTAAATAGTTTTACCTTCTACAGTTATTACAAATGCTACTCCTAGATCTGTTGATTTTAAAGTTTCTATTTTTAAGTCATCAATATACACTGTTTCATTTTCTTTTACAAGGTGAATATCTTCTTCTTTTTTAACTTTTATATCATCTGATAATATGTATTTTATATTTTTATACTTTGACCTTAAGTCAAATATTACCGGACTAAAATGGTCACTATGACTATGACTTGCAAAAATATAAAGTTTTTTGTTTTTGTCAAAGTCTGGTAAATTTCCTTCAAAGTAATCAAATAGTAAGATATTTTTTTCAAGCTCTAAACAAAAGCTACTATGATGAATATATGTTATTTTCAATGTTAACACTCCTTTTACTCTATTTATTATATTCTATATTATTTTTACCCTTATTAGGTCATATAAATTATATACTTTTAAATGTTGTATACTTTTTACCATTTTTAGATTTAATTATATTATATATTATTCAATTATTTTCCTATTACAATATCTATACTTATATATTTATAATGTATTAAACATAGAGTATAATAAGTAAATATAAAAAAACTAGAGGTGAAACGAATGAAGAAAAAGGTAAAAGTAGTTGCTGCTATAATAGAAAATGATAATAATGAAATATTATGCGCGCTTAGATCACCACAAATGGTACTTCCAAATATGTGGGAGTTTCCAGGCGGTAAAGTTGAAGAAGGCGAATCATTATATGAAGCTATAGAGCGCGAAATAAAAGAAGAGTTAAAATGTAATGTTAAAGCTATAGATATATTTAATGATATCGATCATGAATATGAAAATTTCATTGTAAATCTTATATGTTTAAAGTGTAAGTTAGTTGAAGGTAATCCAATAGCTTGCGAGCATTCTAAGCTTATATGGTTAAAAAGAGAAAACTTAGATTCTTTAAAGTGGGCTCCTGCTGATGTATCTGCTGTTAATAAATTGATAAAAGAAAGGTAATAAAAATTATGAGGATGTAATATACTTGTGTGAAAACAATTTAATTACATCCTATTTATTATTTTTAATAATATTAAGAAGGTAACTTTATTTAACTTTGTTTGTTATTTAATCATTGATATTTTCAAGTTCTAATACCTTTTTTATGCAGTTATCGTCTTTAAAATTCAAAGTCCTTTTGCAATCTTTTATTTTAAAATCTGGAGTGGTTTTAAACTCTTCATCACATATTCCATCTTTGTTTAAATACATACCACTTGCCATCCTCGCTATTAAGCCACTGTTTTTTAACTTAAACAACACAGGATCTAGTCCTCCACCATCTCCTCCAGTAGTTTGTCCTATTAATGTTGCAAATTTAGTTCCCTTGCAAAACATAGAAAATGACTCTGATGATGAATATATTTTTCCATCTACAAGCAAGTATATACTGCCTTCAAATTTTAAATTAGGATTAGCTTTTATAGTATAAGACGTATTTTCAAAATCACTAAACTTTTTTAAAGTTTCCTCTGGCGCATTCTTCTTTACATTCATTGGTAGCTTTTCTATAGGTTCTAACTTTATATGTCTTACATCGATATATTTTTTAACGATTTCACTATTATTTCTATAAGTTCTATAGCCATTTACTTTAATATCATTTTTTATAAGCTTAGATACTATTCCTTGCCAATACCTATCGCTTCCTCCTAAATTTCCTCTTATATCAATAATTAAAGCTTTATGTTTTCCTAATGTACTAATATAATCTCCAATCATCTTTAGATCTTTATCTGTAGATCCATTCTTTGATGCCATTGATGGTAAATATATGTATCCAACCTTATCTTTAATTACATCTTTTAAAATTAACTCTTTTTTAAAAAAAATATCCTTTGATATTTTTATTTTAGGCTTTATAGAATTATATCTATCTACCACTTTTTTATCGTCAAGAAAGTCATACCAATTATTATTAGAATATGATTTTTTAAAAAGTTCATATCGTTTTTTATTATCTATTAATTCAGTGTGCCTATTATCTAGGTCAGATAATATAGATGACATTTCTTCTATAAATTCTTCGTCATTTTTAGTATTTTTAATTCTTTTTAGATATTTATCCTTATTTCCTAGCCAATCTATATTGTTACATCTCTTATTTACATCTAGATAAGGATATCCATTTTTGATAGTATTATACACATACTCAAAGTCCTCTACCTTTTCTCTCTTAGAGAGTTGTTCCTTTTTAGGATAAATGCAATTACCTATTGTTATTATAAATATAAAAATAATTGCTAAAAATAATATTTTCTTTTTCATCAAGTTCACATCCTTATTTTTCCAATAACCTTAAACATTGTAACATTACTTTACAAGAAAATCTAGATTACTACATTCTCTATGTATTTAATTTTATACAGATATTTTGTGATATAATTTAAATAATAATCGAGAAGTTCTATCTATATGTTGATAATCGTAAAAAAGGATATAAGTAAATTTTTTAAAATATACTTATATCCTCTATCTTTATAAATATTATATTATTATTTATCTCTATACTCTAGTTCTTGGTAACCACTCTCCATATTTAGGAGCCACTTCTTCATTATAAAATTTATCTAAATCATTCATCATTTTAACTACATTCTCCATATCTATATCATCAACAATTTGTTCTATAAGCTCTATACCACGTTTAGCATATTCTAATCTTTGTTCTGCAGATTCAACTTTAGGAGTTGGCATATGGTCTTTAGGATCTCCAAAATAATATCCTATAGATCCAGATTGATAAGCCATATCAAATAAAGGATTTGCAAAGGCAACTGTTTGCTCTACTTGTTCTGAAAAATCCATTCCTTCGCCTGTGCTAAGTGGTATATCTTCTAATCTTCCCATTATCTCATATGCACCAAATGATATGTAATGAAAATCATTAATGTCTTTAAATACTCCAGATGACTTCTTAAACATCGACATACATAAGTCTAAGTATAGTATTGGCACTTTAGTATCATCAAAGAAATCTCTAACCATCGGGCTACAAGTCATATGTGCTGGTCCATGAAAACTTATATATATCTGTCTTTTAAAACCTTTTGTTAATAAACTTTTAGCTATTTGATATAAATAATCTATTCCAGCCCTTATACTTACTTGAACTGTACCTCTACCTGAAGCCGTAGCTCCTGCATAAAAATATGGTAAATTATTAAGTACTAATCCATTAACTTTTTCTGCCATTTTCAATGCAAAAGCTTCAGAAATTACTGTTTCACAATCTAATGGCATTGCACCGTGCATCTCTACTGTTCCAACTGGAACTATTATAATATCATTTTTAT
Source organism: Romboutsia sp. MSSM.1001216sp_RTP31141st1_G3_RTP31141_220114 (assembly GCF_039031195.1). Lineage (NCBI taxonomy): Bacteria > Bacillati > Bacillota > Clostridia > Peptostreptococcales > Peptostreptococcaceae > Romboutsia > Romboutsia sp. MSSM.1001216sp_RTP31141st1_G3_RTP31141_220114. Next base: position 755,972 of record NZ_JBCIUO010000001.1, on the reverse strand, counting down.
CTAAATATTTTTCAACCTCATAATTTGTTAATCTAGGTAAAAAACGAGTACGCATTTATTATTCTCCCCTTTATCTTCTTTGTTTTAACTCACTATACATTTGCTGGGTTTTTTTATTATTTAAATTAAATATTAAACCTATCCCTATAAGTTCAAGTATACATGTTACAACTATTATACCTGTGCTTAAGTATCTTATATTTTCAGCAACACCTATTGGTTGAGATGCAGCTCCTGCAACATATCCTATTAACCCTAAGTCATAACTTGCCACTGTTGAAGCTAAAGTTGACCCTATTTTACGAGAAAATGTATATATAGAGTACATTGACCCATCATTACGTTCACCTGTTATCCACTCATGATAATCTAGACAATCTGTTACTAAAGCCCAAATTATAACTGTAAATACACTTTGCCCTATACAGAATATAGTATTTAGAATTAAAAACACATACGGGTTTGGTATCGGTACCAAGAATAAACCTACAGAACCAACTGTATTAAATAAAACTGTATAAAGTATTAAGTTTCTTTTACCAAATTTTTTAGTAAGCGCAGGTATAAATACTACACATAGTATTGTAATTGGTAAAGTTGCAATAGTAGCTATTGTTAATATTTGAGGAGCATTATAATACTCTTTATATAAATATGTACCCATTGAACTATTAGCAGTAATATATAATAATGAACCTACTGTAGCTACCATTACACCAATTAAAGGTCTATTTTTTACTACACTTTTTAAAACCTTAAGATAGTTGAACTTGCTACCTGTATTTTTTTCTTGACTATATCTTTCTGTTGTAAGTGTTAGTAATCCTATATAACAAAGTATAGATAATAATCCAAATACAATAGCAACTTTAAAAAATGCTGATGGTACAACATTTCCACTTTTATCAAATAAAATTTGAGGTAAGGCTGCTAAAGCACCAAATCCAACAATCATTCCTCCAAGAGAGCGAGCACTAGATAATTTAGTTCTTTCAACTGGATCTTGAGTTATTACAGCTGCCATTGATCCATATGGCATAGATGTTCCTGTATAACACATACCGTATAATATGTACGCTACAGATACCCATACATGTTTTGCCGTATCATTAAATGAAGATACATCTGTAAAACATAATACCCCTGATATAGCTAATGGAACTATAAATATCTTTATCCATGGTTTAAACTTGTCTCCTGATTTACCTATTCTCCATCTATCTGGAAAAGATCCCATAATAGGGTCATTTATAGCATCCCATAAACGTGAAACTAAAAATAGTGTTCCCATGTAAAATGGTGATATTCCTAAAACATAAGTACAAAATGTTAAAAAGAATGAATCTACATATAAATTAATAAAACTTCCACCAGTATCACCTAATGTATATCCTATCATATCTTTAAAACCAAACTTTCTTTGACTACTCTCAAGTTTAATCCCCATTATTCTCCCCCTTAAGATATCGTTTTCAAGAATTTTAAAAATGATTTTAATGTATGTAGCAATATGTCGTTATAACTTTATATTAAAATAGTCCCTCCCTCCTGAATGTATTAAGTATTATAAATATAAATAATAACTTAAATATTGCTTCATATACTATATACTAGTATACCGAGAAAACATTTTGAATATTATATTTTGTTGTTAGTATTGGTAATCTTGCTGTTATTGTTTATTTTTTTCATATATTCACTTGGTGTCATATTATTCTCCATTTTAAATGCTCTGTAAAATGTAGCATAATCATTATAACCGCATTTTTCATATATCTTGCTTGGTAATAACCCTTGATGCATTAATTTTTTTGCATTTTCCAACCGTTTATGTGTTATATACTGACCTATTGAAATGCCTAAAAGTTTCTTAAATTCATGAGAAATATAATATTTACTTACAAAAAAGTACTTCTCTAGGTAATCTAATGTTATTTTTTCGTTATAATGTTTATTTATATAATCAACAATATAAGATATTAGAAATCCATTCCCTACCCCATTAGATATGCAGCCAACTTGATTCATACTCATTCTATTAAACTTAGCTAACATTAGCCCTAATATAGAAGTGGCGTATATATCACTTGCATAATCATCACGATAATACTCATCTACTAACTGATCTAACATAGAAATTATGTATTTGCAATCTGGTGCATTTGGATGTAAATAGTTGCAATAATAAATGGAATTTTTATTAAAACATAAAGATAGGTCACTTTTCATTGTCGATATTTTTTCCATATAAGACTTACTTATCCATAAAACCATACGCTCATATGTATTCTTAGTATCTAAAAATATAGGTCCATGCTCCTCGCCTGGAGAAATTAATATAACGTCACCATGCCTTAGTTTGTACTCTAAGTCATTAACTCTATACTTAATATTACCAGATAAGAAAACACATACTTCATAAAAATCATGTATATGTATTGGAATTTCATTTTTGACTATATCTTTATAATAGAAAATTTCAAAATCTTTACTATTCATGTTCTGGTTATATTTGAAAATATTAACCTTTGACTTCAATATGCTCCCCCCTAAAGTTGTAACTTCTATCTATTTATAATTATTATATTCTTAAAATTAACTAGATTCAAATAATAATTATAAATAAAAAAGACATGTTTCAATATTTAATCGAATAAAGATCTTTTTTATTTTTGCCATTGGTACATGACTGAGAATCTAAATTTTCTTGAATTAGTTGATTAATTTAATTATACCATAACTCAAAATTTTAATATTTCTCATCGCTTTTGAGTCAGCTTAAATTCTACTTTCTATATTTCCTCTACATTTTCATTGATAAATTTATCTTTACACATTTCTCTTAATATTTTTAGCTCTTCACTATAATCAACTTTACCTTCATCCTTATCATAAGGAAGTATCTCTACTATCTTTATTTCAAAGTTCTCTTCTTTATTTTCATTCCAATCTTTTTGAAGTTTTTTACATCTATGATTGTTTAAATTTAATTTAAATCTATCACCATTTATTGTTGCTTTTATATTTTTGTCACAACCTAAATAAACAGTATTTGTGTTTATAGACTTAAACATATATACCCCCATCTCTGGTTTCATTTCTTTGTATTGTTGTATTAATTCTTTTTTTCTTGATCTATCCATAACTTATCTCCTATATATTCCGTAATAACTTGCTTTACAAAATGTTACTACCTAATATCATTGTAAACGCATATACAATTTTATGGTAATTTGTTTTTCTATGCAATAAACAATCCGTAGAGTTAAACTCTATATAGCGCTTATTATATATAATAATAAATTCCTATACTACGATAATACTTTTTTGGATTTCAATGATGACGTCGAATCTTGCAAAGACTTTATATAAAATAATTTAATCCTACTAGGTAATTACTACACATTTTTATTGTTCTACCTACTACAGCTTCATCTAATTCTATTAATCTTTTAAAACCTAATTCTCTACCTATTATAATTGGTCTCTTATTTAGGTGTTTATAGTTTACAATTTCAAACATTATGTTAACATTATTTTTACTCTTTTATACTTTTTTATTATCCCTTCATAGTATACTTCACCATAACATTTTACTTTATTTAAATTATTAATTCTCTATATAACATTTTTTTGATACTCGTCAAAGCTTTATATGATAAGTATATATAGGCGTAGGAAGTAAAATAAAAATATTAAGAAAGCAAGTGTTGAATATATAAAAAGTTCACTTGAAGTATATACTTATAATTGTAAATAAACTTATAGTAATACTGTCTCTTTATTATACTGAGTCTAATAAATCCATAGATACAATTTACCAAATATATAATGGAGTTGATAAAATAATTCTATCATGTTATCCTCATAAATACAGTAAATACTATAAAAATTTGCGCATTTAAAAACAAGTGCAAGTGATATTGATTTATGTTTAAATAATTAATATAAATTTCCCAAGAAATATTTTCTGAATATTTTTGTAACTATACTTATTTAATCCAAAAAGACAGGGTATATACCCCGTCTTATTATAATTCATAGAGTTATTTTTCTAATCAATTAACTTTATTACCCAAGGTCCATTTACTGTATAATCAGATGGTGACATATTAAATTCCGTACCTCTGGGTTTATTTGTACCTTTATTACTCATATATATATCAATATTTCCATACATCCCATCTTTTATGGCATCTTGTGATGAACTAACAAAATTAGATTTAAATCCACCCAATATACTCGGTATAGGATCTATACTTATATAATTTAGCTTCACATTATTATCTTTGTTATCTGGATAAGCAATCTTTATATTATAAACATCTTCTTTGTTTAGTATTTTCCTTTCTACACTTTCGATTATTACTTTGCTGTTTTTAAATGTTAACTCATTATTTTTATCTTTGATATCTATAGTTTTATAAATTTCTAACTTCTCATTAACTTTTAGCTTCGGTAATTTTACCTTTGCACTTTTAAGCTTTTGTCCCTCTCTATTAATACCTATATCAATACTACTTACTTCTATCTTATAAGGCTTTTCTAATTCTTTAGTATTAAATTTAAATCTATTGTTACTAATACCTTCTAGTACATATTCTCCCTCTATCTTATTCCCATTAGAATCTATTAAATATATTCCACTACCTATATTTTCATTTACATCATTCCCATAGTTATCTACTTCAAAATGCATGTTTTCATTTTTAGGTATCGCCATAAAATCTATATATAAATTATCATTTTCCTGAGTAGTTAAAGCACTTAGTGTTATATCATTTTTAGTATCTTTGGGGATATTTTTATTATATTCTTCAACTGATTTTGCTTCTATTAAGTCTATATCAAATTCAACTTTAGTTATATTATTATTTTTATCTTTTAATTTTATTATGTACTTAACCTTATCATTTTTATTGTACTTATTATTAATATATGTTCCTGTATGCTTTGTCCAAGTATTTTCATCTAATTTTGTATAAGTATCCTTCATTATATCTTTGTTATTTACTATTAACTCACTTTTAATATATTCAAATCCTTTTATATTTTTTGCAGTTTCATTTATTATTATATTTTCGTCTTTTGTATCTATATAAAAGCTATCTATTGTTATATTTCCATCACCTACTTTTTTAGTTATAGGTTCTTTTAGGATATATACAGCTTCTTCACTTTTTATTATTTTTCCACTAGAAATATCATACTTATATAGATGGTCTACTAATGCTCTTATTGTAGGAGTTCCTATTATTAATATTAATGATATAGATGCTACTAGAGTTCTTATTTTTTTATTTTTGTATTTTTTTAAATTGGATTTTCCTATTTTATCATAGGTTTTTTTCTTTATATTTTCTATATCTTTTTTATCTAATTTTATATCTTCATTGAAATCATCAAATTTAAAGTCTAATTTATCTATATTCTCAATACATTCAATTAGTTTTTGTGTATACTTATCTTTCATATTAATACCTCCTCTCTAGCATTTCTTTTATTTGTAATCTACATCTGTATAATCTATTTTCTACTGATGCCCTCGTGGTTTTGTATTTATTAGCTATGTCATCAGTCTTATAATACATAAAATATTTAAGATAAAAGTAAGTTTTATCAGGTTCTTTAAAACTATTTATAACTTTTACAATTTCTTCACTACTTTCTCTATCAAGAACTATATGTTCTATACTTATATCATTTGATATATCCTTCTCTAAATTGTTATGTAACTTGCTTTTTTCCAATCTTCTTTTATAGTCTAATGCTAAGTATTTAGTTTTCATATATATAAATTTGCTAAAATCTCCTCTCTTTTCATCAAATTCATTTATACTTTCCCACACCTTATAAAATACATCACTTATGCATTCTTCCATTTCCTCTTTACCATAAAAGCCTATTATTTTATTTACTAAAAAATAAACCTTACTACTATAGGTATTAATTATATAATCTAGACCTTTTGGGTCTTTTCTTTTTATTTTCTTAATCATTCTTTTTTCCATATATATCCTCCCCTATATACTATATACTACGTCTAATATTTTTAAAATCTCTTAAACTTTTTCAATAAATTGTATTAAATAAATTTATTTTAGTTGTAACATTCCACCTATCTGTTATATAATATATATAACAGATAGAATTTATAGATTAGGAGGTACAATATGCTTTTAGATTTAGATTTTAATAGCGAGATTCCTATATACACCCAAATAAGGGAACAAATAATAAAATCGATTGCTAGTGGTGATTTAAAAATAAATGAATCACTTCCATCTGTCAGAAATATGGCTAGTGAAATTGGGGTTAATCTACACACAGTAAACAAAGCATATAATTTACTAAAAGATGAGGGTTACATAAATATAGATAGAAGAAAAGGAGCTGTTGTAAATTCCCTTCCTCTACAGAAAAATGATACTAATGATAAAAATATAAAGTCAAATTTAGATTTATTAGTAGCACAAAGTTATCTTTTAGGTATCCCTCGTGAGGAATTTTTAGAGTATAGTATCAAATTATTTGATAAATATGAGGTGAACGACTATGAATAATACTTTAGCTTTAATTATTAATTTACCTATTTTAGCATTAGTATATATACTTACTTATTTTACACAAGCTTTAAGTGGTAAAAGACAATTTTATGGAGTTAGCTTAAATAGTGATTATTTTACTAAAGATGAATTTAAGAGATTAGATAAGAGATTTAAAAGTTTATTGACTCTTGGATTTATATCATCCGTTTTACTTTGCTTATTTATGATATATGTTCTTAAAAACTATGTAGGATCTTCTATAGTTCCAATACTAGGATTTGCTATATATGAATTTGTCATATATATAGATGTCTACAACAAAGTAAAGGCTTTAAAAGGAAAGTTAACATCAACTGTTGATGATATAGAATTAGAAAGAACTAATATTATATTAGATACTGATTTCTTAAATGAAAAAAATAGAATCATAAAAAGATACTCTATATTATACACTATACCTATGATTATAGTTTTTATTGTTGGTATTTATGCTTTAACTAAATACAACTCTATGCCTGATATAATTCCTATCCACTGGGGATTTAATGGAAAGGCTGATGATTTTACTGAAAAATCATTTATGAGTGTATTTGGAATGATAAGTATGCAAGTTGGTATATCAATTATAATATATATCTCAGCTGTCTATTCTTTAAAATCTCGTGCAAAGCTGTCTAGCAAAGATTTTGAAAATAGTAAAAAAGCAAACCTTAGGTTTTTAAATCAGAGTGGTATAGCATTTTTAATATTAAATGTCCTTACTCAAATTTTATTTATAAATATGATAATAGCTATAGCTCACTCTGGTGATATAAATCAAGCTATAATGATAGTTTGTACTATATTAATTATACTATCATCTATATACTTAACTTATATATACTATAAATCGCCAATTAAATCTAAGGACGCCGTATATTCTATTGATGATGAAGATGATTTATGGATATGGGGGACTTTTTACAATAATCCTAATGACCCATCATTATTTGTCAATAAAAGATTTGGTGTTGGATGGACTATTAATATAGGGCATTTAAAAGGAAAATTATTCTTTATACTACCATTTGTTATAATATTAATTGCACTACTTTCAGTATAACTAATAGCTTTAAGGATATATTATATCCTTAAAGCTTAAACTCTAATGCTTTTCATAATTAACAATTCACTAAAATAATTTATAAAATTAGCATAATTTAATATAACTATATAATAAAACTTATAAGCTATCATCACTTAATAAAATTTACAAAACAATAATTATAAAGGGGTTTTTAAAATGAAAAAGGTAAACATATTTTTATTAATAACTTTTTTTCTAACTTGGTCAATAACATTTATAATATTTAAAAGTGGGGGGCTAACTGGACCTTTTGCATCTATCGGTCTGATACTTTGCATGATGATGCCTGCCTTATCTGTATTGATTACAACTTTAATTACAAAATCTAGTTTTAAAGAAATTTGGATAAAGCCAAACTTCAAAAAAAATATAAAGTACTACTTTATAGGATATTTTTCACCTGTAATTTTAATTATACTAGGTTCAGCTTTATACTTTATAATCTTTCCATCTCATCTTGATTTAAGCATGAATAATGGAGTGGAAAATCTTAAGCTTCAGTTACAATCACTAAGTCAAGCACTTCCAAGTGATTTAGAGCTTAAATCTGCTATGATTATCCAATTATTTGTTAGTATTTTTTTATCACCTATATTAAACTTTATCCCTTGTCTTGGAGAAGAGTTAGGTTGGAGAGGATATTTGTTACCTAAATTAATAGAAAATAATAGTTACTTTAAATCTAGTTTAATAGCTGGTGTTATTTGGGGTATATGGCACGCGCCTATGATAGCTATGGGACATAACTATGGTGTAGGATATATTGGTGCTCCATTTATAGGAATATTTGCTATGGTTGTATTTTGCATAATGACTGGTGCTATATTTAATTATATAACTATAAAAACTAAAAGCTGTATTCCAGCTACTTTTGCTCATGGTAGTTTAAATGGTTTTGCATCAGCGGGCGTTATATTCTTATCTATACCTAATCCTAACATGTTTATAGGTCCCGCTCCTGTTGGCATTATTGGAGGGTTCTTCTTTATAGTAGTTGGTGCTATATGTTTATTAAAAACTAAGAAATTAGATGAAGAAAATATAGAAACTAAAACAAAAGCTTAGTTTATAAGTTTATAATAAAAGAGTAAGTTAAGTTATATAATAAATAACCTAGCTTACTCTTTATATTTATATTAAATATTTTATTTCTTATATGAAAATATAAATATTTGTAATAAATAGTTCTACTATTAAGTAATAATTAACTATATTTTTTATTCTAAACTTTTTATAAGTTCTATATTATACCTTTCTATATCATTTAAATCTTCTATATTTCCAGAAAAAGTACTATCTGGGTAATACCAAGGCATAGAGTTAAAATAGTTGTTGTATACATCATTTTTAAATATATATCCATACCTTGCAAATATCTCATTCCTTATATATCCAAGCTGACTTTTATTATAATTTAATAATTCTTCCTTACTTAAGTATCTTATATGACTATCTGGTATTATAAAATAACTCTCATCATTTCCATAAGCGCTATCATAATTATAGGCAAAATGATTATTTTCTACTATATATACAGTTTCTTTTTCTTTAGTTTCTTCTTTAGCCTTATCCAGTTTTTCTTCTTTTTCTCTTTCACTCGCTTCATTTTCTATAGCTACTAAGTCTTCATAGTACTCAAAAGTTTCTATATCATAATTATAATCTTTAGCTAGATCTAAATACTTTCTTGTAGTTTTGTAATTTTCTTTATTAAAATTTTCCTTAGCTTTTTGAATGTATACATTTAGATACATGCTATTTAAGTCATCCTTTTTAACTATACCTTTTAACTTACTAAGTTCCATTTCTGAATTTTCACTTTCCTCTATTTTGCTTTCTAGCTTTTGTACTACTTCATCAGAATATTTTGCATCTAGGGCTTTTATGTAGTAGTTTATAGCTTTACTTTGATTTTCACCATCCCCCTTTTTTATATAATAACTTTGTACTATATTATCTTTTAGTGAAAATACTACTAAAGCTATTACTACAAGTATAAATACTACTATCATTATTATGTTTTTTAGATTGTTTTTCTTAAGATCATCTTTTAAAGTGTCATATCCACATTTATTGCAAAATCTTTGGTCTTTATCTAAATGATTATTACAATTTTTACAAGTTTTCATATTCCCTCCTATATGATTTACTTTTTAAGTACACTATATCACTTTATATTTATATGATGTTTATTATACATTATTGCTTGTCAGCACTATCTTTGATTTTTCTATTGATTTATTAATAGTTGAAGTTATATATATTTTTTCCTAGAGAATAAAAAATAGCTATCTATACAGATAGCTATTTTAAGCAATATAATAAGTCATTATGAAACAACTAAAGCAAATTTTATTAAATATTTTTATTTATATATATTTTCAAAGCTTTTATTCCTAAAAATAATGCATATATAAGCATTATCCATAACACCAAACATATAATCATAGGTATAATACCAATAAGCATCATAGAAAAGTTATTCATAAAACACCATCCTTTTAAATACTTTTTATTAGTATAACCTACTCTTTTTTTTAATACTCCTCTAAGAATAAAGTTTTACTTCCACCTTCACTTCCACTTCCTATCATAAGTGAGTTTGATGAAGTTCTAAACTTATAAAAACTTACATTGTAGTTTATTATAGGGTGCTTTATATCAAATATCTTTTCATCTAAACTAAGTCCCTTTGGTATTTTAAATACTATATCTTTGCTTTCACCTGAATCTATCCCCATCTTATGATTTTCTTCAAACCTATCTTCTTCACGACCTACAATTCTTACATCACTTGGACTTATTCCTCCGAATTCTTCCATAAATTTTTCTGTATGGTCAAATGAAAGCTCTGTATCATATAAACTAGCTATATCTTTTGAATTATTAGTTATCTTTATAGTTAATATATAGCTATATTTATCTTCTTTATAATTTTTAAATTCTATTTTTAGTCTTTCTTCAAAATCATCATAAGAGTAATCATTTATATCCTTAACATAAAATACACTAAATACTATTAAAACTATTATAGGTATTAATACTATAGTACTTGCTTTTATAAACTTTTTATTCATATTGTCCCCCTTAAAGTGCTACTTCTTTTTTATTGTATATTTTAGTAGATATATACATAGATATTATGTAAATAACTACACAAACACCACTTATAATAAGTAGCTTAGGATCACTTATAATCAAATTTTCTTGTCCCTCTATATGTATATCAGCCCTTGGCTTTAGTGTTATATATAAGCTAGATACAAGTATAATACCCATTACTAAATTTATAGGTATATAAGATTTTTTGTATCCATATTTAAACATTATAGGAAATGATACAGATACTAGTATAAGTAATATATTTAAAGTACTTAACATTGTTTGAGTGTACATTAAATCTATATAAAATATATGCTTTAATATTTTTGAATAAAAATAAGTAAATAATATAGATAATACTATAATTAATGTAGATACTATATATTTACTATACACTATATCTTCTTTATCTATTGGCATACTATTAAAAAAATAATCACATTTATTAGCTTCATCTAAATAAAAGCTTCTAAATATAAACATATAACTTAAAAATAATGGAATTGCTACACTAGATAATCCCATTAATATAGATGAAAATATAAAAAGCCCTACTACTAACTTTATAATGGTTTTAGTATCTGTCATAAAACATGCCCTTAAATCTTTTTTTATAATATTAATCATTTTAATCTCTCCCCATAAAATATATAATATCTTCTATAGTTGCTATACTTATATTATTAGTAGTTTCGTATCCACTTTCTATAAATAGCCCCTGACTATAGTAATTTTTGTCTTCTCTTTTTATAAAATTTATATTACTATCATCTAATTCTTTTTTACTTCCTTTTATTACCTTGTAGTTTTCTTTTATATATTCACTACTTTCACTTAATACTAATTTCCCATTTTTTATAAGTGTTATATAATCTGCACATTGTTCTAAATCAGTTAATATATGTGTCGAAAATATAGCACATTTATCTCCACTTTCTAATTCTTCTTGAATTATACTTATCATTTCTTTTCTAAATATAGGGTCAAGTCCACTACTTGGCTCGTCAAGTACTAGTAACTTAGCATTATGACTTAGTGCATTTGCTAGCATTAATTTTATACTTTGCCCTTTTGATAAGTTTTTTATTTTAGTGTCTTTATCTATTTTAAATTTTTCTAAATAATTATCAAATTTGTTATTTTCAAAGTTTTTGTAAAAACTTTTAACTATATTTTTAAATTCTTTAACCTTAAGATGTTCATAAAAATATAATTCATCATATACAAATCCTACTTCTTCTTTAAATTTTTTAGAAATTTTATTTATATCTTCTCCCATATAATATATATTTCCACTATCCACATTAAGTAAATTCATTATTAATTTTATAATAGTAGTTTTTCCACTACCATTATGACCAATAAGTCCCATAATATATCCCTTTTTTAATTCAAAAGATATATCTTCTAACTTAAATTTACCAAAGTCTTTGCTCACCTTTTCTAGTCTTAACATATTACTCCCCCTCGTATAGACTCTCTAATATTTCTATTAATTCACTTTTTGATAAACCCATCATTTTAGATAGGTTTATAGATTCTTCTAACTTTTCTTCTATCTCTCTCATTTTAGCTTCATATACTAGTTCTTTATTAAAAGAAGATACGTAACAGCCTTTTCCCGGTACGGTGTTTATAAGTCCTAGTTTTTCTAATTCTTCATAAGCTCTTTTAGTAGTTATAAAACTTATTCCTAAATCTTTAGCTAATGCTCTTATAGATGGTAGAGCTTTTCCTTCTTCTAAAGTACCACTTAATATGTTCTTCTTTATATGATTTACTATTTGCATATATATAGGTAAATCAGAAGCATTTGAAATTATTATATTCATTTTATCTCCTTTCTGTATAATATGTATATACTGTATATATACATATTATACAGTTAGTTTGTGCTTAGTCAATAAATTTTAAATAAATATTATTTATAAATCTATATATTTTAAGATTTAATTAAATTTTTTAATATTTTTTTATAAAAAATAGAGGAATATAATAAAAGTTGTAGTATTATATAAATATGTGATAAATTAAAAATTTGTATTTTAGGTTTTTTTAATTAAAATTAATAGGGAAAGAGGTTAGATTCCTCTGCAGCCCCCGCTACTGTAAAGCTGATGAAACTTTCAAAACCACTGTAATTTATTATGGGAAGGGAAAGTAGTAAAGTGAAGCTAAGCCAGGAGACCTGCCTATAATACTTAAATTATATTCTTCGGGGTGAAGGAAAATAATAAAGAATAATACCTTATTTTTAATAAATAGGTATTAATTAGAAAGTTATTTAAATCCTAATCCAATGATTAGGATTTTTTAGTTCGTGACAAAATCTATTTAATTTTGAATGTATATAGTTTTGATAACTTAATTTAAAATTAAATATATCTAATCAAACTAATCTAATTTTTGATTATGAATAATATAAATTTTAGACATCTAGTTAAAGCAAATCAAATTTCGTCTTTACCCATTATATACTTACATTAATTTATCACATAAAAATTTAATAAACTTTGAAAGTGAGGTATAAAGATGAATTTTTTACCACTATCATTAGTAGCAGGTGTGCTACTTATCATTTTAAATCCATTAAATGCTAGTGCTATGCATATTATGGAGGGTTATTTACCCGCAAAATGGTCTATACTTTGGACAATAGTATTTATTCCATTTTTCATATATGGGTTAAAATCTATTAATACCATAGTAAAACAAGATCCTAAAAAGAAGGTTTTATTAGCCTTAGCAGGGGCTTTTGTATTTGTGTTATCAGCACTAAAAATACCGTCTTTAACAGGTAGTTGTTCACATCCTACAGGAGTAGGACTTGGTGCAATATTATTTGGACCAGCTGTTATGGCAGTAATAGGAACAATAGCTTTATTATTCCAAGCATTATTACTTGCACATGGAGGATTAACTACTTTAGGTGCTAATGCATTTTCAATGGCAATAGTTGGACCAATAGTATCCTATTTAATATTTAAATTTTGTAGAAAAAGAAATGTAAATGTTGGAATGAGTGTATTTTTAGCAGCAGCCTTAGGTGATTTAGCTACATATACAGTAACAGCAACTCAACTAGCACTAGCCTTCCCTGATCCTAGTGGAGGAGTTATGATGTCTTTAGTTAAATTTTTAGGAGTATTTTTCACGACTCAGATACCAATAGCTATAGCAGAAGGATTATTAACTACTTTAGTATATAATTTAATAACACAAAATGAAGAAGGAGTTGAAATTAATGAGTACAAATTCTAAAACTAAAAACAAACTTAGAAATAAAAATTTAATATTATTAGCTTTAACCATAATACTTATAATAACTCCTTTATTATTAAATTCATCAGCTGAATATGGTGGTGCTGATGGAGAGGCAGAGGGCCTAATAACAGAGATAAATCCGGATTATAAACCTTGGTTTAGTAGCTTATACGAGCCACCTAGTGGAGAAATAGAGAGCTTACTATTCTCTACACAAGCAGCTATAGGAGCTGGATTTATAGGCTACTATCTAGGAAGAAAAAAAGGTGAAAAAAAATAAATGCTGGAAATTGATAAATGTGCATATACAAATGCTTTAAGAAATACTAACCCTATGGCTAAATTGCTTATTAGCTTTTTAGCCTTAACTATTTCTGTAATTATAAATAATATAATGCTTCATTTTTTGGTAATGTTAATAGTAAGCTTTTTAATCATTTTTATAGCAAAAGTTAATATTAAACTATATATAAAATGTTTAAGGATACCTATATATTTTTTAATTATAGGAACTATACTTAATATGATTAACATATCATTTGAAAATCAAGGCTTTATATTTAACATCAAAGTTTTTAACTTATATATAGGAACAACTTTATTTTCAGTTAAAAACTCAATTTATATATTACTAAGAGCTATAAGTTCAGTTATATCTATTTATTTTTTAATACTTACTACACCATTTAACCAATTAATAATTATATTAAAAAAATTACATATCCCAGATACATTAGTAGAACTTATGGTTTTGACATATAGATTCATATTCATATTTTTAGAAGAAATAAAAGATATTTATAAATCTCAAGAATTAAGATTTGGTTATATAAATCTAAAAAATTCTTATAACTCAACAGCACTACTTATAAAAATCTTATTCTTTAGAATGATGAGAAAATATGAAGATATGAGTATAACCTTAGATATGAAGTTGTATGATGGGAAATTTCATATATAGGAGATTATCATGTTTAAGGTAAATAATTTAACATATAAATATGAAAAAGAAAATAAAGCAATAAACAATATAAATTTAGATTTTTCAAAAGGAAATATGATTGGGATAATTGGAGCTAATGGTTCTGGTAAGTCTACTTTATTTATGAATCTAGTAGGTATATTAAAGCCCTCTGAAGGAAGTATATTTTATAACAATAAAGAACTTTCATATAAAAAGAAAGATTTGTACAATTTAAGAAAAGAAGTAGGTATAGTATTTCAAGATCCAGATAAGCAAATATTTTATTCAAGAGTATATGATGATGTTGCTTTTTCACTAAGAAATATAGGTGTACCTGAAGATAAAATAAAAGAAAAAGTACATAATGCATTAAAATTAGTCAATGCTTTAGATTTAATAGATAAACCAGTCCACTTTTTAAGTTATGGTCAGAAAAAAAGAGTAGCTATAGCTTCTGTTATAGCTATGGAAAATAAAGTGGTTCTTTTAGATGAACCTACAGCAGGACTTGACCCTAAAAGCACAAAAGCTATAGTAAATATTTTAAAAAATTTATGCGATAATGGAATTAAAGTAGTTATTTCAAGTCATGATATGGATTTAATATATGAGATTTGTGATTATATATATGTTTTAAATAAAGGTAGTATTGTTATTGAAGGTAATTGTATGGAAGTTTTTAAAGAAGCTAAGATTATTGAGGAAGTAGGATTAAATATCCCTTGGCTTGTAAAAGTTCATAAAAATATGAATCTGCCTTTATTCAAAAAAGAAGAAGATTTGTATAATTACTTTAATCAATGTGTAAATACTAATCAACTTACATCTCTTGTATAACATGTTTTATTTTAAACTTAATAAATAATTAAATGCTGGATAAGGCCCATTACCTTATCCAGCATTTTTATTATTTAATATTTTTATCTATTGTACTTACTATATACTCTCTATTAAAAGTAAAGTATTTAACTAGCCCATCATAAAACATATAAGAAATATTTAACATACCTTGAATATTTTCTAAGTTTTTATCAAACTCTTCTTTGCTTAAGTATCCCACTATATAACTTATAAGCTTTTCAACTAAGCTATTAGCAATTATAGCCACATCTTTATTATCTTTAAGTTCTAATTGAACATAAGGTATTAAACTTGTGTAAGTTGCTATTTCACCTACTTCTACTTCATCACAGTTTTTTATATTTTCTTTTACTCCCTTTTTTAATTCTTCCCCCATAGGTATAAAGTTTACTAAATCACATATAACGCTACAAACATAATTATTTAAATTTACTTCACTATCTTTAGTCATTCTTTTTAAGATATTCTTATCAAAATCATTTAATATGTAATTGTTTAAATCTACTAATTTCATATTTGCCCTCCATGAATTTCATATTAATAATTTTATCATACACAATTGTTATTTATTTTACAAGTTTTGTAAAACCATTGGCAAAATGGACAAATCAACCTTTTTGTTATTGAAACATAAATTAATAATAGCTATTTTAATCTATTTAAGTATATAATTTAATGTTTTATAGATTATTTTTTTATCTTTTGTCAATAATCTAATTATAATATATTCTAAGGAGGAATTATATGGATGACTATATAAATTATCTAGAAAAAAACTTAAATCTATATGACTATACCTTAATAAAAACTACTAGTACTAAAGCAGTAATTATTAAAACCTACTTTAAATATACTAAATGTATATATATAAGTTATATTGATGATTTTATAGAAATAAGAATAGATAAAATATTTGATTTTTATACTGTTGGCAATAATATAGAAAGACTTATAATACCTAGAAAAACATTTAATAATTTAGATGATTCTTTAAATTATATACAAAAAAATATAGCTACTTAAGTTAAACTTAAATAGCTATATTTTAAAAGTTTCAAACATGAAATTTATTTTACTAATCAGTTATATTCTAGCTTGCTTTTTTTGTACTATTTTTGCTTAAATGATTCTTTTCATATCTACTATATAATAAGAACGCTATTAAACCAAATAATGTTGGTCCTAATATCATCATTATTGTATCAAAGAACTTTCCATCTATTGCAGGTTGTACTATTGAGAATAAGTTAGCAAATCCAACCATTATTCCTATTATCCAAGCAGCAAGTGTTGCAGCACCTTGTTTCTTGTAAGCTACGAATGCTTTATCAACTTCACCATTTAATTGCTTTTTCTTGAAAGCTGGGAATGCTGATGATAAGAATAAGTATGGTATAGTCATAGCTACGTTAGTCATAAGAACTAATATATTAAAGAAGTCAGCTGCTCCTTTACCACCAAATGCTACTACTAATATTATAACTATAACTATTATAGCTTGAACTTTCATAGCGTTTACTGGCATACCATTTTTCATCTCAGCAAACTTACCTGGCCATATTTCTTTAGGTGAACCAGATATTAAAGTTTTAAGTGGTGAATATGTTAATGTGAAGAATGCTCCCATGAATGCTAAGAACATTGATAAACCAACGAATCTAGCTGTCCAAGCACCCATTTGCATAGCTACAGCATCAGTAGTTCCCATAGCATGTCCTAATTGGTATCCTAAGTTTTGCATTAAAACATATGCAACGTTACCCATGTGAACGCTCTTGTCTGATAGTATATCAGCCCAGTTAGTGAACATACCACATGCAAATATACCAATAGCATATCCTATAGATATAACTATAGCAGATATAGCAAGACCTTTAGGGAATGTTTTCTCAGCATTTTCAGTTTGGTCAACTAATCCTCCTAAAACTTCAAGTCCTCCAAATGCAAATATTGCAAATGTAACAAATGATAATACCATTAATGGACTTTGGTAAGCAGGGTTTGGAGAAGTTAAAAATGCATCTGCAAAATTGTTTACTGGTTGAGCTAATTCTCCACCGTTAAATATAACTACAGCTAATGCTCCAACTAATAATACTATGTTTAATAAGGCAACAAATGTACCACCTATAGAAGTAACCTTTGTTATCTTTTCAACACCTTTACTTGCTACTACTGTAACAAATACTATCCATAAAGCACCAAGTATTCCTATAGTTTGAGTTGAACTTAATCCAAATAAACTCCAACTTTGAGTTATATCTGCTCCAAATATGGCATTCGAAAACGGTATCCATATACCTGAAGATACGTTAACCATCCATATTATATAAGAAGCATACCACATGAATGTTCCTATGAATGCATACTTAGGTCCTACAGATTTTTCCATCCATGAATACATACCACCACTTTCATTTTTGAAAGATGATCCGTATTCTGCCATCATGAATGCATAAGGTATGAAGAATACTAATGCACTTAGTATATACCAAGGTATAGCTCCATATCCCATTAAGTAGTATGATCTTGGCATGTTAGCAAAACCAAACACTGATGTAAATATCATTAATATTAATGACATTAAAGTAAGTTTCTTTGCACTACTTGTGTTGTTTCCCATTTTTGCACCTCATAATATTTATTTTTGATTATTCCTTTTGTAATTTCATCTGTATTACTTAAGGGATGATAAAATTATAACATTCGACAAGCTATTTCGACAATACTCTGCAGTGTTTTCACAATATTTTCTATTTTGTAACTTATTTTATTTTTCTAAAAATTGATTTTTTATTAATTTTAATTTTCATTTTTATATATTTTTTTCTTTGCATAAGTATTTGCCTTTTCAAAATTAACATATACTAATACTACATTTTTCAATGTGTTTACTTTATTTTGATACTAGTATTTTCAAATCATTTAATCATTTAATTCATTAATTATTTTTAATAACTTTTCAATTTTTGATTTTTTTGAATAATTGATTAAATTTTATTCAAACGAAAGATTAATAAGAAGATTTTAAAAAAATAATTTTTCTTTTATTTTTATTACTGTGATTACTTCATTTCTAAATTGATAAACTTTTAACTATAAATTTGCAATTGTTTTCTTCTTTAAAAATATAAAGTTCAATTTAGAATTACTCAATATTTTTATTATATATTAAACCACTGAAAATAGTTAAAAGGTTAAAAGTATAAGTGATATATAAAAAAAGATATAGAGGCTTTTGCTAGCTTCTATATCTTTTATTTTACATATATTTGTTTATATTGTATTGTTTAAAGTTTTGTTTTTTGTATAAAATAGCATTAGTAGGACATCTATGTATACACTTTAAACATCCTATACACTGATTTTTAAATGTCAATTGCTTATTATTCATAGATATATTATTAGTAGGACAATTTTTTTCACATATATTACAGTCTATACACTTATCTTTATCCAATGAAAATTTCTTTTTAGGAAATTTTTTAGTATACAATAAAAACATATCATAAACTATTTTACTGCTAAATACCTTTTTACTATAATTTATAATTTTTAAATTTTCTTCTAAAAACTTATTTACTATAGCCTCTACCTTTGGTTTTGCATTTACTATGCTTTGTTTTATTTCTTCTTCACTATCTCTTTTAAAGAAAGCTACATAGTAATTATTTGGCATAGAAATAGCTTCATCCACTAATACTTCAAATCCTTTTTTACTAACTACTTTACCAAGATATTTTCTTCCTTGTTTGTCTTCTTTATCTGCAAGTGTTGAATATATTATACATTTTTTATTTGTATCTTTTATATTTTTTATCCAGTCTATTAAAATATCAGGTATCATATCAGCATGTATTGGTCCACCAAATATATAAAAATCATACTCTCTATCTAATTTATTATGCTTTTGTATATCTATAAGATCTATACTTATATTTCTTAACTCAAAATTTTCCTTAAATAATTTTGCTACGTACTCTGTATTTCCTGTTCCTGAAAAATAAATTACTGCCCCTTGTTTATACAAATAATCGCCTCCTTTTTATAACTCATATAACCCTAATACAAAGCTTTATTTTGACTCTTTTAGCATTATATTTTCTAAGTTTATTATCATATCAATATTAAGTCCTTTAGAGTTTAATTTAATCTTTTCTAATTTTATATCTTTGAAATTTTCTTTATGTACTATCACATTTCCTTCATTAAAATCTACTAATATACCTTTTTCCTTTGGGAACCAATCTTTTATAAAACTATTTAATCCCATATCTACTATAAAATTAGCTATCTTTAAATCAAGTAATTTTACTTCTTCTATATTTAATACTAAATCTTTATCCTTATTTAAAGATGGTATAACTTTAACTTCTATTGGAGTGGTTATATTTTTCATTATTTCATAATTTACTCTTGCTTTTATATATCCATCTTCTATATTTATGCTTAATTTATTTATTTTATTATTTTTAGTTTTTTCTAGAAAATAATTAACACCATTTAAAATAGCTTCTTTAGGTGCTATAAATTCGCCTTTTATACCTACTGGATTTTTTATTATCTCTACGTTATTTGCTTTAATTCCAGCCACTGCCTCTAAAAATTCTATGCTTTCTGTTTTATTTGATACATTTTCTTCTTTTTTAGTAGGGGTTATAGTAACTTCTTTTTCTTCTTTCTTATTAAATATAAAAAAGCCACTTATGATTAAAACTGCTACTATGATGCTTATTATAATTTTTTTTCTTTTGTCCATACCATGTGCTCCTCATTTTTTATTTGTCTATATTTAATATTCTACTACAATTTAAAATTATATAAACAAATTTATATTACATCTATATATAAATTTGCTTATATAAAAAGCTATCATTAATAGATAGCTTTTTATATTTCTATTGTTTTATTTTATATTAAATATCTCATAAACTAGATCTCTTATAAGTTTTGGAGCTACCTCATAAGAATAGTCTACTAATATTCTTTCAGTAAACTTATGAGGATCTCTTCCATGAGGTCCATAGTTTATAACAGGAAGATTTAATTTTTTAATATCTTCTAGTGGTAACTTATATTTATACCCAAGTGAAGGCATATTAGGTTTTAAAAAGTCTATAACATCATCTGCATCTTGTAGTGCAAAATAACTTAAATCAGATAATCCTTGGAAGTATTTTTGTTTTTTAATATCTACGTTATACTCTCTCTTGCCTTTTTCTATTATTTTATCAGCTACTTTGATAAGCTTTTTATCAAATTCTCTGCTCTCATCAAGTCCTACATGCGGATAATATGGTGGTGCAAAGAATATTATTATCATAGGATTTCTGTCTTTTGAAAACTTATGAACCTCTTTAACAATATTTGTACTAACATCTCTCTCATCTAAAGTTTCATCTTCTATCCATATATTTATCATTTCATCTAAGTGACTTTTAAAATCCTCACCATTATCTTTTAATACTTGACTATAAAATTCATCAAAAGTAAGAACTTTAACATCTAAATCCATGTCTTTTACTGGCAAATTGCTTTTATTTTTGTATATTTCTTGATATTTCTTAACTTTATTATAAGCTTCATTTATAGATTCTTCACACACATCCCTAAATTTATCTATGGCTTCTTTAGGATTCATTTTGAATGTTTGTAAATTATAATATATTATAGAAGATATTGGAGTTTGAACATTATATAAATCCTTAGTGTCTTTATATTTTAGACAAGTTGGAGGCATAGTAACTTCACCGCTTACGTCTTCACAAAAATCTGTATTTACATCTAATCTACTTATAAGCTCACTAGCTATTAAGTTAGCATTTATTCCAGATAAACTTTCTCCAACGTGAGTTTCTTTTCCTACTACATAAAAACCTGGAAGTAGTTTACCGCAAGTCCCTAGATATATATATTTATTGTCATCACCTGGATAAGATGCAAAATCTGGTTCACAATTAAGTACTGTTATAGCTTCTAAATTTTCTTTTTCTAATAGTTTATTAGCAAAAGGAATGGCACTTATTGCACCTTCTGAATTTGTTTCTTCATCTGGTACAGCAAGCAACATTATATTTCCTTCAAAGTCCTCTAATTTGCTAAAATACTCTATTAAAGACATTTGTATAGAAAGACCTGTCTTCATGTCCATTATACCTCTACCAAATAACCATTCTCCAGATAATAAATCTTTTTTAGAATCTTCATCTAAATTGTCTATATTATCTCTTAATCTTTTAGTATACTCATATGGTTTTAGTATATATTCCTTTAAATTACCTGCATCTTCTATTCCTACTGTATCCATATGCGCTACTGTAAGTAATGTTTTTTTAGTCGGCTTTTTAGATTTCATAAGTGCACACACAAAATATCTATTTAAGCTATCATTTAAAGGAACTAAGTGTAGGTGATTTGGATTTTCTTTGTAATAGTCTAGTTCTGATAATTTTTTATACACTAACTTTGCCATATTTTCTTCGTTATTAGTTCCTGATACACTATTTTGACCTACTAACTCAATAGCCAAACTTTTAAGTTCTTCACTACTTAACCACATAAAAATTCCCCCTAATTTTATATATAAAAATTATAGTAATGCATTTAAAAATAAATCAGTTAATAACATTTAATCTAAACTTATTTATAATAACTATTTATTCATTAACTCTTTATTGTTAAAAAAGCTATCAGACTCTTTTTTAACTTCTTTTCTAAGTAGTAAAACTCCTATCATATTAGTAACTATTACTCCAGCTAAAGTAAAGTCTAATAATACAATTACACTTCTTAAATCTACTAAAGCACCTACTATTATAAATGCCAAGTAAACTATTCTCATAACCTTAGCAAACTTACTTCCAAATAAATATTCAGCTTGTTTTTCTCCGTAAAATATTATTACTATCATAGTTGAGAATACAAATAAAAGCATACAAATAGTTAACATTCCTCCACCAAAACTACTTCCAAATACAGTTTGCATTGCCATAGCTGGCATAGCTGCTGCCTTACTAGCACCAACTTGCGTCCATATATCTGTTGTTAATACTAAAAATCCTGACATAGTACATATTATTAATGTAGCTACTATTATTTCAAATACTCCCCATAAACCTTGTCTTGCAGGATGGTCAGTTATTGCTGCACTATGTGCTATAGTAGATGTACCCATACCAGCTTCATTTGAATAAGCTCCTCTTGCTGCTCCTGCTTTTATGGTAGATGCTACTGCTGAACCCGCGAATCCACCAAAGGCTGCTACAGGTGTAAAAGCACTCTCTATTATTAGCATAAATGCTCTAGGTATTTCAGTAAAATTAAGACCAATAACTATTAAAGCCATAACTATGTATAGACATGCCATTATAGGAACTAACTTTTCTGTTATCTTTCCTATTCTTTTTATACCACCATATACTACAAAACCTACAAATGCAACTAATAATATTCCAGATACAATAGGTGCTATATTTATGGTTTCTGCACTTTGAACAAAAGATGCTGATTGCGTTGCTATTGAAGGAGCTATTTCTATCATTAAGAAAAATGCAAATAAACTACCAAGCCAAGGCAATTTTAATCCATCTCTTATATAATACATTGGTCCACCTACATACTCTCCTTCTTCATTTTTCACCCTATACTTTATACCAAGTATTATTTCTGAGTACTTAAGGGCGCATCCAAATAATGCTATAAGCCACATCCAAAAAATAGCTCCAGGGCCTCCAGTAGCTACCGCAAGTGGAACTCCTATTATGTTTGATGCTCCTATAGTAGATGCAAGCGCTGAAGTCGCTGCTTGAAATGGACTTATAGTCCCATCACCATCAGTTTTAGCGAACATCTTCCCGAAAGTCTGTTTTAGTATAAATGGTAACTTAGTAAATTGAAAAAACTTAAGTGTGAAAGTCATTACTATACCACCACCTACTAATATAACTAAAACAGGATATGTCCATAGCCAATTAGTAAAACTTTCAAATAATTCAAACATTATACCAACTCCATAATTTTATTAAATAGAGAAGTTTCTATTTATTAAACAATATTCCTATACTGTCTAATAAATGTATAAAGTTATTATTTTTAATATAATAAAAAACACCAATGTATAAGAAATTATCACTACCTATACACTCGTGTTTTTATTTAATTAAATATTAATTTACCTTTATAGCTAAAGCCTTTTTGTCTTCTCTAATACCCATATTAGCAGATATTAAAGCTATAATATTCATAGCTATAAATATCACAAATCCTAATTTATATCCAAGTACTACATTACTAGCATTCATATCTATAGTAAAAGCTATAAATAAATTTATTATACCACTACCTATAAATTCACAAGTATTTACAACGCTAGTAGATAATCCTGAGTATTTTTCTTCATTTTTATATTGAACATCATTAAATGCTTGTATATGACTCATATTTATAGTTCCCACTATAAAAAATAATATCGGAAGAGTGAAAATAGGTGGCTTGACATTACTTATAAGTATTATATAAGACCATATGAATATATTTATTATGTTGCCAAATTTTATAACATTAAATTTATTAGTTTTTATTCTAGCAAATACATAATCCATAAATAAAGCACCAAATACAAGACCATAAGTCAAAAATGATGCAATAAAAGCTGCTACACTCTTTTTAACTTCATAAACATCTGTAATATACGATACTATCCACAAACTACTAAATGCGGTAGTTATACCAACCATAGAAAACATAATTAAAGAATTATACCAAGTCGCTTTATTTCTAAATACAGACTTTAATCCTTTAAGTAAATTTAATTTTTCTTCTTCTATAACTTCTATATCAACTTTAAATCCATATTCTTTTGGGGTATCTCTAACTACTAAATATATTACTATCCCACATAAAACTCCTATAATACCTATTAATATAAAAGAATTTCTCCAACCTATAATATCATTTAGAAATACTAATGGAAATGTTGCAAATACACCACCTAAGCACCCTATAAAAGAAAACTTAGCTGTAGCTGATGTAAACTCTTCTTTTTTAAACCAACCTCCTTGAAACTTTAACACAGAAAGTAAAGTTACAGATACTCCCGCACCTATCATTACTCTAGATAGATAGGCTACTTTTATCCCTTCTATAAATCCAAACAATATAGAACCAATTCCACCTATAAGCATACCTATACTACATACTTTTCTAGGTCCATATCTATCAAGAAGTATTCCCCCTGGTATTTGCATAAGTGCATATGCATATAAAGTAAATGATGCAATATTAGATATTTCTATATTACTAAATCCTAATTCTAAGGATAAATTATCAGATATAACTGCCGTAGATAACCTT
The DNA here is from genome assembly GCF_039031195.1 of Romboutsia sp. MSSM.1001216sp_RTP31141st1_G3_RTP31141_220114. Taxonomy (NCBI): domain Bacteria; kingdom Bacillati; phylum Bacillota; class Clostridia; order Peptostreptococcales; family Peptostreptococcaceae; genus Romboutsia; species Romboutsia sp. MSSM.1001216sp_RTP31141st1_G3_RTP31141_220114. The sequence goes on along the minus strand of NZ_JBCIUO010000001.1, from coordinate 730,756 downwards.
AGAAAATAAGCTATTACAAAAGAAAATGTAAGTACAGACCATATACCCCATTTAGTTTTATTATAGTTTTTCATCTTACTCCCCTATCCTTTTACTATTTTTAATTATTTTACCTTACTATTTCAGTATACAAATATTTTACTTGTTAATAAACTATAATTTTTATAAAAGACTTTTTATTTTGCTAAAATGTAATTTTAATTATGCTTTTTTATTAAAACTACCTTTATAATAAATGTACTCTAAATATTTATAAAAAAAATGCCATATAAATGGCATTTATCTTAAAGAATTTATTCTTATTTTATCAAGTTCATCTTCATTAAATATATGATTATTATAAAGCACTAAATACTCTTCACTTACAGTGGAATCAAATACTATTAAATCATCAGTGTTTATACTTATATTTATATTTTTATCATATATTTTTCTAACTGGATGATTTTTTATATCATCTACTGCCCCTAGATATATATTACTAGTAGGGCATATATTTAATCTTATATTTCTTTCTTTTATCATGTCCAATACATAATCACTTTCAACTGCTCTAAATCCATGTTGAAGTTCATCTATATTAAGAGTTTCTATAGCTTCTTTAACATTTTCTGCACCTAAAAACTCTCCTGCATGTACTTTTAATTTTAGTCCATTTTTTTTAGCATAATCATAGTATATTTTATATCTATCAAATCCAACTATTTCTTCATCTCCATATAAATCTATAGACTTAAACACTTTACTATCTATAATTTTAGGTATTAGTTTTTCAAGATTTTCATCACTTATACTTTTAGCTATACCTATTTCTGGTCTAAAATCTATTTTATCCTTGTACTTATCAACTAAGCTTCCTATACAATCAAAAAAATCTTTATCATTTTCAAATCTTAATATATCATGACAGTCTACACTAGCTTCAAGTATTACTATATTATCATCTATAGCATCTTTAATAGTTGCTTCTATTGTCCATAGAAAATCTTCTTTAGTTTTTATATGATTCATATATTCATTAAATATAAAATCATCTAATCCTTTTATTCCCTTCATCTCTTTAGAAGGTCTTTTTATTTTACCTTTTGTATAGCTATGTATATTATCAAATTTCATACCTAAGCCACAATGATTGTGAAGTTCTGATTTTTTTATAGTTTTTAATCCTTTTAAGTCATTTTCTTTTAGATATCTCTTAAAGTTTTGGCTATTTGTCATATTTTCCTCCTTAGGCGTTTTAATCCATTATAACATATCATAGTTATTTTTCTTACTATATTAATTTTTTAATAGAATTTATTACTAAATCTATATCACAAAAATCATGAGTTGCCATTAGTGTAACTCTAAGTATAGCTTCTCCTTTTTTTACTGTTGGATATCTTATTGCTGGTATATGTATACCTTCTTCTAGTAAACTTTCACTTATTTTAATTGCCTTTTTTTCATCTCCTATTAATATAGGTATAATTGGTGTTTCTCTATTAATATCAAATCCAATATTTTTAAGACCTTTACATAGATATTCTACATTTTCTTTTAGCTTTTTGACTAAGTATGGATTATTTTCAATAATTTCAAAACTTTTAATTGATGCCCCTATAACTGCTGGAGAAAGTGCTGTTGAGAATATGAAGCTTCTTGATTTATTTCTTAAATAATCAATAATATCACTATTAGCACATACAAATCCTCCTTCACTTCCTATTGCCTTAGAAAGTGTTCCTATTGTTATGTCTGGTTTTATATTAAAATACTCACTACTTCCTCTTCCAGTTTTTCCTATTACTCCTGTAGCATGTGCATCATCTACTATAGATATAAGGTTATGTTTTTTAGCTATTTTAACTATTTCATCTAGTTTACATATATCTCCATCCATACTAAATACACTATCAGTAACTATTATTCCATGCTTTGGATTTATTTTATTTATCTTGTTAGTTAAATCTTTAATATCATTATGTTTATATACTATAGTTTTTCCTTTTGATAACCTACACCCATCTATTATAGATGCATGGTTTAATTCATCACTAAATATATAATAATCTTCATCACATATAGCTGCTATTACTCCTATATTTGCCATATACCCAGTATTAAATATTATTGCATCTTCATACCCTTTAAACTTTGCTATTTTTTCTTCTAGTTTTTTGTGTAAATCATAGCTACCTGTAGTTAATCTTGAACCTCCAGAACCTAATCCATATTTGTTAATAGATTCTATTGCACTTTTTTTAACCTCTTCATTATTACAAAGGCCAAGATAATTATTAGAAGACATTAAAAGTATTTTTTTGTTATTTATAGTTGTATATTTATCTTGTGGTTTATTTAAATATTTTATCTTTCTATAAAGATTATTCTCTTTTATTTGTTGTAGTTTTGCTTTTATTTTATCCATTATATCTCCTTATTTATTATTTAAATATGACTTTGTCTTTAACTATTACTTTGGTATTTTCTAGATATTTTATAGTATCTTCAAGTGTATATTTAGAATCTATAGTAGAGTCATATAAAAATATTCTTCCCCCTCTATCCTCACCTATGTCTTTCATATGTTTAACTCTTATATATCCAAATTTTTTACTTGCTATATATCCTGTTGTATAATTTTTATCATCAGAACAACATATTTCACCTACTATATTAGGAGCATTGCATACCTTAGATGATAAGCATAACGCTTCTATAAAATGTGTATTTTGAAGTAGCTTTTCATTTTTATTTAAGTTGTCAGTACATTCATATTGTTTATCTAACATATCTACTTTTGAATCTTCAAAATCCATATAAGTGGCTCTTATTCCTCTTAACTTATCTTTTTCTAGTCTTTTAAGATTATTAACATCAAGAAGTACTGCACCTCTCATATTTTTTATACTTTTAAATAAATCTATAATATATATAGCATTTTTACTATTTATATTTAATTTTAGTAAATTATTATATAGAAACTCATAGCTTTCTTTTTTATTTTTGGTATTTAAAGTTGTAACATAAAGTGGATCTATATATTTTAATTCTTCTTTTTTAACCTCTTCTATTTTTATATTAATATAATCACTTTTTCCTTTTGAATGAGTTAATGCTCTTTTTATTAAAACACTAACTGTATTTTGTAAATCTTTTTCACTTACTATACTTTCAGCTCCAGATATATGATTATGCTCTTTTGACCCTCTCATCTTTATACTATATAAATTCATTTGTTATCATCCTTTATATGATTTTAGAGTTATAATTAAAATGCTATATTCAGATAAAATATTAATTCTGAATATAGCATTTTATATTTTTAAACTATTTTAGTTTATGATTTACTAATTTCTAATTTATTTTTATAATTTTATACTAATTCTTCTTTAATATTTACTACTGTATTTTCTTTTTTATCATACTTTTTTATAAATGACTTATAAGGTGTTACTTTTACTATTTTTTCTATTATTTTATATACAAAATATGAAGACAATAATGTGTAAATCATCCCGGGTAGTGCTGATAAAATTAATGCTTTAAATGGTGTACCTGTAATTCTTGCCATTACTACTCTACCTACTGCTGTACCTACTATACCGGCTGTTGATACTACTATTATATTACTACCTAAAATACCTATTAGTGAACCTGCTACTACTCTAAATGTCATAGCTACTATTACATTTAAAATTGTATGAGTTCCCATAATAAGGTTTATCATACTAGCTATTATTCCTGAACTTATATATCTTTTAAATCCAAAAGTAGAACATATACCTATAGCAATTGGTGCTGACATTTGAAATTCTGTTCCTGGTATAATTCCTGGTAATTTAAATGTTCCTGATATTGCTATTATTACTGATAATAATGCCACTAGTGTTATTTCTCTAGTTTTATTGTTCATATTACATCTCCTTATCAATAACTGGATTTTCCTTAAAGTATTTTATTATACTATCTCTAGCTACTTCTACCATAAAATCTATTTCTTCTTCACTTATAACATATGGTGGCATAAAGTATATTATATTTCCTAAAGCTCTAAGTAAAACTCCCTTTTCTAATGCATTTTGATATATGTTGTACCCTACTCTTTTTTCACTTTCAAATGGTTCTTTAGTATCTTTATTTTTAACTAATTCTATAGCACCTATCATACCTATTTGTCTGTACTCACCAACATATGGTATATCTTTTAATACACTTTCTACCTTTTTTCTTAAATAATCACTTTTAGCTTTATTTTTATCTAATACATTCTCTTCTTCAAATATTTTTAAAGTCTCAACTGCTACACTACATCCTAGTGCATTTCCTGAATAACTATGACTGTGTAAAAATGCCTTCATTGTATTATATTCATCATAAAAAGCATTATATATTTTGTTACTCATTAAAACTAATGATAATGGCATGTACCCTGCCGTAAGTCCTTTTGATAAACACATTATATCTGGTGAAATATCACTATGCTCACAAGCAAACATTTTACCAGTACGTCCAAAGCCTACTGCTATTTCATCAGCTATTAGATTTATATCATACTTATCGCATAACTTTCTTAAATGAACTAAATACTTAGGTGAATATATCTTCATTCCTGCTGCACATTGAACTATAGGTTCTACTATTATTGCACTTACTTCTTCATGAATTTTTTTTATAGTATTTTCCATATTTATAAAACACTCTGCATTACAAGTGTCTCTATTTTTATCAAACTTACATCTAAAGCAATCTGGTCCTTCTACTTTTACAGTATCAATTAACATTGGTTTATATATTTTACTGTATAAATCCATATCAGAAACTGCTAAAGCTCCTGTAGTTTCTCCATGATAAGCATCACTAATTTTTACAAACTTTGTTTTTTTGCACTTTCCTATCTGTTGATGATATTGAAAGCTTAATTTTAAAGCTATCTCTATAGCCGAAGATCCATTATCTCCAAAAAATACTTTATCTAATCTATCTGGAGTTATATTTATAATTTTTTCACATAGGTTTATAGCTGGTTTATGGCTAAAGTTTGCAAATATAGTATGTTCTAAAGTATTTGCTTGATTGTATAAAGCCTTATTTATTCTTTCGTTTGAGTGACCAAATAAATTTACCCACCAAGATGAAACTGCATCTAAATATTTTTTTCCATTAACATCTTCTAAAAATACTCCTTTACCTTTTTCTATTACTATAGGTTTAAAAGTTTCATAGTCCTTCATCTGAGAGCAAGGATGCCATATATATTTTAAATCTTTTTCTTGAAGTTTTTTCATACTCATACTTTTTCTCCCTTACTTTTATAAAAATCATCTATGTTTAATACAATTTTTACTCAAACAATGAAAGTATATTTTCTAAATCAAGTTTGTCGTATTCTTTACATATACTTTCTTTATTAAACTCTTTAATTTTATTTAAAATACCTAGTACCTTAAGGTTGGTTATTTTTTCTATCATTTTTATATTGTCATCTTCATAAAACTGATTATTGTAATTATTTATAAATATTCCTCTACATTTTATATTCTTAGACTTTAAAAACTCATAGGTTAGTACACTATGGTTTATAGTTCCAACAGATGCATTTGCTACTATTACTACATCCATATTTAAGTCTTTTATAAGGTCATATAAAAAATAATCATTAGTTATTGGAACAACTATACCTCCAGCACCTTCAACTACAACATAATCATATGTTTTTAAAAGTTTGTTATAATGATTTATTATATTTTCTTTATTTATATATACATTTTCTATATTACACGCTAAATGAGGTGACACTTCTGTTTTTAGGCAGTAAGTATTCATAGTATTATAATCTATATCTAAATCACAAATATCTCTTATATATTTAATATCTGGCGGTATTATTTTTATATTTTCTTCTATACCTCCACTTTGTACTGGCTTATATGGTATTACATTTTTATTATGTTTTTTTAATTTATAAGTTATAGCTCCACTTACAAAAGTCTTTCCTATGTCTGTGTTAGTTCCTATTACAAATATGCCTTTTCCCATATTTATCATCCAATCTTTTAAATTATCTAATTTCAAATCCTAATTTTTCTATCATTTTTATATCGTCAGCTATGCTATTTCCGCAAGTTGTCAATAAATCACCACTTATAGTAGCATTAGCACCACATTTAAAAGCTAATTCTCCATAGTTTGTTAGTAAATTTCTACCACCTGCTAATCTTATTTGAGCACTTGGGTTTATAAATCTATATATGGCTACCATCTTTAAAAAGTCTTCTTCCTCAATAGATTTACTATCTATTTTTGTTCCTTTTATATAATCTAGTGCATTAAGTGGTATCGACTTTATCCCTAAATCTCTAATCTCAAAAGCCATATCAATTCTATCTATTTCACTTTCTCCAAGACCAAATATACCGCCACTACAAACTTCTAGTCCTACACTTTGTGCGTCTTTTATAGTTTTTATTTTTTCATCATAAGTGTGTGTTGTGCATATATTGTCAAAGTAATTTCTTGATGTTTCTAAATTATTATGATATCTTTTGACACCAGCTTCTTTAAGTTTTCTTAAATCTTCTTTACTAAGCAAACCATGTGATGCGCATGTTTTTATGTCTACATATTTGTTTATAGCCTTATAGGAGTTTACTATTTTATCTATTTCTATATTGCTTAATTTTTTTCCTGATGTTACTATTGAATATCTTTTTATCCCTTTATCTTTATGATATTTTGCATCTTCTACAAAGTAGTCTGTATCTTTTAATGGGTAAACTTCTATATCTGTAGTATGATAAGATGACTGTGCACAGAACTTACAGTCTTCACTACATTTTCCACTTTTACCATTAACTATTGAGCAAATATCAAATTCATTTTGTAAAAAATATTCTCTTATTTCATTTGCAAACTTTCCTAAACTTTCAAAGTCATAGTCTAATAGTTTTATTGCTTCTTTTCTATTTATTAAATGTCCATTTTTTATTTTATTTGTCATTTCATATAACATTTTGTATTCTCCTTTTATTACCTGGTACTAATTATATAGTAGTTTACTTTTTTATTTACGTCAACCTATTTTTTATTTTAAGTTTACATTAAATATATTTCTTATATAACTTAATTTTTTATATAATTATTTTTTCATATTGACAAATTTGAAATTTATTAATACCATAATATAAATAAATATTAATCCATTGATAAGGGGTAGTAGTTAAGTTTAGGTTCGTTATAGAGAGCTAAGGATGGTGGAATCTTAGCATGAAAAAACTTAATGAATGGGCCTTTGAGGAGTAAAGGGAAATCTATTTAGAGAGTACTATTTACCGTGTCCTTCACGTTATAGAAGGTAGAGTATGTTAGTACTTGATTTAAGAGGCATTTTTATATTTAGTGTTATGTTAAATATATTTATATTTGATATCACACTGTATATAAATTGCAATTTAGGTGGCATCGCGGAGAAGACTTCGTCCTATTTATTTAGGACGGAGTTTTTTTATTTTATATACAAATATATTTAAGGAGGTGATTTCTATGGTATGAAAGATTGATTGTGATAATAACACTCATTGGTTAGATTTTATTAAAATATCAAAATTTAGGAGGTTTTTCGTTTATGAAAACAAAAAAAATAACAACAAATTCAATACTTTTAGCTATAGGTTTAATACTTCATCAAATCACCCCTACTTTAGGTTTACCTATGCAACCTGATTTTGCACTTGCTATGTTATTTATAGTAATGATGCTTAATAAATATGATTATAAAACTTGTGTAATATCTGCAATCATCACTGGAATATTTACAGCTTTAACTACAAAGTTTCCAGGTGGCCAAATACCAAATTTATTAGATAAAATTATAACTGCTAATTTTATATATTTACTAATGTTTATGTTTTATAAAATAAAGCTTTTAGATAAATTTCTTAAAAGTAAAAAAGAAAGTGTATTAGCTATGATTATACTACCTTTTGGTACTTTAGTTAGTGGTACAATATTTTTAATCTCTGCTAAAGCTATAGTAGGACTTCCTGCTCCATTTTTACCTTTATTTTTAACAGTAGTACTACCTACTTGTATTATAAACTTATTTGTGGGTATATTTTTATATAATATTGTCAATTTATCTTTAAAAAGAAGTTTTAGAGCTTAAAATAAACAATAAATAAAGCTACCTATAATTTAGCTAATATTAGGTAGCTTTATTTATTATTTATACACTTATTTATCTTTTTTATCTAATTCTTCTCTTAACTTCTCCTCTGTCAAAACATAAGCATTTGCAATTATCTTATTGCAGAACCTGCAACTATATTCGGCTCCACCTCAACAAGTTTTTACTTGTAGTCTGTTTTTACAGTAAGGACAATAATATGCTTTTGTCATATCTTCACCCCTTACTATACTATTGCATCTATCTACAAATCGTTCTTATTTATAACTTATATATCTGTAATTATTTTATTTATTTTAACTTTTTAATTAAGTTAGATGTATATTCTAATAAGTTCGTACATATATTAAGAGTTTCATCGTTTTCATCTAAAATTGGGTTAAATTCTACAAAATCCATAGATTTAACAAGTCCACTATTTATAAGTTCTTTTAATATAAGTTTTGTATCCTCTATGCTATATCCATCACTAACTCTTGTTCCTGTTCCTTTAACTATATCTTTATCCATAAAATCTATATCTAAACTTATATGGATTGCATCTACATTTTGTTTTTTACATTTTTCAATTATTTCATGTATTATCTTTTCAATTCCTAATTTATTAATTTTAGTTTTGTCATACATACTAACTTTAGTATTGTCTAACAATTTTCTCTCCTCTATATCTATATCTCTTCCACCTATATGAAATACATTCTCTTCATGTAGTTTAGTTTTATGCCTATATAAGTTTACTAATCTTTCATCTCCATAACCACATAAGAAAGCTAAAGGCATACCATGAGAATTTTTACTTTCTGATATTACTTCTGTGTTAAAGTCTCCATGTGCATCTATCCAAACTACCCCTAAATTTTTAAAGTATGAACTTGCACCTGATATACTTCCTAATGCTATACTATGATCTCCACCTATTATAATTGGAAAGTCTTTATTATTTAGAGATGTATATACCATGTGTGCTAAATTTAGATTAACATTATATATGCTATTATAGTACTTTATATTTTTATCGCTAAAAAACTTATCTTCCTCTCTAATATCTTCTACATAGATATCTCCCATATCATATATACTTAGTTCGCTTTTTTTCATTATGTTTACTATATTAGCTTCTCTAAGCTTTTTAGGCCCGTATTGAGCTCCATTTCTGTCACATCCATGATTTGTAGGTACACCTATTAAATTTACATTCATAAAAAATCCCCCTTGTAGAAATTACTTATTATAGTTAAAAATCTACCTTTACTAGTAATTATTTTATGATACATTTTTTAAGTTATTCTTAAGCTATTTTTATTAATTACTATTTAGCTTGTCCTTTTATCTTCTTATTTTTTAATAATAATCTAAATCCATCCATGTTATATAAAAATAGAGAGCTAGTTTTTAGCTCCCTATTTTTATATAAAATATTTATAAGCTACATCAAAGCCCTCTAGTATTCTAATTAAACTTTAATGACCCAATCTTTTGGTCCTTGTATATCTTTATATTGTATTCCTCTTAATATATCATAAAGTTCATTAGTAATAGGTCCAATCTTATTATTTTGCACTATATACTCTTTATCTTCATATATGATACTTTTTATAGGCTTTATCATATATTTAGTAGAACAAGTTCCAATTTCACAAAAGTTATCTATTTCATCTAAATATATATCTCTTTCTTCTACCTTCATATTTAAATAGGTTTTAGCAATATACATAAGGGAATTTTTAGTTATACTAGGTAGTCCTGATGAAGATTTTAAACTTACAAACACATCATTTTTAGTTATAATAAAAAGATTTGTATTATTTATGTCTTCAAGTTTGTTATTTTTATTTATATATATAAGTTCTTTATCTTTTAAGCTTTTAGTACTATTACTGACTTCATCTATTCTTTTCCTATCTTTGGTTATTATAATATTTGAAAGATTCATAGGTGTAGGCCCTACTGGCGTTACATATATAGAAAATATGTATTCTTTTGGTATTTTAAGGTTTGATTGGTTTGATATTTCACTTATAAATGGTCTTATATATAAGCTAGCTTTACTATCATATGGTGGTACAAATCTTTCATTAGCTCTCACTACATCTTTTAATGCTTTTATAAACTTTTCTTTTGGTATATTTGGGATTAATAGCTTTTCACAATTTCTATTTAATCTCATTATATTTTCATAAGGTCTAAATAAGTAAATATCTCCTTCTTTACTTCTATATGCTTTTAGTCCTTCGAAACACTGTTTTATATAATCTATATCTAATTTTTTTTCATCTATACTTAGTCTATTTTGTTTTACTTTACCTTCATCCCAATCATTAGCTATATATCTAGATATATAACTATAATCTGTTTCTCTATATTTAAATCCTAGGTTTTTCCAGTCTAAATCAGCATACTCCATAGATTATCCCCCCCTAGTTTTATATTTAATTATATATATGTTATTATTTTATTTTTAATACAAAACATATAAATTATAATCTATATATCCCTACCAGGAAATTTTTATATTTTAAGTTTACAAGTAAAGAGGAACGAAACGTTCCTCTTTGTATTTAATATGTTATATTTGAATTGATTATATTTCTAACTTGTACAAATATATATAAACCCTACGTCGATTTTCCAGACGTAGGGTTGTATGATTAAATTTAATATAAAATTTTATAAATCTAACTTTATCCCATTTTCCTTTAGCCAATGTCTTCTCACTTCATAATCTGGCATCACAGAACTCACTCTATCCCAAAATGCCTTGGAATGATCCTTATACTCCATATGACAAAGTTCATGGACAACAATATAATCAAGCACAGAGCTATTAGCCATTACACATCTCCAATTAAAAAGCAAAATATTACTAGCCGTACAACTTGCCCATCTTTTCTTTTGTTCTTTAACTTTTATATCACTTACTTTTTCCTTAAAATACCCTTCATAGTACTTTACTCTTTCTTTTACTTTTTCTAAGGTCTTTTCTCTATACCATCCTTCTAATGCTTTTCTTATTACTTCTCCATCTTTATTATAAGTTCTTACTACAAACTTGCCTCTAAATAACTTCACTTCTATATCTTTAATACTTTCATCAAGCACTATATCTAAAGAATAGTTCCTTCCAAGATACATATAAGACTCTCCACTAACAGCTTCTCTTTCTATCTTTTGATTACTTATTGTTGCTACTTCATACTGTTTTTGAATTATCCACTTTGCTTTTGATTTAACTTTTTCTAGTATAATGTCAGTGTCATAACCTAATGGAGAGATTACATTTATCTCTCCACTTGGCTCTACTTCTATACTCATTGTTTTTCTATTTCTATATATTAAATTAAAATTAATATATCTTGTTCCGTATTCAAATCCTAGCTTCATTTTATACCTCTTCTATACACTACTTATAATGTTATACTTGATGTTCATATAGATAATGTGTATATAATTAATCTATACTAGCGTAGTGTATTTTAGCAAGTTTTAGTATTTGCTCTTTTAGTTCTTTAATTTTTGCTATTGTTTCTGGTCCGTAGACTTCTCTTATTTTAGCTGATTTTGATAATAGATACATATATATCTTAGTATCTACTTGTGATATTTTAGTTTGGTTTTCACTCCAGCCTGTCATGTGCCATTCCTTTATCATCTTCTCATTAAATTCTTTTGAGAATTCTTTTGCAAAGTTTGTTGTTGCATCTGATGTATATATAGCTTCTTCTTCAGCTACTTTTGATAAGTCTTCTTCTTTTCCTTCTAATACTTTTCTTAGTGTTTCAAATACTGCAAACTCCTTAGTTGTAAGTCCTAAGTCACTTGCTTCATCTTCTTGCCCACTTTTTAATTCTCTATCTATAAACTCTTTAAGTCTTGCTTTTTTCTCTACCCAATCATTTTTAGTTTCTTCTAATATTTGTGATAGTTTTTCTAATAAACTTGTAAAGTAAACTGGGTTTTCATCCATCTTTACGTTTATTACGTTTTTAGCGGCATGTTCCATACTTGATGCTACTGCTTCATCAGACATATTTTTTTCTATTTGCATTTCAAAGTCTGATTCAAATAGTGTTATAGGAGATATCCAACTTATTACACCACTTGACTCTAGGTGCTTTGATATTATTTCTTTTACCTTTTCTCCACAGTCTGATATGTCTAGCTTATCTTGTGGATTGTATCTCATCTTTGCTGCTGCTCTAATATATGATAACCACTTTACATCATTTAATATGTTTTTTGATACATTACCAGGCATTAGACTTTCTACTGCTCCTGCAAATTTTTTATATGCTACTTCAAACTCAGCTCTTTTATCTTCTGGCTCTATTACTTTAACCAAATCATCTATGTTGTTTTTGTCTACTCCTGTGAACATTCTCATTACATTTTCTCTGTATGATAACATCTCATTGTGTAGGCTATCCATAGATTCCATAGGACTACCAAGCTCATCTTTATCAAATATAGCTAAAGCTTCTTCTAAAAAGTCTAAAACTCCATAGTAGTCAATTACATATCCACACTTTTTTCTATCTCCGCAAGTTCTATTTACTCTGGCTATTGCTTGAAGTAGAGTATGCTCTTTAAGTGGTCTATCTAAATACATTACTTGCTCTATTGGTGCATCAAATCCTGTAAGTAGCATGTCTTTTACTATAATAAAACATAACTTACTTTCACTTGTACTCTTTTTAAATTCTTTTAGTATTTCTTCTTGTTCCTTAGAAGTAGTGTGATGCTCCTTTAGATAAGGCTTGTCATTTTGACTTCCCGAGAAAATTACCCTACACTCTAAATCTTCACCTGTTATTTCTTTCATATGCTTTTTTAGGGCATTATAGTATTTTACACATGCATCTCTTGATACACATACTATTTGAGCTTTAAACCCATTTGGATATATATAGTCCTTGTAGTGTTTTAGCATATCTTTTGCTATTTCTTCTATTCTGTCATCTGCTTCTACCACAGTTCTTTTATTAGCATATTTATTTTTTATAGCTTCTTTTTCGTCATCACTTCTATCGCTAAACTCTCTTTCAAATATATCTTCTAGAGTTTCACCCTTAATATGTAAGTCTGGTCTTCTACCTTCGTATACTATCTTTACAGTAGCTCCGTCTTTTACTGCATCCTTTATAGAGTATTTATCTATATATGAACCAAAGGTTCTAGGTGTAGATTTATCTTCTTTATCAATAGGAGTACCTGTAAACCCTATAAAAGTAGCATTTGGTAGTGCATTTCTAAGGTTTGCAGCAGTAGAGCTGTATTGACTTCTATGTGCCTCATCACTCATTACTATTACGTTATTTTTAGTAGATAGTATCTCGTACTCTTTTTCAAGATATAAATTACCTATATTATTTTTTTCCTCATCACTTAACCCAACAATATTATCTTCTTCCTTTTCACTTTGGAATTTTTGTATGGTTGTAGTTATTATCTGAGCGTTAGAGTTTCTTAGTAGCTCTTTCATCTCTCCTATACTTTCTGATCTAACTGGCGTAGTGTTGGTTAAGTTGTTTTGGAAGGTTTCAAATATTTGCTTATCAAGGTCTGTTCTATCTGTTACTACTACTAAAGTAGCATCACTTATTTTTTTAGTACTTCTTACTTTTCTAGCCAAAAATACCATAGTTAGTGATTTACCAGATCCTTGAGTATGCCATACTACACCACCTTTTTGTAGTGGAGTTTTTCCTTCAAGTATGCGTTTCATACATTTCTCTACTGCTCTAAACTGTTGGTATCTACATACTTTCTTTATTTTTATGCTGTTTTCTTTGTCTAAGTCGTATACTATAAAGTTTTGTATTATATCAAGTAAATTTTCTTTTTTAAATACTCCTTGAAGTAGTATGTTTTGTGGTGTTTCTTTATAGTCAGATACTTTAGTATTTTCTAAAGGATAGGCATCTTTCCATTCTACATAGTGCTTGTATCCACTGCTTATTGTTCCTATAAATGCTGTGTATTTGTTAAGTATACCTGTTATAAAGTTTGTATAAAATAGACGCTCTGCTCCTTCTATAAAGTTTGCATCTCTACCATTCATATATCTTCTTAGTTGTTGAAATCCATCATATTTTCCTACGTTTTCATTTGAGTTTCCTTCTTTGAAAGGTGATTTACATTCTAGTACTGCTATTGGCATACCATTTATAAATATTACTATGTCTGGTCTTATTGTTTCTTGTTCACCTTTTACTACAAATTGGTTAGCTACTAAAAAGTCGTTGTTGTTTATGTTATCAAAGTCTATTAGTTTTACTGTTATTTTTTCTTTTTTATTTTCTATTATTTCGTCTACTGTTAGCTGTAGATTTACTATATAGTCGTATATTTTTTCGTTTATTTCAAGAAGACCACTTCCCAAGAATTCTGGTCTTTGTAGTTGTCTTATTATTTTATTTATGTTTTCATCACTTATTGTTGGGTTTAGTTTTTTTAGTGAGTTAAATATTCTTTTTGTTAGTATTACTTCGTTTAGGCTATCACGCTCATTATTTTCTGGTGTTAGTTTTTTTCCATCTATATATTCATATCCTAAGGATATTAGATACTCTATGGCAGGAAGTTCTACTAGTGTGTATTCATTTCCTAGGTTCAAATTTATTCCCCCTTGCTTTATGTATATAATACTAATATTTTATCATATTTAAACGTAAAAAAGGTATTATCTTGGCTTACTAGATAATACCTTTTATTATTTATAACTTATTAATACTCTAAATAGTCTTTTAGCTTATTAAATTCTACGATATATTTTTCTTTTACTAATTTAACTATATTAACTGCTGTTTCTTCATCATACATGTGAGATGTTCTATTTCTATCTAACATCATTTCTATCCATATATCACCATCACTTATTAACTTATGCTTAAATGCACATCTTATCGTACTTCTTGGAGCTAATGCTTCATCTAATATCCCTTGGTCCTCTAAGTATAGTTTCATTACTTTCCAAGCTTGCTCAAAGGTAAATTCAAACCTTTGTATTATTCCATCTATTATAATATCGTCAGTGATATCTTTATTTAAAGCTTCTTCAAGCCTTTTTAATGCTTTTTTAAAGTCTTCTTTTCTTTCATCTAATTTTTTAGCCATTATATATTACTATCCCTTCGTTCATTATGTTTTCAATCAATTTTTCTTTAGTTAGTTCATTGAAGTTTAATATATCAAAGCTTAGAGGTGTATTTATCTCATCTATATCCATAGCTACTTTTGCTTGTATTAAGTGAGTTATTTGTTCACCAAATAAACATAAATCTACATCCGAATTATACTTATTGTCTTGTCTAGCTCTTGAACCAAATAAAATTACTTTTTCTATTTCTTTATATTTTTTAAATATATTTTCTAACTCTATTCTTAATTTTTCTTCAATCATTTACTCACCTCTTTATTATGAATATTTCACAATTGCTTTTATTTATTTCTATATTATATACCCATTATAACATATATCATAATTCTATATTCATATAAAACTATTAGTCTCTTAAAACATAAGTTTCCTAATTTGTACTTTCCACAATTTGTTCTAGAACTTCACTATATGAACCTCTTATATTTACAACTTCATTTAGTGCTTTTTTCATACATTTTAAGGCTATATTATCTTTCATAAACATACCATCTTCTTTACTCTCACTCATTACATTTCTAAACTTAGCTTCTACATCTTCCTCGCTTAGATTTAACTTTTTAATTATTTTATTTATCCAGTCAATAACAGTAGGTGCTAAAAATATATCTTCACTGTCAAAGGGATTATAAGAATTAGAAGCCCCATTTAGATCATAATAACAAACTTTTAAATATATATCTAAAGCCTTTTCTAATTCACCTACACGCTCATGTATTTTTCCTATATCTAATATATTACATCTATATATACCGAAGTCCTTAGATTCTTTATTTTTAATAGCTATCTCTTTAATTTCATCAATTAATACATTTTCTATGGTAATACCTTTTTCATCTACTATTCTTCTTATATTATTAATATCTAACTGAGAATTGGCTATAGTGTTATTAATAAAGTTCCTTCTTACACGCTCATTTTTTATATCATTCATCTCTATATTTTCTTGTATAGTTAATGCTACTTTCTCCCCTGTAAATATACTGTTCTTTATTAGTATATCACTCTTACATAAAGAACACTTATCTTTTGATACAGGCATTTTATCTACCTTCTCTTTACAGTTTGGGCATATATAATTGATATAATATTCTTCATTAACATCAAACCTTGTGGTATCTACTCTATCAAATAAAATACTTTTATTATAAACTCTATCTGGCTTCTTTTTTGACTTTGGTTTGTGTTCTTTCTTTACTACAGGCATATAAGCTCCATTTTTTCTTAGATCTTTTAGAGTACGTTTTGTTGCTTCATGTGCTTGTGTTAGTAATTCATTTAATAGGGATTTAAATTCTTCATTGTCTATTATGCTTGGTAGTTCTACTATCCTTTGATTTGTATACATTGAATAGTTTGCCATTATCATAACTGGTTTTTGTGGGCATTTGTGTAAGTCTATATTTGATAATTCTATATTTACTTTGTTAAATCTATTTATAATTATATTGGTTAATTCATTTTCAAATATTTGTTCATCATTTTTTAAGTATCTGTTATTTTTAAATCCTACTCTACTTGCTATTTTCATTATTTCTTTTGGTGTAATTTCTCCGCCTAGTTTATGTTTTGCAAGTAAGTATAAATCAGATACTACTATATCATCTATGTCATCAAGATTTTGTAGTAGTTGTATAAATAAATCTGCTCTATTATGTACTATACAACTAGCTATTAGTGCATTTGTTGAGTAATTAATAAATGAATTATTTTTATGATGTTTTCTTAATCTATTTATAGTTTCCCATGCTTTTATAAAGTTTCCTGTAAATAGGTGTCTTTCTAGCCCGTAGTAAAATATGAATACATAGCTTATATCTATTTCACTGTCTATGTTTTTTATCCATTGTAGGTATATATACCGTTGGTCTGGCGTTAGTTTCTCATATGATGGGTAATATCCTGGAGGTTCTATGTCGCTTAGTATAGGTTTTGCTATTTTATCTTGTGTGCTTATAAGGCTTGGCTCTGTACTGTAGGATGTTGTTATTGTGAAAATTATTCCTCCTATGTTTATTTCTTCGGTATTTTTGTTTTCTATGAAGTTTTTGTATTTTCCATCTTTAAACCATAGTAGGTCTACTATATCTTTTGGTATATCTATAAATTGTGATTCTTCTTTTCTTGTGGTTATTTTGTTAAATATTTTTAGTAATCCCATATTATATCCCCTTTTATTTTTATGTTAATAAAATACATATTTCTCTAGTATTATTTTAGCATAAAAATAAGTACCAGGTATTCTGATACTTATTTTATAATTATACTTAATTTATAAATGATTTTGATGGATTATATACCTATTAATGCATAAACTTAACATGAAATATCAAATTACGCACCCCCGGAAGAAATTCAGAGGTACGAAGCTCCTCTGTTGATAACAAAACTCATTCGATATTTATTCAAACTTTACCTTTTTCTTTTTGTAATACTTTATTTTATATAATTCTTGTTCTAATTCTTCAATTATATATTCTAAAGTCTGTAAAATTTCATAAGGACTGTTTGATGCTTCTTCATGTAAATCTTTTATTTCTTTAAATTTTCCTTTAAACTCATACTCACTTTTATAATATAATTTCTGACATAAGTTGCTTGCTTCTAATACCTTTTCAGTAGCTGCATTTAATTTTTCTTCACTATAAGGAAATTTTCTATTAAAATTAAATGTGTTTATTAAATATTCCATAAAATTAATTATTACAATATTTGTATTAGATGAATAATGACTATATTTAAAATAGTCTTCAACATTACATGTTTGGTATGCTATAGATAACTTAGGCCAACAGTAATGGTATGCATAATTTAATTTTTTATATCTATCTTTAAGTAATGGAATTATTTCTTCATAGTATGTAATATTTCTATCACGAGAATTTGTAAATGCTAAAATAATCAAACTAGCTAATAGCCCCGAAGAGATACTCATAAATAAATTACTAAACCATACACTTATCTTATCTGTATATCTTAAAAGATAAAACGATATAATCATACATATTACAATGCTAAAAAAATTTATAATAAACCACTTTATTGGTTTGAATTTTTTAGGTTTATTTAGCAATATACTATTGTGTTGATAATCAAATGGACTTTCTACATCACTTAAATATTCTTCAAACCATTCTTTATATCCTTTTTCAAAACTCACTCTACTCCTCCATAATTTCTCTTATATTATTTATCTTTAAAGTTTAATGTTATCTCAATATTAGAAATAAAGTCTTCTATTATCATAGCATTTCCAGCATCTCGTAAACTTCCAACTGAAAGTACATTTATATTGTTCTTATTTTTCCTGTTAATAATTGTTGCATTAATCCTTTTTTAAGTTCTTGCAATCTTTGTTTTTTATTTTCATATTCTACTATTTCATTGTCTACTGATGTTAATATATCTGCTATTCTTTCTTGTTCTTCATCTGATGGAATTGGAATGCTAAACTCTCTTATTCTAGTCAAAGCTAATTTTGGTTGTGCACTTGTAGTTTTCTCAGATTCAATAATATTTTGTATTGATTTTGATTGTAAAACCCTCATCAAAAATTCTTTATTTATTTTTATGTCACACAATTTATCTGCATTTTCTGTCAAATTTGCTCCATCTAATTCTTCTGGTACCATACCTACTATACCTAAAGTTCCTGCTACAGAAATAAATAAATCTTCTTTAGCTATTTTATAGCTTTTTATTTTATCAGCAACTTCACTTGGCACATACTTTATATCATCTAGTTTAACTCCACCCTCATACATATCGGCAACCCTTATATAAGGATTATCTGTTTTTTCATCTAATAATTGATATCCTTTTGGAAGCCTTTTGCCTCCTTTTACCGAGCATATTTCTTCTAATTTTTTAACTTCCCAACCAACAGGAATCTCACCAACCTCAGTCTTCTTAAACTCAGTATGACCAATCCCCTTAGTCAACAACCTCTGCATCAAACCTTTCTTAAGCACCCTACACTTCTCAATAAGCTTCTCAGTATCATCAATCTGACAATCAACAGTAGAAAGAATCTCAGCGATCTTTTCTTGCTCTTTTAAACATGGAAGTACTATTTTTAAGTCTTTTATATCTCTTAATACAATTCTTTTTATTGCAGAACCTGTCTTTGTATTCGTCATCCTTGTTAAAGTTCTAGAATCCCTTAAATATTGATTTAAATACTTTCCATTAAGCTTTATTGATGATGGTCTTAATATCGCTATAGATGATAATAGTACAACATTCTCATTTGATTGTTCAAATAAAATTGTTTTTCCAATAGTTCCATCCTTTGATAGTAAAACATCTCCATATTCCGGTCCACATCCATTTTTTGTCAATTTTTCAAAATCTTCTTCTGAAATATTAGCCGAAGAACTTAAATCAAGTGAATTACCCTTCATATTTGCCACTGTACATATTTTATAATTTGAACCCTCTACTGGTACGGGCGAACTATGTGAACCATCAGTTATTTTTTCGGTACAATCACTTAACTTGACAACTTCCCAATCCTCAGGAATAACTCCAACCTCAGTCTTCTTATAACCTTCCTTCAACACACTCACCTCCTAAATTTCTCCAAATCCTAACTCTCTTAAAAATCCATTAAGCTTAACCTCATTCTCACCAAGTCTTGCCTTCACATCCCTTATTTCACCAATAACCTTATCAATATCTACCATCTCTTCTTCCTCAGTCGTATCCACATATCTACTAATATTTAGATTATAATCATTCTCCTCAATAGCACTTAACTCAACAACCTCAGCATACTTTTCCACACTCTTAAAACCATCAAAAGTACTTATAATCTTCTCTATATCCTCATCCCTTAACTTGTTCTTATTACCATCTTTCACAAATCCATTAGATGCATCTATAAACAGTACCTTGTTTTTTCTATTTTCATCCTTGTCCTTATTTATCATAATCACAGCAGCAGGTATACCTGTACCATAGAATATATTTTGAGGAAGTCCTATTATCGCTTCTACTAAATCATCCTTTAAAATAGCAGTTCTTATCTTTCCTTCAGCACCACCTCTAAACAGCACCCCATGAGGAACTACTGTAGCCATTCTTCCCTTAGAATTTAAACTAGCTATCATATGCTCAACAAATGCCAAGTCACCATAACTCTTTGGTGGTATACCATAAACAAATCTACCATAAGCATCAGCCTTAGCTTCATCTATTCCCCAATTTTTAAGAGAAAATGGAGGGTTTGCAAGTACCACATCAAAAGTTTCAAGTACTCCACCTTTAGTGTGCTTTGGCTCCCTTATAGTGTCTCCCTTTTTTATTACTGCTCCTGTTGCATCATGGAATAGCATGTTCATTTTACATATTGCCCATGTTGATAAGTTTATCTCTTGTCCGTTTAATGATACGTTTTTAGGATTTCCTCCATTGTTTTCTATGTAGTATGTAGAGTGTATTAGCATACCTCCTGAACCAGTAGTTGGGTCATATATTGCTTCTCCTTCTTTTGGCTTCACTATTCCTACAAGTGTCTTAACTACTTGTTCTGGTGTATAGAATTCCCCACCTTTAGTACCACCTTGGTCTGCAAATTGTTTTATCATATATTCATATGCGTTACCTAATACATCTTTATTTTCTAAGTTTTTACTTGCTAGGTTTACACTACTAAATAATATTAATAGTTGAGATAGTTTTTTATCTGGTACTCTTTCTTTATCATTATAGTTTGCTGTTGTTAGTACTCCATTTAGCTCACTATTTTTAGGCTCGTCTTCTATTGCTTTAAATGCTTTGTCTAGTTCTGGTCCTATGTTTATTGTTATATCTTTTAAGTTTGACCATCTAGCTCTTTCTGGTAGATAAAAGTTTTCGTATATATTTGGATCTTCTACAAGTAGATTGATATCTTCTTCTGGTAGCCCCATTGCTTTAAATTCTTCTTTCTTTTCTAATTGTTCTACTTCAAATTGATCATTTAATCTTTTTAAGAATAATAGTCCAAATATGTAATCCATGTATTGAGCTGCGTTTAGTTCTCCTCTTAGTATATCTGCAGCATCCCATAGTGTTTTTTCTAATTTTTCTAATGTTAGCTTTTCCATGTTTTTACCTCTTTCTATTTTTTCTACTTAATTATTTTACCATTTTACATATTAAAAATGTTACTTATTTGTGATTATAAGATTTATCATATTTATCTATGTGGTTAATACTGTTAAATAGCATAGATTTTAACTCTCTATATAAATAAAAATAGTAGCTAATTAACAGCTACTATTTCGTTAAATATTATCCTTAAACCTCAAGAATAATCATTTTAAATTCTTTTTCATTATTAATACCAGAAAATTTATATATTTTAAGTTTACAAGTAAAGAGGAACGAAACGTTCCTCTTTGTATTTAATATGTTATATTTGAATTGATGATATTTCTAACTTGTACTTCACTTATACCAAACTTTCTAGATAGCTCTTTATAGTTACCATTAAAAGATTTTCTAATTATCTTATTTCTAATAGGTTTTAATACACTATTTTCACTAGGTATATAAACACTACTTCCACCAGCTAACTTTATAAGTTCCTTAACATTATCAAGTCCTATTACTTCTTCAATATCAATTAAAGACTTTGGTAAATCTTCTTTAGTTAGATACTTAAGCATAATATCCCTCCATATAATAGATATAGATTGTAATACTTATAATTATTTTACCACCTATATATACCTATATAAACGTTATTTATTCTGCTTATTTCAACATAATATTTATTTTAATCATATTCTCTATGCTTCACTATTATATTCAATTATGTCTAGCTACATATTAATATACGTTCTATAATCATTTTAGGAAAATCAAAAGATGAAAACTTATCTTTCCATAGTAATAATTAAAAGTATTTTAAAAAAATCAAGCTCCTAACTAACGCTAAAAGCTTGATTTCTTATTTTATTATAGGACTATATTTTAAATTATTTAATTATTCAATACTTAGTCTTATTTTTAAAACTATAGTATTAATATATAATGGTTACTTTGCTATTTATACTTTTTTATTTTTTCTATACTCTTTTTAAATAACACCTAATCTATTTTTTATATTAGGTAATTTTTTTGTAAATACAAAGTAAAAATTCTCTTCTTCATCTATCTTAATACGATAAAATTCATCTAGTAAAATTTCATTTATTTCCTTTATTTCGCTCTCATCTCTTACAAACTTTAAACGGAAAGTTAATGCCTTAATAAATTTATGCCACTCTAAAATAAACTTCTTATTTTCATCATAGTTTTCAATTCCTACCCACTTTTTAACCTTAACATCTTTTAAATTTTCTTTAGGGCAATTTCCTACCTGTAAAAAGTACTTAAAATCATCATCTTTGTACACTCTTCCAAGAGGGAATAAACGACAAATATTTGGTCGTTTAGCATGAATAGTACATCGCCCTTCTTCATTTAAAAAGCTACATCTTTTCTTATTATCATCTTGCATATTTAAATATGGTAATAAAATTTTGTTGTTTTCACGTAATTTAATTTTGTTTCCTAGTAATTCATCAAATCCTACACCTAAATAATTCACCATTTCATATATATCAAAAGGTGTAAGCACTACTAGTTCTCCAACATCACAACAACAATCACTACATCCATCGCAACCACATGTATCTGCTTTTACTGTGTCTTCAATGTCATATAATTTTCCATCTGATATTTCTTCTAGTATATTTATTCGTTTCATATATTTCTCATCCTCATTTATTATTTAGATTTTATTAAATTTCAAATAAGATATTACCATACTAAAAATATTCTTACAACTTATCATCATCCTATATTATATAGTCTAGTTTTTATATAAAAAAATCCTCTTAATCTTAAAGAGGACTTTGTGTTATACAGTAAAATAGTAAAACTATTTTCATAATATTTTCACAAAGAAAGTGTTACAGTATGTAGCTTTTAGTCAGTTTCTATATTGACAGTTTTTAAATAAAGTTATAATATCAAAAAGACTGTAGTTTTTTATAGTACATAGAAAATTATGTTCATTTTAAAACTATTAAGTATAGCTTTTTATATTTATATAATCATAAAATTAAAATAAAGGATGATAAAAAATGACACAACAAAATTTAAGCTTGATTGATGAGGTTAAAAGAAGAAGAACCTTTGCAATCATTTCCCATCCCGATGCAGGAAAGACTACATTAACTGAAAAGTTTCTATTATATGGTGGTGCCATTCGTGAAGCAGGATCAGTTAAATCAAGAAGATCTCAAAAACATGCAGTATCTGACTGGATGGAAATTGAAAAACAAAGAGGTATATCAGTTGCATCAAGTGTTCTTCAATTTGAATATAATAACTTTTGTATAAATATACTTGATACTCCTGGGCATCAAGATTTCAGTGAGGACACTTATAGAACTCTTATGGCAGCAGACTGTGCAGTAATGGTTATTGACTCTGCTAAAGGTGTTGAGGATCAGACAAAGAAATTATTCCATGTTTGTAAAATGAGAGGAATTCCAATATTCACTTTCATCAATAAAATGGACCGTCAAGGAAAGGATCCATTTGAGCTACTTGAAGATATTGAAAATGTTTTAGGAATTCGCTCTTGTCCAGTAAACTGGCCAATTGGTTCTGGTAAAGAATTTAAAGGTGTGTTTAATCGTCATAAAAATCAAGTTGAATTATTTGATGATGGTAACCATGGACAATCTATTGCTAATTCTATAACTGGAGATGTATCTGATGAAAAATTTAATACTTTATTAGGTGATGCTCTTCATTCAAAATTACTAGAAGATATTGAACTTTTAGATATTGCTGGAGATAATTTTGACTTAGATAAAATATTAAATGGTGAATTAACTCCTGTGTTCTTCGGAAGTGCCCTTACTAACTTTGGTGTAGAACCATTCTTAGAATCGTTCCTAGAAATAACACCACCACCAACTCCTCGTAGTAGTAATTTAGGTGATATTGACCCTAGTTCGGATAACTTCTCAGGATTTATATTTAAAATTCAAGCCAATATGGATAAATCTCATAGAGATAGAATTGCATTCCTTCGAATTTGCTCTGGTAAATTTGAAAAAGGTATGACAGTAAATCATGTACAAAGAAAGAAAAAGATAAAACTTTCTCAACCTCAACAGTTTGTAGCACAAGACCGTGTTATAATAGATACTGCTTACCCAGGTGACATTATAGGTATACATGACCCAGGAATATTTAATATTGGTGATACATTAAGTGAAAAGCAATCAAATTTACAATACAGTGGTATACCACAATTTGCGCCTGAATATTTTGCAAGAGTATCTACAAAAAATGCTCTTAAGAGAAAGCAGTTCGTAAAGGGTATTACACAGTTATCAGAAGAAGGTGCTATACAGGTATTTAAACAACCTAATTCTGGTATGGAAGAACTTATTATAGGTGTAGTTGGAGTTCTTCAATTTGAAGTTTTAGAATATCGTCTAAAACAAGAATATGGTGTTGAGATGCTAATGAATTCACTACCTTATCGCTATGTACGTTGGATTGAAAATGATCTTTCCAAATATGGTAAGCTTTCAATGCCAATGGATACATTATTAGTTGAGGATAAAAATAGCAACCCAGTAGTGTTATTCCAAAATGAATGGTCTATTAGAACTCTAATTGAGAGAAACGAAAATATAGTTTTAAAAGAAACTTCTTTATAAAAAAATAAATAATAAATGTTAATCCCCCTACGTCTATTTTTAAACGTAGGGGGATTAATTATTTGCATTTTCGCTTGTTTCCCAAAGGTTGTTGTATTTTTTTTATTACGTCTTGTATAAATGGAGCTTCTTCCTTTGATATTATTTCTACGTTCCATTCTATATTACTTTTTAGTGCACTTTGTGTTAGGTTTGATGATCCTATTATTACCTTGTAGTTGTCTTCATTTTTAAATATGTAAGCTTTTGTGTGAAATCCTATTTCTTTGTTTATTACAAATACTTTTAGGTCTATGTTTTTGAAGCTTCTTATTTTGTCTAGTGCTTTTGGGTCTGTGAAGTTTAGATATGTTGATGTTATTATTTTACCTTGTATTCCTTTGTCTTCTAGTTCTTTGAATGTGTCTAGTAGTAGTTGCAGGCCGCTAAAGTTTATGAATGCTACGCTAAAGTAGAATGATTTGCATTCTTTTAAGTATTTTTGTAGTTCGTTTAGTAGGTTTTTGTTTTGTGTGTTTGTTATTAGTTTATTTGAATTTATTATTTATTTTCTCCTTGTTGTTTTGGAGGAACGTTTCGTTCCTATGTTTCGTTCTTATTAGGATTTTATATTATTTTTGGATATTAGAAAAGCCCCTAATGTTAGGGGCTTTTCACTCTTTTTATTTTATTTATTATAAATATCCATTTTTCCATGCATCTTTTTCTATTTCATCCTCTGCCTTTGCTTTATTAATTATATCTTTATCTAGTCTTGGCCTACTCTTATATTTATCATATGAATCACAAGAATAGCGAGCATCACAATGTCTACATACCGCTATTCCAAAAGGCATTTTTTGCCCATTTACTACATCCTTTAGCTTATCAATAGATGGAGCTTCAAATTTTCCATCTTCAATTTTATCTACAGTTTCTCCAAAACTTATTATCTGATTGATTACATCATCTTCATCAAAATTTAAATCAACTAACGGATTCCATTGCTCCATCAACTTTTCTATTTTAGATTCATCATCATCATAGATAGCTGTTTTTAAGTCATCTGATGGAAATGTAGCTATTATTGCCATATTATCAATTTCACTATTTCTTAAATTCTTCCACATATGAGCATACACACTTAGCTGAGCTTTATACAAATCTTTATTGGCTTTTACATCTTCACTTTTATGAGTCTTTATATCATACATTACTATATTATCTTCTTCATTTACTATATCTACAACTCCCTGTATAGTATAATTTTTACCTTTAGGTGTGATTTGGTTTGGCAGTACAAGTTTGACTTCTGTTTCTGTTACTTTGCTTGCAATATGTTCTAGTTTCTCATAATATAGCTTTATTTGCTGCCATGCAAATTCTTTCATATGAGGGGCTATTGAACGACCTGACTCAAATTTTAATTCTTCAAAGTTATCTTCAAATATATCTCTTAGTTCCTTTATACTCATCATACTAACTCTCTCTCCTTTTGATCTATATAGTAATTATGTAGATCTTCTAGTGTCTTATGTACTAAATTTCCAAAGAAACTAATCGTAGTTCTAGCTGGAACAAAATTATACTTTCTATATATCATATATTTTCTAGGACAATCATTATAGGCTAGATAATCTGCAGTATATGAATATACTTTAGATATGTTATCTAGTTTTATTTTAGATTTTGGGATTAGATTCATATCTAAATCACTTAAAAATGGTATTTTACCACTTTCAAAATCACATTTAAAATGAGCATGCGTTCTTTTTCCCTTACCTATAAGATGTGGTAATATAAGTAATTTTTCTGCTCTTGATATAGCAACATAATAACATCTTATTTTATCAAATTCAGCTATCTTATCTAATGGCTCATAATCACCGTCTAGATACGGCCTTACCATTTCTTCCATCTTCTTGCTCTTTTTTACTGATGATGAGTTAGTTACTGGAACAACATTACCTAATATAACCACAGGAAATTCTAGACCTTTAGATTGATGTATTGTTAAAAAAGATACTCTTCCCTTTGGTATTGGCTCATCTTTCATTTCATATTCACCTTCTTCTCTTTTATATAGTGATCCTATATAAGAAGTGAAGAATATATTTCTAAAACTACTATTAACTAAATTTTTTCCACTTATCAAGCTAAATTTATTTTCTATAAAAAATTGCAGATAAGTTGTTATTGAAGATAGATTATACATTGGACCTTCATCTATACCTTTTTCTGCATTATCAAATATAATCTTAAATCTATCAAATCCACATAATTTATAAAATAAATCTAGTAAATTCCAGTCTAGAGAATTTATTCTTGTAATTAACCACTTGTATGTTAAATTATTCTCTTCTTCTAATTTTCTTTTAACTATTCTTCTCAAAGATGGTTTATTTATCTCTTTAATTCCTGTATTTGATAATTCATTACTTAGGTTTTTCCTAAATTCTTCAAATTCTTCTAAAGTTAGTGCATCATCATAATGTAAATTATTATTTTTCATATACTCCGCTATAATAGAATAATTACTTTTTAAGTCTTGTATTTCTTCACATGTTTCTTGAATAAAATCAGCTAATTTCTCATCTGACTTAATCAATTCACTTGCCATATTAACACATTTTTCAATCCATTCATTAAATTCCTTATGTACACCTTTATTATATTCCTCATCTACTACCGGCAATCCAAATATACTTCCTATAAGTCCTAAAATTAGCATTGGTTCCTCATTATCAAAAAATTTCTTTGCCCTTGGTGCATATACATTTATACCCACTTGTTCAAATGCCTTTCTAAGAAGTCCTACATTAGAATTGTCTCTTAAATATGTAAATAATACAGATACCTCAGAAGGGTCATTTATTATTTTTTCATCTAACATAAATCTTACTTTTTCTGCTATTTCCTTAAATGCTTCTTCAGGGGATGATGGATGAGTTCTAACTACTGCACTTTTATTATCATTACTATTTGCAACTATCTTTTTATTATTATTTCTATAGTATTGACCTTTATTATTTTTATTTTCCCAATCTTCTTTTTCTATAAATCTAGTATAATAATCAACAATATCTTTTCTTGATCTATAGTTAGTACTTAGTTTTATAGTTTTAGCTTTTTTTCCCAAGTAACTTTCACTTCTTGTACTAAATTGAACAAAATTCTCTACTCTTGCACCCCTAAATCTATATAATGATTGATCATCATCTCCAACTACACAAATGTTTTTGTGCCCAGATGCTAACTTGAAAAATATCTTTTCTTGTATACTATTTGTATCTTGATACTCATCAATAATAATATATTTAAATATATTTTCACTATCATCATTATTACACAATATATCATATGTATACTTTTGTAATAATGATAAATCTACTATATCTCTACTATCTTGCTTTAAACTATCAATATATAATTTATACAACTTTCCAAATAAAATTAAAACCTCATCTTTTCTGTAATCATTTATAATCTCGTCAGGTTCTATACATTCTTCTGAAAATCTATTAAAAACACTCATTAAGCAATTTACTATTTCATTTGCTCCAATTGATCTAAGATACATATATGATTTAATTTGTTGTTTATTATCGTCACTAAATCCTAATTCTATCTTAGCTTTTTTTAATAATTTATCCTTAATATAAAAATATTGTTCTAACTCCTGCATTATTTTAGGTGCCTTATTTTTTAACCTATTTTTTAACTTTCTATTTGTAATAAGTCTTTGACATAAAGAATGTACAGTTCCTACATACATCTTAGAAATGTCATAATTTATACCTGTTTCTTGTGATGCTATAGCAAGTAAAGATATTAACCCATCTTTTAGTTGTTGCGCTGCTTTTTCTGTAAATGTACTTAAATATATTTCTTCTGGATTAACATTATTAAATACTATCAAGTTTACAACTCTCCATAATAAAACTCTAGTTTTTCCTGATCCTGGACCTGCTACTAAATTAAGTGGTCCATCTATAGTTTTTATCGCTTCTTCTTGAGCTTTATTGGGTTTAAATCCACTTTTTCCAAATAAATCATCTAAAGTTATAATAACTATCCCCCCATATTAACATTTACTCAGTTCCGGTGAAACCAACTTTTCAAATGCTTTATCAAAATTATCAAGTCTCTCATCTTTATTATAAAAAGGAAGTCCTATAATCTTATATTCCTCATTTGAATACTCTTTTACTTGAGCATTTTTTTCTAGTTGTAATAAAAATTCTTCCTTCCATTTATCTTGTTTTAATAAATGAGCTCCCTTCGGTTCTATAAATATTTGTTGCTGTTCAATCTGTGAGCCATCTTTTCTTTTTAATAAAAGTATATAATCTGGTTCAAACCTTGCGCCATCTTCAAAGGAGTATATATGCAAATTTCTTTCATTTCTTATAAGGTATACTTCTTCATAAGTCTGCTTTAGCTCATTTACTTTAGTTGCAAAATATGAGACAAATTTCTTTTCTTCTGTTGTCCCATAGTTATCATTGTATACAAACCATTCTTTATCGGATAAATCAAGTCTATAATCACCCTTTACATTATTTTGTGATACCCCTTCTCCTTCGTCATCAACTTTTAATTTTTTTCTTAGAGTATCTTTTACGTATTCTTTTAACTCTTTCTCTTCAAAGTTTTTAGTACCCTCTCTATGTTTTATTTTCTTAATTTCTGTAGAAAGTTTTTCAAACATCTTTACTAGTCCTTTATATAACTCTTCATTTGTAGGTAATTCACCATCTGTATTTATAGTTAATTCGAATCTGCCAATGTAATTATCATCTAAAATAAATTCATCTATCCCTTTTAAATTTGGTAAATATGTCTTTATAGTACTAAATTTCATCATAGTGTATTTTCTTAATGCCTTTAATACTATTCTTCTATCAATATCTTTAACCCTGATGTTATTGGTATAACTATGTTTTTTATTAGATTTTTTTATAATATCTTCCATTAGGTTTATATCTTTAGTGACACCTATACTTAAATCTATAGATGTATCTATATTGATATTAGATGGAATACTATTTATAAGATCTTTTGATTTTTCCTTATAGTCATTTACAAATAACTTTCCTTCTTTATATATCTCTTTTTTAATAAACTCTTTTTTTACTTTGTATTCAAATTCAACAGGCTTATCTTTTGGTTCAAATCCTTGTTCTTTTAAAGCTTCTTGTAATTCTTTAATATATGTTGAATTATTTATACTATGATAGTAAAGAGTTTCACAAATACGAAGCTCATGTTCTAAGTCAATATCAAACTTTCTTTTATACTTATCGTCTGTATGCTTCCATTTAAATGGGAAATACCTTGCACCTCTTCCTATTAACTGTGCTTCCTTTGTTGTAGAACTTGATTCTTTATTACTACTTTCATAAAGCCTTACAATATCAAATAGATTTAAAACATCCCATCCTTCTGTTAGCTTGTCAACTGTAAAAATCATTCTATATTTGTTATCTGGATTTTCTAAATCATTTATAACTATTTGCTGATAGCTTGAATCTATTTCTTCATCATTCATGAATATTAAATTCTCTTTTTTAAAATCATTCTTTAAAGCTACTACTAAATCCTCTACTTTTATATTTTCATCCTCAAAGAATTTATACATCTTGTTTATTATTTTATTATCTTCACTTTTAAACTTTTCTATATCATCATTAGAAAATTGAGTTTGCATATAGTTTATAAATTCTTTATAAAACTCTTTACTTTTTTCTATACGAAAAGACTTAAGGAGTATAACTGGCTTTACATTATATCCATATTTTTTGAAGAGTTCTAATCTGTATTGACTTAACAACATTGCTCTTATAGTTCTGTCTAGTGCATCATAATTAGATGCTGAATTATAAAACTCTTTTGTATATCCATCATCTCTAAATTTCAATAAATAATAATTAAAAATTATCTTATCCTTATATTTTTCTAACACTGCTTTATTCTTGAGCTCGCATGTAGCAGTAAACTCCAATAATACATTTTCTTTGTTTACATTTAATATACTTTTAATTGTCTTTTCCCATGATTTATTATTTTTTGCTTCTTCATTTGAATTATTTTTAGTGTCTGAATTTATATGATGTGCTTCATCTGCAATTAAAACAACGTTATTTTCTTCAAAGTCTTTAATTGTGATACTATTTTCTTTGGTTTTATCTAGGTCCTTATGTAGTTTCTGTACTGATGTAAATTTTATGTTTATTGAATTGTCATTTTTATTTGTAAAGTTATTTACTTCCTTTATCTCCACTTCATTTCCATCTATAAAGATCTGTTCATTAAATAGATATTTTGAATAGTACTTATCCAAGAAGTTTGCTTTTGTTTTTTCTATTATATTTTTGTCATTTACAAAGAATAAAAAGTTTCTATATCCTTTTTTATATAAATGGAGTATTGCTCCAGCCATTATGTATGTTTTCCCTGATCCCGTTGCCATATGAAATAATAAATGTATTTGATTATTATTATGCAATTTAGGAGTATCTAGATATGTTATAAAATATCTAAAAGCATCTTCTTGATAATCTCTCATATTAAACTTAGGAGATAAATTACTGAGTAAATAATTTGGTATATCCTTTAGTGTAAGTAGTCCACTTTTTACTTGTTCCTCTATTTCTTCATAAAGAAATTTAGATACTTTAGTTTCTTTATTTCTTTGCTTACTCATCAATTCCCCTCCTATCTACTTATAGAAGCTATCGTTAAATAACTTATCATTTTGTGATACATTATAAGCTTCGTCTTCTATATCACTATAATTTACATAAAGCATATTTTTATCTATTACATCTATTAATAATTTTCTTTTCTTATCTTCTGATAACGCTAAAAATCCTTTTTTATTTTTTTCTACTTTATTAATATCAACTCTATAGCTTACAAATTGATTATTTTTTAATTCTTCATATATTGAAATAAGTTCTTCTTCTGATGCTTTATTTACTTTATCTATAAATAGATGAGCTAACTTCTTTAATTCACAATAAACGAAAGATCCTCCCTCTTGCCAATTTACATCTTGTGATACACCTGTTTGATCCCCATTTATAACATTTTGCATTCTTTGTAATGATTTATCAACATGTGAGTCTAGTTGCTCTATTCCTATATATTGTCTATTCATTTTATGTGCTACTGCTGCTGTTGTACCCGATCCTAAGTATGCATCTAATATTATATCTCCAGGTTTTGTAAATACATTCAATATATCTCTTAATAATCTTTCTGGTTTCTTACCATTTTTTAACTTAACATTACCCTCATCATCAATATTTCTCATATCATAGTGATACCCCTTCCATAGGTCTCCTCTTGCAGTAGCTCTACATATCTCAGGTTTATAGTCACTTGTTCTATGGACGCTATCTCTAAATGATTTATAGTATCTAATTGTATTATTTTTTGTCTTAAATATAAGTAAATCTTTATACTTGTATATTTTTCCATACTCATATTTACTTATTAATTCATTAGGTATTATTTCTGTTAATGGTTGGTCCTGGTATAACATGTTCGCAATCTCATTGTTTATAAAACCTTTAAACCTTTCATCCAATTTCATCATTCTTGATACATTATCAATTTTTAATTTTAATTTATAAGAATCAAATAATTCAGTTATCCATTTTATACTCTTTAGGTATTCAATAAATGAAATTTTCTCCAATTCTTCATTTATAATAATATTATAGTGACTGTCATATAACTCATTCATTTTGCTATATAAAGGCGTTAATTTTAAATCATATTTGTTTTTGCTATATACTAGAGTATAATCTTTTACTTTTACAATAGTCTTATTTATATGACTAGCTTTAGTCCCATAAATCTCTCCACTTTCTATAACAATTGTACTTACAAAATTTTCCCTATTAAAAATTTCATCACATAATACTTTAAGATATGCCATTTCATTATCATCACATTGCAAACAAATTACCCCATTATAATCTAAAAGTTCTTTTGCAATTTCTAGCCTATTCTTCATCATTGTAAGCCATGAACTATGTTTAAATGAGTCATTATATGGAACTTTATCATTATCAGTATTATATAAAATATCCCAATACATACACTTTATCTTTCCTTTGTATCTTGGCAATAAACTATGTAATGCTAATAAATTATTTCCTTTAATTATTAAATTGTCTTTATCATCTATCTCTGTTATATCACTAACTCCATTTTCATCATATCTTTTTGCGTTAGTTAATACTTTAGGATCAAGTAATACATCTATTTCTTTTTTCATTAATATTTCATTAAAAAATATTTCATTTCTTTTATCACTTTCTTTAGTGGAATCAAACTCTAAAACACAATCTTTATACGGAAATTGTAATACTACATCTTCACAGTATTTTATAGAATTTCCTGATTTATCAAATAGTCCTATACTGTTTTTAAAAGATGTATATGAGTCTGGTAAAAAATCTTTATTTTCAATGTAGTTATTAAATCGTTGGCTATCAAATACTTTTAGATCATCTATCTCTATAAAAAATAAATCTCTTGTTAATTCATTATTATATAAAAGCTTTATTAAGCTCTTGTCCATTTTTCTAGCATATTCACATACTTTATTTTTAAACATATTTCCATCATTATCTAAAAATTGTTCTTCTTGTTTTAATACATCATATACATTGTTTAAGCCTTTCATTTTGTGCTTACACCCCCTATTATTTTTATATGATGTATTGTAATAGCTTATGTTAAAAATAAGAATCTCTTCCTATTAATTTATAGAAAGAGATTCTTATAATTATCATATTAAATTTCTAAACACAATTGATTATTTAAATTTGTATAATCAGCTCTAAGATATACCTTAAAATTATTCGTAGGTATATTATATAATTTCAATAACTTAATTATTAAATTTCTAATGCTATTTGCACTCATATTAGTTTCAATATATATTCCTGATCCTATATGTACTGGTCTTCTCATAACCTTTTTATCTGAAGAAAAATATGCACTTTTTCTTCCATTTAACTTTGGATTTCTAACTAGTTCTTTAAACCTTAACTCATCTAACTTTATTAAATACTTACATGTGTCTAGTATCATTTCCTGCCATGTATTTACTATAGATGTATAACTTTCACCTATTCTAAATGAACAAGGTCTTTTATGCGTAAAATCTTCTTTTAAAGTATGTTCTATTGTATCATCTACTTTATATTCTTCATAATTAGGTAGTTCTTTTTTAGAATCTATTTTATCTTCTATATCAGATATTTGCATATCTTCTATATTTATATCTTCTAAAAGTTTGTCTAGTTTCGATTCATATGTATGTAATTCCTGTGCTAGTTGCATGTAATATATAGATTTATCAAAATTTCTATTTTTCATTTCTTCTGATGATTTCTCATTTATTGATTCCATTGTATCTTTTATTGTTTCTAATAATAAATCTATACTTTCATAAAAGTCTATCGCTTTATCTGGAAAGTCTTTATTTATATTTAATAGTAAATCGTTTATATCCATATTTCCTATCCCCTTATTCAGTATTCATAATAATTGTGACATGTTTTATATTTAATTATTTGTTATATATAAAGATTTTACTTTATTATAGTTTCTTATACACAATATAATAAAAGTCCTTCTATTCCTGAAGAACTTCTATTACATTTAGAAATTTTATTATTTATGATTGTATAGTTCTTTATGTTCATTCATAGCATAAGTATCAGTCATTCCTGCAATGTAATCACATATAGTCCTAAGTAGTAACTGTTTATATATTTTTTCTATTTCTGTATTACTATCTATAACTTGATAATGGAATTTTGATATAATTTCTCTAAAGGTTCCATTATCACAATCTTTTGCAGGTTTAATCTCTTTAATTAAATCCTTGTATTTTTCTAATTCTTTTATATTATTATTTAATACATATTCTAATACTTCTTTATTATTATATATATTTTCATATAATTTTTTTATAGTTTTATCCCTTAGCTGTTGCGGATTATGGGTGTATGCTTCAAATAATTTAGTTATAATATAACTACCTGATCCATCCATTCTTTGAGCTTCATAAGACTTAAGTATTCTGTTT
Organism: Romboutsia sp. MSSM.1001216sp_RTP31141st1_G3_RTP31141_220114; assembly: GCF_039031195.1. NCBI lineage: Bacteria > Bacillati > Bacillota > Clostridia > Peptostreptococcales > Peptostreptococcaceae > Romboutsia > Romboutsia sp. MSSM.1001216sp_RTP31141st1_G3_RTP31141_220114. The sequence continues at coordinate 695,624 of NZ_JBCIUO010000001.1, read as the reverse complement.
TTCAGAAACTCTTGAAGTTTTTTATCCCCATATTCTACATCCTTTGAAAACTCTATAACTGATTCTGTATAACTTTTATTACCTTTTATTGTTTCAATCGTTGTATTAAATATTTTATCCTTTTTACTATAAAATGCATCTTTGTCTTCTATATTAAATTTATTTTTCATATCTAATAAATTCTTTTTAGACTGATTTATTAAATCTGTAGTTAAAAAATCTACTATAAATTTAGAAAAAGCACTGGTTATTTTGTACTTATCTTTTTCTGTTTCTAAATCTTCTATTACTTCTTTATATTCATCATACCTTTCACAATCTTTAAATGACTCTGATATTGTTTTAGATAAATTTTCTGTAGACAGTATTTTAAATTCTATTGCATCTTCTATATCATGATGTCTTTGTGCAATTTCATCAGCCATAGCAACTACATATGCTTCTAACGTCCAATGATCTCTATCCTCAATATTATCAATTATATAATTATAAAAATCTAAGTTGAATTTTTTATTACAATTTTTATTATTATCATTTTTATGCTTTACATCACAGTTAGTAACTCCATTTTTATCACACTCTTTGTATTTTAATGAACTATGATGTATAATTCCCCATATAGTTTCCATTGTTAGGTTTAACGGCTTTTCTTCAAGTTCGTTGACTACTCTAGCACCTTGTAAATTATGTTTAAATCCTCTTTTACCCTCAGATTTTACTATTTCTGTATTAAAATCTGATATTGTGTAACACCCATTCATTATATGATTTAGTGTTCTCTCTCCAACATGACCAAAAGGAGTATGTCCTAAATCATGACCTAGCGCTATAGCCTCAGTCAAATCTTCGTCTAAACCTAACTCTTTAGATATAGTTCTTGCTATTTGAGAAACCTCTAATGTATGTGTTAATCTTGTTCTTATATGGTCATCATTTCCTGTTCTAAAAACTTGAGTTTTTCCACTAAGTCTTCTAAACGCTCTCGAATATAATACTCTATCTCTATCTCTTTGAAATTTATTTCTTATATCATGCTTTAGTTCTTCATTTCCCCATCTTTTAGCTTTTTCTTCTTGAGCTCTAAATAATTGTTTTAATTGTATTTTATTCTCAAATTCTTTCTTTAATTCTTCGATATTTTCCATTTTACTCCCCCTAATTACTACTTTTATAAACTCTATATCTATTTATATTTTCTTATATATAGTAATTTTTGTCAATTTGTATGTAATATCTTACCTAATGTAAATAAGTCTAGAAATTTTGCTCCTAGACCTATTTATACTTATTTAATTAAATTTTTTAATAATTCTATACTACTTTCTTCATTTAAATCATTGCTTCCAAGCTCTCCTCTGAAAGCCTTAGCAAGAATAGACTTCTTTATAACATCAATACTTCTGTCAATATTAGAACTATCTTCTATTTTAAACTCTTTCTCTAAAAGCTTATCTAATATATCAACTATCTTTTTTTGCTCATCAATAGGTGGTGCAGGTATCGCAACTTCATTCTTTAATACGTCCTGATTTACACCAGATTGACCTACCCATTGTTTGCATATACTAGCAAAATGGCCTTGCTTCCATAAAGTATTTATACAATATGCTACCCATTCAGGAATCACCCTACTTTCATCAACTCTTATTCTAGTTAAGTGATTACTAAAAGCAGTGTCCATATCCTCCCTAACAACTACTGCTCTTCCAACTAGCTCAGTACTATTAGTATTATTAAATATAATATCACCTTTACTTAAAGTACCTTTTCCTTTTTGTACTTTTTCTTGTGGTATATATACAATTTTATCGTAATTAAATTGGTTATAAAATCCAACATTATTAGGTCTAAAGTGTGGATAAGCACCATCTTCATCTTTACTAATTTCATTTTGCTTTCCACAAGCAAATCCACTGCTTACATCTGTTATTAGCTCTCCTAAATTAACTAGCTCAGTATATTCTTTGCCTATAACTTCTCCTTTAAATCCTTTTTGTAATATAGATGTTTTTCGACTCTCAAAATCTTCCCTAGCCTCATCAACAAGACCTGCCGCCTTATCAACCTTTTCAAAAAGACTCTCAATCCTATTAACAATCCTTACTTGCTCAGCCAAAGGAGGTAATGGTATTGGTAGCTGCTTCAGTTTATCAATAGTTAGTGCACTATATGCACTTCCAGAAACTGTTGAATTTACCCAATTAATAAAGTATGTACTTTTTATGACTAATTCAATATATCTAGTATTTATATACTCATTAGAATCAATTTGGATTATATTACCATCCTTATAGTAGAACTTTCTATCGTCTACTATCCATGTTTCTCCTATCGTACCAACACATGTTATAAGTAAGTCTCCCACTTTGGGTACACCAAACTTATCTTTTATTTCATTATATCTTTCTTCCGTTATATATATGCTGTCTGTTATTTCCTGGTTAGATGATAGCTTCACAACTTCTTTAGATCTGAAAAATGGTATTCCACTTTCTTGATACTCTTTAGCTAATATACGCTTACTAGATTTTATAGTCGTTAATGCTCCTAATTTAACCCAACACCAATTCTCAGGTACCTCATAAGGAATCTCCTCTTTCGGCACTAGCATATCATCAATCGTCAACTTCTTTTTCGCCATCCTACTCACCACCTAAAGCCTTTAATTCCTTAATAACGCTCATAAGTAAATCAGTAGCTTCCTCTAACTTAGCCACAGCTTCCTCAGCACTATCAATAGGATCAGGTAAATCCTCATAATCTAGAATACTATCATCCTTAATAAGTCCTAAATCAAGGTTATCATTTTTCTCTCTTATCTCATCCCTACTTACCTTGTTCCATCTCTCATCCTCTATAGCTTCTCTATCATCAGATGTATAAGCTTTTATAAAATCATCAAAATGACTTTCCTTAAGTGGATTAGTCTTACCAAAGTTAGGCATGTTAGTTCTTAAATCATAGAACCATACATCCTTAGTATTATCTTTTTCTTCCACACCTCTAGTAAAGAATAACACATTAGTCTTTACCCCTTGTGCATAGAATATTCCTGTAGGAAGTCTAAGTATAGTGTGTAAATTACACTTATCCATTAAGTCCGTTCTAATCTTAGTACCATCACCCTCTTGGAATAACACATTATCAGGAAGAACAACTGCACATCTTGCTTTTCCATCTGCTTTAAGTGATCTATATATATGTTGTAAAAAGTTTAACTGCTTGTTTGAAGTTTGATAAACTAAGTCATCACGAGTAGTTCTCTCTCCACCTTTTTTCGTACCAAATGGTGGGTTAGATAGTACTACATCTAAGTTTTTCATTTGCTTACCTAAGTTTGATAATGTATCTCCTAGGTATATATTTCCTTCTATATCATGAAGCATAGCATTCATCATAGCTAGTCTATGCGTATCATGTACTAACTCACATCCTGAGAATGCTTCATTTCTTTGGAATTCTTGTTCATCTAATTCTAAATCATCTAAGTTATCTGTTTTAGATTTTATATAATGGTCTGCTGCTATCATAAATCCAAATGTACCACATGCTGGGTCATTACACCTTTCACCTGGTTTTGGATCTATTAATTTAACCATAATGTCTATTAAAACTCTTGGAGTGAAGTACTGTCCTGCTCCTGATTTTTTCTCAGATGCATTTTTTTCAAGTAGTCCCTCGTATAAGTCTCCTAGTCCTTCTTCTTTTGCTGAGTACCAGTCTAGTTCGTCTATGCTTTTTATTATTTTTTCTAAGTTTTTAGGCTCTTCTATATTTGTAGAAGCTCCGTTATATATTTCCCTTACTCTACCATCACAGTCTTCTCCTAGATGTGTTAGCAATTCTTTGTAGAACTTTTTAAGTTCTATTCCTGACTTACTTGTTAAGTCGTCCCATCTATAACCTTCTGGTATATTTTCTTCTACTCCTGTTTCCTTTGCCATCTTTAGGAAAAGTATATATGTTAGTTCTGTAACGTACTGATGATATGTTATACCATCATCTCTAAGTACGTTACAAAGATTCCAAAGTTTATTTACTATTTCTTGTGTGTTCATGTTGTCTTCCCTTTCTTATGCTAATTCATTATCACTAAACATATGCTCTTTTAATTTATCTATAACTGCATCTAATTTATCATCAAATACTGTGTTATATCTCTTAAATCCACCTTCTCTTTTAAAGTTACCAATTTCAAATACTTCTTTGTCTATTATAACTTCTTTTATCATATATTTCTCTATTTTTTGTAACCATTTTTCTTGAAGTGGTGTGAATTTAAATTCTTTCTTTATTTTGCTCATAGCTTTTTTAACTCTTTCTTCTTTAGACATAAGCACGCTTCCTATGGCCTTTTGTCTTATAAAAGCTATTATATCTGCTGTTATTTCTTCGTTTGTCATATCTTTGTATGCAGTTTTTAGATATTCTTCACTAAATCCATTATCATCAAGTATTGCTTTTATAGCTTTTAAATCATTTCTAGTCATTTGCTTTGGTTTTGTGCATAATACATTTAGCGCTACTATTTCATTCATATTTTCCTTTATATAGTTTTCAAATTCATTTATATAATCTTCTGGTCTTTTACCTTTTCCATATCCTCTAGTGTGTTCTACTACTTCATCTTTTTCATTAGCTACTATTATTAGATTTTTATTTATTGCTTTTTCATCTAAATAGTTTATTAGTTTGTCATTTTCTATTAATGTCTTTATAGCACTTTGAGTATCTAATTCTTTTAATTCTTTTATAAACTCTGCTGGAGATTTATTTCCACTTAATGATTTAAATACTGCTTCTTCTTTTATTAGTTTTTTCTTTCTTTGTAGTTTTGCTATTACTTTATTTACTATATTTTTCTTCGCTTCTATATTTATATCCCCAGTTAGTTGTTCTTGTAATTGTTTAAAGCTTTCTTTACTATCAACTACTACTGGTTTCATAGTTGTAACGTGTTTTAGTGCTTCGTATAGTTTTACACAGTCATATATTTCAAAGTGAGTTTTTCCTATATCATCACAAAGTCTTGTTGCTCTTCCTAGCATTTGTTCATATAGTATTCTTGACTTTACTCTTCTTAAAAAGACTAGTTTATTTATTCTTGGTACGTCTATTCCTGTTGATAATAAATCTACTGTTACTGCTATGTTTGGATATTTCTCGTTTTTAAATTGTTTTATAGCAAGTTCAGGATCTTTTAACTTTCCTGTTATTTTTAATATGCTATCATCATCTACTCCACCTAGTAGTTCTGTATATATTTCTTTTAGTATTCTAACTATCATATCTGCGTGATAATCATTTGTTGCAAATATTAGTGTTTTTCCTTCATCATCTGGACTTATATATTTAGCCACTTCCATTAAAGCTTCTCTTGTATGACTTTCTACTATTATTCTTTTGTTAAATGAATCTATTTCAAATTCTACATCATCTTCAAGTTCTGCACCGTTTATTACTTCTTTTGTTACAGGATCATATTTTACTACAGTTTGTCCTTTTTTAAGGTGTATTCCTTCTTCACTTAGTTTTGTTTTTATAATGTGTGGTGGTTCATGGTCTACTAAGTATCCATCTATTACTGCATTTCTATATGTATAACTATATACTGGTGGTCCAAATATTTGTGTAGTGTGCAGTGCTGGTGTTGCTGTTAGTGCTATTTTAAATGCATCAAAGTAGTCTATTACCTTTTTATATTTACTTAAGAAGTCTTTTTCATCTTTGTATTCTAATTCTTCTTCTAATACTTCTTTGTCTAGTATATATCCTCTATGAGCTTCATCTATTATTATAGCGTCATAATCTCCTACTCCTGGTATTTGAGATTCATCACTATTGTACATTATACGTTTTACCATTGCTTGTACTGTTGCTATATGTACTTTTGTTTCTTTGTCTATTTTTTTATCTTCTAGTTTGTTTATGTTGTATATTTGATTAAGTGTTAATAAATCTGTTATCTTTACCTCTTCAAATGTTTCACTAGCTTGGTTTCCTAAACTTGTTCTATCTACTAAAAATAGTATACGTTTAAATCTATTTGTCTTAAGTAATCTATATATAAGACCTAGTACTGTTCTTGTTTTTCCTGTTCCTGTTGCCATTGTTATAAGTGCTGCTTCTTTTTCTTCTTTTATAGCACGCTCTACTGCTTTTATGGCATCTACTTGGTAATATCTAAGTCCTACTCCTTTAGGATCTTGTAAAAAGTCAAATGATAGTTTGTCTAGTTCTTCATTTGATTTTTCTAAGTCACTTTGTAAAAGTTCCATTATATTTTGTGGTGTGTAGAAGTTTTGAAGTACTTTAGGGTTATTTGTAGGCTTTCTACAATCTAGAAAATGTACTCCACTTTTTTCTTTTATTTCTTCTATATATTTTCTACCATTTGATGTAAATAAAAATGGTACGTTGTATTCTTCCCATCCGCCAACTACATAGTCTATGTGTTCTTCTTTTACACCTTTAGCGTATATTTTATTTTCTATCATATGGCTACCTACATCTTGTGAGTATTTTTTAGCTTCTATAAATCCTACTAATTTTTCTCCACAAAATAGTGCATAGTCTACATATCCACTTTTTTTGTATTTAGATGATGTTGGCCATTCTGCTATTGCCATATTTTTGTTTTTTACAGGTCTTGTTCCTTTTGAATATCTTAAGTTTTTAGTGTCTGCTTCCCATCCTGCATTTCTTAGTTGTTCATCTATTATTACTCTTGTTTCTTCTTCACTTAAATCCATGTTTTTAGCAATTTTTTTAGAACGTTCTTTTCTTAGATATTTTTCTTTTTTAATTGTATCTTCTGTTTTATCTTCATTAAGTGATTTTAGATTTTTAAGTTGACTTTCGTATTCTTTTATTTTGGCTTCATATTCTTCTTCTAGTTTTTTTAGATTTTCACTACTACTTTCTATGCTGTTTTCCTCTGGCATTACAAATTCTACTGGCTCAAAGTAGTAATCCCCATATACTTCCATAAACCAGTTTGCTAGTTTGTGTGCAAGTCTTAAATTTACTTTTGCTTCTTCTACATTTTCGTATCCTTCGTGTGCTGCTGGGTTTCTTTTCTTTCTTAGTATTTGTAATATGCTTTCTATTTCTTCTGGTAGTAGGTCTTCTTTTTTTAGAAGTTTTATTCTATTTATTTGACTTTTGTCATGACTTATATATATTTCGTCTATATCTTCTAGTTTTATTATATATTTTACTATTGTTTCTCCAAATATTCCTAGCTTTATGAAAGCTGTATTTGAGTCTTGGTATATGTATTTTTCAGCAAACTCGCCTAACTTGGCAAGCTCTGGATATTTTTCATTTAGAAAGTTAAAGTTACTCATAGTTCTCCCCTTAAATTAATTATTTTATAATGCTAAATAATTATCTATTATCTATTTGTTGACAATTACTCTTATACAATAATATTTTAACAAAATTATCATTAAAAATCTTAATTTAAGATTTTACTTTATTTTAACATATTTAAATTCATTTTTCTTTATTTTAATTTGGAAGAAGTTGTATTAAAGCTTATTATGATATATTTCTACCAGGAAATTTTTATATTTTAAGTTTACAAGTAAAGAGGAACGAAACGTTCCTCTTTGTATTTAATATGTTATATTTGAATTGATGATATTTCTAACTTGTACTTCACTTATACCAAACTTTCTCGATAGCTCTTTATAGTTACCATTATATTCTCTATGTTTCACTATTATATTCAATTAGGTCTATCTACATATTTCATTTATGAATAAGAATTATCTAATATTTTAAATTCTTTATTATACTTTTTTATATTGTTTATCTTAAATTGTAAATAAAAATAATGGAGGTAAATAATATGAAATGGTACTTAGACTTTGGCCACGGTGGAAAAGACTCTGGTGCATTAGGAACTAGCTCAACAAAGGAAAGTGATACAGTATTAAAAATAGGAATGATAATAAAAGCTAATCTAGAAGAAGCTTTTGAAAAAGTAATAACAACTAGAGAAACTGACAAATACTACTCACTAGATTATAGAAGCCAACTGGCAAATAAATGTAACTGCGACTACTTCATAAGTCTTCACATGAACTCATCAACTAACAAATCAGCAAAAGGATGCGAAGTATGGATATACGATGAAAATAGTAAAGTATACCCCCTAGCTAAAAACATATGCTCAAACTTATCAAAAACTATAAATACACCTAACCGAGGGGTTAAAATATCAAAAGACTTCTTTGTACTTAGAAAAACTAAAATGCCTGCTCTTTTAATAGAAATAGACTTTATATCAAATTCTGTTGTTGAAAATAACTTAGCTTCTCCTAAATACATAAAAGACATAGCAAACTCCATATCATCTACATTACTTTCATTTGTAGATAAATCAATAATAGATGAAATGACCAACTCGAATTTTTATAGAGTATGTATAGGAGCATTTAAAGATAAAACTAATGCTATAAACCTTAAAAATAAAGCAATATCCAAAGGCTTTAATGACACTTATATAATCTAGTACCCCTACGTCGTGCTTTCATACTCAAAATACCCTACGTCGCATTTTCAGCCCCCGGGTATTTAAATATTTTCATAAAAAACTTTAATATCTTTAAAAATCCACTTTACCTATACTTATTATCAAGAAGTATAAAACTTCAATAAAAAATTCGCTATGCTTGAGCCACTGTGTGGGCGAACTATTTCATAGCGTCAACGGCCTAAAAAACAGGCCCGTTACTAAAAACAAAGGAGGAATACTTATGGCAGTAACTGCAACTAAAAATCCATCAGGATTAAAAATAAGATTTGACTGTGGGCTTGATGATGTAACTGGAAAAACAAAAGTAAAAAGTAAAACTTACTCTAATGTAGATCCAGAAGCAACAAATGATGATGTATATGCTGTTGGAGCTGTTATAGCATCACTTCAAAACAATACACTACTTGAAGTAGCTATAATAGACAATACTACATTATCAGAATAAAATTCGCTTAGCTTTAGCCACGTGTGGGGGAACTACTTCATTTCGCCAACAATATGACATTCGCATACGCTTTGAGCAACGTGTTGGCGAACTACTTCAGTCACATCCGTTGCTCAAATTTATTAAATTATATGGAGGTGTATTATGGAAGTTTCAAAGAGATTGTTAATGAGTTTTATGACAACATCTGGAAAGAAGGTTTCTATATCAGTAGATGACCCTAGGGAAAATTTAACTGAAACAGAGATAAAGACAGCTATGACTACTATACTTTCTAAAAATATATTTAAACCAGCTGGAGAAAACTTTGCATCTTTAGTAGAAGCTAAGGTTGTTGAAACTGGAACTACTGAGTACGACTTGGTTTTATAGTTAATAGAGCTATGCTATTTTTAGCATAGCTTTTAATTTATTGAAGGGATGTGTTTTTGTGAATTCTGAATTACAAACTCTTATAGCTTCTGTTGGCTTTCCTATAGCCCTTAGTATGTATTTACTTGTAAGGATTTAGGGAAAGCTTCAGGTTCTATCTGATAGTATTAATGAATTATCTAAAACTATCATAGGTATGAAATAATTTTTATAATAATGTATAATTATTCCATTTTAGGAAATGCTCTAAATATCCTACTAATATAAATCTATTTTGTACTTTTTATATTTAAAATGACTTAATAAATCAAAAGACAGGCAACAAAAGCCTGTCTTTTTTATATTCCTTAAGTTTTATATATTATTCACTTATTGTTATTCCTAAATCAACTATTCTATTATATAAGTAGTTCATTTGTACTTCATTAAGATTAGCTTTTTTAAAAGCATTTACTATCTCTACTTTTGTAAGAATACCTTCTTTTTTACCTTTTTCTATTAAATCAGCTAACTCTCCTACCATTAATTTTTCTATAAATTCAATCACTTTTTTCATTTCACCTTTATCAAGTTCTTTAAATAAATTTATAAATTCATCCATTACTTCTTGCTTTAATTTTTCGTTCATTTTAATCTCCCCTTATGTTTAGTCTATATATCCTGATTCTAATTATAACAAATTTCAACCTATAATTATAATTTTATTTTCCATATATTCTAAAATTTAATTTCTTTCCAATAATCTTTACTAAATAATTTTTACTCATTTCAATAATCCTACTACCAATAGCCTCATCAATACCTATAAGTTCCTCAACACTTTTTTCCGAACTAACAATAAGTGGCAAATTATTAAAATACCTATGATTAACAATCTCAAAGATAATATTAACATCACTATCACTAATCCTGCCCTTAAACAAATCATCAATCAAAAGCACCCTAGCATTTTTATATCTGTTCATCACCCTATTATAATAAGCCTCATCCATAATATTTTGCTTAAGTTTAGTAATAATATCCCTATACCCCATATACACAACACCTACCCCATCATCCATAAGCTCATTAGCTATAGCCAGGCAAAGATGGGTTTTTCCACACCCAACTTGTCCTATAAACATTATAGAGTTACATTTATCCTTTTCAATATCTTTAAAGTTTCTTGAATAATTACAAGCTTCTTTATAAGCACATATAATTTGTTTTTCTATATCATAAACAAAGTTGCTAATTCTCTTGTTTCTAAACTCTTCACTTATACCACTTTTTATTAAAATATCTTCAGCTATCCTTACTTGCCTACATACACAAGGAATTGCAACACCTTCATCTATAATAAAGGTCATATCTCTACACTTATCACATTTATACTCACTAACTTTAGTTTCTAAACCTTCCAAACTCTCGTTCAACTTCTGCGATTTCTTCTGGTGTTAGCTTTCTATAAATGTCTTCATCCTCTCCTTCATCATATGTGGCATATTCATTGTTTCTATAGTTGTTACTACCCTTTCCATATTTATCTCCCCTGTTCTTTAAGCTTTTTTCATATGCTAATAAATCACTATAACTTTTTATGTTGTTATCATTCCATTGATTTATTATTCCATTTACATATCCTTTGTTACACTTACCTCTATCTGTAGCAATCTCTATAGCTCTTTTAAATAATTCATAATCTATAGTTTCTGTAATATCTATTAACCACTGTGCTACTATACCATTTATAAGTCCTACATTTTCTTCATATAATTTTTTAAACTTACTTAAAGATGAATAATACGATAAGTGTTCATTTTCTTTTTCTTCTTCTTTTTCTTTTTTATTTTCTTTTTCTTTTTGCCCACCTATGGTAGATATACTATCCAACGAATCGTTAGACGTATCGTCTATATACTTTTCAAACTCTCTTTTTATCTCTTCTTTATCTATATTTTGTGCTACATAAGCCAATAAGCTCCTATCCTATCCTTTACTTCTTTGACTTCTTTTTTTACACAGTCTATTATTGGCTTTCCACCTTTTACTAAATTGTATTTTCCCCATCGTCTTATGGCTAATTCACGTGTTTGTTGATTATATCTTATAATTTTGTAGTAATTTTCAAATCTATATATAAGTGTATTTATACTTTCTACTGAGTACCCCAATTCAAAAGCTATTTGCTTTTTAGGTATTTTATATATTCCTATTTGCGTTGTGTTTGTATTGGTTAAAATATATAAGAAAAATAGCTTGTCCTCTGGTGTCATCTCTTCTAATACTTTTTCATCTTTCCAAAATTCAGTTCTTACATGTCTAAATATTGCCATATAAAATCCCCCTTAATTTAAACTTTCTATAGTATATAGTGAATTATCTACTAAAAACATATCATTATCAATACTACCTTTAACTACCCCTACGTCTAAAAACTCGACTCCCTCTTTTTTGCATAATCTAATTATTGCATCTCTTGGATTTGAGTATCCTAATGCCCTTGCTATTGGTATAGCCTCAAAATATTCTTTTTTATTTATTACTACTACATTTATTTCTCCAAATTCTTCATTTGAAAATATCTTTAAATCATTCATTTGTATCCCCCTTATTTTCTGTATCAGCATATTCTTAATTTTTTTTAGCTCTTTGGTAATTTATTAGAGAAAAAAATATCATTAGCTTCATCAAGTGTTAAATCCAAACATTCAATTACTTTTAATATCTCTCCAACAGTAAACACTATTTTGCCATTTTCCTTAAAGTTGTATGTCTTATGAGAAATTCCCATCTTCTCTGCTAGCTCATATTGGTATAACCCCTTAAGTACCCTCTTTGATTTAAGTAATCTTAATTTCAATTTTATCCCCTCCATAATTTTGCTGCCTTTCTGTAATTTAATATTAACTGGAAGTAATATCCATAGTCAAGAAAAAACTTTACCATTTGTATAAATTTACACTTTAATTTACCATTTAGTAAATATATATTACTTTATGGTAATATATATTTGTATCTTACCATTTGTTAATTTTTCTTTCCTTACTGGTAAATATATACTATAATATTTTTAGAGGTGATATTAATGGAAAGCATCGGAGAAAGAATAACAAAGGCAAGACGTTATTTAGGTATGAATCAGAAAGAATTGTGCGAAAAAGCTGAAATAAATGAAGCAACTCTATCAAGGTATGAAAATGGACTTAGAGAACCTAAAGCTGCTACACTTTCAAAGTTAGCAGAGATTTTAGAAGTATCTACTGACTATTTACTTGGTATAACAGATATTAGAAATTATAAGACTTTAAAAGACGATATGAACAAAAACGTTGAAAGTATATATGAAAATACTAAGGAAATGTTAAAACAAGACGGTTTAATGCTTTATGGTAAGCCTGCTACTAAAGAAGATATAGATCACATACTAAAAGCTATGAAGGTTGGTATGTTAATGGCTCTAGAAAAAGATAATGATTAATTTTAAGTAGGTATGTAAATTCTACATACCTACTTAAATAAAGTCATTATTAACATAAATTATATAACCAACATATAGCTTAAGATAAGTAAACTTATATATTGATTATAAAGGGGGAGGACTTTTAGTGAATATAAATCATATAAGAGAGGCAATTAGAAGAATTACATACTGTTATGATACTTCTGATCCAAAAGAACTTATAGATGCAATGGGGATTAAATTAGGTTTTTTACCTAATGATACAGATATAAATAAATTAAAAGGATGTTATGGCATGATTAATGGGGATAAAGTCATTCTTATTCATCCTGATTTAAATGATGAATGTCGTCGTGAGGTTTATGCTCATGAGCTAGGACATGCTATACTTCATCCTACTACTAATGCTTTATTTTTAGCTACTTATACATATTTTAGACTTGGTACTCTAGAAATAGAAGCTGATACCTTAGCTTCTGAGCTTTTACTAAGTGATGATATATATTATAAATATATGGGTAGAAACAATGGATTTATAGCAAGTTGTGAAAAAGTTCCTGAAAGATTTGTTGAACTTAAACTTAATAATTTTAGAAAAAGATTAAATAAGTTTTGGTAATAAAAGAACAATAATACTGTAATTAATTATTTTTTTGCCTTTTCATAGAACATAGGTTTGTTTTTTATTAATTATTATTGCTTTAGTCTTAAAAGTATAGAAAACATGTTTTAATATCCCTCATATATTTTTAAGACTAATTGCTTTTAGTAATAACAAATAAATAGCGGCATGAGTTCAATTGAATATGAAATACATGCCGCATAAGCTTTTTTTATGAGTGTCTACTTGATAGGGTCATAAATATAAATATGTGGAGAATATCTATAAATTTGTGTATCTTATTTAATTCATCTTTTATTATTTGAGTAGATGTTTTAAATGTTTCATCATTAAACCTATTTCTCAATATTATGCACTGTGTCCAATTATTATTATAAATTAAATTATCAATATTTTCTAATCTTCTAAATGATATTATTATAATTTTTTTCATTTAATATATCTCCAGCTTACTATTTATGTGCTTATCATAGTTATATTTTTAATATCTATTTTTAAATTTTTAAATAATTTTTAAATTTTTGAATAATTTTTAAATAAATAAAGTAAAATTTGTATTAATTTTTAAATAAATAAAGTAAAATTTATATATATAAAATTTTTTTTAAGCCTAAATAATCTAAAGTCAAAATTTGTCTAAATTAAGTTTAAAAAATTTTTATTATTTTAAGTTTCATACCTATTTTTTAATTTGCCTATAAATTCCAATAGTGTTATATTAAAAAAGAAAACAGCAGCAATCGTTTTCATGAAGTAAGACACTACTATATTAATCAAAATCTAGGAGGAGAATTACTATGGAAAACTTAAAAAACAAAAGATTTGCTACAAAAGCGATACATGGAGGACATCATAAAGATCCTGTATCTGGAGCATTAACTACACCAATATGCCAAACATCAACATTTGTATTTGATAGTGCTGAACAAGGTGGAAGAAGATTTGCACTTCAAGAAGGTGGATACATATACTCAAGATTAGGAAATCCAACTAATGCTCAATTAGAAGAAAAAGTAGCTTTACTAGAAGGCGCAGAGGCTTGTATGTCTACTGCATCAGGAATAGGAGCTATATCTTCAGCATTATGGACAGCCTTAAAAGCAGGAGACCATGTAGTTGCGTCTAAGACATTATATGGATGTACATTTGCATTATTAAATCATGGCTTAACAAGATATGGAGTTGAAGTAACTTTTGTAGATGCTACTAATTTAGAAGAAATTAAAGCTGCTATGAAAGAAAATACTAGAGTTGTTTATTTAGAAACTCCAGCAAATCCAGACTTAAAATTAATAGATATAGAAGCTGTTGCTAAAATAGCTCATGAAAAGAAAGATTGTATAGTTATGGTAGATAATACTTTCTGTACACCTTACATACAAAGACCTCTAGAATGGGGAGCTGATGTTGTACTTCACTCTGCAACTAAGTACTTAAACGGACATGGAGACGTTATAGCAGGTTTTGTTGTTGGTAAACAAGACTTTATAAACCAAGTAAGATTATTTGGTGTTAAAGATATGACAGGTGCTGTACTTAGCGCATTTGATGCTTACTTAATATTAAGAGGTATGAAAACTTTACAAATCAGAATGGATAAACATAGTAAAAATGCACTAGAAGTTGCTAAGTTCCTAGAAGGACATAAAAATGTAGTAAAAGTTAACTATCCTGGACTTGAAAGCTTCCCTCAACGTGAATTAGCTAAAAAACAAATGCATTTACCAGGTGGTATGATAGCATTTGAAGTTAAAGGTGGCTTAGAGGCGGGTAAAAAATTACTTAACTCTTTAGAATTATGTACTCTTGCAGTTAGCTTAGGTGATTGCGAGACATTAATACAACATCCTGCTTCAATGACTCACTCTCCTTATACAGCTGAGGAAAGAGCTGAAGCTGGAATCTCAGATGGATTAATAAGAATTTCTGTAGGTCTTGAAGACCCTGAAGATATAATAGATGATTTAAAACAAGCCTTAGATTTACTTTAAGCTTTAAAATTGAACCTAGTTTAATTAAGCTAGGTTCAATTTTTTTAAAGTCTTAATTGTCACAATTTTAATTCAAAAGGAGAATTCTTATGAGAAAAGAAGAAAAAGTCAAACCGAGTTTTAAAGCTTTAATTCCATTTTTAGTTTTTATAGCAGTTTATTTAGGAAGTGGTATAATTCTTCAAGCTCAAGGCGTAGAAATGGCCTTTTATCAATTCCCAGCCCCAGTAGCTGTCAGTTGTGGTGTCTTAGCAGCTTTTTTCTTAATTAAAGGTTCCATTGATGAAAAATTTGATATTTTCGTTAAAGGTTGTGGTAACTCAAACATTATAATAATGTGTGTAATATATTTATTAGCTGGAGCCTTTGCTAGTGTCTGCCAACAAATGGGAGGCGTTGATTCAACAGTAAACTTAGGTTTAACATACATACCTTCACAATTTATCGTAATTGGTATATTTTTAATTTCTGGTTTCATATCTACTGCTACAGGTACTTCAGTAGGATGTATTGCAGCAATTGGTCCAATTGCAGTTGCAGTAGCTGAAAAAACTGGTGCTTCTCTTCCCCTTGTAATGGCTTGTGTTTTAGGTGGAGCCATGCTTGGAGATAACCTTTCTATAATTTCAGATACTACAATAGCTTCTACAAGAACTCAAGGATGTGATATGAAAGATAAGTTTAGAATAAACTTTTATTTAAGTTTGGTTCCTGCCATTATTACAATTGTTTTACTATTTGTATTTGGTAAGCCAGAAGTTCCTACTACAATTCAAGCTTATGATTTTAACTTAGTTAAAGTTTTACCTTATTTATTTGTATTGGTATTAGCAGTTGCTGGAATGAATGTATTTTTAGTTTTAACTGGGGGAATATTTTTAGCTGGAGCAATAGGAATGTATTATGGAGATTTGACAATATTAACTTTTGTAAAAAGTATTTACACAGGTTTTACAAATATGACAGATATCTTCTTGTTATCTCTTTTAACAGGTGGTCTTGCCGAAATGGTAACTCATGCTGGTGGTATAGAAGCACTTCTTGTAGCTGTTCAAAAGTTTATTAAAGATAAAAAATCAGCAGAAATTGGTATAGGTGTTTTGGTTGCCTTAACAGATATAGCTGTTGCAAATAATACAGTTGCCATTATAATAAATGGACCTGTAGCTAAAAAACTTTGTTATAGATACAAAGTTGACCCTAGACGAAGCGCTGCTATTTTAAGTACTGTTTCTTCTATTTTACAAGGATTTTTACCTTATGGTGCTCAAATGTTGATTTTAACTAGTTTCACAAATGGAAAAGTATCTCCTATGCAAGTTATGCCTTTAGTTTGGTTCTGTCAATTGTTATTAGTTTCAACACTACTTTCAACTTTCATACCATTTGCAAACAAATTAATCGTAAGAGATCCTTGGAATTTTTCTAGTGAAATGCCTGAAAGTAAAATTAAAAATATTGGTAGCGAGAGTATTCAAAATTAATAGATATATATAAATTTTTATATTTTATAAAATAAAAGAGTAGGTAAATTTTTACCTACTCTTTTATTTTTAATATTTTGAAAATCTATTTTTTTATCTTATATAATTTTAAGAAGCTAAGCTTCTCTTTATCTCTGGATTTTTAGTTGTAAACTTAATTAAAATAGGAATAAATATTAGTTGTATAAGCATTCCAGGAATAGCATTAACTAAATTTCCAAACACAAACATAAATGGACTAACTTGAGGTGCTATAGTTAAAGAAACAATGAATGCCCCCAAAACAGCAAATAATCTACCACCTATCATAGCACCTATAAGACTTATATATATTTTATTAGTTTTTTCAAATAAAAATCCACTTATAACTCCGTATGCACATAATTCAAAAGCCATTATAGGCATAACTGGAACTAATGGTGGCATACCTGTCATAAACCCACTTAATATAGGTGTTAATAATCCTACTAATCCTCCATAAAGTGGTCCTAATAAAAATCCACCTATTAAAACTGGTATATGCATTGGTAAAAATATTGATCCTGCCATATTAAATGTATGGAAAAACATAGGTAATATAATTCCAAATGCAATAAATATCCCCGATAAAATTATTTTTTTTGTTTTCATAAAAATATCCCCCTAAAAGTTAAATTATTAATTTTTATCTATTATTAAATAATAAATTTCATCATTTTCAAAAGCTTCACTTACATTTAACCCTACATCTTCAAATAATGACTTTTGTTTTTTAACACATATAAGCCTATCATTTTTAACAGTTTCATCTTTTTCTTTGTGCATATTATTTAAAAACTCTCTACTATTAGAATGAGCTATCATAAGTTGCCCATTTTCTTTTAAATTATTTTCTACTAATGACTTAATAGTTAACGTTTTATTTTGTAAATGTGGAAACATTGAATATAAAATTATTTTATCAAACTTTTCATTTATATTATCGTTTTCAACATCTAACTCCTCAAAGGATAAATTTTTAGTATCCTTAAATTTTTCTTTTGCTATATCTAGCATTTGAGTAGATATATCAACACCTTTTATAAATCCAGTTTTATTTAATTTTTTTAAAAAAGATATTAATACGCCAGTTCCTGTTCCTACATCTAATATACTTTGATTATCTTTAATATTTAGCTTAGATAAAAGAGTATTTATTTTTAATTCATTTACTTCGATTATGTTGTCCCAATCTTTTGCTATACTATCAAAAAACTGTACTTGATTCATAGCATATCTCCTCCATTTGATAAATTATTTCCATCTTAGTAATATCTAAAAAAATCTTTTATAATCACTATAACAATCTAAACAAACCTTCTTCCCCTCTTGAAGTCTTATAAATTGTTCAGATGATTTTTCCTTACATACCTCACAAGTCTCAGATAAAAATAATCTAGCCTTTTCTGGAAGTTTTATATTAGTTGGTGTAAAATCAAATAAATCTTTTGGATTAGCATTTATCAAAAGATTTTTATAATCTTCTCTTGATAAGCTTTTATCCCTATTTTTTAGAGACATTCTAACAGATTTATTATTTTTTCTATTATAAAAATGATAAACACTTTTTCCTCTAAGTCTTATAAGTAAATTCCCCTTACCTATAGTACATCCAAGCATTAATTGTATTGCATCTAATCCACATGCATCATTTTCAGCTATACAAACAATCTCTTCGTCCTCAGAAAATTCTAATTCTAAGTATTCTTTAGCTCCCTTAGAAGCTAAATACCCTATAGCTAGCCCTGGACATTCATGTCCATGAAATTTGATTACTTCTTCCCAAGTTTTCATAAGTTTTCTCCCCCAAAAACAAAAACCATGAAGATACACTTATATTATTCGTGTAAACCTTCATGGCTTAATTTCTAAATTTAATAATTCTTTTTTCAATATAAATAGTATATATTTATGCATTATTTGTCAACAAACATTTTATTTATTAATATTTTTAGTATTTTAAAATTATCACTACTTTTTATTATCACAATAAACATTCATAGCATCACTTAAAAATTTAGCAAGCCCTTCTTTATACTTATCTATATTTTTAGTAAATCTTTCATCTGCTACATACATAAGAGCTAACCCTCTAAATATTTCTACCGTACAGTTATAGTAATTATTGCTTATATGATCTCTCCATTTTTGTACTAATACTTGAACTTCTTCATCATCTGGATTTTTATCCATTAAATTTGCTAGCTCAATATATATATTATTAGCTTCTTCACTTATTTTTTCCCAGTCTTCTTTTGAATACTTTGATGTCTTTTCCCTACTTTCTTTATAAGCATCACTATCTTTATATCTTCTTTCTGTCTCTTCTTTGTACTTTTCTTCATGCTTTTTAATATCATCATAACTAAAAGCGTTAAAATTCTTTTTACTCATATTATTCTCTCCTAAATTTTTTATTGTTTCATCAATAGAATCTATTATATTTTCTAGCCTTTCTTTCTTTTTCATTATAAGTTTTCTTTGTACCCTTAAGGCATTTTCTATATCAAAATTTTTATCATCTAATATATTTTTTATTTCGCTTAATTTAAAGTCTAATTCCTTAAATACTAATATTTGATAAAGTCTTAATATATCATCTTCACTGTAATATCTATAGTTAGATTCATTTTCTCTACTTGGACTTAATATACCTATACTATCATAGTGGTGTAACATTCTTACACTTATGCCTGTTAATTTTGATACTTCACTTATTTTATACATTTTTACACCTCCTAATGAAATTCTATTCTATAACATTATGTTAGAGTAAATAGTTTTTTATATAATTACCTTAAAATATTTAATTTTATCATTTATTTTGTATATATTTTTTACATTTGCAAACTTATTGATATATCTTATTTTCATGAATTATCAACAGGTTTATGCCTAATATAATTTCATTGCATGTAAAAAACTAGCTCAAATCTAGTATAGACTTTAAGCTAGTTTATTGTTTTATACTTCTATTAATTCATATTCTTTATTTCCTATACCAAGACTTACACTATGGTCAACACATACTTCCCAATTAGTTTCAGGGTGTGTATTTATAAAATGATCGTGTGTATTATGTTTTTTCTCATCTAAATAACTTCCATTTATTACACTTTGTTTATTTGCCATATCTACACAGGCCATATCAAGTGCTACTGGATCAAATGATGCAAATATACCTACATCAGGTATTATAGCTAAATCATTTTCAAAATGACAATCACAATTAGGGCTTACATCTATTACAAAACTTATATGAAAATGTGGTCTATCTTTAAGTACTGCATAAGTATACTCTGCTATCTTTTTATTTAATATATCATTAGCTTCAAATGTTGTAGTACCTACTGCATCAAAATTACAATTTCCTATACATCTACCACATCCTACACATTTATCATGATTTATAGCTGCTTTTTTGCTTTCGTTAAAACTAATAGCATCATGTGCACATACTTTTTTACAGGCACCACAAGATACACATTTTATTTCTTTAATTTTAGGCTTACCACTACAGTGCATTTCCATTTTACCTGCTCTAGAACCACACCCCATACCTATATTTTTAAGTGCACCACCAAATCCTGTTGATTCATGACCTTTAAAGTGATTCATAGATATTATTATATCAGCATCCATTATTGCCTGACCTATTTTTGCCTCTTTTATGTACTCTTTATCTATTTTAACATTGACTTCATCTGTTCCTTTAAGCCCATCACCTATTATTATATGACATCCTGTTGTAAATGGATTGTATCCATTTTCATATGCTGCATCTAAATGTTCTAGTGCATTTTTTCTTCTTCCTACATATAAAGTATTACAGTCTGTTAAAAATGGCTTTCCTCCATTTTTCTTTATTAAATCTACAACTACTTTAGAATAGTTTGGTCTTAGATATGCAAGATTTCCTGGTTCTCCAAAATGAATTTTTATAGCACTAAATTTTCCATTAAAGTCAATATTTTCTATCCCTGCTTTTTTTATAAGATTTTCTAATTTCATAAGTAAACTTGTATTTTGGTCTGTTCTTAAATTAGTAAAATATACTTTTGATTTTTGCATTTACCTTATCCCCTTACCCTTTTATTTATATAATAATTATATCTATTTTTTCTTTTATTTTAAGTAATAATCTTAAGATTACTAAGTATAATTTTTATTTTTTTACTCTAAGTAATCTATCTAAATATATAGATTTCATCTGATCACTTGCCATAGCTTTATGTATAGGAGATAGCTTAAGTATACTAGAAAGTATTGAAGCCATAGCTCTATGACTATGAAGTGCTCCTTTATCAAATATTAAATTTTGTAATTGTCCTTTTTCAATAGCCATAAGTACTACTCTGTGAGCTGATGATGCTGGAGTTATTATTTTTTCTTTTCGCTTTTTTAGATGTATACATTTTTTAGGACAGCTTCTTGCACACACTCCACATCCTAAGCATATATCCTCATCTATTTTTATAGTAGTTTTGTCTAATTCTTTTACTTCTACTATTGAATATATAGGGCAAGTATTTAGACATTTTTTACAGTTTATACACTCATCATAATCTATATACGGTATAAAGCTACTAGTAGCTACTGGTTGTAAACTTCCATACTCTCTTGCAGCAACTAATGCTTCACAGCAACATCCACAACAATTGCATATAAAATTTACTCCTTTTTGTACATTTTCTCCACATTGTACTAAATTACTTTCATAAGCTTGGTGAAGTAATTCCTTACACTCTGATACATCTATTCTTCTTGCAAAGTTATTTTTAATTAAAGAATTTGCAGTATTATTAAAGGTCATACATATATCCATAGGTGCATCACAAGCCTTTCCTACATGTTCCATTTTATGTCTACAATAACACATACTAACCCCTATATGGCTTGCAGTTTCTATTATATGTGTTGCTCTTTCATAATCAAGTATAGTTATTTCATCATCATTAGTTAAAACTTCTTCCTGTACATAAACTCTTCCTAATTTAGTTTCTGCCGAATAAAATAAATCTTTTATAAAATCTTCTTCTACATTCATATATTGATAGTAAAGTTCACCTAAAAGTTTTTGGTCTATATCATTTCTTGTTCTCATTAGTGCAAACTCAAAAAAACCTGCCATAGGAGGTGGCAGAATATATTTTTTACCTTTATCATCTTCTAGATCTAAAAGTATTGCCTTTGCAGCAAGTGAGTCTAATATTTTTAAAGCTTCACTATCACTTACACTCCATATTTTAGCTGCTGTTTTTACTCTAAAGGGCCTTATTGGAAGTTGAGCTACTAAAGTTGCTTCCCTTTCTGTAAATAGTACCTTTAATATGTCATAAAGTGTTTTAGATGGTGGTACCCCTTGCGGAAATTTATTTAATCTTTCCTCTAAGCTTTTATAAGCATTTTTAGCACTTATATGGCTCATATTATCACCTCTTAAATTTATATGATTTAATTATTTACATATTATCTAATATTAATAACTAAAACTTTTTATATATATTCTTTATATTTCTATAAATTTCCTTTAAAGCTTTATATTTATTATCTTTTTTACGAAATTATAATTTTTTTATTAATTATCTATATTTAATAAAATGCATCTACTTAATAAAAGTAAAATAACATAAATTTACTATATAAATAAAAGTCCAAAATTTTTCTATCATAAATAATTCTTAATACTAAAAAATGAGCAACTTCAATCAATATGAAGTTGCTCATTATATATTATCCATTTAATTATAATAGCTCATCTTTTAATTCTTTATTTACTTCTTTTACTAGTTCTTTTTCTTCTTTTTTAACTTCTCTTATTATTTCTTTTGCTTCTTTTTTTGCTTCTTTATCTTCTTCTTTCATTTGATGCTTTAATTCTTTTGCAAATTTATGTGCTTCGTGCTTTTCTTCTTTAAACTCTTTTCTGCTTTCATGTTCATACTTTAAACATTCAGCATCTTTTTTTAATTCTTCTTCAATATGTTTTACTTCTGATTTAAATGTCATTTTTAACATCTCCTGACTAATATTTTATGTAAGCTCAACTTTCTTGTTGATAGTTTATATATACCCATAAAATACCAACATAAACATATTATTAGTTTTTTTATATATTTTTTTCTAAAATTATAATTTCTAATTAAAATTTGCTATTATACTAAATTTTGTAATTATTATTTAGATATTTAATTTTTCTTTTATATTTTTACATAACTTCCCAAGTAATAACCCCTAAAGTTACTTTGCTTTCATGATAAAATATACCATCTTTAATTTCTCTATTAACAAATTCTTCTATTTTATCTATGATTTCATACTTATCTAAGTAATCTTTATATCTATTTTTTAATTTATTTACTGAACCTTCATAACTTGTTTTATATTTCCAAGTAGTACCTATATAAAAAATGCTCGGTCTATACCCACTAAAATATAGTATATTAAATGGATATATAATATCACTTACTCCACAAAATTCTAGCCTTTTTCCTAATATGAATTCATCTGCCTTTTCTAAAACATCATCTTTTGACTTTCCATCTGTTGCTATGTAACAACAACTTTTATTTGAAGCTTCATTTATTTTTAATAAACTATTTTGGTTATAACATCCTGGGTTTAAGCTACTTATTACTAAGTCAAATTTTTTATACATATTCTCTTTGTTTAAGTTTATATCATTCCAATTAGCTTTAATAATTTCTATATTACTTATATTATTGCTTTTTATCTTTTCTTTTAGAACATTAAGCATACAATCTGAATAATCAAGTGCATATACTTTTTTGCATATTTTACTTAATTCTATAGAATATGAGCCTGTACCACAACCAATATCTAATACCTCGCTATTTTCATTAATATATCCCTTTAATTTTAAATTTTCTATAACATCCTTAACTCTATTATTACAAATTGTTTCATCATAATTTTTTGAGGACTCATCCCAAACCTTTATGTTCTTATCTTCTGTGTTTTTGTCTAAAATATATTCTTTACCTACTTTAATCCATTCCTTTTTCCAATACTCTAAATTCTCCATACTCCACCTCTGATAAATAAAAAATTAATTTTAATACAAAAAGCCATAAAGACAAATCTATTATAGATTAAAACCCTTATGGCTTTGTATTATAAATCCTGCTAATTTAATGATAGTATTTTTTTTAACAAACTTCAACATATTTTATATTTATAGCTATTTAACTCTTATTTTTATATTCCTAAATTTATTAAATATTAGGTATAATAAACTATAGAACCTAATATTTGGAGGAAATTATGAATCTACGCATAAAAGCACTTTTAACATCATTGTCACTTATACTTATATCAACTACTGCTGTATCTTGTAAAACTAATACTAAAAATACATATACTCCACCTAAATCAGATGCAGTTTTAAATAATCCTTTTATGGGATGGGCACCTGATGCACAATATACAGATTACGCTCAACCACACAAACTAGTTTATGCAAATATATATTTTAGCGAACTAGAACCTAAAAAAGGAGTATACGATTTTGATTATATAGAAAAAAAATATAACTTTGATTATTGGAAAAGCAAAGATGTAAAAATAATAATAAGACTAGTTATGGACTTACCTAACAGTGAAAACAAAATGTATATCCCTAACTGGTTGTATAAAGAAATTGATAAGGACGGTACTTGGTATAATATATCTTATGGTAGTGGATTTAGCCCAAACTATGAAAATAAAAAATTAATCAAGTATCACGAAGAAGCCATAAAAGCTTTATCAAATAGATACAATAAATCTTCTGACATAGCATTTGTAGCTCTAGGTAGTATAGGTCATTGGGGAGAATGGCATACTTATCAATCAAATGATTTTTTCATACCATTTCCTAGACAAGAAATAGCAAATATTTATGCTTCTCATTATGTAAAATACTTTGATAATAAAAAATTATTAATGAGAAGGCCATTCAAAGTAGCTAAAGATAATAATATGGGATTATTTAATGATATGCTTGGTAATAAACATTCTACAAAAGAATTTATATCTTGGCTAAATGATGGATATACAGATTGGCTAACAAAGGTTGATCAACCTTCTATGAAAGATTTTTGGAAAAATGCACCTTCTGGTGGTGAATTTGCAAGTGGTAACTCTGGAATGAATTTTTTAAAAGATTTTTCTATAGATAATACTATAAAGCAAATACAAGATACTCATATAACCTATATAGGACCTAATTGTCCTGCTGATAAAAAAGGGAAATTTCAGTATAATTTTGATAAAGTACTAAAAACCTTAGGGTATAGATATGTTATAGATACTGTAAAATTTAATAATAACTTAAATCCTAATGATAATCTTAAACTTAATATTAATATAAAAAATGAAGGTGTGGCTCCTTTTTATTATAAATGGCCTGTAAATATTTCATTAATAGACAAAAATAATAATATTATTTTTAGTTTAAATATTGATGAAGATATCACAACTTGGTTACCTGGAAATATAAACTTTACTACGTCTATAAAATTACCTTCACATATATCTAGTGGAAATTATAATATAGCTTTATCTATATTAGATCCATCTAATAATAAACCTAGCATAAAATTTGCTAATAATAATGAAATAATACCTAATTACTTTAAATTAGGAGAAATAACTGTTAAGTAATATATTAAAACTTAGATAATATATATTTATAAAAATAACCTATAAAGTGGATTCTTTATGTTACCCACTTTATAGGTTATTTTATTTATACTACTTTGTTTTTATTAAATAGACCATATATACTACTAAATATGCCCTTTTTCTTTATATTAAACATTGGTTGGTCTGCGAATATATGGTATTCTATCCTATTAAAGAATTTATTTATTTCATTAAAAGCAAATACCATAGATATTATACTTGAAAAGAAAAATCCATATCCATAAAAGTCTTTCCCAATAAATACAGTAATTATTGATAGTACTATTGTAGTTATTAAAAATACTGTTGCTATTTTTAAACTTTCACTTCTTGCATCAAAATAAAGTAACATTATAATTAAAAAGTTCATACATATATATGCTAGTGCTCCTAGTGTTAATATACCAAATATCTCAATAGAGTCACTTAAAAAGCCCATATATGGAAGTAACTTAAACCCTAATACTATGCATGCGAAGCTTCCTATAAACTGTACCTCTATCATATGAGTCATATGCATTACTACACAATCTATCAATTCTTTTTTAGCTCTTTTTATTTCATTTATACTGCCAGTATCTCTTACAAAGTTATAAAATTCTTTATACTTTGGATATATTAAAGTTTCAACTTTTACAGTAAATATTACAACTGCTGGTATAACACTTAAAAAAGCATAAAAACTAGGAACATCATAAAATGAGGCTACTCTAAAAGTATTGTCAACTACTGTGGCGCTATCTGTCATCCAAATTATAAGATTATGAGAATATGCACCTAGTGCTAAAAATATTCCTATTAAAAATAGTTCAAAATACTTGTCTAAACTCTCCATAAATTTCATGCACCTTGATAATTTTAAACTATCAAATCCAAATGCTCTATAAATTATCCCTATAAACATTATAGATATAAATATATACCCTATTAAAGTAGCTAAAAGTGCTATGTATAACTTAGGCATATTTATAAACTTTATTCCAAATATTGTTCCTAAAGTTATAATTAACATACCTATTACAAACCCTAAAACTATTTTTAAATAGTCTTTTACAGCTGATAAATACACCACTTCTATCCATATTATTCCTATTATTATAGTTATCATAACTGTCGCCAACTTTATATATATATCTAAAGTTGAATTTATAAATAATAATGATGTTATTATTAATGCACTTATACTGTATATAATTATACTTCCTATTAAAGATTCAAATATATATCCTATCTTTTTTTCATATATGCAATCTGAAACAAATCTTGATATAAACATACTTATACCATTAGATAATATATATGATATAAAAAAGGCATATATTATTATAGAACTAAACAGTTGTATGTTTAAGTAGGTTTCTCCAACTTTTTTTAATATATGTTGCATAATTAAAAATGACAATATTGAGATGATCATTGGACCTATGGTTATTAATGAAGACATAAAATAGGTTCTAGTTTTAGAAAAGTATCCGTCTTTATCTATTATCTTTTTAAGTTCAAATCCAATTCCTGCCATATTTATATTTCTCCATAAATTTTTCTATAATTTTGTATAAATTGATCTTGTGTATAAAAAGTTGATACTCTTTTATATCCATTTTCGCCCATTTCTTTTCTTAAATTATCATCTTTTGCTAGATTTACTATTTCATTTGCCATTTGAGAATAACCCATAACGGGTACTACTACTCCACAGTGTCCTATATTATCATTATTTCCATATAAAAGTTCCCTACATGCTCCTACATCTGTAGTTATATAAGGCTTTTTAGCTGCCATACCTTCAAGTACTGATAGTGGCTGGCCTTCACTTATACTTCCAAGAAGTAACATGTCCATTTTACCTATATACTTTGATATATCTACTCTCCCTGTAAATACTATATTTTTATTTCCTAACGACTGGACTAGGTCTATACATTCTTTGGTATAGTCTTCATCCTCATCCATAGGACCTATAATATATAGTTTCATATTTTTCATTTCTTCATTTGCATTTACAAAAGCTTGTATTATAGTTTTTACATCCTTTATAGGTACTACCCTTACTATAGCACCTATATATATAATACTTTCATCATCTTTTTTAGTATCTATATTTTTAAATCTATCAAGCTTTACACCATTTGGAACAACTTTTATCTTATTACTATCACACCCTAGTTCTATTTGAAGCTTTTTATTTTTTTCAAATAAACTATAAACCTCATCACTATAAGTATACGCAGCTCTTGATAAATTGTAAAAATACCTTATCCAGTTATCTTTAAAGTAACCTTTAACCCAATCTGCCTTTATTATCTCTTCTTCTCTTTCTCTTGTATATATTCCATGTTCTGTTAATATAAACTTAGAATCTTTGTTGTAGTATTTCCCTAAAGCTCCCACTAATCCTGCATATCCAGTAGATACACTATGATATATATCACATTTTGGTATATCACTTTTTAGAACTTCAAATACAGTCATCATCATAGACCTTATAGTCCAAAAGAAATGGTTAAATATTATATGTGGATAATATTTACTTGCTATATCGCTTACTACATCAAAAAAATCTTCACTCATTAATATATCCACTGTATTTACATTTTTAAGTCTATTTATGCAGTCAAATAAATCTTTCCAGTTAAAGTATTCACCTACTATAAACTTACCTATAACTTCTTTTTCTATATCTGTAAGATTAAATTTTACTTTGCTTTTAACCTTTTTATTATCGTCTATA
Source organism: Romboutsia sp. MSSM.1001216sp_RTP31141st1_G3_RTP31141_220114 (assembly GCF_039031195.1). Taxonomy (NCBI): domain Bacteria; kingdom Bacillati; phylum Bacillota; class Clostridia; order Peptostreptococcales; family Peptostreptococcaceae; genus Romboutsia; species Romboutsia sp. MSSM.1001216sp_RTP31141st1_G3_RTP31141_220114. Next base: position 667,289 of record NZ_JBCIUO010000001.1, on the reverse strand, counting down.
TCTAAGTATATATCTTTAATTTCTACAACATTATCTGGTATTTCATACTTATAGGTAAGACCTTCATCATTTTTAGCACTTATTGCATATATTACAAATTCAATTTCTTTCATACTACTAACTAGCATTTGAATCCAGCTTGAAACTCCACCTGTTACATATGGATAGCTTCCTTCTGCGATTAAACATATCCTCATATTATTTACCTCCTGTTGTTATACTAAAATCAGTATTAGTTGAATGTATAAGGTAAATATCTTCATCTATTTTTTTATAACTACATCCTTTAGTTTTTATTATCTCTTTATCACTTCTAAGTATATAATAATCATTCTTTGAAGTATCTTTTGAATATCCTTTTATATTATTTTTTTCATAAGAAAATACACTTTTAGTTTTTAGATAAGTGTCTAAGGATTTTACACCTTGAGATATAGTATCAGCCTCTAACCATCTAAAGTCTTTATAAACTATCGCCATAATTTTTTCAAAGTCCTTTTTAAGTTCTTCCCAGCTCATACCATGATTTCTTTCTGGATCTAATATGTCATCTGGATGTATAAAGTGAGAAAATACTCCATTTATAGTTATGCCATTGTATATCATCCACTTTTCAAATTCTTCAAAATCATAACCTGAACTATATCTAGGAAAATTGTATATTCCATCTTTTCCTTTTGAAAACTCTTGTTCATAAGCTAGTTCATCGTTACCTGCTACATATAAAGATGCTATAACATTAATACTTGGTATACCTTTTTTTAAGGCTTTTATACCTTCTTCTGTTATAATATTAGATGGTGGTACATATCCCCTTATTATATAGTTTGGGTATATCTCATGTATAAATTTATTTAAAGCTCTCTGCGCTTTTAACATTTCATCGTAGCTTTTCCATGGCTTATATCCAAGTTCTTTACCTACTAAGTATTTATTAGTAGTAAGTGGCTGATGATTAAATCCATGTATACCTATTTCTCCACCAACCTTTAGTAAATTTCTACCTAAAGTTACTAAATTTTTAGAATATACATCTCCATTAAACTTTTCTATATTATTTGTTACATCTTCGTAGTTGTATATTAAAAAACCTGTTGGAACTGCATTGTAATTTTCACACATTCTAACAATATCTGGCCACCATATATTAACAAAGAATTTTTCATCATTAACATGATAATATTTATAAATTATATCTGAATTTCCATTAGGCATTGGAGCTGGGAAATCATCTATATCTAAAACCTTAGAGTTTATAATAGGATATATAAACTCATCTCCAGTTCTATAAAGTATACCAGTTAATATACCTCGATTAGACTTTTCACCTAAAAACTGTCCATTTGAAAATATTACTTTACCACTACCTAACTCTTCCTCCCAAAGTAGAGGTATATTATTATCAGCACTTATATGAACCTTAACACCTTTTTTTAACTTAACATCTAAAGAGCTATTTTCTGTATCTTCAGTTCTTTTAAGGCCCTTACCTTTTATAAGTATATTAGATTTAACATACATATTCTCTGCTTCTATTAGCTCATTAATACTTTCTATTCCTAATTCACTTGAATATCTTTTTATATTATCACTAATCAATGGCCTTTGTGCAAATATTAAGTTTCCTCCTGATTTAGCATAATTTATAAGTTCATCTAAGTAACTAAACTCTTGTAATCTTTCAGAATTTATTATAACTGCTTTATATCCATTTATATCACCATTAAAATTTTTAATATTTTCATTTACTATAGACTTATCCATAGATTTTATAATCTCATTAAAATTTCCTTCAACCTTTTTAGATTCTTCACTCTCATCACTTAGTAGTAAAAACTTTTCAGTGTATTTCTTACTAGCACTTTCATATTTTTTTGATGTGTATACTTTTTTATCTAAGCTTGTGGTTTTTGTATTTTGAATTTTATCAAATATATAGTTATTTTTCATAAGAGATATTAAAAAACCTAAAACTAAAATTATAGATGTAAAAGTTATTATAAATCTTTTTCTAAACACTATTATCACCTTCTATCCAAAATCTTAGTATATCTAATCCTTCTTTGTCTAATTTAATATCAGATTCTCTTAATGACTTTATAACTTTTTCAAAATTTTTTTTATCGTTAAGTGTATAGTAAACCTCTAATAAAAACATATATGGTTTATAACTTTGTACAAATTTTTTCATATACTTATAAGAATATATTATAGCTTTATCATAGCTTTTAATATCTATATATATTTTTATAAGCTCATTTAAGTAATTTTCATCATCTTCTATGCCTCTTATATAGTTTTCTAATGCTAATTTATAGCTATAAGTTAACCTCGTTCTTTCTTTTTTGTCTATTAAATTACTATCTATACATTCTTTGAGCGCTTTTATATACTCTTTGCTCACCTCTTTATTCTTAGAGTTTTTATAATACTCAACTTCCATATCTTGTATAGCAACAGTAAGCTTACTTTTAAGCTGCGTTATAGCCGTTGCTGCATAGTGTGACGTCTCACTATCTTCATCTTTAAGCGCTTTTAATAAAAATTCTAAGTATTTATATGAATCTTCTTTTAGCATTTCTATAACTAGATTTCTTTTTATACTATGGTCATTTAAATTTAGTGCATCTTCTATTGGTATTAAATCTTTTTTATTTTTAAGCTCTGCTTCTCTAATAAGCAAACTTATATTTCTATCATACTCATTTTCTTTATCTATCAAATACTGTCCATTGTCACTTTTAATAAAAAATTTAAATAAATAAATAAACAATATATATATAATACCTAAAAAAGGAATAGCTATAATTAGTAAGAAATTGGTGTAAGCATTTTTCACTCTAAAAATTTTCATAAGTAGTAGTATAAATAGACCTATTAAAAAATTAATGACATATATTTTAATCATCTTCATCTACTCCATCTACTATTTTTACTGTTAGATTTTTACCTATCAATCTGCTTACTACTACACTACTTTCTTCTTTATTAGTATTGTTAAGTATTATGTATACATGATTATTACATACTCCAGCTAAATCAGTACTTCTTATGCACTTAGATATTTCTTTAGATAAATAGTTAATATCATTTAACATATCAACTTTTAAAAGTGTATAATCTGATTTCTTCTCTTTCTTAGATATCTCACATACTTTTAAGGCACTTTTTAGATACTCTTTTCTTAAAAAGATAGTTTCGTCTATATATCTTTGCTTTATAGTTGCTTCTTCGTAATTATAAGCTTTTATTATAGATGTCTCAATTAAACTTACTATAACTTTAAATAGATTTTGATAGTATAAATTCATCTTTGAAAACTTAATTTTATCTACCATTATAATACTTATTATTTTATTGTCTTTTACTATTGGTGCTACCATAGAAGGTAACTTTGGATTTAAGTTTTTATTTATATATATTTCTTTATTTAGTAGTTTATCTTTAGCTTCGTATAAATCATTTATTTTGATACTTTTTAGTGGGTTAAAATCCTTATTATTAGATTTTACATTAAGCCTTAAGTAATCATTATTTAAAGTATATATAGATATATTATTATTTTCTAAAAACTCTTCCATAATATCTATAGATGATCTTAATATATATTGAGGCTTTAAACTATCTAGCTCTTTTACATAAGAATATATCTTACCAAAACTATCCTTAGAGCTTATAACTTTTTCTTCTAACTCTCTTTTTTCTTCGTATGTTGAGTTGTATATATCTTCTAAAAATTCATATTTACTATTTTTTTCTTCATTTATTCTTTTTAATTCTTTTATTTGATTGTTCTTAAAGTCACTAGCATATCCTGTATATATTCCTAGCAATACATACATTAACATTTGAACTAAAGATTGACTAAGTACAAATATTGATATAATAGATATTCCCTGTGATAATTGGTTTAATATTAATAATAAACAAGATAATATAGATGCTATTACAGATTGCTTCATTCCATGCATCATACCTATTACAATTATATATATAATTTTTAAGTCTATTATAGTAAATATTGAATTATTCTTAGATAAAAATGAAGATATAAAGCATACAATCAAAAACATACCTATGTTTTCTACATAGGGCTTAGTTACTTTTATAAATTCATTTTGTTTTTTATCTTTTTTAATTGCTTTTATTTTTTCAGTACTATTAGATTCATTTATATACTTATTGTATATAGTTATTATCTCTTTACCTAAACTAAATTTTATATAAAAGTTAGTATCTTCTTTAAATTCCTTAAATCCTTTAGTATTTATTTTTTCTAATATATAACTATCTTTATTTTTTATAGTACTTAATACTAAATTATATATGTCTTTATCACTAGCTAATTCATACCCACAAATATAATACTCTTTATTTTTATTATATTTAGATAATAAATATACAGCCTCTTCCACATCTAAATAGTGAATATATCCATTTTTTAAGCTATTATCATAATTCTTATTTTTATTATCTACTACATCTTTAATTATGTTTAATACTATATCTTCTTTTTCTTTTAAATTTACTTCACCATATACTCTATCTATGTATAAAATAGACATATTTATATCATATAATCTTTTAAATTCTCTAAAAATATTCTCACAAAGTATATGTTCTTTACTTTTATTCTTTAAATTTACCATTATAATTTGAGAGGTTTCATAAGTTTTAGATAACTCTAAAATATTTAACAATATACTACTTTCAATATTATGATTTATATATATAACTTTATCAAAGTGTGTATTTTTAAATATATAATCATATTTATAATTTAATGAATCTAGTTTATAATTTTTATAATATGGTTCTCTTAATTCATCATCACTTAAAATAAACACTTTGCTTCCCTCTTTATAGAATCTATGAGCTATTGATTTTATTAGAGAATCAACCCTCCCCACAATAAGTATTTTCATCTTACACCACCTTTTTATAAATATTACTTTCATCATAATATTTTAGCACTTTTAGTCGATTTTTTGTGTAGATTAATCTATTTGTCATATATTTCAATAAAAGATTAAATATTTCAAATTATATATAAAATGAAAAAATTATAATTTTCTTTCTATTAAAAAAGTAGCTAATATAAGCTACTTTTCATCCTTATCACTGTCTTTTTCTAATGCATATTCTTCTAACTCAGCTTTTAATATATCTTTTCCTTCATCATTTAATATCTTATAACTTCTTAATTCTTTGTATAAGACTATTATAGTAAGTATAGTAGATATTAAATCTGCTAAAGCTTGAGATAACCATACACCATTAAGTCCTAAAAATTGTGGGAGTATTAATATAAATGGTATTAAAAGTATTACTTGTCTAAGTAAACTTAAGAGCATAGCAATTTTAGCCTTACCTATAGACTGTATAAAGTTACTTCCAGTTATTGATATACCAACGATTGGCATCATAAACAAATAGATTCTAATTCCTTGTATGGATATTTTCATAAGCTCTTCATCTTTATTGAATAATCCAATAAAAAATTTTGGATACATTTGTATAAAAAATGTACCTATAAACAATATAATTGTTGCTACGCTTAAAGACATTAAATATGCTTTTTTGACTCTATTATATTTTTTAGCTCCATAGTTGTATCCAATTATAGGTTGTGCACCTTGGTTAAGTCCAAATATAGGCATTAAAAATATCATAGCTATAGAAGAAATTGTTGTCATTGCACCAATAGCTAAGTCTCCGCCATAAGTTCTTAGTGCATTATTAGATATAACTTGAACTAAGCTTGCAGCTAACTGCATAAAAAATGGCGACATACCTATAGCAAATGTGCTAATTACTAAATCTTTTCTTAATATTAAATTATTTTTCCTTATTTTTAAATTAGATTTTTTAGATAGATAATACAAAATAGTAAGTATCGCCGTTACACATTGCGCTATTATAGTAGCTAGAGCCGCTCCTTGTATTCCTAAATTAAAAATAAATATAAATAAATAATCTAAACTTGCATTTAATATGCACCCTAGAATCATGATTCCTGATGATATCCTAGGATTTCCGTCTGCTCTTATAGAATGATACAGAGAAAAAGAAAGTAAGTTAACTACACTTCCTACAAGGATTATATCTATATAAGTTTTTGCATATATTAAAGTATTTTCACTAGCACCAAATAGTATAAGAATATCTTCACTAAATATAATACCTATTATAGTTAATATAATACCTATTATTAAGGATAATGTTACTGCATTTCCTAGCAGTACTTCTGCTTCATAATTTTTCTTTTGGCCAAGTTTGATAGATATGTTAGTAGTTGTCCCAATACCTATTAACATTCCAAATGCAAGTATTATGGTAGCTATTGGCATAGTTATTCCAAGGCCTGTTATAGCAAGTGGTCCAACTCCAGGAATTTTTCCTATAAACATTCTATCTATTACATTATATAAGGCATTAACAAGCATTCCTATAATTGCTGGTACTGAATACTTAAATAATAAAGAATTGACATGTTTTACTCCTAGTTCAGTTTGTGAATGCATTTAGACTCTCCTTTTATAATTTTCTTTATATTAATATAGATTCTAAATTTTAATATATATTTATAGTTATTGTTCTACTATTTCTTATAAACTATTTGTGACAAGTTTTGTGATACTTAAAAGTTTTTAATCTATATTCCATTATTTATAATATGACTTAAAATTTTTTTAAATAACTTCTGTTTAAATTTTTCATTAAAATTTTATTTCATTTTAATTATGCCTATTTATATCACTTTTATAAATTATACAATTTTTTATATATAAAAAATTCGCTTCGCTCATGTCGCCAACGACTTAGTCCGTTGCTCAAAATGTCTTTTTTACGCTCTGCAAACACTTAAACCTCAATAGTTATCCACAGTTTTTTAAGTATCATAATTTCCTTGAGCGTAAAAAAGGCTATCTTTTAAAGATAGCCTTACTTACTATTTATTGCTAAAATGTCTTTTTAATAATCCTAAAAATGCTTTACCATGTCTTGCTTCGTCCTTACACATTTCATGAACTGTATCATGTATTGCATCTAAGCCTAATCGCTTTGCTTTTTTTGCAAGTTTTAATTTTCCATCTGTTGCACCATATTCAGCCTCAACCCTTGCTTCTAGGTTAGACTTAGTATCTGCAACAACAACTTCTCCTAAAAGTTCAGCAAATTTTGCTGCATGTTCAGCTTCTTCATAAGCTATTCTTAAATAAGCTTCTGCAATTTCTGGATATCCCTCTCTATCTGCTTGGCGGCTCATTGCTATATACATTCCAACTTCAGTACATTCTCCAACAAAATTAGCTCTAAGCCCCTCTAGTATTTCTTCATCTATCCCCTTAGCTATACCTATTCTATGTTCATCAGCCCATATTAATTTACTATTCATTTCTTCAAACTTTTCACTTCCTACATTACATACTGGACAAGATATAGGCAAGTTTTCACCTTCATAAACATAACCACAAACTGTGCATACAAATTTTCTCATAACAACAATACCTCCAAAATTTTTAATTTATCTTAATTTTTAGTTAATTTTAATTATTGCATTTTTTATATACTTGTATTTTTTATATACCCTTGCTTTTTATTATATAAACAATATATATCATCCAAATTTTATTTTTTATAATATTTAGAAATATAGTTATATTTCTAAATATTATAAAAAAAACGCAACATTATCACTATAATTAGTTTTCTTACTATATTATACATTTTTTTTTGCATTTTATAAGTAAAATTACAATATTTAGAAAATTTTTTTATTTTTTTAATTTTAAATAAATTAACCGTATATTTTTTTGTATACTTAATTAAATTTTAAGATGAAAAAATATTTTAATTTCATGCAAAAAACCAGTAAAAAATAATTACTGGTTTTTTATTTTATATATGCTTTTAGCTACTAATTCTTCTCGTTCTTTTTGATTGTTATTATCTAAATATACTCTATAAATATTTACATATATTTTTTCTTCTTCATGTTTTTCATCAGTCCTTATATATAACTTCTCTCTATCTTTATCACATCCATATATTTTAGTTGTTATAGCTCCATTTTTTATTATATTTTTTATATAAACTGGATGACTATATGGATTTTTAAACTTAAAATCTATATAACCGTAGGATACTGCTGCATCTTTTCCTCTAGGTGCATATCTAGATGGATAAGTATGATTGTGTACTTCTACTATTTCCATATTAGATATAAGAGCTGCATTATATATTGTAGTTGAAACTTGACAAACTCCTCCACCTTCTCCGTTTACATATTTACCTCCTACTATAACTTTTGCACTTTTATATCCATTAGACCAAGTTCTAGGTCCTGTAGCTGAATTATATGAAAAAGTTTCATTTGGCATTATAACTATATCACTTGTACTCTTTCCTGCTATATATATATTGTTTCCTCTTGAACTTTTATCATTAAAGCTAGTACTATATTGGCCTAATATAGCATTAATACTTTTTACATCTGATGTATTAATTTTGGGCTTTATTACTTTAACAGGAAGATATATATCTTTTATTTCTTTTTCTTTTATCATTTCATATATTTTTTCTTTTAACTTAGAAACATCTACTTCTAACCCATCTTTTGACTCAGTTGTTTTTATTTGTGAACTTTCACTTATACTTACAGTAGCATCTATCTCACTTTTATCTATTTCTTCTTTTATAGATTCTATTATTTCACTAAGCTTAGCTTCATCATATGATGCTTTTAGCTTTATTTTATGTTGTTTTTTTATAGCTAAATCAAATATTCTTCTTAGATTTAATAAATTATCCTCAGTTCTTGTATAATCTTTTGCTAATTTTACTGCTTTATCTACATTATAATTTAATTTTATTATATCTTTATTTATTACCCATGTTTTTTGATTGTATCTTATATTTATATTTTTAGGATGATAATATTTATTTATTTTATCTTCTGCTTGCCTTGTAGTTAAGTCTTCTACATTAATATCTTCTATATATATATTTTTAAATATTTTAGGATCTTTTATAATTTCATTTTTTTTCATACCTAAATTAAAAAGTGATATTATAACTAGTATAAGTACAATAGTTATTTTGTTTATTTTAGTAGTCATATTTTTCTCCTTAATTTGTTGTCTTTATTATTTTCTCCTCTTAAATATTTTATATTCCTATATATAGCAATGATTTCAAATTGATTCAACTTTAATTTCAATTTTGAAATTTGAATTATTATGGTATTTTTGAAATTTCATTTAATATTTAAATTTTTTTATAAAAAAATATAATTTTTAATATACTTTTTTAAGTATTATGTTATAATAAATTATCAATGAATATTAAATTGAAATCCATCTAATAATATTTGTATTTTTAAAATAAGAAAAGAGGTAAGCTTAGCCTCGTATGTAGAGAAATCTGCATATGGTACAACCTGAATTGCAGGTAATTCCTAAAGCCTAAGTGCCACAACGTAAAAGCGAATAGCTTTAAGCGTGAAGGAACGAAAGTAGAAAGAAGTCTTAGGATGGTATATGGTTAAACCCTAAGTACCAAAACAATGGATGTTCTTGCAGGGAAGTCCCGAATAGGGAAACCTTCAACGACTAGAGATTTATCTCGTACACTATAAGCGATTGATAGTGGAAGTAGGTTGCCCCTAACGAGTAATGTCGAGGGTGAAGAAATAGTCTGCTCTCATATGAAAGTATGAGAAGTTTTTTAAGAAACTGCATAAGCCTAGCGAACTTGTGTGAACAAATGGTGTCTATTATGATAAAAAGAGTAAAGTTATCTAAATTTAATGGAGAACTATGTGAAAACTTATATGCTGATGTATGTTATATAACAGCAACTAACTTTAATGATGTTACTAATTTATACAATAGGGTGAGTGATGCTCTAGATAATAAAAATTGGTTAAAGTCTCGTGATGAGCTTTATTTGATGGATGTTTTAGATAAAGGTGGATTTATAATTGGTTGTTATGTTGAAGAAACTTTAGTTGCTTCAGCTCTTTGTGAAGCTCCTAGTGGAGATTATTTAGATTATCTTTACGAGCTAGGGCTAGATGATTTAGATATTAATTCTAGCTATGTATCTGGATATGTGATGGTAGACCCTGTTTATCGAGGAAATGCTCTTCACAGAACACTTATGGAAACTAGAATAGAAGAATCTTTACTTAGAGGTAAAGACTTTATAATAACTGCTATAGCTACAGAAAATATTTTTAGCTTAAATACAGTTTTAAAACTTGGATTTGAAATACAATTTGAGAGAGAAAATGAATACGGTATAAAAAGAAATATACTTACAAAAAGATTAGTAGAACTTTCTGAAGAAGAATTTACTGCATAGTACTATTTTATGTACTTATCTTGAAGGCATCTTTATGCAACCTAGTTATAACACTTGGCTATATAAAGATGCCTTTTATTTATCTTAATTTAAAAATTATTTGAGTATTTTAAGTGATAAATGTATATCCTAACTTTATAACTTTTTATTTATGTATATTTAGGTAATAAATGGTATAATAGTTATAATTCTAATCATTTTCAAATATATATGGAGGTATATATGAATATTTTAAAATACTTATTAATTTTCATACCTATAAGCTTTGTAGGTGAATTTATGCATTTCCCACCTACTCTTATGTTTATTTTGGCTGCTTTATCGATAATACCACTTGCTGGTCTTATGGGTGAAGCAACTGAAGAAATTTCTTTTTATACAGGTCCTAAAATAGGAGGTTTTTTAAATGCGACCTTTGGAAATGCAACAGAACTTATAATTTCATTCTTTGCTTTAAAAGCTGGCTTATTTGATGTTGTAAAATCTTCTATTGCTGGCTCAGTTATAGGAAATATATTATTAGTTTTAGGAGCTAGCATGCTATTTGGTGGTATAAAGCATAAAAATCAAACCTTTAATAAAAAGGTTGTAGAAGTATCATCTAGTATGCTTTTATTTGCAGTTATAGGACTTTGTATTCCTGCTGTTTTTACACATACTATTGATCCTTCCCTTTTAAATACTAAATATGAAGGTCTTAGCGTGGTAGTTGCAATAATTATGTTTACTATATATATATTAAGTTTAGTTTTCTCATTCTTTACTCATAAAGATATATATTCTATAAACCATAGTGATGATGAAGGTAGCACTAAATGGACATTAAAAAAATCTATTATAGTGCTTGCTCTAGCTACTATATTTATAGCTATTGAAAGTGAATTTTTAGTTAGTGGTATAGATTCTTTAACTAAAACTCTTGGACTTAGTGAATTCTTTGTTGGTATAATTCTTATACCTATTATAGGAAATGCAGCAGAACATTCTACAGCTATTGTTATGGCTATGAAAGATAAAATGGATGTATCAGTTGAAATTGCAATTGGCTCAAGTTTACAAATAATATTATTTGTTGCTCCAGTTTTAATATTTTTAAGCTTACTATTTACTCCTATGAGCATAGTATTTAACCCTTTTGAATTAGTGTCTCTTATTTTTGCAGTTCTTATTGTTAATAGAGTTGCTAGCGATGGAGAAAGCAATTGGCTAGAAGGGGTCCAATTACTTTCTGTGTACTTTATAATAGCAGCAGGCTTTTTCATATTATAAAGTAGTATGATTGTATTAAAATATAAAAGCACCTAAGTAAGTTTTTAGCTACATAGGTGCTTTTATATTTTAATTTATTTCTATTGATTTTTTTAAGTCAATATCATTTTCAAAATTTTCAATTCTATGAGCATTGGAGAAATCTTTTTCATTTTTTATAATTTCTTTATTTTTATATCCATAATCTTTTTTATTATATTTACCTAAATATCCTCCATTTATTATTGTATATAAAGGGTCTCCTTTGACTATATAGTTTTCTATAAATTTATCATAATTTATAAAAAAATCACTACTTCTCCATTTTTTATCATTAATATCTATAAATCCATCTGATTCTATTGATTTATCAAAAAACTCAATTAATTCTTTTTTATCTTTAATTTTTTCATCTGTTTCTGAGAGTATATCTACATAAGCTGATATATAATATCCTACTAAACTTTTTTTGAGTATTAAGGGTCCATATTCACCTTTTATATGATTAGGATTCATATTATTAGCAGCATTAAAAGTTATTCCTTTTATATTTTTATAACCATTGTTGTAAAGTTCATATACAGCGTATTGAGTTAAAAGTCCTCCTAGTGAATGACCTGTTATATATATTTTATCTTCTTTATTTATAAGTGGAGTAAGAAATTCTATACAAGCATTTCTTTGAGGATGAGGCATAAATTGCGTTAAGAAATTACCTAACCAATCCTTATAATCTTTACTAGCTTGATAAGCTATTATCAAAGCATCTCCATTTTTTAAAGCTATAGCAGAAAAACCTTTAGTATGTCCTGTAGTTCTTATTATAGTAAAATCACTTAAAAGATCATAATTTTTTCCAAATACTTCTTTTACTGTTTTTCCTACTTTCATTTTTTCTATACCTTCATAACTTAACTTACAGCTTTCAAGTAACATCTCACCATTTACTTTTACATTTTTATTTCTAAATCGCGGAGTTATAAATTTATCATTTAATTTTGGATTAGTTTTATATTTTAATTCATATTCATTACTTTTACCATCATTATCAAAATCTTCATCTTTATCTTCTACCCCATTATTATCACTATCTTTTTTATTTGGATTAAGATTTAGTTCAATTTCAATCTTATCATTTAATCCATCTTCATCACTATCTTTTTTATATTTATTACTCCCTATTATTTCTTCAAGCGCATCTGTTATTCCATCATTATCACTGTCAATTCTCCATAAAATATTGTCTTCATCTAATAAATTTTCTAACATTTCTTTATTATTTTTGTTTGTTTTTAATTGCCCATTACCGTAAACTACCGTGCTAATAATAAAAAATAAAATTAAAGTTGCACAAAATATTCTTTTTATCATAGTTTATCACCTATTTTTTATATAATATTATTTTGTTAATATTTTATGCTATTTGTAATTTTTTATATAATAACATTTCCCTACATGTAAAAAGTAGCTGAAAAATCAAAAAATTCTTCAACTACTTTTTAATTTATAGCTTTATAATTTTATTATCACTAATACTTCCACTAACTTTACTTTCATAAGCATATCTAATACCTAGATTTTCAACAAATGATTTTATCCATAATTCTCTAAGATTATATAGATATTCTAAATCTCCTTTACCTAGTTCATAATTAGATTTGTGTATATCTTTATTTTCTTGATATTTTATATATTCTTCATTTTTTTCTATTACAGAGCTTGCTCTATCACAAGGCATACCAGCTAATATATAATTATTTAAAGAAACATATACATTTTCTGGTGTATCTATTTTATTAGATTCATTTTTTGCACATTCTATAGCTTGTTGAGTATATGCATTTTTTGTAAGTTCTACACTATCTTCTACATATATCTCTTTATATTTAGTCACTATATATGCAGTTCTACTTTCAACTTCTTTTATTCTTTCTTGTAACCACCCATGTATATTATCTACATCTATTAATTCTTCTAATGGCTTATTTACTAAATATTTTCCATATAAAGTAACTGCTTCTTCTTGTATTTTTAATGCATCTTTTTGATATCTATCTGCGTGTAATCTTACTATATGTTCTTCTAAATCTTGACTTAATTTTACTTTATTAAATAACCAAGTGTGTATTGGTGCTAAAAATCTACTCATATTTTGTCTCCTTTATTAATTAAGATATTGTTTTTAAGTTTTATTTAACTTTATTTAGTAATCTGTTCATTAATTTTAAAATTAATACTATCAATTTATGTATTTATTATATTGCATTATATACCACCCAATCCGTAACATAAGTTACTGTTTTTTCTATTTTTTAAGAGTATCATATTAAATATACTAAATATCAAAAGGAGTAATAAAAATGCAAGATAAAAATAAAACATTAGAAAAACAATTATGTAATTTTACTATAGAGTATACTTCTATTAGATTAAAAGAGCTTGTACAAAAAGTTAAAGAAAATGAAGTAGGTTTTAACGACAATCTATTGAAAGATCTAACAGAAATAACATTCTCTTATAATTTTTTCAATGAGGTTGAAGAACTTGAATTAGATTTTCCTCTTCATAATAAGGTAGAAAATCTTTTAAATGCTCTAAAAACAATAAAAGAATTAAATAACCTTACTGATAAAGAATGTTACTTAGGTCAAATTTATAATACATATTCTAATTATTGCGATAAGTGCAAAAATGTAGATGATTATTTAAAAAGAGATGAACTAAAAAAATATCTATTAACTAATATTTTAAGTTTCAATGATATAGATCCTTCATCTATTGTAAATAGTAAAATTGAGTCAGTAATTGATTTATGGATTTCAACATTAAGTGATTTTAATTGCAAAAATGAAAATGGAGTTTCTTCAAAATTTCAAGAACAATTAGCTAAACTTTAGGTAGTATGTATATTTTTTTATTTACAATTATAATTTTATTTGTAAATAGTAAAATTTACATAACTAAAAAAGAGATTAAAGTTAAATATAGTATCATAGATATAGGATATTAAGTGTATTATATACTTGTCCTATATCTTTTTTATATAATATAATTATATTAATATACAATTATTATATAATACAGATGAAATTATTGTAAATCAGTGGGGGATAAACAAATGAAATCGAAAGATAGAAAAATAATCATAGGAATAGTTTTGATAGTATTAATTGTATTTGCTGGAATTAAAGTTATAGGTTTTCAATATTCAGGTATAGATAAGAAGGCAATACTTACAATAAAAAATATTACAGAATAATATTAATATAATACAAAATTAAAAAATCCAATAGTTTGTCTATTGGATTTTTTAGTATTGCTATATATGTATAATAAATTTAATATAATATTTATTCAATAGTTATTGCACCTACAGGGCAATTTTCCATTGCATCATTAGCTGATTCTATTTCATTTTCAGGGATATCAGTTGTTACTGGTACAGATTTCCCTTCATCATCCATGCTAAATACATCTGGACATATACCTACACAACCTTCACATCCTATACATGTGTCTCTATCTACAAATGCTTTCATTTTATATCTCCTATTATATCTTCTATCTTTTAAAATATTATTGTAACAAGAATTGAACTAAGCTCTCTTGCTATTACATTATGTTCTACCCTTGCATCAAATGGTAAAAAGTCTCCTGGATTTAAAACGAATTTTTCTCCTGTCTTAAATTCAATATCAACACTTCCACTTATAACTTGAACAGTAGCATATCCATTATGAGTATGATTTGGTAAACCTTTACCTTTTTCAAATTTAAAAAGTATATTTTTGAATTTTTCGTTTTGAACTAATATTTCTCTATTTGTTTCTATATTATTTAAGTTTGTAGCAATTAGTTTCATTTTATCCATCTCCTTTTTTTATAGGAAACTTTTTATATTAAGTAATATTAATTATATAAGTAGTAACTTATATAATTAATATTACTTTTATAACCTATTTTTCTCCTAAGAACATTTTTAAATCATCTTCAACATTAGTTATTCCACCTATACCAAAGTTTTCAACTAAAACTTTAGCTACATTTGGTGATAAGAATGCTGGTAATGTTGGTCCTAAGTGTATATTTTTAACTCCTAAGTATAATAATGATAATAATACTATTACAGCTTTTTGTTCATACCAAGCTATATTAAATGATATTGGTAAATCATTTATATCTTCAAGTTCAAATACTTCTTTAAGTTTTAATGCAATAAGTGCTAATGAGTAAGAGTCATTACATTGTCCTGCATCTAATACTCTTGGTATTCCATTTATATCACCTAATGGTAATTTATTGTATTTATATTTAGCACATCCTGCTGTTAATATAACAGTATCTTGTGGTATAGCTTTTGCAAATTCTGTGTAGTAGTTTCTTGACTTAGCTCTTCCGTCACATCCACCCATTACAAAGAATCTCTTTATAGCTCCAGTTTTTATAGCATCTACTATTTTATCTGCAAGTGCAAATACTTGATTATGAGCAAATCCACCTACTATTTCTCCAGTTTCTATTTCAACTGGTGCTTTACATCTTTTAGCATGTTCTATTATTTGTGAGAAGTCTTTATCATCTTCTGAATTTCCTTTTATATGAGTACATCCAGCAAATCCTGCTGCTCCAGTAGTGTATACTCTATCTTTGTAACTATCCTTTGGCGGAACTATACAGTTTGTAGTCATTAATATTGGACCATTGAAGCTTTCAAATTCTTCTTTTTGCTTCCACCAAGCATTTCCATAGTTACCTACAAAGTGTGAATACTTTTTAAATGCTGGGTAATAATGAGCTGGTAACATTTCTGAGTGAGTATATACGTCTACTCCTGTTCCTTCTGTTTGCTTAAGTAATAATTCTAAATCTTTTAAATCATGTCCTGATATTAATATACCTGGATTATTTCTAACACCTATATTAACTTTAGTTATTTCTGGATGTCCATAAGTTCCAGTATTTGCACTATCAAGTAAAGCCATTGCATCTACCCCAACCTTACCTGTTTCTAGTGTTAATGCAACTAAATCATCTGCTGTTAAAGTGTTATCTAAAGTCTTAGCTAATGTACTTTGCATAAATGCATTTACTTCTTCACTATCATAACCTAGTGCATTAGCATGTTTCATATATGCAGACATTCCTTTTAATCCATATATTATAAGTTCTCTTAAACTTCTTATATCTTCATTTTCAGTAGCTAATACTCCTACTTTGCTTGATTTTTCATCCATTTCTTCTTTAGTTGATGCATTCCATAAAGCTACTTCTGATAAGTTTTCTTTATTTTCTAATGTAGCTAATAATTCTTCTTTAGTTGATAAAGTTTTTGCAACTCTTTCATAGAATACTGAATCATCAAAGTTAGCATTAGTTATTGTTGTAAATAAGTTTATAGTTACTAAATTATTAACTTCATCTGCTACTTTTTTTCCTTCATTTCTAAGTCTAGTTGTAACCTCTGATAATCCTTTAGTTACATATATTAATAAATCTTGCATTCTTGCTAGATCTGGTGATTTTCCACATACCCCAAATTTTGTACATCCTGTACATCCTGCTGTTTCTTGACATTGGAAACAGAACATTTTATTTTCCATAATTATTCCTCCATCACTGTTGTGTTTTCTTATCTTTAGGATACTCCTTATTGGTTATTTTTTCTGTAACGTATGTTACATTTTATAAAAATTTATAAGATTTTTTATTAATATAAATCATGATTAGTTATATCTATCACAAAAGTTGTCTTAAAAAATATAATATAGTACAACTAAATTAGGATGTGATAATATTGAGAAATTTAAATTTATCTAAGGTTAATGTAGTTATAGAACCACCATATACATCTACATCACCTATTAGATTTAGAAGGTATAATATACTTCACCTAGATAATCCAAGAGAAGTTAATTTATCTATTTCACCATACTTTTATAATCTAGATTTATATACTACTAGTACAAACTTAATATATAGTCAATGGTATTTTATATATGGTGATAGGTATCAAATAACTTTTGCAGTATTTGTTGGTGATTATCCTTATGATGTGGCTAAATATCGATATGAAAAGTTTTTAGAGCTTCTTCCTATGTCTATAAGTGCTGTAGCTAATGGAGATAAAGGTCTTCTAGAAGCTAATCCTAGCTTATATGAAGCTCCCGTATATGTTAGATTCATCTCCTCCTACCCTCAATTTAATAAAATAGTTCCTTATAAATTTATTAAAGACTATATTGATGATAAAGTAGATGTATCTGTTAAATAAAAATAATTTTTTAATTTATTGGTATTTATAAAAAATGATTAGTACTTTGTATAATTTATAAAATAAGGAGGAACGAATCGTTCCTCCTTATTTTATTTAAATATCTCAATACTTCTATCTAGTATCCCAGTAAAGTAAGCTATAACTAAGCCATAGTTAGTTATAGGTATATTTTTTTCTTTGCATAGATTTATTTTGTTTATTACACTTTTTCTATTAACCATACAAGCCCCACAGTGTATTACTAAATCATAATTTTCTATGTCATTAGCAAAGTCATAACCTACCTTAAAATCAAAATCTAGCTTACCACCTGCTATTTTTTCTAGAATTTTAGGTATTTTAACTCTACCAATATCCTCATGACTTATATTGTGGGTACAACTTTCACACATTAATACTTTTTGACCTGGTTTTAAGTCTTTAAGTTTTCTAGCTCCATTTATCAAATCTTTAAGCTCTCCTTTTTGTCTAGCAAATAGTATTGAAAAACTTGTAAGCTTCATATCCTTTGGTATCATAGCATCTACTTCTTTAAATGCTTGTGAGTCAGTTATAACTAAATCTATATCTTTTAAATCTTTTATTGCGTCAACTAGTTCAGTGTCTCTTACCACATAAGTCTTTATGCCATGATCTAAACAATCTCTTATCACTTGGACTTGTGGAAGTATTATCCTACCTTTAGGAGCTTCTGAATCTATTGGTACTACTAATACAACTTTAGAACCATAATCTAGTAAGTCTCCTACTATTGGCCTATCTTCTTCTTCAGTTTCTAATTTTTTTATAATAGTTTCTTTTAAAGAATCTATATTAGTATTTTCTTTAGCTGATACATATATTGGATTTTTGAATTCTTTATTTATATTATCTATCTCATTGTTTTTTAGCTTATCTAATTTATTTACAACTACTATATGAGGTATATTATATTTATTAGCTTCCCTCTTCCAAGTCTTATATGTACTTATATCGGGATTTTTACCGTCTACTACATACATAGCAAAGTCTAATCTTTTTAAATAGTCATAGCTTTTTTTAATCCTCATTTTGCCTAATTCACTTTTATCTTCAAGACCTGCTGTATCTATTAATAATACTGGACCAAAAGGAATTAACTCCATAGCCTTTTGAACAGGGTCTGTTGTTGTTCCTTCTACACTAGATACTAGTGATATTTCTTGGCCTAATATTTTATTCATTAAAGAGGATTTACCACTATTAGTATTACCATATATCCCAATATGTTTTCTATTTGCATTTGGAGTATTGTTCATAATTACCTCCTAAAGATAGAAATCTCTTTCTCCAGACTTCATTTTCCCTAAACTTTCCTTTGTATAAGATTTAATATCTTCTCTTTCTATACTTTCGACTTCAGTGTTTATTATTTCTTGTGCTTTATCATATAACTCTTTATCTCCATAGTCTAATGTAAACTCATGAAGTGTCATAAGTGCATTAGGTTCACATACATATTTTATATTACCAGACTTGGCAAGTTGCATAAATCTATCTCCAGTTCTACCTTTTCTATAACATGCTGTACAGTAACTTGGTATATATCCATCATTTAATAATTCTTTTAGTATTTCTATAGGACTTCTCTCATCATTAGTCTTAAACTGTTTAGTTTCTTTTCCTTCTTCTCTTTCCTTATATCCACCAACACCAGTTGAAGAACCTGCAGATATTTGACTTACTCCATATTTTAATAGTTCTTTTCTCATAGCTGGAGTTTCTCTTGTTGAAAGTATAAGTCCTGTAAATGGTACTGCAATTCTAAGTATTGCTACTATCTTTTTAAACATTTTATCACTAAGTAAATGTGGATAATTTTCTAACGTAACCCCCTTAGCTTCTTGAAGTCTTGGTACTGATATAGTATGGAATCCTACACCATATTTTTCTTCTAAGTGAGCATTATGCATCATAAGTCCTAAAACTTCAAATCTAGGGTCTGCTAGTCCAAATAATACTCCAGCTCCTACATCATCTATTCCTGCCTGCATAGCTCTATCAAAAGCTGTTAAATGATAATTATAATCTCCTTTTATAGACTTAGGATGCATTAAATCATATGTTGGCTTATGATAAGTTTCTTGGAATAATATATACGTTCCTATCCCTTTCTCATGAAGAGCTTTATAATTTTCTACAGTAGTCGCTGCTATATTTACATTAACTCTTCTTATTTCTCCATTTGCATTTTGAGTTTTATATATTGTATCTAAACATTCTAATACATAATCTATAGGTGCATTAACAGGGTCCTCTCCAAGTTCTAATGCTAACCTTTTATGTCCCATTTGTTCAAGTATTCTTACTTCTTCTGCTACTTCATCCATTGTAAGTCTTCTTCTATTAAACTTATTATCTCTTTGATAACCACAGTACACACAGTTATTTACACAGTAATCACTTACATAAAGTGGTGCAAATACTACTATTCTTTTTCCATAGATGTCTTTTTTAATTTGCCCTGCTAATGAATATATCTCTTCTAAATCTTTCTCATCTTCAGCTTGAAGAAGTATTGCTATATCTTTATAAGATAATCCTTCTCTTTTTTTAGCTTTATTTAATACTTCTTTTATCTCTTCATTTGAAGGATTTTTAGTTTCCTCTAATATTTTGTATATATATTCATGATCTATAAACATTTAAAACATCTCCTTTAGTTAAATTTAAGTAACATTTATTAATTTGTGCTTTTAAAACTTATACTATTTTCATATTAGCCTCTAAAATCAGGATTATCTCCTCTAGTTATTTCAACTTCAAATCCAGCTTCTTTTATTTTTTCTTCAGTTAATCTTCTATATTCTGCATCTTCATCTAATATGTATGCTTTATTATTATATAGAGAATATTTTTTTCTAACACTCATAGGTGATAAATTTGGCATTATAACATTTCCACCAGCTTTAAGGCCTGCATTTCTTCCATTTTTATCAATACTTGATAAGGCAGTTGTTGCAGGAAGTAATACTTTTGGAAGTAATAATCTAACTATAGCTAAACATATTACAGTTTTTTCTAAGCTCCCATGAGGATAGTCCTTAAGTGGAGTATCTTTATGAGGAATAAAAGGTCCTATTCCACACATTGCAGGTTCAAACTCCTTTACAAACCTTAAATCATTAGCTAAATCTTCATTAGTTTGATTTGGTATTCCTACCATAAATCCTGCTCCTGCTTGATATCCTATTTCCTTTAGATTTTTTAAGCAATTAAATCTAACTTCATAGGGTTCTCCTGGATGAATAGATTCATATAGCTTCTTAGATGCACTTTCATGTCTTAATAAATATCTATCCGCACCTGCTTTAAACATTTTTTCATAAGATTCATAACTTCTCTCACCTAAAGATAAAGTTAAAGCATTATTTGGAAATTCATTTTTTATAGCAGTTATAATTTCTACCATAACATCATCAGTATAATATGCATCTTCACCACCCTGAAGTACAAAAGTTTTATATCCTAGCTTATCTCCTTTTCTAACGCATTCTAAAACTTCATCAATATTTAGTCTATATCTCTCGGCACTTTTATTACTCCTTCTAAGCCCACAATACAAACAATCCTTCTTACAAAAGCTTGTAAGTTCTATAAGCCCTCTTAAATAAACTTTATTTGAATAAGTTCTCATTCTCGTTTCATGCGCTTTTTCTATTAGAAGATTTTTTTCTTCTTCATTTATATTATCAAGTAGATAAAGTAATTCTTCTTTGCTTGCGTCATTTTCACTATATAGTTTATTTATTATATCTATAACATTCATTAATATCACCTCTTTAATTGAGTTAAAATAAAATCTCAATACTACTTAAAATAAGTTTTAAGCACTATTAAAATTTCATTTAATATATTCAAATTAAAATTTTATTATTTTAATTAATTTTCAAAAAATTTTTTAATCAATTTATCAGAGTCTCAAAATGCATAAGTTTTATGAATTAACTATAAAACTCATGTATTCTGAGACATATTATATTAAATATTCCTTTGTACTAAATTATTCATATAAATAACTTTTTATCCAATGCTTTTTTCTTCACTTTTAGCATTATCAACTTTAACATCTCCACGACCTAACATATAATATTTAGAATCAAATTCTGTATGTAAAAGTTCATGAGATACATGAGATAATGGTTTTTCAAAGAATTCATCATAAGCTTTTATAACTTCTGGGTTTTCATAGCTACATTTTACATTTATATGAGCATCTTTATTGTATAATCCTTCTATACGCTTTAATCTTATTTCATTAGTTACTTTCTTTTTAGGCTGTTTAGGTTGTCCAGCCCCACCTATACATCCACCTTTACATGTCATTACCTCTACAAATTGATAATCTACTTCACCACTTTTTATTTTTTCCATTAAAGCTTCCGCATTATTTGTAGTTTGAACAGCAGCAACTTTTATAACTTTATCTTCTATTTGAAGTGTAGCTTCTTTAACTCCTTCAAGACCTCTAACTGGCTTAAAATCTAATAATTCTTTAGTTGGTCTCTCTCCTGTTAATACATGATAAGCTGTTCTTACTGCAGCTTCCATAACTCCACCACTATTACCAAATATAATACCAGCTCCACTACCTTGTCCCATTAGGTCATCAAAGTTAGAACCTTCTAAAGCTTCAAAATCTATATCTTCTTCTCTTATCCACTTAGCTAGCTCTTTAGTAGTTAATATGTAATCATTGTCTCTTAATCCTTCTATATTATTGTATTTGCTAGAAGAATTCATTTCAGGTCTACTTATTTCATATTTTTTAGATGTACATGGTGTTATTGTTACATTTACTATTTTAGCTGGATCTATATTTGCTTCTTTAGCAAAGTATGTTTTTATAGCAGCTCCTTGTATACCTATTGGACTTTTAGTTGTAGATAGATTTGGTATAAACTCTGGGTAGAAAGTTTCTACATACTTAACCCAAGATGGACAACAACTTGTAAATTGAGGTAAGTTCTCACTTTTATTGATGATTCTGTCAACTAACTCATTTGCTTCTTCCATTATTGTCATATCCGCACCAAAAGTTACATCAAATACATACTCTCCACCTAATTTTCTAAGTGCAGCTACCATTTTATCTTCAACATATGAACCTACTTCATATCCAAACTCTTCTCCAAGTGCAACTCTAACTGCTGGAGCTGTATTAAATATTACTATTTTTTCAGGATCATTTATAGCTTCTTTAACTTTTTGATAGTCTTCTACTTGAGTTATAGCTCCTACTGGACATGCTACTGCACATTGTCCACAATGTATACATATAGCTACATCACCTGTTTCCTCTAGGTTAAATCTTCCAGCAACAGCTATATCATTATCACAAGTACGTTTACATAATCCGCACTTTATGCACTTATCGTAATCAATTTGTATAGCTGGATTGTCTAATTCTACTGGTACAACTTTTTCTGTAAATAAATGTTTCATGATTTTTCCCCTCTGCTACTTTATTTTATTGTCTAAAAAAATTTAATCATCTTATATGACAACCCTCTAATATTTATAAGGTTGCCATATAGTGCTTTAAACTTTAAACTATGGTTTTTATATATTAGATTTGCCATTTTTCGACATATCTAATATAAATTTATATACCCAAATTTTTAATTTATTATCATATTTTTTAATTTTTTTTTATTTTTTCTTAAGAAAACATTTCCCATTTAATTACAAATTTGTATATTTTCCATTTTACTTTGACTTATATAGCCATTTTCAATTATAATCTACTAATGAATGGATTTTTTTACATGAGGAGGAAAATATGTCTTTTTTAGAGAAATTTAAAAACAAAAAAGTTATGATTGGGGTAAGTGCAGTAGTAATAATAGCACTTGGAAGCGGTTATTTTATTTATAGGAATAATAAAATAAATAATGAAGTAAATGAGTTAAATGCTCAAATAGAAACTTACACTATAGCAGATAGTGAAAAGGTATTTATAAATGGGGTTATAGTACCTACTCAAACAAAAGACTTTAATCCTTCTACTGAGGGTGAAATAAGCAAGTTAAATGTTACAAATGGTAAGATTGTAAAACAAGGGGATTTATTATTTACAACTAAAAATCAAAATATACTAGATGAAATAGATGGTCTTAAAGCTCAAGTTAATGAACTTAAAAAAGCAAATACAGAAAATGACCCTACTATAAAAACAGAAATAAACAAAATAAATGCACAAATATCAGCACTAGATAAAAAAGCCTATGTAAATACTTATGCACCTTTTGCTGGTAAAGTTTATCTAAATAATAATGAATCTGAAAATAATAATATGCAAGGTCAAACTTCATCATTTATGACACTTATAAGTTCAACATTTTATATGCAAGGTCAAGTAAGTGAACAAGATTTAGTCAAACTTCAAATGGATGATCCTGTAGATGTATTAGTATTTTCAAATAACAAAAATTTAAGTGGTAGAATTAGCTTTATATCAGATAGACCAACTACTAATACTAATGAAATGAATATGGGCAATCAAGGAAATATGTCTTACTATGATGTTAATGTATCTTTTGAAAATCAAGAAGGTTTAGTTAATGGATTCCATGTTCAAGGTTCTGTAAAAGTTAATAATTCATTAGTTAAGGTACCAACAACTGCAATATTAGAAAGTAAAGAAGACGGTACAGCTTATGTATTTAAAGATTTAGATGGAATACTAAAAAAACAAATAGTCGAAATACATGACAAAAATGAAGAATTTAGTGTAATCAGTTCTGGTCTTGAACCAAATGATATAGTTATTAGATATATATCACCTGAAATGAAAGAAGGCGACCCAGTAAATACAGGTAATGCAGGTGCTAATAATACACCTTCAAATGTAGATGATTCTACTGAAACTACTACTGAAGGAGCTGAGAATTAATTTGAGTAATGTAATTAGACTAGAAAATATAGAAAAATATTATAAAGTTGGAAAAGATAGGCTTCATGTTCTAAAATCTCTAAATCTTGAAATAGAAGAAGGAGAATTTGTAATGATAATGGGTAAGTCAGGTAGTGGTAAAACTACCTTACTTAATTCCCTAGGTCTTTTAGATAAATTTGATGAGGGCAAGTATTTCTTTTTTGATAAAGATGTTACTAATCTTAGTGAAAATCAAAAATCTGACTTTAGAAATAAAAATATTGGATTTATATTCCAACAGTTTAATCTAATAGAAAGTTTAGATATTTATCAAAATGTAGAACTTCCATTACTTTATAGCAATCACTTAAATAAGGCTCAAAGACAAGAGATAATACTAGAAAAATTAGATTCAGTTGGTCTTGGTGATAAAGCAAAATCTAGACCTCTTCAATTGTCTGGTGGACAGCAACAAAGAGTAGCTATTGCTCGTGCACTTGTTAACAACCCATCATTAATATTTGCAGATGAACCAACAGGAGCACTTGATAGTGAAACTAGTAATGATATAATGAACGTTTTAAAAAAGTTAAATGAAGAAGGTAAAACTATAATAATGGTTACTCATGATAGTGATTTAATAAAATATGCCACTAAAGTCATAAGACTTAAAGATGGTGTATTATCATCGGAGGTATAACCTATGAATATGATGAAAAATGCATTAACTAATTTAAAAGGACATAAACTTAGAGTCTTTATAACTCTAGTTTGGATAATAATAGGTATTACCTCTGTAATACTTGTAAGTTCTATTGGTAATGGTGTTAAAAAAGAAGTTCTAAAATCAGTTAGCAAAGTTAATCCTAACAAAACTCAAATATACTTTGAACCTACTAACTCTAATATGGCAGGTATGACAAGCTTTTTATCTCCATTTAAACTTAAAGATTTAGAAGAGTTATCATTTTTAGAAGGTGTTGAAAAAATTGGACCTGCTAAAGATGATTTTGCTATGAATTCTATGTTTTATTCTGAAGCTTATTTTGATAAAAAAGCTACATATGTTGATGTTTCACCATTAAAAGATGATACTACTTTAAATCCTCTATATGGAAGAAGTTTTTCTTATGAAGACGAAAATAGAAAAGTTATTATAATAACTCTACAAAATGCAACTGATCTATTTGGAACTCCTGAAGATGCTTTAGGTAAAGGTATAAGTATAAATGGAAATATATATGAAGTAATAGGCGTTATAGACGAAAGTTCCGTTGTTAAAAAAGAAAAGGAAAAATCTAATTCTTTTGAATCTATGTATTATGGAGATATGGATTATCTAACTTCATATATGCCAAAAAAAGCTTTAGATGTGCTAATGAATCAAAATATGTATCCAACTGATATATACCAATTAGATTTAGTTGTATCTAATGGATATGATTTATTTGAAACAGCTTCTAGAGTAACACAAAAACTTCATGAACTTCATCCGGATATAGAAGGAACTTATCAAGTTCATGATCCTAGTGAACAAACTAAAGCACTTGAATCTATGGTAAATAATATAAATATGTTTATAACTGTAATAACTGCTATTTCTATGTTTGTTGGTGGTGTTGGGGTTATGAATATTATGTATATATCAGTAATGGAACGTCAAAGAGAAATCGGTATAAGACGTGCTATAGGAGCTAAACCTCGAGATATAATGTTACAGTTTTTAACAGAATCTGTATTTATAACAGTTTTAGGTGGTATACTTGGTATAATAATAGGATTTATAGTTGTAAACTATGCATCTAGTTACCTACCATTTAAAGCTATAGTTAATATAAACAGCTTATTCTATGCCTTTATTGCTACTATTGTAACAGGAGTTATTTTTGGTATAGTACCAGCTTTTAAAGCATCTAGATTAGATCCTATTAAAGCTATATATAAATAAATACTTTAATTTAACGTATATTTCATACTAACTAAATAATAACGATGTTTAAATAATAAAAAAGGAGCGTCTTTAAAAGACACTCCCTTTTTTATTATTACATGCTTATTATCTTTGCTAATGATACTATTACAATTAAGTGAACTGGATAGAACCAATAAAACATCCACTTTATAAACTTATTAGATATTCCTAATTTTCCATTGTACATAAGTATTGGAATTATTGCAAATACCATCATCCATTGGTAATCCCATAAAAATGCAGCATCTATAAAATCAGGTCCAATCATAGTTACTAGTCCAAGTAAACTAAACACAATGTAAGCTAAGACCATACAAACCTTTTTTTCTCTTAAGAAGTAGAATATTAATACCATACCTACTCCATATAAAGATGCTTCTGTAAAAAATCCTGCTATTCCAAATAAAATAGCTAATAAAATTTTCCAATTTAGAATACTAAATTTATTCGTACTTGATTTTGCATATTCTATCATGCTTAACATACAAACTGCAAGTCCTAATGATAAGAATATATTATTTGGTATCTTAAACACTATATCTACCCCTATCATTAATACAGCCATTGAGAAAAGTCTTTGTATATATTTACTTTTACTTCTTGTATGATAAAAACCTTCAACTATTAAATAGAAAAATATTGGTGCAGCTAACTTTCCTAAATATCCAAACCATATAGGTACTTGATTGTTTAATGCTCCATTCATATAAGTATAAATATGATCCATAGCCATAAATATAATAGCCATAATTTTTAATGTAAAATTACTAAATAATTTCATTTATGTCCTCCTGTATTGATTTGTGATATTATTTTATTATTTTTTGTTAATACGTACCATCGATTTAGATTACATTATACTTACAAATTTGTAATGTAATAGTGTTTTAAGTCAAAAAAATAACATAAGCCTAATATTAGGCTTATGTTATTTTTTATTATATACACTCTTTATCAGATAAACTTAGATTACCATCTACTATAGATATTATTCTATCTGCTTTTTTAGCTATATTTTCATTATGAGTTATCATTATAAGAGTTTGATTATATTTTTTTATAGATGTCTTAAGAAGTTCCATAACCTCCTCAGTAGTTTTAGTATCTAAGTTTCCTGTTGGTTCATCTGCAAGTATTATACTAGGTTTTGATGATAGTGCACGAGCTATTGCTACTCTCTGTTGTTGTCCACCTGATAACTGATTAGGAAGATGTGTTTTTCTATCACTAATTCCTAGTAAATCCATTAAGTCATTTATATATTCTTTATCAACTTTTCTATTATCTAATTTTACTGGCAATTCTATATTTTCAGCTACGTTAAGTACAGGTATTAAATTGTATTGTTGAAATACAAATCCAACTTTTTGTCTTCTATATTTTGCTAGTTCCTTATCACTTAAGCAACATATATCTTTCCCATCTACTTTTATAGTTCCACTACTTGGTCTTTCCAATCCTCCTACTAAATGTAGGAATGTACTTTTTCCGCTTCCACTAGGTCCTACTATTGCAACAAATTCCCCTTTGTTTATCTTTAAATTAGCATCATTTAATGCATGTACAGTTGTTTCTTTTTTTCCATATATTTTACCTAAATTAATAGTTTCAAGTATAACCATAATAAATCCCTCTATTCTATAATATTTATAGCATCTACTATATTAGTTTCTTTTATTTTTCTTGCTGGTAAATATGTAGCAAGTAATCCTATTACTATATTAACTGCTATTATAAGTAGATAAAGTTTATAGTCAATAGCAAACTCTATGCCTATAATTTCAAATCCAAGTCTTTTATACATTCTGATTTGAAGTAGTATACCTAACACTATTACTATAGCACTTGAGAATAAACCATAAAGTAGTCCTTCGTATACTATCATGTTTTTAAAGTCTTTATCACTTATTCCAACTGCTCTTAACATTCCAAATTCGCTAGTTCTTGATGTTAGGTTATAACTTACGTTGTTTATTATATTGAACATACTTATTACAAATATAACAGCTACTATACCATAGTTATATATTAAGAATTTTTCACTCATCTTAGCATCATCTTCTTTATCTTTAATCATATCTACAGTAGTAGTTCCAGGTACTTTGCTTCCTATTTTGCCTAGTTGTTTATTTATGACTTCATTGTCTGCTCCATCTTTTATTGTTGCATATACTAAGTCATAATTATCTAAATTAGTTATATTTTTAAATTGATTATCACTAATTATAACGTCTACTCCATTTTCTGAACTATACATACCATCATCTGCATAAGGATAATCAACTATTGCTCCTACTTTAAATTCATATTCATAATAATCATAGTTATCTTTACCCTGCCAATATTTTTGTGTATCTATTTTACCTTTTGGATATTTTACTTTTACAGTATCCCCTACTTTTATATCAACTATTGGTTTTCCATAAGTACTATCTCCTACATCATAATAATCCTTGTAATCTTTATAAGGTTCATAAGCATGTGGAATATATACTACTGCTAAATTTTCTTTTTTCATTTTTTCTTTATTTATCTCACCACTTACTATGTGATTATTTAATTCATCTAGCATTTCATCATTATAGCCTTTTAATTTTTGCTTTAATAGATATCCATTATTTTCTTTATCTTCTATTAAAAGTCCATCTAATACCTCTCCTACATATCCTCCTCTTTTAGCTTGACTTTCATAAAATTTCATATTTAAAATATCGTCTTTTTTTACAGGCATTCTAGTATTTAATATTTTAGCAGTTTGAACTTTATCAATTCCATTTATATTTTTTATGTCTTTTATATCTTCATCTTTTAAACCATTTTCTTCAGCATCAATACTTCCATTAACACTTAGCATAAAATCTCCTTGCCAGTATATTTTTTTATACATATTTTCATTTCGTTCTTTATTACCAGTCAAACTATAATCAGTTTTAATAATCATTATTCCACCTATACTCATAGAAAACATAATCATTATAAATGCTTTTTTATTTCTAAATATATTTTTTAAAGATATATTTTTAGTAGGTGATATATTCTTACTTAGTCTTGATATTATAAAATTACTTCTTTTGATTTTATCTTTATTAAAATTTCTTCTTATAGCTTCAATTGGTGATATTCTTCTTATTTTTATATAAGTTAGTATACTTATAACAAACATTACTAAAAGTATGCATACTATAGATAGTAAAATAACTTGTGTTGGTATAACAAATGGTGTTTCCTTTACTGGTCCTTCAAACTCTATATTCCCTGCAAATTTATTAAATAATTGTGCTCCACCAATTCCAAGTATTATGCCTATAGGAATTGATACTACACTTAATGTTAAAAGTTCATATAACATAAGTAAAAATACTTTTAAATTTGTAGCTCCTATTGCTCTTAATACTCCATATTCTCTTATTCTTTGATATATTGATGTAGTGTATATACTATATATTACAAGTCCTGCAAATAAACTAAGTACTATAGATGTATTTTTGCTTTCTGAATCTAGTCTTCCATTATTTCTTGCAGAATCTATAAGCATAGAGTTTTTACCAACTTGTTTTTCTTTATCGATTTTAGCTTCTTTTGTTATATTTGATATATTTTTACTTATATCACTATTTTCATTAAATTCTACATGAGCTGTAAAATTATTAAGCTTATTTTCATCTAAACCTAAAAACATTTCACATCTTCCAACACTTTTATCTTTATACCTATCTTTAAGTATTCCAACTACCTTAAATGTTTCAGGTTTTTCTTTATTGTATAATTTAAAAGTTATTTCTTGATTTAGTTTGGGCTCAATCCCCATACTATTTAAAATCCACTCTTCTACTACTACTTCATTATTTCCCTTTGGAAATCTTCCTTTTAAAAGTTCAGTATCACTATTTAAGTAATTTTTATCTGAATAAAGTATATTTATAGGTAGTTTTTCACCAACATCACTAGATGCATAATAAGATGTTATGCCTAAATCTTTTATGTCTCTTCCATTTTTAACAGTTTTAAGTTGGTCTTTGTTTATATCTTTAAAATATGCATGATACTTTCCAGTTTCTCTTTTTAATCTATCCAAGTCTGCTTGTTGTGCGCTTCTTGATAATGTCCCAACGCCTACTATTAATGCACTAGCAAGTACTACACTAAGTACTATAGCCAATGATCTTGATTTGTAGCTTTTTATATATTTAAAAACTATCTCCAAATCATTTTTCATATTCACCACTTCCTTCCTTTTGATTAATTTGATTATAGCTTCTTTAAAAAAATGTATCAAACTGCATTTTTTCAAGTTTTTAACGGTTTTGTGTACAAATTCATATATCTATATTCAAGTTTAAAACCTTTGTTTGCAAATTTCCACTTTTTACATATTTTTTTATAAATGTTATAATTTAATTAAAGAATCGAAAACTTAGGGGGAATTATGAATAATATTTATATCTTACCTGTATACATACTTCTTTTGTTTATAGGTACTAGCCTTTTATTTAATAGATATGAATTTTATAGGAAACTTTCTTTAAATAAAAAGTCTTTGTTATCATTTTTTGTATCATTTATAACATTTTTATTATTTAATATTTTATATAAACACATATTGTTTGAGGTTATAAATGATTATTTTTTAAGGGGCATTATTAAAACTTCATTATCTTTTGTTTTAATAATTATTTGTATATATATTGGAAATAAATTTATCAAGTTAGTAGATGATAATATTATTAAAGAAAAAAATCTAAATGCTTCAAATAATAAAATAGAGCATAAAGACAATATTATTGCAAAACTTCGAAGTCAAAAACATGATTATCTAAAGCATCTTCAAGTAGTATATTCTTTATTAAATACTGGGCTTACTAATGATGCTAAAGAATATATAACAAATATATCTAATAACTTTAGAAGTAAAACTTCAAGATATGGTAAAGTATCTTACCTTGATGCTATAGCTTCATTAAAATATGAAGAATGTCTTATGAAAAATATAACTTTTGATGTTTATATACAAGATTTTATAGACAATCTAATTATAGAGCCTAATGAAATGAGCTCTGTACTTCTTAATATAATAGATAATGCAATTGATTCATTATCTACAATATCTAAAGATAATAAATACATCAAACTATTTGTCTATGAAGATGAATTTCAATATGTTATATCTATAAAAAACAACGGCCCTAAAATATATAACACTGATGCAATATTTTTAGAAGGCTACTCTACTAAAGATGGTACAGATAGAGGTTATGGTCTTTATTTAGTAAAAAATATATTAGATAAATATGGGTATTATATATTTGCAAATAGTGATGATTTTTTAACAGAATTTACTATACTAATACCCAAATATAATTAACTAGGAGATTTATATGATAAAAGTTTTAATATGTGATGATGATAAAGCTATAAGAGATGATATAGAAAATATATTAAAAGAATCTGGATATGTAGATTATATAAAAAAAGTTAAAAATGGAATTGAGGCTATAGAGTTTATTAAATCTGAAAAAATAGATTTACTTATAATTGATATTGATATGCCTTATAAAAATGGAATTGAAACTGCTAAAGAAATAACTTCTATTGACAAAGATATTCATATAATTTTTGTTACTGGCTTTTCAGATTATAGCTTAGAAAGCTTTAAAGTTCATCCTGTTGATTTTATAGTCAAGCCATTTACTAGGGATAAAATAATTGATTCTGTAAATATAGCTATTGACCATATAAATTCTCATAAGTTAGCTAAAACAAATTTTATAGATGATACCTTATTTGTATATAAAATAAGAAAGCAAATACATATGCTAAATTTTGATGATATAGTTATGTTTGAAAAGAATTCTAGAGCTATAAACTTATATACTAAAGACCACGATATTATAAAATTTTATGAGAACTTTGATGATTTAGAAAAAAGAATACCTCCAAATTTTTTCAAATCACATAAAAGTTACATAGTTAATCTAAAATTAATTCATAAAGTTATTCCTACTAATAGGTCTTCTTTAGAAATAAGGTTTATTAATTTTCAAGAAAGTGCAACTCTAAGTAAAACCTTAGAAAAAGATTTTTTATACAGATTTTATAGAACTAAAAGATTTTAAATATAAAGAAGGTATATAAATTATTGTAATTTATATACCTTCTTTCTCAATTCAATTGTATTTGTTACTCAAATCTTTCATAAAATAGAGAATTTATAATTTCATTCCAATCAAAAATACTATATTCAGATTAAACTTTTCTGTATATAGTATTGATATTATTTTTATTATATTATTCAAATATAGCTGATTGCTCTTTGTCTTTTATTTTAGATATAACCTCTTCACCTTTACTTATAATATATACAACACATATTCCTATAGTTAAAAATCCAATTCTTAATGCTATAGATATTGGCGTATTAAATATAAACATAGATGCCACTAAAGCATTTATAGCTACGAAAAACATTTTTATTTTATATTCGTATATGAATGTATATATATATCCTAAGCTAAGAGTTACAAAAGTAAAGTATTTTTCTGGCACCAATACTTTAAATAATATAACAAAAGCTATAGCTCCTAATATTGTACTTATAAGTCTTTCTTTCATACGCTGTTTTGAATCTTCATGTTGTGGTTGAGTTAGTGACATTACTGCTATAGTAATCCACATAGCCTTTTGAGTATTTAAAAATCTCCCTATAAGTATTGCTATACTTATACCTATTGCCATTTTTACTGAAAATCTAAACCTTTCACTAGAAAAATCTATATTTTCTTTACATAAATCTTCTTTTATAGATTTTTTTGATATTTGTTTTTTATAATGACTTATATAAAGTGTTAAAGCCATTATAACTCCACCTATAAAAGATGCTACTACCCTCATGATAGCTTGTGTTTCATCAATAGGTGTTCCATCTAAGAATACATAAAGTAAAATAAATGGTAAAAATACTTTTGTTTGTAAATTTTCTGATGTTATATAGATTACCATAAATACTGATATAAGGTTTATTAATATTCCAAGTAATATTCCAACTTGACTAGTTAAATATGTAACTATTCCTATAAAAGTAAATAATCCTATAGTTATAAATACAGATTCTTTAACATTGTATCCTAAATCTATATCCTTAAACATTAATGCACCTGTTATTACTGTTACCCCTGTTAGGGTGTTTTCCGTTCCAAATAAAAAAGAGAACATATTTACAAATGCTATTATGATAATAAGTAAAATTAACTTATTAATCATTAATCTTTTAGTAATATTTGTTTCCAAATTCATCCCTCATTTCATATTTTTTAAGCTATTATACCAATATAAATTTTTAATCAGTAATCAATTTTTAATTAAAATTATAATTACTTTTCTTATAATCAAGGAGTAATTATACTACTATAAAACTTTAATTTCAAGTACGTAAATTTTTATAAAATTTTTAATGGCTAATACTTATGTTATATGCGCTTATATTATGAAATGTTAAAATACTTGTATAATAAATTAAAGGCACATAACTGTGCCTTTAGTAAAATTTTATATCTACTATTTTCCCTAAAGCTATTAGCTCTTTTTTAAGTTCATTCATAAGATATAGCTTTATACTTAGCTCATTTGGGAAATCAGGATTTTGGTGTGCTGGATTTATTGCCCTTCCAACTATTAAAGTTATATGTGTACAATCCTCATAAAGCATTCTAGCTAATTTTGATGCACCATCTTCTTTATATAAAAAGTTTAAATTAGTTTCATATTTTATTCTTTTAAGCTTTTTTAGTGTTTCCTTAATAGTTAATACACCTTCTGTTACCAAGTCAATCCCCTTTATATAACCTATAGGTGGTATATTTTTATCAAAAATATCAAAACTAGTTTTTAGTTCTACACCTAGTTCTCTTGCTACTATATTTGCAGTAGTACCTCCACATACTATCTTTTTGCCATGAGTATTCATTATAGTATCTACTATTTTACTATCTATAGCATTATCTATTGGAGGACCTGAAAATAATACTGAATTTTTGCGCCTTATGGCCTTTATAGTAGCTACCGTTGTGTCATCCCCTGGCTTTTGCATATATAATTGATCGCAAGCACCTAATAATAAATCAGTTACTTGTTTAGCCGACATAGATTTATTTATATTTTTCTTTAGGTATTCATCTACATTTTCCCACTGCCACCCTAAATTTAGGATAGTTCCAACTCCAGCATGTATGACTCCATCGCTGACAAATACTAAAGTATCTTTTTCATGAACTTTAAACTGACTTTCTTTTACCTTGCGTCCATCTATATCAATAGTACTCCATTCTATTTTTTTGATTTCTCTATCACTTAAAAAAAATATACTAGGATTGTCAAACTCTGCAATATAGGCAATATTATCTTTTGCTATTTTAACTATTGTAAAAGTTGAATATGCTAAATTTCGCTCTGAGCATACTGGTAAAGTTTTTACTATTGTATCTACAACCTCTTCTATTTTAACTCCTTCTTTTAGCATAGTTATAGCTATTTTAGATGTTAAAGTTGCTAATATATTTGCTTTTACTCCACTTCCAAGTCCATCTGATAGCACTGCGATAAACATCTCTTCATCATTATAAAACTCAACTTTATCGCCACATAATTCTTCACCATATTTGTTTAAGCTACTACTAGCAAAATCTATAAAAAAATCCATTATAAATTCTCCTCTTCTTTTATAAGTTGTTTAAGATTTGTTAGTGTAACCTTAGTTTGAGCCGTTGTTTCCCCAAGAAGACTTGCTATTTCTTGTGCTACTATCATTTGTTTGTCTATAACATCTTGAGCCATATTAACAGCATCTATTTTCATATTTTTTATTTTATTTTTTAGTTTTTCATCCTCTGTTATGTCGTCTCCTATCCAAAGCAATACCTGATTTTTATCTAACCATATTATACTTTGAATTATAGTTGAGTTACTTTCTTTTAGTATTATCCTTTCTTTGTATATATTTTTCTTACTTGTTTTTACATTTTTAAATTTTTCTTCTTCTAGAAACATTCCTATAGGAATATTCTTAGCTTTATTGCTAGACATATTAAAAAAATGTTCTGCCGCTGGATTTAATCTAGCTATTTCTAATTCTTTATTTACTACGGCTATCATATTTGGTGTCATCTCAAATATAGTACTAGTTAGATTTTCTGCTTTTTCCCTCATAAATGGTAAACACATATTTATTTCAGCCATATTATTATATACTGCTATTGCTTTTTCCCTACAAGAATGATATCCACATCCACCGCAGTTTAGCTCATCACTTTTATCGTATTTTCCCATATCTTTTAATATTTCCTTAAGTTCATTTTCACTTGGTTGTTTTAATTTATAATCTTTTGCTGGGAATTCTTTATAAATTGATATATTTATGTTTTTATTTTTTGAAGTGTCATTTTCAATTATTAAGCTCTTATTTTCATCTAAGTATTTTGAAAATTCTTTTATATTTTCTTTTTTTTCATAAACACTATTATTGTCCTCAGGCATACCAGATCCACCAATACAACCATGTCTACAAGCAGTCATTTCAAATAAAGTATTTTTAAATTTTCCTTTTTTTATTTCATCTAAAACCTCTATACACTCTCTAACTCCATCCACTTGTATTATAGTTCTTTTTGGTTTCTGACTTTTTATTTTATCTGTTATGCTTCCTATTATAGGCAACATTCTTTTTTCTTCTTCTATATATTTAAATTCTCCATCCTCTAGACTTTCTAAATCTATATTCTCCTCTTTAAACCACTTATCTAATTCTTCAAAAG
The DNA here is from genome assembly GCF_039031195.1 of Romboutsia sp. MSSM.1001216sp_RTP31141st1_G3_RTP31141_220114. Taxonomy (NCBI): domain Bacteria; kingdom Bacillati; phylum Bacillota; class Clostridia; order Peptostreptococcales; family Peptostreptococcaceae; genus Romboutsia; species Romboutsia sp. MSSM.1001216sp_RTP31141st1_G3_RTP31141_220114. The sequence goes on along the minus strand of NZ_JBCIUO010000001.1, from coordinate 630,729 downwards.
TTATAACAGAATTTATAGATTTTTCATCGTGTGCGTCAGTTTTTTTAGATAAGCATGGACCTATAAAAACCACTTTAGAATCTGGATATTTTTCTTTTAGTATTCTTCCATGTAGTATTGACGGTGATGTTACAGGTATTATATTTTTAGTTAGTTCAGGATAGTGTTTTTGGATTAGATTATTTATAGATGGGCAAAAGCTTGTTATATACACATCATCATTTTCTTTATTTGCATATTTTATGTATTCATCTAATACTAAATCAGTAACCTCTACAGCTTCTTTTACATAATTAAATCCTAACTTTTTTAGTGCTGTTGGAATTTTTAAGCTATTTTTGCCATATATTGCGCTAAAGCTTGGTGCAAGTGATGCAACTACAGTTTTCCCCATTTTATTGTAGTGCTTTATCATAGATACTTCTGATTTTATAAGCTTGGCATTTTGTGGACAAGCTTTAAAACATTTACCACATATTATACATCTCTCCTTTATAATATGTGCTTGTTCTTCTTTTACTTTTATAGCATGTACAAAGCAAGTTCTTATACATGCATAGCAATTTTTACAATTTGCTTTGGAAAAGCTCATAAACCACATAGTCTATTCCCCCTGATAGTTAATTTTATATCTTAAACTCACGCTCAAATATATCTTTTGCATTTTCTTTATCAACAGAAAATACTACTCCGTCCCATCTCATAACTGATACTGCTTCTTTACAATTTCCTATACAAAAAGATGCGCATAATTCTATCTCTTGTTCTAAGTTATTTTCCTTTATTAGTTTTTTAAATGCCTCTATAACTTCATATGATCCTTTTAAGTGGCAAGCACTTCCTATACATATTTTTATGGATTTCATATTATCTTCCCCTTAAGCTTTCTTTATAATATAATTTTAGTTAACTATGTAGCTTATTTCTATAATATTTTTTAATTTTATATAATTTATTTTTAGTTTTATTTATATATCATAAATATATAGTCTTAAATCTTGTAGTTTATCCCTAACTAAATAAGCAAGTTGATTTTCATTATTTATACTTATAGAACCTATCCTTGTTATTCCACTTATATTTCCTACCTTACTTAATTTAGTATTTTCACTTCTATTTTTAACATCATATATTCCTATTTCCATCTCATAATTGTTATTTGTAGTTATTATCACAAGTTTACTTCTATTGTTATTTAAATAAATTGATTCTACATTTTTTATATCTAGTTCTTCAGATTTATTTTTAGTATTTATATATATTCTATTTATTCCATCTCTATGTTCTAAAGTTAATATACTTCCATTATTGAATACTTCCATATCTATAATATTATTGCTATTTATTTTAATAGTTGACTTATTCATTTTTAAATCATATTCTAGCAAAATACTTTTTGTATGATTATTTTTCAATAGCTTTTCCATAAACATATATAACTTTGTTCCATCACTAGAAAATTCGACTTTATGTATAAACTCATCATCTTTAAATTTATATATCTCTCTTTTAGTTCCATTGATTATATCATAATAAATTAAGCTATTATCTATAGTATATATAAATCCACTACTATCTAAAACCCAGCTTAATATTGTAATAGGCCTACTTTCTAATATCTTAGAACTATTTTCTTTTAAGTTTAATATACTAGTTACTGGTTTATTTTTATAATCTTGTATGCATAGAAGTACTTCTCCATTTGGAGATATACTTCTATAACCATAGTACATAACTTTTCCAGCACTACTGCTATTTATTAATTTTTTTTCTTTGCTTTTAATATCTATAGATACTATATCAGTTTTGCCCTTTTCTGATTCAAATAGTAATATATTATTATCTAAAATCTTCATGGATAATACATTTCTACTTAAAGATATTACTGAGTTAAGCTTTATAGGTTCATCCTTTTTTTTTAATTTATTCTCATTATATATATATTTACTAGAACTTAAATTTACATTTTTAGTGTATTCCTTATCTTTATTTATACCAAAGTATATTATCATAGAAAGTATACCTACAATACAAAACAAAACTATTAAATTACTTTTCTCTTTTTTAAAGATATTAAAATTTTTCATGTCTCCTCCTTAACTTATTGCAGGCAATTTAACTAAAACCATGGTTCCTTTGTTTACTTCGCTTTGTATTTCAATAATGCCGTTATAACTTTCAACTATAGATTTTACAATAGCAAGACCTAAACCTGTACTACCAATCTCTCTAGTATCACTTTTAGATACTCTATAAAATGGTGATAATATATTTTCTAGTTCACTCTCACAAATTCCTTCACCACTATCAACTACTTTTATATTTATATATCCGTCATTAACCTCTGCTTTTACATATATGGTTGTATTTATTTTTCCATATTTAATAGCATTATCTAATAGATTTATTAATATTTCCTTTATCTTATCTTCATTTCCAATTATTTTTAAATTTTCCTTAACATCTACATCTATTTTCATATTATATTTTTGAGACTTGTGTATCATGTCCTCACAAATACTTATTATGATTTTTGATACATTTATTTTTTTAAGTTCATAGTCAAAATCTTTTTTAGAATTTCTAGATATTTCTATTAATTGAACTATCATTCTATTTAACCTATTAGCCTCTGATATAATTCTATCTATACCTTTATTAAAAAATTTTTCATCTGTAAACTGATTATCCTTTAAAACTTCACTATATCCTATTATAGTGGTCATTGGTGTTTTAAGTTCATGGGTTACATTATCAAAAAATCTCTTTTGTTTTTTTGATAATTCAATTAAATCATCTCTATCTTTTTCTATTATCTTAATTTGATGTTTTATTTTTTTTGCCATGGTTTCAAAATCTAAGCTTAAACGACCTAATTCATCATCTGAATTAATATCTATATCTATATCAAAATTACCACTTGCTATCTCTTTAGTTTTATTAGCTAAAGTTATTATAGGCTTAGTTATCTTTTTAGATATAATGTATGCTATTAGTATACTTATAAAAAATACGCCTATAGAAAAATAAGCTATCTTTTCTATAAAAGATTTACTTTGATTATATAAATATGTGTAATCACTTTTATACCTTATAATTCCTATTAACTTATCATCATGTAGTATTGGATATGATGAATATACATTGGTTTTAGAATTACTATGCTTTATAGTGTAAGATACCTTTTGATCTATAGCCTCATCTAAATCTTGCGTTTTCTCTAACTTTTGAGAATTTTTGGTTCTTGGATATACTAGCTTACCTTCACTATCATATATATATACCATACTTTCTAGTCTGTAGCTTAAATCCTTTGATATGTTACTAGAAGCCGCTCTAAAAGATATATTATTAAGGTTTAGTCTATTAAATTCAAAATACTCTTTTAGGTATAAGTCAATGCTTTTAGATTTTTCTTTTATCTCTTTATCAATTATAAATTCATTGTTATTTTTGAGTACTGAATTGCTATATGTTACTATGGAATATATTACAAAAAATATTATTCCTAAGAAAAATAGCATTATTTTATTAGTTATAGATTTTTTCATATTTACCTACTCTTATCATTTAGTTTGTATCCTGTTCCTATTACAGTTTCAATACAGTTATATTCTTTTAATTTTTTTCTAAGCCTTTGAACATGAGTATCTACTGTTCTTGTTTCACATTCAAAGTTTATCCCCCATATATTTTCTAAGAGCTGATTTCTCGTCAATACTTTATTTTTATTATTTATAAAATAAAGTAGTAACTCATATTCTTTACTAGTTAAATGAATTGCTTCATCTTTATCATTTTTTACTCTCATCTCACTTTTATTTATTTCTAATCCATTTTGTAGCTTTATTTTATCTTCTTCGCTTTTAATAGATTTTGATAGCAAATCTATTCTCCTAAATATAGACTTTACTCTTGCTATAACCTCTCTTACATTGAAGGGCTTTGTTATATAATCATCAGCACCTAATTCTATCCCTAGTATTTTATCTATTGTATCTGATTTTGCCGTCAACATTATAATAGGCGTTGAATATGTAGTTGTAACTTTTTTACATATATCTAATCCACTTATATCTGGAAGCATTAAATCTAGCATTATTAAATCTGGATTAAAACTTTCTATAAGCTCAAAAGCCTTTTTCCCATTTTCTGCTACTTCTGTTTTGTATCCTTCTTTTCCTAAAGAATATGCCAGTAAATCTGATATATTTTCTTCATCTTCAACTATTAGTATTTTTTCCATAGATACTTCACTTCTTTCTTTTAAATAATTCTACCTACCTATTATATATTTAACTATAAACTATTTATATATTATGTATGTTACATGAATGAAACAATTTTGTAACATTAATAGGATTTATGGTTATATTTTTTGTATATATATATCTTACTATATTTTAACAACTTATTTTTACCTTAAATGATAAATTTTGACACAAAACTGACACATCATTGACACACCATTGCTATATAAGTTTTGTAAAATTTATATATGTTAAAAAGATATAAAAAATTAGTTTAATATAGATAATAATTAGAGGTGTAATGTTTATGTGCGGATTTGTAGGATTTATTGATAAAAATTCAGATAAAGAAAATATATTAAATAATATGCTAGAAGCTATTGTTCACAGGGGTCCTGATGAAATGGGAACTTTTATTAACGAAGATATAGCCCTTGGATTTAGAAGACTTAGTATAATCGGAGTTGATAATGGGTTACAACCTTTATATAATGAAGATAATAGTTTAGTATTAGTATTTAATGGTGAAATTTATAATTATAAAGAATTACGTGATGAACTAATTGAAAAAGGTCATATATTTAAAACTCAAACGGATAGTGAAGTTTTAATACATGCATATGAAGAGTTCGGAAAATTTATGGTAAAAAAACTAAGAGGTATGTTTGCTTTTTCTATATGGGATAAAAAAGCTAAAACCCTTTTTGCTGCAAGGGACCCTTTTGGTATAAAACCTTTTTACTACTCTAGAATCGATAATGATAAATTATTATTTGGTTCAGAGATTAAAAGTTTTTTAGCTTATAAGGATTTCAAAAAAGAAGTCAATAAAGAGGCTCTAAAACCCTATTTAACTTTTCAATACTCAGTACTTGATGAAACTTTCTTTAAAGGAGTTTATAAATTAAAGCCAGGACATTATATGATTTATAAAAATGGTGAATTGAAAATAAGAGAGTACTTTGATGTAGAATTTAAAAATGAAGAAATTTCACTTGATGAAAGTATTAAAAGAATAGAAAATGTTGTAGCTGAATCTGTTGATATTCATAAAAACAGTGAAGTACCTGTTGGTAGTTTTTTATCTGGTGGTGTTGATTCTAGTTATATAACTGCATCTTTAATGCCTGCTAAAACTTTCTCTGTTGGTTTTGAAGAAGACAATTTTAATGAGTCTGGACTAGCTAAAGATCTATCTGACATGTTAGAAATTAAAAATATACAAAAGCTACTAACTTCAGAAGAATGTTTTGAAAACTTATCAACTATTTTGTATCATATGGATGAACCTCAATCAAATCCATCATGCATACCACTATACTTCTTATCAAAACTTGCTAGAGAACATGTTACTGTTGTATTATCTGGCGAAGGTGCTGATGAAATTTTTGGAGGATATGAATGGTATGATGATGATGATAGATTAAAAAAATATAAAAAACTTCCTTCTTTCATAAGAAAACCATTAGCAATGACTGCAAAAAAACTACCTTATTTTAAAGGTAGAACAACAATAATTAGAGGTGGTTCTAAAGTTGAAGATTACTTTATAGGACAAGCTTTTATATTTGAAGAAAAAGAGGCTAATTCTATATTAAAGCCAAACTATAAAAATGCTCCTTCTATAAAAGATATAACTAAACCTATATATGATAAAGTTTCACATATGGATGACTTAACTAAAAAACAATATCTTGACTTAAAATTATGGTTAGCAGGAGATATATTACTTAAAGCTGATAAAATGAGTATGGCTCATTCTCTAGAACTAAGAGTTCCATTTTTAGATGTTGAAGTTATGAAAGTAGGAGAAACTATCCCTCCAAAATATAGAGTTAATAATGGTACTACAAAACTTGCTTTAAGAGAAGCTGCTAAAAATAAGCTTCCTGATGCTTGGGCTAAAAGAGAGAAAAAAGGATTCCCTGTACCTATAAGACATTGGTTTAAAGAGGAAAGATATTATAATACAATAAAGGAAAGTTTTACAAGTGATTATGCTAATGAATTTTTTGATACTAATGAAATAGTGAAACTTTTAGATGACCACTTTAATGGCAAAACTAATAATGCTCGTAAAATATATACTATATATACTTTCTTAGTTTGGTATAAAAGATTTTTTATAGACCAAATATAAGAAATTGAAAATATAAAAAATTTAAAAGAAGTGAATTATTATAATAGTTCACTTCTTTTAATATTTTAATTACAATACAGTTTTTCTTATTATATAAATTAAATATATTTTTACTTTATATGAAATTTAGTTTATTAAAATAATCAATACTTAACCTTATTAATCCAAATTATTTTTTATTTGAAAGATATAACTTCACTACTTTTTTCTATTACCTTCCAACCATTTTTTACTTTCTCTAATTGGAGTTTAGAATGAGCTATTGCCTCTGAATGTTTTCCACCTTGAGTTACTATTACTTCTTTACCATCTTTGTTAGTGTATTTATTTTCATCTATTGTCTTATGAGTATGCCCTGCAAATATAACATCTATATCACTAGTTTCTCTTGCTAATTCTTTTATTTTATTTCCTGGATTTTTGGGCTTTTTAGGTTCTTCCCCACTATGAACCACACTTATTATTATATCAGCCCCATCTTTTTTCATTTTAGGTACCCATTTTTTAGCGTCTTCTACTAAATCATTCATATATAGCTCACCATTATATCCATCTTGATCTTTTAATTCTCTTGACTTAGTAGGAATCAATTTTTCTCCATCCCATTCTTTTAATTCCCCTACTTCTTTTATGGTTAGTCCTAATATTCCTATTTTTAAGCCTCCATATTTTGTATTAATATTTTTTATTATGTATGGCTTTGTATAGTTTTCATTATTATTTTTATATGTATTTGCAGATAATATTTCCATATTATTATCTTTAAAATCATTTATTAATGTATCTAAACGACTTTTATTATTAGATACACACTCATGGTTTCCAAGAATAACAGCATCATATTTTAATCTTCCCATATTAGTTACTATTGGAGCAACTCCTTCTACTTGATCTTTAAGTCGTAAAATAGGAAATCCATTTTCTTCAACTATTACACTATTTTTGTTAAACCACGCGTTCATTTCTGGAGTTTGCATATCAAAAAAATCTCCACTATCTACTAATACCAAATTTTCATCTTTTTTTCTTTGTTCATTTACATAACTTTCTAAATTTTTACTTACTATCCCATGCAAATCTGTTGTTCCAAGTACATTTACCTCAATATTTTCCTTTTTCCCAAATCCGATGCTAGTTAGTGCTAATACTCCTGCTACTACTCCTAATATAACCCTTTTTTTCATAACATCCCCCTCATTATGCTTTCTAATTAGAGTATATCATAGATATTTATATATTTAATATGCTTGTGTTAATAGTATAAAGTTCTTAATAATTTTGTAATAATTAATACATTAGTTTATAAATTCTTAATAAATCTATAATTTATTGTTAAAATATGTTTTTTAGTTGTATGATATAATTGTTTTAAGGGAGTGATAAAATGAATGAAAATATATTAATAGTTGATGATGATAAAGAAATAGTTGATGCGATAGAATTTTATTTAAAACCTGAGAGTTTTAATGTATTAAAAGCTTATGATGGAATTGATGCTATTGAAACTTTAATAGATAATAATGTAGATTTAGTTATTATGGATGTGATGATGCCAAATCTTGATGGTCTTAAAGCGACTTTAAAAATAAGAGAAAATAATAATATTCCTATAATACTTTTATCTGCTAAAAATCAAGATATTGATAAAATTTTAGGTCTCAATATGGGGGCTGATGATTATATTACAAAGCCATTTAATCCACTAGAACTCATTGCTCGTATTAAATCTCAATTAAGAAGATTTATTAACTTAAATAATAACTCTAGTAATAAGAATATTAACGATTCTAACGTATTAAAAAGTGGTGGTCTTAGTTTAAATAAAGATACTAAGGTAGTTAGCTTAGATGGAGAAGTTATTAAAGTAACTCCTATTGAGTACAGGATACTTGAATTTTTACTTTTAAATAAGGGAATCGTATTTTCATCTACAGAAATATATGAAAATGCTTGGGATGATATAGCTTATAACTGTGAAAAAACCGTTGCTGTTCATGTTAGAAGGATAAGAGAAAAAATAGAGATAAATCCTAAAGAACCAAAATATTTAAAGGTGGTGTGGGGAATTGGATATAAAATTGAAGACATTAAATAAATCTATTAATATAGAAGACTCAAAATTAAAGGTAGCTTCTTTACTAATTTTATTTTTATCTATGTCTATATGTTTTGAATCACTATTTAATTTAGCATTTAGCTTTCATAACATATATGAATATTCTCCAATAGCAAGATATATATTCTTTGGAAATGTAATACATTTAGATAATCGGAGTATTTTAAGTATTGAAGTGATAGTTACTATAGTTTCTTTAGCTATATCTATAGGTTGTATTGTAGTTTATAACATAACTAAAAAATCTAATATAAAAATATTTGACTCTTTTATAAATCTAACTTCAAATGTTTCTATTGAAGTATTTTTATTTATAATAGGTTTTATATTCTTTATAAGATTTCATACTTGGTCATCTGCACCAGATTTTTTTGATAATTCACTTATAGTATGTGATTTTTTAATCCTTACAACTACTTATATAGCTTATAAAAGTTTTAAATTATCATCTAATAATTTATTATCTAGATTAATAGTACTTTCTATGATTAAGGATTTTTTAGATAAACAAAATAAAAAAACGATAAACAATAAAATAGCTAGTATATTAGTAATATCTATAATAATACAGTTTATAATTATGTTTATATTTTTATCAGTTATAAGCTATTTTTCTATTTTTGCAATGATTTATGCTATGCTATTTTCTCTATTTAGTATTATACCTTACTCTTATATATACAAATTATTAACTAAAAAAACAAAATATATTGAATATATATCTAAAAATATAAAAACTATAGAAAATGGTGACTTAAGCCATAAATTAAAGGTAATTGGTAATGATGAAATATCATCTATTGCAAGCAGTATAAATAATATAAGCTTAGGACTTGAAAAGTCTCTTAATGAGCAACTAAAAAGTGAAAAAATGAAAACAGAGCTTATAACTAATGTAAGTCATGACTTAAAAACACCACTTACTTCTATAGTTAGCTATATAGATATACTTAAAAATAACGAATTAGATTCTAAAACTACTAAAGATTATATAAATATCCTAGATAAAAAAGCTACTAGACTTAAAGATTTAGTTGAGGACATATTTGAAGCATCTAAAATAAGTAGTGGTGATATAGAAATTAATCTAAAAAAAACTGATATAAAGGAACTTCTAATTCAAAGTATCGTTGAATTAGAAGATAAAATAGAGTCTTCTAAGCTAGATTTTATAATAGATACGCCTGATTATCCTGTATTTACCAATATAGATGGTAAAAGAATGTTTAGGGTTTTTGAAAATCTTATAACTAATATTACTAAATATTCTTTAGCTAATACTCGTGTATATATAGATATTAATGTTAAAGATGACTATATATTTATTACTATGAAAAATATATCTAATCATAGATTAAATATTTCTTCCGATGAACTATTAGAGCGATTTGTCCGTGGTGATGTTTCTAGAAATACTTCTGGAAGTGGATTAGGATTATCTATTTGTAGCAATTTAGTGGATCTTCAAAGTGGTAGTCTTAAGCTTGATATAGATGGAGATTTATTTAAAGTTATATTAAAATTTAAGATTTACTAAATTTATTAATAAAATTATAAAGGGCTATATTTTAATATAGCCCTTTATAATTTTATTTTTTCTCTTCAAATACGGCCTTACCGCCACATATAGTATATTTTACTTTACCAAATAATTTATGTCCTTTAAATGGAGTATTTTCACATTTTGATACAAATTTATCTACTACAAACTCTTCGTTTTCATCAAATATAACTATATCAGCAACTTTCCCTTCTTCTATGCTCCCACTTTCTAGATTGTATAATCTAGCTGGATTTATAGTCATTTTCTCTATTAACTTCATCATATCTAAATGATTGTTTTTAACTAAGCTAGTTATACCAAGAGAAAGTGCAGTTTCAAGACCTATTATACCACTTGGTGCTTTCGTAAATTCTACATTTTTCTCTTCATATGTATGAGGTGCATGATCTGTTGCTATTATTTCAATTGTATCGTCCTTTAAACCTTCAATTATTGCCATCTTATCTTCTAATGTTCTAAGTGGTGGATTCATTTTAGCATTAGTACCATAAGTTAATACATCATCTTCAGTTAGTGTAAAATGATGTGGTGTTGCTTCTGCGTATACATTAGCACCTAACTTTTTTATAAATCTTACCATTTCTACTGAATTTTTAGAACTTATATGTTGTATATTAACTTTTGCCCCACTTTTTAAAGCTAACATACAATCACGACTAACCATAACATCTTCAGCAACATTTGGCGCACCCAATATTCCCATTTGTTTAGATATTTTACCATTATTTATACCAGCACAAGTTATAAGCGATGGGTCCTCTTCATGAAAACTAAGAGGAACGTTTCGTTCCTTCGCCATGTTCATAGCCTTAAGTATAATATCACTATCCATTATAGGTAGTCCATCATCAGTAAAGCCTACAGCACCAGCTTTAATCATTTTATCCATATCAACTATTTCTTTACCTTTAAATCCTTTAGTTATTGCACTTGCTTGTAATACATTTATTGATGATAGTTTAGCTTTTTCATTTATATAATCTAAAGTTTCTTCATTATCAACTATAGGATTAGTATTTGCCATACATACAACTGTTGTAAATCCTCCCTTAGCTGCTGAAGCTGAACCTGTTAATATATCTTCTTTATGAGTAAATCCTGGATCTCTAAAATGAACGTGTACATCTATAAGCCCAGGTGATACTATACATCCTTTAGCATCTATTATTCTATCAACATCATTTTCATCTATATTCCCTATTTTTTCTATTTTATTATCTTTTATAAGTATATCTACTACTTCATCTCTTTTTGTTTTTGGGTCTATTAGTCTTCCATTTCTTATAAGTATCATATTTATCTCCCCTTTAGCTGATTAATGTATAACTAAATTTACTATATTATACATTAAGTTGTGTATATTTTAAATAGTTTTACGAATTTTATACTAAAATTTTTTTTTATAGTTCACCTTTAAATATATTTTTTCTAAAAAAACTCATATATTATAGTAGAAAATTTTAAATTAGATATTAAATAATAATTATTATACGAATATTTATATAATCTACTTTATTAATTTGAATATTATACTTCTCTTTATATCTATAGCTTTTTTAGGACATAATTCATGGCAACAAAAACATCTTATACATTTATTTAGGTCTATTTCTATTTTATTATTTAAAGTAATAACCTTGGCCGGACATACTTCTATACATTTTTTACATTTTATACAATCTTTATGTGATACAAAAGGCTTTGGAGTTATCATCCTTGTAAGTGGCTCGTGTATAAATTTAGGCATAGTTGATGATAACAGCCTAAAATCTTTACTAGTTTTAGGTATCTTAAAATCTTTTATTATAAATCTTTCTATGTTATCACCCACTATAGATATATCACTTAAGTCTTTTTTTATATGTTCTCTTTTTATACTCCCTCTTATAGTAGGTACTTTATTTATATCTAGATTTATAACTTTACATGCTACTATATCTATCATATAAGGACTAGGCGATGCTAATGTTATGCCAATTTTTCTTGGTGTTCCAGCTGAAGGCCCTTCTCCTTCCATGCCTACAATTCCATCCATAATAGTCAAACTTGGGTTTACATAAGAACATATATCTAATAATACATCTTCACAAAATCTTTCTTCATTTGGAAATCTATAATGTATTTCTGCTTTTTGAAGTCCTGCTATAGAGCCATATAAATTTTTAACTCCACCTGTAAATGTTGCCATTCCATGAGTTTTTAATTTACATATATTTATTATATGATCTACTTTAGTTATTGGAGTTATAATATTCATGTATTTTAAAGCTTTAGCATTTTTATTTTCTACCTTAATTTCACTTATATCATAATTTAGTTCTACACCTAGTTCATCCGCTATATCTTTCATACCAGTTGACTTATATATACTTTTTAATGAAGGTACTGTATACGGACCACCTGGGCTATCTCCTATTATTATTTTACAATTTAACTTAAGTAACATTTCACACACAACTTTAACTACCATTGGATGAGTAGTTGTTGCTTCTTTAGGACTTTTTTTCATTAGCAAATTTGGCTTTATTAGTACTTTGCTATTTGCTTTTATATACTTTTCTAACCCACCTAAATCTTCTAAATTTTTACTTATTGCATGTTTTACACTTTCATAGCCATAATCATTACATTCCCTAATTGATACATTCCCCATTTGTTTCCCCCTTGATAAAATTGTTATCCTATATCTTTACATAATTATATCACAATGAAAAAATCTTTCTTGAAATTCTCACATTTATACCTTTTTTAGTTATTATTTTTATATAATGTATAAAAAGTTTTCTATAAAATAACTATATCTTTTAAATTTTAATAATACTTTATATATAATTAGATTATAATTAAATACATAAGGAGGGATATTTTATGAATTCTCATGAAATAGATTATAAACTACATGGACATGACATGCAATTTGTTGAAATTGAGTTAGATAAAGGTGAAAGTGTAGTAGCTGAAGCTGGTTCTATGATGATGATGGATGAACACATTTCTATGGAAACTATATTTGGAGATGGCAGTAAGAAAGGTGGTTCTAAGCTATTTGGTGCTGCTAAAAGAGTTTTAACTGGTGAAAGTCTTTTTATGACGTCATTTACTAATACTTCTAACAATAGAAAAAAAGTATCTTTTGCATCACCATATCCTGGTAAAATAATACCAATTGACTTATCTGAAATGAACGGTAAACTAATATGTCAAAAAGATTCATTTTTATGCGCTGCTAAGGGAGTAAGTATTGGAATAGATTTTAGAAAAAAACTTGGTGTTGGATTTTTTGGAGGTGAGGGATTTATCCTTCAAAAGCTAGAAGGAGATGGACTTTGCTTTATTCATGCTGGCGGTACTATTAAAAAAAAAGAATTAATGCCTGGTGAAAAATTAAAAGTTGATACTGGATGCTTAGTAGCTATGACAAAAGATATAAAATATGATATAGAATTTATAGGTGGTATAAAAAATAGCTTATTTGGCGGTGAAGGGTTATTTTTTGCAACTCTTACAGGTCCTGGATATGTTTGGATTCAAAGCTTACCATTTAGTAGACTTACTTCTAGAGTATTTGCATCTGCTCCTCAAGTTAGTGGTGATCAAAAAGGCGAAGGAAGTATATTAGGAAGTTTTGGAAATTTATTTGAAAAATAAGTAATAGGAGCGAATCTCTACTTGGAGATAGCTCCTATTTTAAGTTAAAGATTAATTTTTAAAAAGGAAATTGTAATAATGATAGGGCAAGTAAAAGATTAAGTGGGAATCTTCTACGTCTAAAACGTCTAAATCTTCTAGGTCTTCCAAATTGTCTGCCACGTCTTAGTTGATTATTATCTTCATCTACAATTACATCTTCCCCAACTAATACAGTAACACCATCTTCATCCACACTCTCAATAATTCCATCAAATACTTGTCCATCTTCCATCATTAATACAACGTGGTAATTTAAAAATCTTTTACATTTATCTCTTAAACTTTGTAAATCTTTATTTTCGTCAATTCTTTTTAAATTCATTTTATTAATCCCCTTTCTAATTATATAGTATTTATTTTTAGGATAAATGGTGATAGTTTTTATTAATATATATTAGATTAATATAATAATATTTTTAATAAAAAAATGTATAGTTACCAATTTTGGCAAGTATACATTTTTCATTTATATATAAATATTGTAATATTTTTATAAGATATCTTCATTAGGAATAAATTTTAATTTTAAATAAAAATTCCCTAATGTAGTATAATAATATGGTGTATACCATAAAAACCCTATTCCTAAAGTAAATACACATAATATAGCCCAACCTAGAAAACTTAGTTCTAATATAAACAATTCCCACTTAAAGCCTTTCATCATATTTGCACTTTTCTTTAAACAATCCATTATTGATAACTCTGGATTTTCTGCTAATATATAATATGCTTGTGAGAACATTAACATCACTATAATACCTGGTATTACAAATAAAAATGTTCCTATTACTGAAGCTATAGTTATTATTAAATTTATTACAAAAGATTTTATAAAAACATTAAATCCAGAGAATAAATCTGTAAATTTAGCTTTTTCATTATCTGTTGCTAAGTTTAATATAAATCTACTAAATCCTAATTGTATTGGACCTGCAAATATTAATCCTATTATATTCAAGGTAATAGCTATATTTTCATTTAGCCAAGATGAACTTGTTCCTATTTCAACACTTGTTCCTTCTACTATTATAGTATATATTAAACATGTTAATATCGCTAATCCCCAATGACCCTTTAATTGCATTTTAGCACTATTTTTTAATTCAGCTCTTGAAATCATATGCCTTCCCCTCCAATTATATTGTTAGTTTATTATATTCTAACAAATACTGGATATATTTTATACTATATTAACAATATTGTAATTAATTTATTTTAGCCTCTTTATTAGTCTATTTAATATTTAATTCCGCTCCAATATACATTATCCTTAACAATCGTAATATCATCAAATTCAACACCTTCTAGTGCCCATTTTTTAAACTCCATAAATCCTGTTCTGTCAACAATATATCCAATATGTTCTTTTGGTAAACTTTTATCTATATATTTTTCTACATACTTATAAGTATTTAGTATTATCTTAATTATATTTTCTTCATCTGCCCATATTAAAAAATCTTCTGCTAACCTTGGATTCTTCTTACCGCTTCTTCCCATTATAGCTAATCTATAATATTTCTTAGGATCTCTACTCCATGCATTTGTAGGACAATTAAGTACACATTCTCCACATCCTATACATTTACTGTGGTCTCTTATTACCCTATAGTTTTCTGCATGTAATGCACCTGTTGATAACTGCTTACACTTTTTAACACAAGCCCCACAAGATACACATCTATCTCTTTCGTAGTGCGGTAAAGTCATTCCTATTATTCCAAAATCATGAGTTCTTGCTTTTATACAGTCATTTGGACATCCTGTCAAAGCTATTTTTACATGTAAATCATTTGGAAATACTGCTTTTTCTATTTTCTTTGCAAACTCAGTTGTATTGTATTGCGCTTTCGGACAAACTTTATTACCTATACATGATGCTATATTTCTAGTTCCTGCAGCAGAATATCCTTTATCCTTTTCTTCTTGATTTATTTCCATTTTTTCTATAATTGGTTGGACAAGCTTATTGACCTTTTCCATATCTTCCATTTTTATACCAAGTATTTCAAACCCTTGTCTAGTAGTCATATGTATTTGACCATTTCCATACTCATTTGCTATCTTTGATACTATCATTAAACTTTCAGAGTCAACACATCCTCCAGGAATTCTAACTCTTAATGCTGTTTCGTATCTATTTTTAGTTATTCTATAAGCATTTTTCATTGTCTTTTTAGTATTTAAATCTCTTATCATAACATTCCCTCCTAATCTATAAGATTTTTAGCATAAGAATAATCAAATACAGGCCCATCTATGCAAATATAAGTATCATCCATTTTACAATGACCACACTTACCTACTCCACAACACATTTTTCTTTCATAAGAAACCCATATATTATTTTCTGCCAAATCTCTTTTTAAAAATTCGCCTACTGTAAAATGCATCATCATAGGAGGACCTACTACTATTGCTGATGTATTATTTACATCTTTTATTTCTAAATCTGGTATATATTTTGTAACTAAACCAACATTACCTTTATAATCGTTTTCACCTTTATCCACAGTAACTATTACATCTAATTTTTCACCCCATCTTTTTAAATCATCTTTAAATAATATATCTTGTGGTGATCTAAATCCAGCTATTAATTTAAAGCTTTTGAATTTTTGAGGATTATTATAAAAATATTCTACAATTCCTCTAACTGGTGCAATTCCACTTCCTCCTGCAACTACTATTATTTCTCTATTTTCATATATACTTATATCAAAACCATTTCCATATGGTCCTCTTATGAAGAATTTATCTCCTATTTTATAATTAAATATTTCATTAGTTACTTTTCCTACACTTCTTATTGTAAAATCTATATAATTATCACCATATCCACTTACAGATATTGGACTTTCTCCATATTTAGGTATTGATATCTCATAAAATTTTCCTGGAAGTACATCTTTAGTACTACATTCTACTCTAAAAGTCCACTCTATATCTGTATGTTTAACTATATCTATTATCTTAGCTCCTACTGGAATATACGAATTCATATTACTTTCTCTCCTTACTTATTTCATTTACTTTTTCTATACATTTTGAAAATGATATATATTGAGGGCAAGCATCATCACATCTTCCACACCCTACACACATGTTGTAGCCAAATCTCTTATTGAAATCATATATTTTATGCATTGTTTTAAATCTCATTCTTTCACCCTTAGTTTTTCTAAATTCATGCCCTCCAGCCATACTTGTAAAGCCGTCAACTTGACATCCTGCCCATATTCTTCTTCTTTCACCTACTTTTTCATTTTCTTTGTAAAAAACATCTTGCATAGTAAAACAAGAACATGTTGGACATACAAAGTTGCATCTTCCACAAGCTATACATCTTGAGTTATACTCTTGCCACATTTCATGTTTAGATATTTCTTTAGAGTTTATTTTATCTATTTGTGGCACTTCTATATTAAATAAGTTTTCCTTTACAAAATCTATTTCAAATTCACATTTTTCTCCATTAAATATTTTTAAATCCTTATCTTTTATTTCTAGGAAAACTTCATTATCGTCTATTTTAATTCCCATAGAATAATTATCCGTTTTATTTGAATCCATACTTACACAGAAACAATTTCTAAAACTTTCTCTACATCCAACAAGAACAAATTTTACTTTCTCTCTTAATTTTTTGTAATAATAATCTTCATCAATTCCATTTTTTAAATATATCTCATCTAGTCTTTTCATTGCATTTATATCACATGCTCTTAAAAAGATTAATAATTTTTTATCATCAATATCGCTTTCCTTAAATTCATTTTCTGTAAAATAAAATAATATTTGTGTTATAGGAAATACTATTTCCTTGGCAGAAAAGTTTGATTTTCTATTTAGTTCCATTTCATCTAAAGAACTTACTTCTTTATATCTTACAACGTCTGTATCTGAGAAAGTTCCCATATATTCTAATGATACTGGTGCTAATATTTTATATTCATTACTAAGTGTTTTCAATTTTTCATTAAAATTTTCTTTGCTTAATTTTATCTTCACAACAATCACCTTTTCCCTTTTCTATTGATAAAATTTTAACATTTATTATAATTATTTTCCGTGATTAATATCACGTTTTTATAAAAATAAAAAGAAATAGCAAAACTTTAATGTTTTACTATTTCTTAAAGTACTCTGATAATCCTTTTTCTTTAACAAATATTTTTTTATTTTCTAATTTAACTAATCCTTCATTTTGAAGTGTTTTCATTGCCCTTGATAAAGTTTCTCTTTTACATCCTAGCATATCTGATAAATAAGTTATGCTTATATTTACATCTATTAATGTCCATTCTCCTTTATTTGTTCCAAATTCTTTGCTTATTCTATATAATTTAGCTGCTAACTTTTTATCCATTTTTATAGAAATTGAATTTTTTAGTTGTCTATATAATCTTCTATTTCTTCTTTCCATGTAATTTATTATATTTTTAGTTAAGTAAAAATCTTTCTCCATAACCTTTATAAAATCATTTATATTATATTTTAGTATAGTGGCGTTCTCAAAGACTTCACAAAATACTGATGATTCTCTTTTTTTATCTGTAGTTATTTCATTAATCATTTCGCCTTCATTTAATATAAATATTACTTTTCTATCGCCATTTTCATTTATTTTAAATATAGATACTTTTCCATCTATAACAAAGTATATATTATTTATTTTTTCTTTTTCCTCAAATAAAACTTCATTTTTTTCTAATTTTATTGTGTTGCTATATTTCTTAAGTTCTTCTTTTGTTTCATCTTTTAAATTTTTAAATATATTTATATTATCTATATAACTGCTTTTTATCATCTCTTCACCATATTCACTCTTATTATAGTTTTATTTATCTACTTAATTAGTATATCACATATTATTATAAAAATTAAAAAAGGCCATCTCATATGAGATGACCCCTTTATTTAAACTATAATTAGTTTTGCTTTCCAAAATGTCTTTCTAATAATCCTAAGAATGCTTTACCATGTCTAGCTTCATCTTTACACATTTCATGAACTGTATCATGTATAGCATCTAATCCTAATTCTTTAGCTCTCTTAGCTATTTTTAATTTTCCTTCAGTTGCTCCATATTCAGCTTCTACTCTTGCAGTTAAGTTAGCTTTAGTATCAGCTACAACAACTTCCCCTAATAATTCAGCAAATTTTGCAGCATGTTCTGCTTCTTCAAATGCTATTCTCTTGTAAGCTTCTGCAACTTCTGGGTATCCTTCTCTATCAGCTTGACGACTCATTGCTAAGTACATTCCAACTTCTGTACATTCTCCAGTAAAGTTAGCTCTTAAACCTTCTAATATTTCTTCGTCTACACCTTTAGCAACACCTATTCTGTGTTCGTCAGCCCAAACCATTTCACCCTTCATTTCTTCGAACTTATCAGCTCCAACTCCACATACTGGACATTTTTCTGGTGCAGTTTCTCCTTCATGTATGTATCCACATACTGTACAAACAAATTTTTTCATGATTATACTCCTCCAATTTATATATTAATTTAATTTAAATTCATTATTTAACTACTATACTATATACCCTAAAATACATTAACTAAATAATAAATTCTTATTATTTATAAACAAGATATTTAATATCTTATCGATCATATTTTATATATACCCGGTGTAGCATCCCCTAAACAATAAATTTAAATTTTTTACAAATATAAGTTTACCATCCATACAGTCATAATTACAACCTTATTTTCCCATTTTTATATTAAATTATTAATTTTATATAATGTATATTAAGATTTACTTGTATCTTCGTTAGATTCTATACATGCTTCTTCTATGTATATGTCTTTTTTCTTTAAAAAAGATAGTTTAGTTTCAGCCATTATGATGGCTACAAATATTATAAAACTTCCTAAAATCATTCTTAATGTTACTAGTTCTTTTAATATAATTACAGAGAAAATTGTTCCAAATACTGCTTCTGTTGAAAGTATTATAGCAGCCTTATTTCCTTCAACACTTTTTTGACATATAGTTTGCACCAAAAAACAAACAGTAGTACTAAATACTCCTAGATATAATACACCTAGATATCCATCTATACCAGCATTTATACTTCCCTCTCCCATAAGTATTTGTGTAAATAATGAAAGTATAAATGCCACACTAAATTGTATAGCTGTAAGTACTATTGGATTATACCTTACAGCATATTTACTTGTAAAGAATATATGAAATGCAAATCCAAAAGCACATACTAAAGTTAAAAAGTCTCCAAAATTAATAGAAAAATCTGATTCAAGCGATAGTATACCTATTCCTATAACTGTTAATATACTACTTATTATACCCATTTTATCAAGTTTTTGTTTATACATTAAAAATCCTATAAACGGAACTATAATTACATTAGTAGCAGTTATAAATGCATTTTTTGATGGTGTTGTATAAACTAACCCTATAGTTTGGACAACAAAGGCTGTAAATAGAAAAAATCCTAATATACAACCATACTTTATTGCATCTTTGCTCACATTTTCTTTTATCTGTTTAAAAAAGATTAAATTTATCAAAAGCGCTCCTATAAAAAATCTAAGTGTTATTATTTGCAGTGGGGTAAGTCCCCCATCTAGCGCCAATTGTGTTCCTACAAATCCACTTCCCCAAATCATAGCAACTATTAGTAATCCTATTTGTGAAATATATGTTTTTTTCATCTTTTTCCCCCTTTTTTTTGATATAACTCACTATTAACATTAATATACTAGACATATTTTGTAAATACATTAACATTTCTTTTATTCATAATTTTCAAATAATTTTATTTTTATATATAATTTAATTAGTACATAAAAAAAGAACTACATAATATATTAAATGTAGTTCTTTTTATTTTATTTTATAATGTTAAGTGTAAATGGGAAATCATAATCTCTATATGATCCATATCTTATCATAGCTATTATGTTAAGTACTAAATAGGCTATTGATACTAGTGGTAATAATACCATTCCAACTAGCAAAAATACTAATAATCCAGATATTATTTCATATATAAAAAATGATATGTGAAAATTCAAAAGTCTTCTACCATTTCTAGCTATAAAGTCTGAGTCTTTACTATAATCTTTCCATACAAAGTATGATATTATAAACCCTATAAAATTAAAAACTATAATTCCACCTGCCATTAAAAGCATTATAATATTTTCTCTAGATATTGATTTTTTATAATCATCCATAATTATATCCTTTCTTACATAGTTTATAAACTATATAAAATTTAAGTATTAAAAATTTCCCAGGAAAACATTTTTATAAAATTTCCCTTCTCCTCATGAATACATGTGTATTTCTAGTCATATCCACTTCCAAAAATATTATATTCATATTAAAGATATATGAAATATGATTTTTGTATATATCAAAAATTTATTTTATATATCTAGCTTTAATTGTTTATATAGATCTTCTTCTTGATTTTTGTTAGATTCTTTTTGATTTTCATTTATTATATTCATTTTAGATAAAAACCTTTTAACATCTGTTAAGCTATCTACTGCTATTTCTTTATAATTTATCTCTAAAAAATATCCAGTTGCAGTTTTTTCTATCTTTACACTTGGTTTATCCATTATAATAGATATTACATTTCCATTTAAATACTCAACAGCAAATGTCTTTTCATTTTCAGCAAATAACTCAACTAAATTCTCTGATATCTTAAAACTTTTGCTTTTATCAACTTGACTTGTGCTAAACTTCATAAGTAAAGGTTTGATTGATTTTAGATCATTTAATATAACTTTAGAACCTTTTATATCTATTAAATATCCTTTTGTACTAGCACTTATAGTTATATTTTTATTGTCAACTACTACAGATGTTATTTTTCCTTTACTATAGTATATGATATAAGACCTATTCATATTAGATAATATTTTAGTTATTTTACTTGGTAAATACATATAGCTCCTCATCTCTTTTTCGTCTTTAATAGATAAAATATAACATTTATCATTATTTTTTACAACTGCTTTATTCTAATTAGTACTTGTTATATCATCTATTAATCTTTAGTATAATATATTTTATCATTTAGTATAATGTGAGGTATATTAGGATATTAATCCAAAAAGAGATATAAGTTAGTTTCTTATATCTCTTTTAATTATATTATTTTACAACTACTTTTATAAACTTCTTCTTACCTATTTGAACTACTAATTCACCCTCAGCTACTACTTCTTGTAAATCAGCTATTTTTTCACTATTTACTTTAACTCCACCTTGCTTAACTAATCTTCTTAATTCACTTTTACTTGGAGTTAACTTGTTATCAACTATTATTTGAGCTAAATCAAAATCATTAGCATCTGCTTCTACTGTTAATATATCAACAGGTATTTGTCCTTTTTGGAATACTGATTTAAATCTTTCTTCAGCGAAGTTTGCTTTTTCTTCTCCGTGGTATAATCTTACTATTTCTTTAGCAAGTTCCATTTTTATATCTCTTGGATTTTTTCTATCTTCTTTTAAATCTTTTTCTATTTCAGCTACTACATCAGGGTGAACATCAGTTACTAAGTTGTAGTATTTAACTATTAATGAATCTGGTATTTCCATAGCTTTTTGATACATTACACCAGCTTCTTCATCTACTCCTATGTAGTTTCCTAAACTCTTACTCATTTTATTAACGCCATCTAGTCCTTCTATTATAGGCATCATTATAACTACTTGAGAATCTTGACCAAATTCTTTTTGTAGTGCTCTACCCATAAGTAAGTTAAATCTTTGGTCAGTTCCACCTAATTCTATATCAGCTTTTATAGCAACTGAATCATATCCTTGCATTAATGGGTAGAAGAATTCGTGTACTGATATTGGAGTATGGCTTTCATATCTCTTTTTAAAGTCTTCTCTTTCTAACATTCTAGCAACAGTTATAGTTGCAGCTAATTTAACAACATCTTCAAAGTTTAACTTTCCTAGCCATTCACTGTTAAATCTTACTTCTGTCTTTTCTTTATCCAAAACTTTAAATATTTGTTCTTGGTAAGTTTTTGCATTTTCTAAAACTTGCTCTGTAGTTAATGCCTTTCTAGCTTGAGATTTTCCAGTTGGATCTCCTATCTTTCCTGTAAAGTCTCCTATTATTATTACTACCTTGTGTCCTAAGTCTTGTAATTGCTTCATTTTTCTAAGAACAACAGTATGCCCTAAGTGTATATCTGGTGCTGATGGGTCAAGACCTAACTTAACAACTAACTGTCTTCCCTCTTTGTGAGCATTAGTTAATTTTTCTCTTAAGTCCTTTTCATCTATTAAATCTTCTACACCTTTTAATATAATTTTTACTTGTTCATCTAAATTAAACATATTTACCCTCCTGTTATTTTATATTTATAAATTTGCTTAAGTCTTATTTTTTAGCAAATCGTTTTTTAAGGATATAAAACTTTTTTGTATTAAAAAAGCCTTCATCCTTACAAAAGGACGAAAGCTTGTGCTTACGTGTTACCACCTTAATTTATTAATACCTCACAGTATTAACCTCATTAGGTACAAAATTATACCCTAGCATTATAACGTATGCTACTCCGTTTTTCCCTAGTGGTTGTTATCTTTCAGGAAAACTGCTCCAAGATGTATTCAAATTAACTTTTCTTGCTCCTCTCACCTACCGGAAACTCTCTGTTAGAATACATTAATCCTACTAATTCTTATCATAGCTTTATATTAATATTTTTTCATTTATGTCTATAATATATTCTTAAAATTATATTTTGTCAATACTTTTTAACATTTATTTGGATCTATACCTTCAAATATTATATTATCTGCATATTTGGATGCTTTTTTATATTGATTACAATCAAGTATAGTCCAAGTTATAACTGGCATCTTCTTTCTAATTAACTGAATCCTTTGACTTTGAATACTTTTTATATCATAAGATACAAAATCAGGCTTTGTTTTGATATTTAGTATCATTCCCCTTAAAAATAGTTTTTTGTACCATTTTATTATTGTGTCTTTGTAATCAAATGATATTTGCCCTCTTATTAAATTATTTGCATTTTCTTTGTACCATAGAAGTACCCTTGGATTAAAAGACTGTATAGCAAACTTACCTTCATAATTTTTTACTATCTTATAAACCTCACTACTCATATCTATAGCATCTCCAAGAGCCTTTAATTCTATTAAGACTGGTACCCTGTTATTTACAATATCTAATACGTCCACTAAAAGAGGTATCTTTTCATCAGTGTTTAATAGCCTTAGTTTGCTTATTTCATTATAAGTCATATTATTTATAGTACCTTTATATCCTGTCATTCTTTCTAAAAACTCATCATGAAATACTACTGCCTTTTTATCTTTTGTAAGTTGTACATCTAATTCTATACCATAGTTATATTTTATAGAATTTATAAAAGCCCCCATAGAGTTTTCTGGATATATATCATTATGAAGTCCTCTATGTGAAAAGGGACATTTTTTGATAAAACTTACATCCTTAACCACATTTTCACCCTCTACTTAATATATTATTTAATATTCCTATTTGTTGATTTCTTATATTTATCTTTATATCTAATATTATATTAATTATGATTATAATAAATGTAGTTATCTTAAATATTAATACTAATGCTATTAACATTAAAATCGATAATATTCTTATATGAGCTACTTTCTTATTTTTAGATAATAAATAATTTTGTATTGCTGTATATCCATCTTTTATCACAAAGTAAAATGATAGATACTCTATACTTATTATTATAGTTTTTAGATATGTATTATCTATGTTTATATTAAACGCTTTAAAAGTTTCTACTATAAAAATGTATACTGATAATACATAAAATACATTTTTAGAACAACATACAAATCTTGAAAGTCTTCTAAAGTTAGCTATAATTTCAAATTTTTTATTTATATTTCCTTTTAACATATTTAATTTCTTGCACATAAATAAGGATAATATATATATAGAAAATACAGTTCCAAAAGGAAATGCAGCTATAAGTATATAATAAATAACTTGTACATATTCTCCGGATTTTAGTATATTTATATATCCTTGAAACTCTTTCATAAAGCTGTATCCTATTAATTTAGATGCATATATATCTACAAATACCATAAGTACAACGCCTATAAAAGAAGTATATACCATATCATCCATAATAGATGTATCCTTACTTATAAAGTAGCCACAAAGTATTCCAAGTATTACACTTTGGCTACACCATATAGCTATACCTATATTCCCAAGTATCAACCATACTATTAAAAGTGATGTTATCCCAGAAAGTACTGAATACTTAAAATCACATCTAAGTACTACTATTGAAAAAAATACAGGAACTATAAAATCTATGTAAAGTGCATATCCAAAACCAATTCCTATAAATAGTAAGGTACTTATAACAAATAGTGCGGATAGTATTGCTGACTCTGTTAACTTTTTAGTTTCATTCATCAAATTACCTACCTTTTAATTTTTATTTAGTTTATCCGTATATTATAATACTTCTAAAAAAAATAATAAAGCATGCTTTATTATAATATAAAAGAAACTGTGAATATTCACAGCTCCTTTTATTAATATATATGAGTTTATTTGTTGCCTACTTTAAATTTATAGCTTCAAGTGCTACTTTTGTATCATCAAAAGGATGCTTTTTCTTACCTATTATTTGATAATCTTCATGTCCTTTTCCCGCTATTATAACTAAGTCTTTATCATTTGCCATATCTATTGCCTTATATATTGCTTCTTTTCTATCTTCTATAATTATATAATTATCCTTTTTTATATTAATACCTTTTAATATATCATTAATTATTTTATGGGGATCTTCACATCTTGGATTATCTGATGTTATTATAGCTACATCAGAGTATTCTTGTGCTATTTTTCCCATTATAGGTCTTTTTAGTCTATCTCTATCTCCTCCGCATCCAAACACTGTTATTACCTTGCCTTTTGTAAATTCTTTTGAAGCTTTTAATATATTTTCTAAAGCGTCTGGAGTATGTGCATAGTCTACTATAACATTTAGATTTTTATTATTTTTTATACTTTCAAACCTACCCTTAATGCCTTTAGTATTTCTAAATACTTCTTTAACTATGTTTATATCTATATCTAATATGTAGCAAATACTTATTATTCCCAATGTATTATATACACTAAACTTTCCTGGTATATTTACATAGATATAATCTTCATAAGTTGGAGTTTTTACTTTATATTCTATATGATCTTTTTCTAATATAATATCACTTGCCATAAAATCAGCATGTTCATTTATAGCATAAGTGTATACAGGTATATCTAAGTTTTTAATATTATTTAATATAATTTTGCCATGTTCATCATCTATATTTATTATATTTGCTTTTGTTGTCATATAAAATAGCTTTTCTTTAGAGTTTCTATAATCCTCTATATTTTTATGAAAATCTAAATGTTCTTCAGTTAAGTTTGTAAATAATCCCATTAAAAAACTAGTATCTTTCACTCTACCTAAGCTAAGTGCATGAGAAGATACTTCCATAGCGCAATATTTACAGTTATTTTTTAACATATCATTGAAACTTTTTTGAAGGTCTAAACTTTCTGGAGTTGTATTTTTAGGTATTATTTTTTCCTTTGAGTTGTCTATTTCGATAGTTCCTATAAGACCACATTTATTAACTTTATTTAATATCTCCTTTAAAAGAGTTGATACACTAGTTTTCCCATTTGTTCCTGTTATTCCTATTACATCTAATTTTGTACTTGGCTCATTATAAAAATTAGATGCAATTTTTGCCATGGCCTCTTTAGTATTACTTACTTTTATAAATGTATACTTATCCATATTATCTATATTTATATCTTCTTCTATTAAAAATGCCTTAGCTCCAGATTTTATAGCATTTTCTATATATAAATGTCCATTAGTATTATATCCTTTTATACATATGAACATGCTGTTTTTTGTTACTTCTCTTGAATCATAATATATATTATCTATATCAATATTTGTGTCTCCATATATATTTAAAGTATCTACATTCTCTAAAATTTTATCTAATATCATCATATCCTCCTTATCTATTGTTTAATACAGTATATTTTACATATGATTTTTTTATGATATATAATTTAAGGTGGGTCTCCCCACCTTATCTTTCTTTTATTATAGAATTAAAGTACTTTTCATTACATTTTACACATTCATCATTTGGATTTAATTCCATACATTTTTGATGGTGATAATAAGCCCTTGGTAAATCTTTCAATTCATAATAACAGCAACAAAGATTTAAATGAGGTTTAAATCTTAAGTAACTCATATTAATGCATTGGTTAGTATCACAAGATATATCAGTATTAAGTATTATTTTATACCAACTTATAGCTTGTAAATATTTTTCCTCCTCTTCAAATGAATAAGCTATATTATACATTATATCAGCTCTTGGTATATCTTCTTCAAAGGCTTTATATAAATATATCCTTGCTAGTTTGTATTCTTTTTGTTTTATATAACATTCTCCTATTTTGCATAATGCATCTACCGTTTCTTCCTTAAATTTACTTACCTTTATAAATTCTTTTAATATTTCTATAGATTTTTCATATTTTAAATTACAATATAATTCTCTTCCATAATAATACAAATCTCTATTGCTTAATATTTTGCCATCTTTTAGTTTTTTTTCGTATATTTTAAGATTTCTATCATCTATATTTTTTACCTTATCATGTATTATACAAATATCACTATCATATACATTACTTTCATTTATACCCTCTATAGATATATATTCATGAACATATCCTACCCACTTAAAACCTTCATTTCTTTTGATTATTCTATTTCTTCTAGCTACTATTTTAGGATTATTATTTTCATCTATACACATATGAGTCTCTGTAGATATAACACTTATACTTTCATTTAAATTTTCTTTCAAGTTTATAAGTCTTTTTCTATTTTTCTCATCTAAATACTCGTCTGCATCTAACCAAAGTATATAATCTTTGGTTGCTTTATCAAAGGAAAAATTTCTAGCCTTTGAAAAATCATCAATCCACTTAAAATCATATATATTGTTAGTATAATTTCTACAAACTTCCTTTGTTTTATCTACTGACCCTGTATCTACTATTATTATTTCATCTACTATATCATAAATACTATCTAAACATCTTTTTAAAATATTTTCTTCATTTTTTACTATCATACATAAACTTATAGTAATCATACTATTTACTCCCTTAATTAAAAGTTATACTTCAATGTATGATAAAATGACATTTTTTGTGTTTATTGTACTGAATTTTCATTAATGTATATATGTTTTTAATTTATCTATATATATATTTATTTCTTTAATTGTATCTTCTATTTCGTGTTTGTTAGTTTGTATACCTTTTATATTTTTTAGTATTTCTAGTGTTGTATAGTTTATCTCTATACTATAATTTTCATATATATCTTTTAGATTCTCACTTATTTTATACTTTAGATTTTCTATAAAAGTATCTATATCATTTAGCAATTCCTTGCTTTTTTTATCATCTTGTACTTTATCATATATAACTTTCCCTACTGCTCCACTTATAGTCCCTGCTATTAATAGCGGTGGACAATAAGTCATTAGTGCTGCTGATATAGTAGTTGAAGTTGCCGATGCTCCAAGTATTGCACTATACATTGAAACAACTGTACCCGAAGTTGCCCCAAGCACTGCACCTGTTCCTACTACTGCTAATAATTCATTTACTGTTGCTTGGTTTTTTTCTAATTTAAAGCTTTGGGTATCTATGCATTCATTTTTATATGTTATATCATTTATATATCTTTTTATATCATCATCCATTTCATTGCTTATTTCTTTTAAACACTGACTCCACTCATTAAAAAATAAATTATCCAATTCTATTTTTTTCTTGTTTACTAATTCATTTATATATCCTTCATTTATGTATAACTTAGCTAAATCTATATTTAATTTAATTTTTTGTATTTCATCACTAAAAAATATTCTATCTACCCAATCCTTTATCTCAAAATCCATCTTTGAACTTATATAGTCTCTTTTGTTTTGAAGTAATTTATTGTATCTTAATAATTCATCATCTAAAACATATAAAGTCTTTAGATAATCATTATGGCAAACTATATCTTTGTGTATTATTCTATCTAAAGATGATTTTATACTACTATTTTTTTCTTCTTGAGAATTTTTTATTAGATAATTTATATAATCATTTAATCTATTAAATTCGTATTTTAAATCATTATAGTTTGATAATACTAAATCAGTACTTTTTGTTTTTACCTTAGGTAATACCTTCTCTTGGTATTCAAGATATGAAGATATCATAAAAAATTCATCTATATATATTCCATATTCATCTTTTATATAATCTATAATTTCTTCTTTATCAGAACTTAATAAATCACACTTATTTACTATACCTATAATGTTATTTTTATACTCACTTATCAAATCAAGCGCTTCTATTACATCTTCTTGTCCTAGGTGAGTTGCATCTATTACAAATAATATCAAATCAGCATTTTTTATATAGTTTAAAGTTTTTTCTTCATTGTTTACAGTTATGCTCTTTAACCCTGGTGTGTCTACTATATTTATCTTTTTTAAATAATCTATATTAAGACCCACCTTTGTTATGTCTTTATATGTTTTAGTATATGGCATGTTACTATATACTATTTCTATTATACTAGAAGTAGCTTCAAGTACATCTACTTCACTTATATCCCCTCCTATTAATGAATTTACTAAGCTTGATTTTCCTGATTTAACTTCTCCTAACACAACAATTTTTAATGGTTCTTCCTTATTACTTTCTATAGATTTAATAAGTTCAACCACTTCTTGTAATGGTTCTTTTATTGTATTTTTATATGGTAAATTTAAATCTTCAATTAACTTTTTTCTTATTGGTGAATTTAATATTTCTTCTTTAACTATACATATACCTTTATTATTTTCCAAAATATCACCCCAAAGTATTTAAAATTCTTTCTATATTGTTTAGGAAGTCTATATAAATATTTATATACTTATAGTCTATATATACTTTTTCAAAACTATGATTTTTTATATATTCTATGTTTGAAATTATAGTATTTATATTATCTTTTAATATTTTTTCTATGTCTTTTGTTATGAGTTCTTTATTTATAGATAGGTAATTTGGTTTATAATTTACGTCTTCATTAAATGCTTTAACTAAAAATTTATTAAATAAATTTTCTAGTTTATCTTCTTTTGCTTTATCTTTTAATTGTTTTTGAATTGGTACCTGGATTTTATCTAAATTTATATTAGTATCTATTTTTTGATAAATGGAGTCTTTATTGAAATTTGATTTTTTATAAATTATATCATATATATTACTAAAATCATTATTGCATTTATTTTGCAAACTTATTATATGGTCCTTTATTTCTATATCTATATCTTTTATATAACTTAGAGCATCCTTTTTTATATTATCTAAGGTGTATTTTAATTCATAATCTATTTCATTATATATAGATAAGTCTTTGTATAATTCTCTCTTATGTGAGTATATAGATTGTATTATATTACTTTTA
This sequence comes from Romboutsia sp. MSSM.1001216sp_RTP31141st1_G3_RTP31141_220114, assembly GCF_039031195.1. Lineage (NCBI taxonomy): Bacteria > Bacillati > Bacillota > Clostridia > Peptostreptococcales > Peptostreptococcaceae > Romboutsia > Romboutsia sp. MSSM.1001216sp_RTP31141st1_G3_RTP31141_220114. Next base: position 600,348 of record NZ_JBCIUO010000001.1, on the reverse strand, counting down.
GTTATATATAAATTTTTGTATTTGGATTCTATTTGCTTATTTTCACAAAGTTTTTTAAAATTAACATCTATACTTTTATATAATTTTTCTATATTGCTTTTCTGTATATAGTAATAATCTTTATTTAATATTCCTTTTATAGCATCTTTAGCTGATATGTATACAATGTCTTTAAACTTATCTTTAAATAATTCTTCACATTTATCTTTAACTTTATCTAGATCTTTTTCTTTTATTATATCAATCTTATTTACAACAGCTATTATATTTTTGTTAGTGTAATTTTTATCTATATCATTAATTTCATTTATAAGCTTTGTATTTTCACTAGATACTATATTTTGAGCATCTATTACCCATATAATTCCATCTGCTATCTCATAATATCGCTCTACTTTTTTATCAGTATTTAATAGACTTTGGTTAAGTCCCGGTGTATCTACTATAGTAAAATCATTTATTAAATTTCCTTCTTTTAAGTAATATTTAACCTTACATATTTGAGGTTTATATAAATATTTCTCTTCTAATTCTCTTTTGTATTCTTTAAGTTCTTTTTTTGTTTTTGTATTTTCTTTTTTAAGCTCTTGAACTAATCTATATATTTTTTCTTTAGATTTTTTGTACTTATCTTCTTCATCTTTCAGTAATCTATATCCACCTTGTATACTTTTTAAAATTTTTTCTTCGTTGTCATATATTATCTCTATTTTTTCTAAATTACTCTTTAAAAAAACATCAACCTTCCAAGTACTTGGTATATCTTTTGTAGCTACTACCTCCCTTTTTATTAATGAGTTTATAAGAGTTGATTTTCCGTAGTTCCCACAACCCACTATACAAAGTACAAATGGATTTTCTAGCTCTTTTACATTGTTTTTTAATTTATTTATCTCTTTTTGTATATAATCTATAATATATATTGATTTTGTTTTATCTTTGGTATATATATACTTTGTAATATTATTTATTTCATTTTCTATAGGTGTAATAATTTTCATAATATTGTTTAATTCTTCATATCTTGAATTATACATAATATCATCCTTTTTTGGTAAATTAATTTAATTATATTTTTACTTTAATAAGTGTAGTGTATATAAATTTAATATATAGACAAAATTAAAAACAAAACCATATTTAAAGTATATGATCTAATTATCTTAAATATTATACTAACTTGAAATATTATTGTATATATGATTTAATATTTGTATAAATTTGTAATATTTTGAAAGGAGATTTACTATGAGAAAAGCATCATTATTTATAGTCGTTAATGCTATATCCTTATATATAGTATCTTTACTTTTAAATAGCGTATATATAAGTTCTTTTAAGTCATTAATAATACTTACATTAATATTTGGATTACTTAATTTAACTATAAAGCCTATACTTAAGTTCTTTTCATTCCCTATAACAGTTTTAACTTTAGGGTTATTTTCACTAATTATAAATGGATTAGTTTTAAAGCTAGCATTCTCATTTGTTAATGGAGTTTATATAAATAGTACTTTAAGTGCAATAGGTGCATCTATATTGCTATCTATTGTAAATAGTGTTTTATATAGTATATTAGACTAATTAATAATATAAAAAGGGACTAAAAGCCAACTTTAGTCCCTTTTTATATTATTTTAATTGTTTATATAAAATAAATACAAGTATCAAATTATTTTTGTATATTTATATTTTTTGATTTTATCCTGTTATTTATATACCCACCACATAAAGTATATATCATACTAAAAAGAGGTACTCCTATTAGGATCCCTAATACTCCAAACATTGATGAACCTATTATTATAGGAACTAATATCCAAAATGATGATAATCCTATGGAATTTCCTACTATAAATGGATATATAAAATTCCCTTCTACTTGCTGAATTATAACTATCATTATTATAAAGTAAAGTGCTGTTACAGGTTTTATCATAAATAATATCAAAGCAGAAAGAGCTGCTCCTAAAAATGTACCAAATATCGGTATTAAATCTGTAATTCCTATTAATGTACTTATTAATATAGCATAAGGCATATTAAATATGGTCATACCTATAAAACATAAACTTCCCATAACTATACCATCTGTACATTGTCCTACTATAAATTTTGAAAATTTAACATCGCCTAATTTAATAATGCTCATTATTTTATCTGCCATATTTTCACTTAAAAGACCATATATCACCTTTTTAAATTGAACTATAAGCTTGTCTTTGCTAAGTAACATATATATGGCTATAACAAAACCTAATAATAAGTTAGTTATTATAGATGTTATTGAAAAAGTAATTCCAACTATATTAGATATAAAATAATTTAAAGTTTTTATCATAAAGTCTGACATCTTATCAACTCCTGATAATAAACTGTGATGTAAATTATCTGATATATTTATATGAGACATATAAGTTGTTATATAAGACTGTAATGAGTCTATATCCTGCGGAATACTACTTATTAAACTTGAAGTACTTTTTACTAATTGTGGTATTACTAAGTTTATAAATGCACTTAATAATAGCCCTATTGTTATAAGTGTTAATATTAATGATATTATCCTTATAATAATTTTTGAATTCTTTATATTATATTTTTTAACAATTTTTCCTATTAATCTATTTTCAAAAGATTTCATAGGTACATTTAGTAAAAATGCTATAGCTAATCCTATTATAAAAGGTTTTAATATAGATAGTGTAGTGTTTAAAACATTTCCTACAGTTTTTATATTTAATAATAAAAAGGATAATATAATTATATAAGTTGCTAGTATAAATTGATTTTTCAGTTTAAAATCCCTCATAAATTTTGACTCTCCTTTTGTTGATTGTTTATTATTAAATTATACAACAAACAAGTTTAAATTAGTATGTTTTCAAACAAGATATAATATTTTATTATTTTTTATATAATTTTTTATTGCATTTAAATATTTATTGACTATATAAGATTTATAAAGTATTATTTTAGTTATTGATATTTATTTTCATTTATTTTTAATTAACATTTAATATTAATTCGCAAGGAGGTTTTATGAGTAATTGGTTATTTTATGCACTTTTAGCGGCTATCAGTGCAAGTTTTGTAACAGTTTTTTCTAAGGTGGGAGTAACTAACTTGTCTCCTTCACTAGCTACTAGTGTTAGAGCAGTTATAATGGGAGTATTTTTAGTATTAGTATCTTTTATAAAAGGAGATTTTTCTAATCTATCTTCTCTTTTAAGTCATAAAAAAGACTTACTATTCTTAGTATTTGCTGGCGTATCTGGTGCTTTGTCTTGGTTATTTTTAAATATAGCACTAAAGGCAGGTAAAACTTGGCAAGTAGCTCCTATTGATAAGTTATCTGTAGTTTTAACTGTAATTTTTTCTATTTTAATATTTAAAGAACAAATAAGTGTAAAAGGTATAATAGGCGTTTTATTTATAGCTATTGGTACTATATTTGTTGCCTTAGGATAAATTTTATATTACATATCAAGACAATAAAAATATTAACTATATATTTCATAGTACATAGTAATTAATTTTTTTATTTACTATATACTATGAATTTGTTATTTTCTGTAGAAACAAATTAACTTCTTTTGCTTTTTTCAAAACTACTATTTTATTCTTAAAATTTTTTTCTATTTGTTTATAATGATTGCGTATTTCTTTAGTGCGGCCTTCATAAAGAATCCACCAAATAAATTCTAAGTCAATTTTCTCTATACATCCTTTAGCCATATCTTCACGAGTTGTGTTTTTGTATCTAAAATACCTCTTTAATGCTCTATAAATACAAATTCTACGTGGAAAATTCAAAAAAATTATTTTATCAGCTTGTTCTAATCTTTCTTTTTGAAAAAAATCACTATAATTTCCATCTATCACCCAAGAATCATTTTTCATAAAATCACATACTATCAAACGCCCTTCATCTCTATCACGTTCAATCCAATTGGGCAAAAAATTAACTCTGTCGAGAAATAAAACAGGTGCCTTATAATATTTTGAAAGCTTCCTAGCAAGTGTGGATTTTCCACTTCCACTATAACCAATTATTGCAATTTTCATTTTAATTTCCTCCAAAACTTTAATATTAATAAATTAAAATAATAGTAAATACATTAAAAACCTATTGCTAGTTATTTATAGCCATAGGTTTTTAATGTATTTTTATAGCAAAATATTCTTGTTTATTTTATAAATTCTTTGTTTACTATACTGACCATTTTGTCTAAAGCTTCATTTACTATTAGTTCTCCTTTTTCTTTAGAACTAGTTCTTCCTATGGCTAATAATCCTGATTTTGGAACTAAATCCTTTGGTATTGGATATACATGATAAGTTGGTACTTCTTCTATTTTTTCATCTATTAATCTATCCATATGAACTAGTTGTGGAGCAAATTTAAGTATTAATGAAGTCTCTGTTATAGCTGCATGTTCTAATGCCCATCCTGGAAACTCTATTTCATCAAATACTTTATCAATAGTATCTTGGCTTATTAAGTCCCACCAGCTCATCATTATTATTTTAGTATCATTTGGCATAAATTTGCTTACTAAATCTATGGCTTCTAGTAAAAATGCTTGATTTTCAAAATGAGAGTTTACTATAGCTATTTTTCTTACACCATCTCTTATTAACTCTTCTAAAATATCTTTTACTAACTCTATTAAAGTAGTTCCATTTAAATCTATAGTACCTGGAAATAATGGACCTCCACCTGATGCCGGTTGAGATTTATATCCATAATTTATAGAAGGCATTACTATAGAATTTGTTTTTTCTCCTAATAATTTAGAGAATCCCTCAGATATTATAGTATCTGTAGATAATGGTAAGTGTGGTCCATGTTGTTCAACAGACCCTATAGGTAATATTACTACATCTTTGTCTTTTCTTTCATTAAACTCATACCATGTCATTTCTGCCATTAGTGTCATAAAAATCACTCCTTTATTAATACTACTGTATAAATTATATCATATAAAAAAATGTATTTAACAAGTTTAAATAATTAAATTTACCAATAATAAAAATTTAATTTTTATACTTTAATAAGAGAGGGCATATACCCTCTCTTATATTTATCTTATTATAATTTTAAATATAGCTTTCTTTACATATTCTTTTTCATTTACTTTTATAGCTGTCATGTGAGCATCTTCTGGATAGCAAATCAAGAAATTTCCTTTTCTTAATTCTACATATCCATTATTTTCACCTTCTAGAGGTAAAAAGTCCGATTCTTCTTCATAATCTTTTTGAGTTAATTGTTCTATGAAATTTAAGTCAATTCTTTCGCATCCATCTATCATTAAATGAATATCTATGTACTTTTTATGAGCTTCCCAAAATCTTTCTTCTTTCTCATAAGTTTCATATTCTACTATATTTACAAATATATCTTTTCCATCTATAGTGTATGTCCCTTTTTCATAGCTTTTTAAATCATTTTCATTAGCATATTCAAAACACCTAAGTAGGTCTTTACTTAAATTAGGATAATTTTTTATATGCTCTATATTGCCAAATATCATAAATTTTCCCCCTATCTTAAAAGTCTTTACTTAAATTTATACCTTGATAGCTACTCATTAATTATTGTTCCTACAAAAGTTCTTTCTGTTCTAACACCTGGTTTTACTTCCCCATTTATTGAATATATCTTATTTCCATTAAGTATTAGACCTGCTCCACAAGGTGCATTAAATGGAATTTCTCCTACAGTTTTCCAGCTATCTTCTTCTGCATTATATATTAATATATTTTCATTCCAATTAAATTCCTGAGGATCTGCACCAAAATATTTTTGTCTAAAGGCTTGTAATTCTTCTCCTTTTAAGTTATCTAGATTATAAACTGCATCATCATATATTTCTTTATTAAATCCACCTATAACTAACATTTCTTCTTCATTAAGTTTCACTGAGCTTGCTCCTAATAAAGATATTTTATTATCATTTATTTTAATATCAGAAACCTTTTCCCATTTATTATTTTTTATGTTATATTTATATCCATCTGTATATGCTACTTTATCTCCACCACTAAATACATATATATCATCACCTAATATTTGAGCTACAGCTTGGTTTCTAGTTGCTTCTCCTGGCATAGGTGCTAACTCTTTAGTCTCACCTTTTTTTATGTCAAATCTATACATCTTATTACTAGGTGTTCCATTTTGCTTTCCTAAACCAACATATATATATCTATCTTTTTTAACTGCTATTCCATCGCTAAGTGTAAATGGTAAATCTCCTATGTGCTTTTCTTTAAGTTTTCCTTTTTTATTAACTGTAAATAAAGTTACATTATCAGCTTCTTTTTCATTACTACTTCCACCTATATAGTAAACCCCTTCTTTATCAGTAATTGAGCTCCCATATCCAATTTCATAATTTAGTTTTTCATGGCTAACTTGCTTCAGTCTTCCATCTTCTTCCTTTAGTACATACACATCTGGATAAAGCTTTTTAGCCCCTCCATCTAAAACTGGTTTATCTGGGAAATTTGCTCCTCCACCAGCTATTATATATTCGCCATCTTTACCCGCAAGTAAACCTGCAGTACCTATATTTTTATCTTGTCCAAATTGTGCCTCTAAGTCACCACCATGTTCCCAGAGTATTCTATCTACATCATTTCCACCTGCATTTCCAGTATAATTCATAGTACTTGCACCTAGTATAAACGTAGATGAAATTGCAATTGCCATAGCCTTTGTTAGCTTTCTCATTACTTACCTCCAATAAATAATATATTTTTAAAACTAAAAATTATAGATATAATTTGTAGAGGTATTTATTTTAGTCAAAAACTATTTATCAATTTTATATACTTTAAGATTTATATATACTGTTATTTATAAAAATGACATAACTATATTTTTAGTTTTTTTACTTTTACAATTAGATTGTACTAATAAAAAATATTCTTATCAATAAGATTTTTATATAACTTCTATATAAAATTAATTTTATGTTTAATGTAATAAATACATAAACTATAATAGAATTTTTTATGTATTTTTTAACTAAAATTTAATATTATATATATAGAAAAAGTTATGAAAATAAATATTCTCATAACTTTATATATTTAAATTTTATATACTATCTTTTTGAATATCTTAATATGACAATCCCATTGTCTGAAATATACTCATCTAAGTGTAAATCTATTTTAGGGTTATTACCCAAGAATAATGGTCTACCTTTTCCAAGTATTGTAGGTATTATTCCTATTATATATTCATCTATAATATCTGCTTTTATAAAGTTGTCTACTAATTTCCCTCCTCCAAATAAAAATATGTTCTTTCCTTCTTTTTTTCTTTCTTCTTCTATTACTTTACATATATCGCCATTTATAAAATGTATATTTTCATAATCTTCTAGCTCCTTTGATGTAGCTACATACACCTTTTTGCTTTTGTAGTCATTATGAAAATTTTGGTCATAACATTTTTTTCCCATTACTACAGTATCTACTTCACTTAGAAATTCATTAAAATCCCACTTTTTATCACTATTTAAAGAATTATCTCCATCTCCAACTATCCAGTCAAATCCTCCATCTTCACTTGCTATATATCCATCTATGCTAATTGCTAAGTTTAATATTATTTTTCTTTTCATATTTATGTCTCTCTTTCTTACTGATTTTTTTAGTTTAATTTACATTTTATCATAAAATATTTTAAATTATAAATATATTATAGTACATAGTTTCTTATATTCTATTAAAAATAGATATTATATTAAATTATCAACTTAAAATCATTAATTGTTAATATTACTATATAAAAAGAGCACCTCTTTTTTAGAGGTGCTCTTTTTTAGCTTATATTAATTTGTTTTACATAGCTAATTCAAGATATCCACTTGGGTGGAAGTAGTATATATTTGATGTATTTTTATCTACAAAGAAACCTAAGTCAGTATCATAGTCTGGGAAAAATACATATCCACTTAATCCTTTTTCTTTTAATGCACTAAAGTTATTTTCATCACCTTGGTATGTATAGTTTGCGTCTTGATTATACATTTTTAATAAATCTTTAGCTTGTTCTTGATTTAATACTTTTATAACTTCAACTTTACTTTCTTCTTTTATGTCTGGTTGTACTTTATCATTTGAAACTACTACATTTTCTTCTTGTACTTTATCATCTTCAGTTTTTTGTTTATTTTCAACTTTTGCATTTTCATTAGTAGTTGTATTTTCTTCTTTAGCTACTTGATTATTTTCTTGTTTGTTTTCTTCTTTATTTATTTTATTATCATCTTTTTTAACTTCTTCTTTATTTTCAACTTTTACTGATTCATTATGTACTTTATTATTGCTTTCATTTTTTATTACTTGTTTATCTATGTTGTTATTTTCTTCTTTATTTACTTCTTCTTTTGTATTAGTGTTTATACCTTCAACTGCTTCTACTTTAGGTTTGTTATTAGAATTTTGTGCAAATATTATGTTGTTTATTGGACTTACAAATAACATCCCTCCACATAATACTGATAATGCTGTTATAGCTCTTTTCATTTTAATCACGTCCTTTTAATTTATGTAAATTTATGTAAGTTTTTATTTTATTTCCTTCTATGTATTTATATTAACATATTAAAATTATATATAACAGTTACACGGCTGTTACCTTAGATTACAAGTTCGTAATTAAAGTAACAAGGATGTAACTTTTATATTTATACTTTTTGGGTACAACAAAAATTCGCTTTGCTTGAGCGACGTGTCGGCAAAACACTTCATGTCGCCCACGACTTCGTCTGTTGCTCAAAATATCTTTTTTTGCATTTTAATCTTATTGATATATGTTGTCTATGTAAGCTATCAACAGCTTTATACTTAATATAAAGTACTGGTATATAAAAAAGATAGCATAAGCTATCTTTTTAATAAATATCTACTGTTTTAGCACTAACTACATCAATACCTGTGTCTAGTATGTTTTTAACTATAACATCTCCTACACTTATTGGTGCACTTACCTTTATAGTATCTAATTCTCTCATTATTTCAAACATCATATCTTTTGGTATAGATTCTTTTGTTTTTACTGGCAGTAGGTTTAAATATGAATTTTCAAGTCTTACAGTAGTAGTTATAACTCTTTTAGGATTAGTTAACTCTTCTACTCCATACTTTTCTCCTCTTTTACAAGTATTTCCTTCTACTTTATATCCATCATTAGTCTTAGTTACTACTAATGGGCATCCCATAGGACATACTATACAAGTTATATTTGCCATATTTAAGCCTCCTTAACACTTACAGTTATATTTTCTTTTATATCTTTAAATAAATCTTTAGATAATTTTATATTTTCCATTTCAGATGGTATCATATGTTTTCTTTTCTTTTCTAATATTACTTTACCATTACTTTCTACTACTAATTTTTTGTTACTGTATATATTTCTAACTCTCATAAATAAATTTATATCTTCATCACAAGTTGTGTCTATATTTTGTGGTACTATATAAGAAATTCCTTCACTTGCTAAAGTTTTTACACTTTCATTATTTTTTAATTTATTTAATGAGTATAGAGCTGCATTTTTACCAGCTATTCTACTTTCTTTTGTAACAAAATCTACTAAGTCATGTACATGAACTACATTACCACAAGCAAATACACCATCTATATTAGTTTCCATGCTATTTCTAACTATTGGTCCACTAGTTTTACTATCTAGACTTACTCCTAAATCAACACTTAACTCATTTTCTGGTATAAGTCCTACTGATAAAAGTACTGTATCACATGGTATATATTCTTCTGTTCCTTTTATAGGCTTTCTGTTTTCATCAAGTTTTGAAAGTGTAACTCCTTTAACTCTTTCTTTTCCATGAATATAACTTATACCTGTGCTTAACATTAAAGGTATATTAAAATCATCTAAACACTGTACTATATTTCTAGTAAGCCCACTACTGTGAGGATTAACTTCTACTACTGCCTTAACTTTAGCGCCTTCTAATGTCATACGTCTTGCCATTATAAGACCAATGTCTCCTGATCCATATATAACTATTTCTTTACCTACCATATACCCTTCCATATTTGATAGTCTTTGAGCTGCTCCTGCGTTGTATACTCCTGCACATCTATATCCTGGTATATCGATTGCACCTCTAGTTCTTTCTCTACATCCCATAGCAAGAACGATTGAATCTGCACTTATATTTATAAGTCCATCTTCTCCAAGTGCTTCTATAGTTTTATCTTTAGTTATATTAAGTACCATAGTATTTAGCATATAATCTATATTTTCTTCTTTTATCATTTCTATAAATCTATGAGCATACTCAGGCCCTGTTAGTTCTTCTTTAAATTCATGAAGTCCAAATCCATTGTGTATACATTGATTAAGTATTCCACCTAATTCTCTATCTCTTTCTATTATAAGTACATCTTTTGCACCATTTTTCTTAGCTTCATAAGCTGCTCCAAGACCTGCTGGTCCTCCTCCAACAACAACAACATTATATTTCAACTAACTCACCCCTCATTTCCTTAACTTTACCTACTACCATGTTTGATTTGTCATAATCTTTTAATACATCTTCAACGTTTATATTAAGTTCTCTAGCTATTATTTCTATAACTTTAGGACCACAAAAACCACCTTGGCATCTTCCCATTCCTGGTCTTACTCTTCTTTTAACTCCATCTACAGTTTTAGCTCCACATGGTGATTTTATAGCATCTATTATTTCACCTTCTGTTACCATTTCACATCTGCATATTATCTTTTTATATCTTTCATCTTTTTTTGCTATTTCTTCTTTTTCTTTGCTACTCATATGTGAAAATGGCTTATTTTTTCTTCTTATTGGGTTAAAATCTGTGTTTTTCTCTAAGTTTAATCCCTCTTCTTTTAGAATTTCTACTACATATTTTGCAATAGCTGGTGATGAGGCTAACCCAGGTGATTCTATTCCACCTACATTTATAAAGTTTTTACATTTATCTGATGCAAATATCATAAAGTCTCCTGTATTTGGTGTTGCTCTAAGTCCTGCAAAAGATGTTATTGTCTTTCTAAAATCTATATTTTCTATACTTTTTCTTGAAGCATTAACTACTTCTTCAATACCTTCTCTACTTGTAGATATATCTTCTTTGTCATCTACAACATTTGCATTTGGTCCAACTAATAAATTTCCGTGAACTGTTTGAGTTACTAATACACCTTTACCTTTTTTTGTTGGGCATTGGAATAATGTATGATTTGCTATTTTCCCTTCAGATTTATCTAGTATTTTGTACTCTCCTTTTCTAGGTATGATATAATACTCATCTCCGCCTATCATATTGTTTATTTTATCACTGTATACTCCAGCTGCATTTATTACATATCTTGATTTTATTATTTTTCCATTTTGTAATTTTATATTAAATTCATCATCTATTTTATTGATATCTATTACTTCACTTTCTAATTTTAAATCTACTCCATTAGTTATAGCATTTTCCATAAGCGCTATATTTAAATTAAATGGACAAACTATACCTGCTACTTCACAAAGTAGTGCACTTACTACGTTTTTATTTACACTAGGCTCAAGTTTTAATACTTCTTCTTTGTTTAGTATTTTTAGACCTTCTACACCATTTTTTATTCCTCTATCATAAAGTTGTTGTATATGTTTTTTATCTTCTTCATCGAAAGCTAAAACTAAAGAACCATTTTGTTTAAATTCTACATTTAGCTCCTTACAAAGTTTAGGATACAACTTGTTACCTTCTACATTTAATCTTGCCTTTAAACTTCCTTCATTTGCATCATATCCACCATGTACTATAGCACTATTTGCTTTAGTAGTTCCTTGACAAACTTCAACTCCCTTTTCTAGTACTACTGTTTTTAAATTATATTTAGATAATTCACGAGCTATAGAGCTTCCCACAATTCCAGCTCCTATTATTGCTATATCATACATAACTTTCCCTCCAACTTATGTTTTTTCTAAAAAAAGACAGAGAGCCCCCTATACGTTGTATAGAAGGCTCTCTCATCTCTTAGCCAAAAATATTTAAATATTGTACTTAATAAAATTCACTTTGTTATAATTCGTAAATTATAGATATTACTTTAAAATTGTAAACATTTTCCTTCATATATTAATTATATACTATAAAATATTTTTTGTCACTAATTTTATATTAACTCTCAACTGATGCTAATTCAGATTTAAGTTCTTCATCTTCTCTTGCCCAATCAAGACTTCTTTGTACTGCTTTTTTCCATCCTTTATATAATAAGTTTCTCTTTGCATCACTCATATTAGGAGTAAACTCTTTATCTATTATCCAAGATTTTTTAATATCTTCTTTGCTATCATAAAATCCTACAGCCAATCCTGCTAGGTAAGCTGCTCCTAGTGCAGTAGTTTCTACTACTTTTGGTCTATTTATATTTGCATCTAATATATCAGACTGGAACTGCATTAAGAAATTATTTGCACTTGCTCCTCCATCTACTTTAAGACCATTTAGCTTTAGTCCTGAATCTTCTTGCATAGCATTTAATACATCTTTAACTTGGTATGCTATTGATTCAAGTGTTGCACGAACTAAATGTGCTCTATTAGCACCACGAGTAAGTCCCATTACGCTACCTCTTGCATACATATCCCAATATGGTGCTCCAAGCCCTGCAAATGCCGGTACTACATATACTCCATTAGTATCATCTACACTTTGAGCATAAAATTCACTTTGGCTAGCATCATATAATATTCTAAGTTCATCTCTTAACCATTGTATAGATGCACCACCTATAAATATACTTCCTTCTAATGCATATTCAACTTTCCCATCTACACCCCAAGCTATTGTTGTTAATAATCCATTTTTAGATTCTACCATATTTTCTCCAGTATTCATTAACATAAAGCAACCTGTTCCATAAGTGTTTTTTGCACTTCCTTCTTCAAAACAAGTTTGCCCAAATAGTGCTGCTTGTTGGTCTCCTGCACATCCTGCTATTGGTATTTCAGCTCCTGCTAACATTTCTTTGTCTGTGTGTCCATATACACAGCTAGATGGTTTTACTTCTGGTAACATACTCTTTGGTATGTTTAACATTTCAAGTATTTCATCATCCCATTTTAACTCTTTTATATTATAAAGCATAGTTCTAGCAGCATTTGAGTAATCAGTTACGTGTACCTTTCCACGAGTTAAATTCCATATTAACCAAGTATCTACTGTACCAAATAATAGATCTCCATTTTCTGCTTTTTCTCTTGCACCTTCTACATTATCAAGTATCCATTTTATTTTAGTTGCTGAAAAATATGCATCTAGTATAAGTCCTGTTTTTTCTTTTATAGTATCTTTGTATCCTTTAGCTTCTAATTCATCACATATACCTGATGTTCTTCTACATTGCCAAACTATCGCATTGTATATTGGCTTTCCTGTATTTTTATCCCAAACTATTGTAGTTTCTCTTTGGTTAGTTATACCTATTGCACAAACTTCATCTGGTCTTATAGAATTAGTTTCTAGAACTTCTCTCATAACTCCACTTTGGCTTCCCCATATTTCCATAGGGTTATGTTCTACCCATCCTGCATTTGGATAAAATTGAGTAAATTCTTTTTGAGAAGTTGCTATTATGTTTCCACTCTTATCAAATAATATTGCTCTTGAACTTGTTGTTCCTTGATCTAGCGCCATTATATACTTTCTTTCCATACAAATCCCTCCCTGAAATTTTAAAATTTATATTTATAATTATTGTTGTATTTAATGTTTCTACTTAGATGTTTCTGTAACCTCTTCATCATCTAAATATCTTTTTACACCTTTGTCATATACAAATCCTGCAAGTAAACCACCTATAATTGGACCTACTATTGGAACTAAGAAATACATATTTTCTCCTAATGCATTAGTTCCCCATCCTGCTATCATTGCAAATAATTTTGGTCCAAGATCTCTTGATGGATTCATTGCAAATCCTGTTAGTACTCCAAAACTTGCACCTATTATAGCTATTATTAAACCTATCATAACTGGTGCTAAATTAGCATGAGGCTTGTTTGAGTTTTTAGCTTCTCCAACTGCAAGTATAACCATAACTAAAAGCATTGTTATTATTATTTCTGTAAATAAAGCTGTCATTATACTTATATCAGCATGTGGGTATGTTGAGAATATTCCCGCTGTAGTCATACCACTTGCACTTGCTCTTACTATATTATTAGCATTTTCAAAAGATATGAATAAGTTCTTAAATAAAAAGTAAACTGTAGCAGCTCCTACAAAACATCCTAGTATTTGAGCTATTATGTACGGTAAGACCTTTTTCTTTGGAAAATCCCTATACACCATTAAAGCTATAGTAACTGCTGGGTTTATATGTGTACCCGACACTGCTCCTGTAACATATATTGCCATGGTAACAGCAAGGCCCCATATTATACCGATTTCCCACTGTGAAATACTAGCTCCATTTAATACAAGTGATGCAACTGATCCACAACCTATAAATATTAGTATCCAGGATCCTATAAATTCAGAGATACACTCTCCCATCAATGTTTTTTTCAACTTAATTCCCCCTTAATTTTTATAAAATCAATTTTTTGTAAAAAAACAGAGAGAGCTCATAGTAAAAAAACTATTAGCTCTCTCGTCTCCAGCCTAGTATTGATTTAATTAAATAATAATAAAAAAACTTTTTCCCGTCAATATTTTTTAAGGTTAAGTTTTTAACATTGCAGTTAAGTTTTTAACAGCCTTTTTTTAATCCTTACCATATACTTTTATCTGTAGTTGAAACTGCCATAGCACCACAAGATAATATATTTATAACTTCTTCTTTTTCATCTATAAGTCCACCACATATTATTGGTATATTAGGATAAGTTTTATTTATTCTTTTTACTATCTTTGGCATTATTCCAGGCATTATTTCTATAGCTTGAGGCTTTACTTTCCTTAAGCTTTCTATAGCATTTTCAAGTGACATTGAGTCTATAAAGAAAAACCTTTGCACAACATCTAGGTTTAGCTCTAATGCCCTTTTTACAATATTAGTTTTAGTAGTTATTATTCCATCTAATTTTACTTCTCTTTTTATATAATCAACAATAACCGGATTTGATGCTATTCCAGATATCATATCTATATGAACAAATACCTTTTTATCATATTTATGAAGATATTCGATTATTTTTTTTAAATTAAGTATATCTCCATTTAATAAAAATACAATATCACAATCTGATTTTGCTACAGCTTCTAAGTTTTCGTCATTTTTAATTGCACCTATTATAGGATTTACTTCTAAAATTTCTCTCATTTTTTCCCTCCAAATTTGTATGCGTCTATATTTATTATACATTAATAAAAAAAAGTGCAATATTAATTATTTTTTTAACAAATTTTAAAATATAAAGGAGGAACGATTCGTTCCTCCTTTATATTTAGTCCATTTAATTATTTATAGTCATTTTGATTTCGTAAATCATCCCAAAAATTTTCTACATTAACTACTTCTTTATTTATCCCTTTATAACCATCCTAATAAAATTTTTGATTAATATGTATTCAACTTTTAGTTACATTAGCTTTATATAATAAAAAAGTTGGACTATAGATTAGCCCAACTTTTATTTATTCTTAATATTAGTATATTTTTATAAATTCTTCTAATAATGAACTAGCATTTTTAGCTGCTATTGGTAAGAATTCCTCATATGATAAATCAGCTTCTCCATTGGCTTTATCAGATATTGAACGAAGTATAACAAATGGTATATCATTTAAGTAAGCTACTTGTGCCATAGCTGCTCCTTCCATTTCTACTGCCTCTACATCTTTAAAATTATCTTTTATTTTTTTAGCAATATCTCCACCTGCTACAAATTGGTCTCCTGTAGCTACCATTCCATCTACTATATTTACACCTTTTACATTCTTAGCAGCTTCTTTTGCTTTATTTATCATATTTTTATCTGCATCAAAGAATCTTTTATTTAATCTTGATATTTCTCCAAGTGGATCTCCAAATGCTGTTGTATCAAAATCATGCTGAACTGTAGTTGTTGATATAACTACATCTCCTTGATTTAAATCTTCATTCATAGTCCCAGCAACTCCAGAATTTACAAGAGCTGATACATTAAATTTATCAACTAAAACTTGAGTACACATAGCCATATTAACTTTTCCTACACCAGAACGAACTAACACTATATTTTTATCATGTAATGTTCCTTTGTAAAATTTTATACCTGCTATAGTCGTAGTTTCTTTTATATCCATCTTTTCTTTTAATATTTCTACTTCTTCTTCCATAGCCCCTATTATACCTAATACATTTTCATTTCCTGTTTCTGATTGTGATGTACATCCTACCATTAAAAATATTGATAATAATATTGTTGGTAGTAAAACTAATATTTTTTTCATTTTCTAATTACTCCTTAATTTTATGTCAAAATCATTTTACAATATTATTTATATCATTATTTTCATACATTTTCAATATTTTTTTATATTTTTTATGTATTATTATGAATTTTTATATATTTAAATTAAATAAAGTTCGTTTTTTTACTTTGTAATATATCTATTAGACACTTTAATTTTTATAAAAAAATAGATATAATAAGTTATTGAAAAACTTACTATATCTATACTTTTATCATATATTTTTTATGTTTTGATTATATGTACTTAAAATAACTGACTAAATATATGTGTATGTTCATTAAATATATTTATACCTATGCCTATAAGTATAATTCCACCTATAAGTTCTGCATATCCATTAAATACGTTTCCTATTTTTTTACCTATAAAAACTCCAAATAAACACATTATAAATGTTATAACACCTATAGCTATTGATACCTCTACTATGTTTATACTTAAAAAAGCAAAACTTATTCCCACTGCTAAAGCATCTATGCTAGTAGCTACAGATAACACTAAAATATCCTTTGTAGAAAGTTCTTCTTCAGATGTAGCAGCTAACAAAGTATCTACTTCATTTGCTTCTTTTCTTTCATCTATAAATCCTTTTATCATTTTATATCCTAAGTAACTTAATAATATAAGTGCTATCCAATGATCTATAGATTTTATGTACTTTTCAAATCCAATACCCATAACCCACCCTAAAAGTGGCATTCCACCTTGAAATATTCCAAAGAATAAGGCTATTTTTATACCTAAAGATTTTGTTAAATGTTTAATAGTCATTCCTTTTGTTACCGATACAGCAAAAGCATCCATTGAAAGTGCTAAAGCTGTAAATAATACTGCTGTAATACTCATAATTGCCTCCTAATTTTTTATTTTCGCAAAAAAATAACGAGACTCTAGGTATGCAAAATAAGCATACCTGAGTCTCGTTTTTTAAGATTAGACCAGACTATTTAGTCATTATGTTGACCTAATCACACAATACGTGCAAACTACTCCCTCAGTATGATAGGATATACATCTTATTATAATACAAATTTATATATAAATAAAGTTTTTAATCATTTAGTATATAAAAAATAGATAGACTTATTTTTATATAAGTCTATCTATTTTTAACTAAGTATATATTATTCATTTATAGGCTTTTTTAAAGCTGCTAATGCTATCATACCTACTACTGAACCTATTGCTATTGCAGCTAAGTATCCTAAAGGGTTACCAACAACTGGAACAACAAATATTCCTCCATGTGGTGCTCTTAGTGTTGCGTTAAACATCATACTAAGTGCTCCTGCTGTTGCTGAACCTAATACACAAGCTGGTATAACTTTAAGTGGGTCTGCTGCTGCAAATGGTATTGCCCCTTCTGTTATAAATGATAATCCCATTACATAGTTAACCTTACCTGATTCTCTTTCTTCTTTTGTAAATCTATTTTTAAAGAAAGTTGTAGCAAGTGCTATTGCTAAAGGAGGTACCATACCACCTGCCATAACTGCTGCCATTATTTCAAATTGGCCTGATTGTAGTGATGCAACTCCAAATACATAAGCTGCCTTGTTTATTGGTCCACCCATGTCTATTGCCATCATACCCCCAAGTATTAATCCAAGTATTAATTTAGAACTAGTTCCAAGTCCATTTAAGAAGTTAGTTATACCTAAATTAAGTGCTGCTACTGGAGGTATTATTAAAAATGTCATTATAATACCCATTAAAAGTGTCCCAAATAAAGGATATAAAAGTACTGGCTTTATTCCATCTAATGAATCTGGTAACACACTAAATACTTTCTTAAGCCCTACTACTAAGTATCCTGCTATAAAACCAGCAAGTAATGCTCCTAAGAAACCTGAACCACCAGTATTTGCTAGTGCTCCTCCTACAAATCCTACTACTAAAGCTGGTCTATCAGCTATACTATATGCAATATATCCTGCTAGTACTGGTAACATAAATTTAAAAGCAGTATCTCCTATTGATTTAAAGAATGCTGCAAGCGGTGTGTTTGAACCAAAAGTATCTGGATTTATTGAGTAATCATCAAGTAAAAATGCTAAAGCTATTAGTATACCTCCACTTACTACAAATGGTAGCATGTTTGATACACCATTCATTAAATGTTTATATACTTTTCTAAATGTACTTTCGTCACTACTTTCTTCTTTTATTTCTACATTGCCGCCGTGATTATATATAGGTGCATCTCCATTTTCTGCTTTAGTTATTAACTCTTCAGCTTTGTGTATTCCATCAGCAACTTTAGTTATTATAACTTTCTTTCCATTAAATCTAGCCATATCAACTTTTTTATCTGCTGCTACTATTATAGCTGTTGCATTTTCTATTTCATCTTTAGTTAATACATTTTTAGCTCCAGATGAACCATTAGTTTCTACCTTTATGCTAACTCCCATTTTCTCAGCTTGTTTATTTAAGCTTTCTGCTGCCATAAAAGTATGTGCTATACCTGTCGGGCAAGCTGTAACTGCTAATACTTTTGGGTATTTTGAAGTTTTTTCTTTAACTACTTCTATTTTTTCTTCTTTTTCTTCTGGGAATTTCTCTTTTTCCTTTTTATCTATTAAACTTAAAAACTCATCTTCGCTTTTAGCATTTATAAGTTTTTCTCTAAATTCTTCATCCATAAGTATTGTAGATAATCTTGATAACACCTCTAAGTGAGTGTTATTAGCTCCTTCTGGTGCTGCTATAATAAAGAATAAGTGTGATAGGCTCCCATCAAAAGATTCATAGTCTACACCATCTTTACAAATAGCTGCAGCTAAACATGCATTTTTAACTGAACTAGTTTTAGCATGAGGTATTGCTATTCCTTCACCTATTCCTGTTGTGCTTTGATTTTCACGAGCTATTATTGCTTTTTTATATTCTTCTTTATTATTTAAATTGCCACTATTATTTACTAAATCTACTAGCTTATCTATAGCGTCACTTTTATCAGTTGCTTTTAAGTTAAGGCTTATAGACTTTTTATTTATTAAATCTACTATCTTCATAGCTTATCTCCTCTCTACATTTATTTCATCTATTAAACTATATATGTGTTCTTTATCTGCTAAATCATTAGAAAATGCTGTTGCACCTCCACTAGCTGCCCCTAGTTTTAAAGCTTCTTTGTAGTCTTTTGAATTTAGATATCCAGCTATAAATCCAGCTACCATAGAATCTCCTGCACCTACTGAATTTTTAACTTTCCCTTTTGCTACGTTACTTATAAAGATTTCTCCATTTTCTGTTATAAGTAATGCTCCATCTTTCCCTCTTGATATCAATACATTTTTAGCTCCCATATCTTTTAACTTTCTAGCATAAGTTATTATTTCATCAACAGTTTCTAATTTAACATTAAATAATTCTTCTAATTCATGGTTGTTTGGCTTTATTAAAAATGGTTTGTGCTTTAATACATTAATTAATAAATTTTTAGTTGCATCTACTACTATTTTTATATTTTTATTTTCTAGCCTTTTCATTATATTTTCATAAAAAGAAGAATCTAAAGTATTAGGTATACTTCCTGCTAATACTAATACATCGTTTTCCCTAAGGGTGTCTAATTTTTCATATAATTTATTTAAATCTTTTTCATTTATATTTGGTCCTTGACCATTTATTTCTGTTTCTTCACTGCTTTTAACCTTAACATTTATTCTTGTAAATCCATTTTCTATATTTATAAAATCTTCATTTAATCCTTTATCTTTTAATACATCTTTTATATAATTACCTGTAAACCCACTAACAAATCCTAGTGCTCTACTTTCATATCCTAGTTCTTTTAATATTAAAGATACATTTATACCTTTACCACCTGGATATACATACTCTTCTTTAGTTCTATTTACCTCTCCATTTTTTAGATTATCTAGCTTTATTACATAATCTATAGATGGATTAAGTGTAACTGTATAAATCATTTTATCACCTCATTGTGTTATCTTATATACTTATAATAAGCTAGAATACCTTTTCCTAAAAGACAAAAAATTTCTCTTAGTTAAAAGAGAAATTTATCTATTAAATATAAAGGTGTATTTTCACCTTTATTATATTAAATTTTTTTAGATTATAAATTAAATAGATTTATTTAAACATAGCTATAAATTTATCATAATTTTTAGATTCACATATACTTATAACTTTAGCTATAGAATCTATTCTTTTATATATGCTTGAAAGTAAATCTTCATAGTTTAATATACTATCTTTTTGTATACAAAGCATTACTATAAGCCTTACATCCCCTACTTCCCACTTTATGCTTTTTTTAAGTATTCCTATTGCTATAGTATTTTTATATACCTTTCCTTTAGCACCATGAGGAATAGCTACCATATTTCCAATTTCTGTTGTAGCTATCTTTTCTCTATCAATATAAGATAGTTTCATTTCTTCATCTATATAATTCTTTTTAAGTAATTTATCAGACATATAATCTATTACGTCATATTTATTATCAAAATCTAAGTCTGTAAAGAATAAATCCTTATCAAATATTTCAGATAAATTTATATTATAATAAATTTTACCTGTATCTATAAACTTTTCTATTATCATTATTTCCTTTTCATCTAAAAATGGTGATACATTTATAACAGGAATATTTTTAATATCTATAGGTACCGTAGATATTATAAAATCTACATCAAGTACTCCTATAAAATCTATTAAGTAAGAAGGAATTACTTTTAGTATTTCAATTCTTTTATCAAATTTAGCTTCAATCTTTGCCTTTATAAGCATAGATGTTCCAATGCCTGATGCACATACTATTATAGCTTTTAATACTTTTTTGTTTTCTTTATGAGAAGTTCTTTGTAATGCTCCTCCTATATGAATTGCAATATTTGCAATCTCATTTTCATCTATTTTAATATCTAAATCTTTTTCTAATGTATTTTTTGCAATAGTTGCTAGTTCAAATGCAAATGGATACTTAGCCTTTATATCGCTTGCTATTATACTTTGAGTATTTATGTTTAGTTCTTTGTTAGTATAAAAGCTAAGTATATGCTTATATAAATACTTTTTAAATATATTATCATTACTTAAATCTATAGATGTAGCTAATTTTAAATTTTTAATAAACTCATCTATAGAGCTTAGTACTTTTTCTTCATATTCTTTATTGTAATTACTGTTTATTTTTTCTTGGTAGTTATTAATATATATTTTTATAAATTCTTTATAATTATTATTATCTTCTAATGATAGTGATAGTAGTATATAATTGAATATATTATTAAATTCATAATCAGTAAATATTATATGTTTTTTATGTATATTGTATAATATTTCACTTCTTATTGAAGATATATTTGAAGCTACAATGTCACTAAAAAAGTCTTCAATATTTATGTTTTTGTACTTTAAGCTACTTTCTATTATACACTTTATTATATTTTTAGTATCTCCTGAAATACTAATACCTAGCTTATGTTTTGATATAGTTTTTAAATTATAATTTTCAAGTATAACTTTAACTTCTTTTAAGTCATTTTTTATGGTAGATAGACTAACATACATTTCATCTGCTAAACTTTCTATTTTCAATGTTTTATCTTTATAAAGTAGTAGTATCTTTTTTAATATATATCCTACTCTATCTATATTAACGTTAGTTTGTTCATCATCTTTATCAATAATAGAATCTACATTTCCAACTAATATATATCCTTTTCCTCTTATAGAATCTATTTTTACATTTTCTAAAGTAGAGTTTATCTCTTTTATTTCTCCTTGAACTGTTTTTGTAGAACAATCTAGTTCATATGCTAAAGCCTTACTAGTTATAGGTTGTGTACTTTTGTTTAATATATTAATTATCTTAACTTGTCTACTGTTTAAAATATATGTCAATATCATCAATCCTTATTATAATTTTTTATCTATTATTTTATTCTACTATAAGTGTAATTATAGTTTCAAATAAAATTAGTTTTCCTTTACTAATTATTTATCATTTATTTTAAAGTAAAGTAACCTATACATAAGCATCTTTAAAGCTTATATACAGATTACTAATTAATATACATCAGACATTTCTAAATCTACTATTTTATTTATATCTTTTATACTTGAACCTTCATTTTGCATTTCATTTACTTTCAAATGTCTAGGAAGGCATATCTTAAAAGTAGAACCTTTATTTATTTCACTTTCTATTTGTATTTTTCCATCATGAATATCTATTATTTCCTTTACTATACAAAGTCCTATTCCACTACCTTCATTGTGTCTAGTATATAAGTTGTCCACTTGATAAAATCTATGAAATATATAATCAACCTTTTCTTTTGATATACCTACTCCATTATCTTTTACTTCAATAACTACATTTTCTTTTTCTTTATAAATATATACACTTATAACTCCATTTTCAGGTGTAAACTTTATAGCATTTGATAACAAATTTAATATAACTCTTTGAATTTGGAATATATCTATAGCTACTTTTACCTCTTCACATTCTGTATCAAATACCATATCAATATTTTTTCTTCTTGCAAAATCTATACTCGACTCAAATATATCTTCTACAACACATACTATATTGCAATTTTCTAAGTTTAATTTTAACATTCCAGATTCAGCTTTAGTCATATCTATTATATTATTTGATATTTTAAGCAGTCTATAGGCATTTTTATCTACATTTTCTAGTTTACTTAGTATATAATCTTTATCTAGATTTCCTTTTTCAAGACTTTTTTCTAATACTTTAGTAGTTCCTAGTATTATATTTATAGGTGTTCTTAATTCATGGCTTAGATTAACTATAAAATCTGATTTTAGTTTTTCTCTTTCTTTTGCTCTTTTTTGTATTTCTATTCTTTTTAATTTATCATTTCTAAATCTAATAAAAGTTATGATTATACCTATAATAATTATTATTGATATGATTTGTAAAAATATTAAAACTCCTTTCATCCATGTAGGAATTAATAAATCAAAAGGATCTTTATTTAAAACAACTACATCCTTTATTACAGAAAAAGGATTAATATTATACTCATATATACTGTTATAATCTACGTATGATTTTACTTTAGGTTCTGAAACACTTTTAATATTTTCTATTTTTTCTCCACTTTTTAACTTAATTATCATCTCTCCAATTATACTACCTTGTTCTTGCCCTATATCCATGCTACCACCTAATATCCCAGCATTCATATAGGTTTGATCGTTAGAGTATATTGGTGCACTGCTATAATTTTTTATTGTGCTTATAACTTCTATAGGAGCTATATACTTTCCTGAATTCTCGTACTGAAATTCTCCTCCTATTACATTAATAGTATCTTCTGAGTTTTTAATCTCACTTAATTCTTTTGTTATATCTTCTAAATAATTACTTTTTATATGTCTTATTTTTACTTGATCTTTTAAGTATCTATCTACTATCCTTGTTACTTCCTTATAAATAGAATATCCATATCCTGATTCTTCTGTTATTATATTTATATATCTTGCTTTAGGAGTTAAGTCTTTCATTAAAATCATTAAATCTAATGTATCATCACGGTGATATATACCTGCCATATTTTCTTTTTCTTTGCTAGTTTCTTCTAAATTGTTATCTACTCCACTAAATAAAAGAGGTAATTTATAAAAATTACTATTTATATTTTTTACTTCATTTTTAAAAACTTCATAAGCTTCATCATTTACTGTATATATAACATCTATACTTCCCTTTGGGTACTTTTTACTTAACATATCTTTTAATGATTTTATATATTCTTTATTGTGATTAACTCTAAAATCTAAATATTCAACTTTAAAGTTTATATTTGACTCATTATTATTTGATATATAATTTTTAAGCCCCATTGTTATATTTGATTCCCAGTAATGTCCTTGATGATAAGAGTTTAGTACTAAAACGTTAAATGACGCATCTTTTGTACTTTTTGCATGTATTTTAGATATAAACATCTGTGTCATTAATATAACAGTTAATATGTATATTATTTTCTTAAATTTTGTCATTTATTAAATCTCCCTGTCTCAAAATATACTCAAGATTTAATAATTCTACATTATTTGTTTTTTTCCTTTATTATTTTTATTTAAAATAAATAAACCTAAGGAAATAATCCTTAGGTTATATATTAATATTTATATTTATTCCATAGATAATTTAAGTATTTCTTTTATTTCTTCATGAGTAGCAGTTATTGGGTTAGTTAAACCACAAGCATCTTTTAATGCATTAGCTGCTAAAGTGTCAAAATCTTTTTCTTTCACTCCAAGTTCTTTAAGTCCTGTTGGTATATTTACAGCTTTTGATAATTTTTCTATAGCATTTATACAAGCATTAGCTCCTTCTTCATCATTCATATTAGATACCTCTATACCCATAAACTTAGCAACATCTTTTAATCTATTTGCACATACTTTAGCATTAAACTTCTCAACTCTTGGAAGTAATACTGCATTACATACTCCATGAGGTAAATCATAAAATCCACCTAATTGATGAGCTATAACATGAACATACCCTAATGATGTATTGTTAAATGCAACTCCTGCTAAACACTCAGCATATGCCATATTTTCACGAGCGATTAAATTTTGTCCATCATTAACTGCGCATATTGGAGTCATATTTTTCTCTACTAAAGCCATTTTAACATGTCTTTCTTCATCTGTTATTATAGAGAATATTGTTAACTCACTACCTGTTCCTGCTGTTGTGTTTACACATATTAGTGGTAATTGAGGTAGTTTTGATTTATTAACACCTTCGTAATCTTTTATTTCTCCTCCATTAGTATGCAAGTATAGCTATTATAGATCATAAAAAGATAGTTGGGCCTATACTATCTAGTAATATTAATAATTTAAGTTTATGCTGTAATAACTTATTTAAGTCTTTGAATTTAAAAGAAGTAGGATATGAATTTATTACTCTATTTGTTCACAATATAATAAAATTGAGGATTATTAATTTGTAAACTTATATTCTTAATAGCAATATTTTCTATAGATATACTTTTATTATTAAAGCTTTTATTGTTACATTTGGTAATTATATCGACTGAATAACTTTCGCTATCTTCAAAAACTAAGACGTGTTGTTGATTTAATTGTATAGTTAAAGGTTCTGTTTGAGTATATAAATATCAAATATATTATGAATAAGCTTTATATCGTTATTAGTTAATGGTCCTCTTACTATAACTTCACTTATACCAATAATATCATTGTCCCTGCTATTTGGAATCATATATTCATTCATAAACTTTCGAGATTTTTCATCATTCATTTGTTGAAATCCAATTTGCAATGGAACTCCTTCAAAGAAATTAATATAACTATTTTGCCAAGGCATAGTTCTTGTAAGCATGTTGAAAAACCATTTAAATTTTAAATGCTCAGGTTTTGTAATTTCAATACTTTTTTTATTTAATAAGTTATAAACTTCATCTATATTAACTACATCTAACATAATACAAATTAATCCTCTATGCCCATTGTTGTATAAATCTACCCATTCAGTTTTCCAACCACCTCCATTAGATCTTAAAATATTTATCATCTCAAAATATTCATTTCCAATCCATAAGTTAGAGGCTTTGTTAATAATAATGATATAATTTTTTTCAAGATATTATCCTCCTTATCTCACTATCTTAATTACATATTTTATTTTCTAATTACATTGTAATCATAATACGTATCAAAAAGTTTGAATTTTAGAAATATATTTTAAAATTAGTATAAAACAGGAGCATCTGCTACTATTTTTTATTTAATTATTAATAGATTTAACAAACTCTTCTAAAAATTTAAAATCTATGTTTTTACCTATAATGTTGTATCTAGATACAGTGCTATAACTTAAACTTTTAGCTTTGCCCAGTATTATTTCTAGTAATATACTTTCTTAAAATATGACTATTTTCACTTTTTATTAATTTGTAATTGTGATTACTTTTGAAGTAGAAAATAAGGAGGAACGATTCGTTCCTCCTTGTAGTTTTAGAATTTATAAAGTTTGATTATTTTAATTTTATTCTATTATAATCAAACATTAAGAAACTAAATTTTTTGTTTAATATTCCTCATTACAAATCCACTTTTAGGCAACGTAGGTATCCTTTCTAGGCTATAACTTAAATCCTGATCAGGTACTTCAAACTCAATACTATTAATAAGGAAATCAATACTAGCTTTCATGATTTCAATTGTAATTTTTTCTCCTGGACAGCGATGACCTTTTGCAGGATCTCCGCCACCTTGAGGAATAAAATCAAATAAGCTCTCATTACGCTCTTTAAAACGCTCTGGTATAAATTCAAAAGGCTTCTCCCATATTCGTGAATCATGATTTGTACCATAAATATCAAGAATAACAAGCATGTCTTTTTTAAATTCGTATTTATTCCAAGCAAAATCCTTTTTTACTCTTGCCCCTAAAAATGGCCCAAATGGGTAATAGCGTCTAACTTCTTGCACAAACATTTCAAAATCTTTACTGCTGCCAGATAAAAGTTTTTCTTTACACTCTGGGTGCTCATATAAAGCCAAAGCCGAAAATGTAATAAATGTTGAGATTGCAACAATTGGACGTAGTATGTTGATAAGTTCCACCGCAGCAATTTTAGTATCTAGTTGACTACCATCTAACTCTCTATGAAAAGCCATAGCGTAAAGTGCTGAGCTTTCTTCAACCTTAAGCTTACCAGAACGAACATCTTCTATGACTTTTTCTATCCACTCTTCAGCTCTAGATCTAGCTATTTTACCTTTCCAATATCGTGGCCCTACTGCTCCAAGAGCATCAACCATTGCACTAAAATCCTCTGCTCTCTCTTTTACCTCAGATTCTAAGAGAGGAACCCCAGCCCAATTACATGCTACCCAGCATAAAATAAACTTTGCCTCATCAAAAAGTACAATCTCCTTATTACCTTCCCATTTACTAATTGATGATTGCAATTTATCCATTAGAAGTTTTGAAAGTTGATTTTGATGATGTGAGTTAGTCAATGACATGAAAAGATTTTTACGATGCCTATGTGATTCTCCGTCCATAGACTGTACACCACCTATACCAAACAATGTTTTTTGTACCCGTTTTGGAGCAGCACCATTTCGCTTAAATAACTCTGAATCGTAAAAAATCCTTGCTGCTTCTTCTCCAACTATACAGATTGCTTTTTCTCCTAGCAAATGTGTCTCAAATATATCCGACTGATATTTATCTACCCTATTTTTTATAAATAGATATGCCTCCTGGGACATAGCTATAGTATGGTCAATACCTTTATCTTGTGGAACTTGTTCTTTAATTGGCATTATCTTATATACTCCTTTATATTACATGTTTTAAAAATCGCTTTGCTCTTTTATTTTTTCCATACCAATTATAAGCTATTCTACTTGTTTATAAAGATATAATAAATGATGGTGTTCTATATAGCTTATTTATCTAATATTTCTTTAAAGTAAAAAATAAGAGGAACTATCCGTTCCTCTTATTAAAATTATAATTTATATATCTTATTTTTTAATTTCACTTTTTTATTACCTAAGCTCATCTATAACAGAACCAATTATCTTGATTCCTTTTTCAATATCCTCAAAATCAAGCCTTGAAAAACCAAGTCTTAATGTATCATGTCCACTATCATCTGTATAGAATACATCTCCACACATAAATATAACACCTTTTTCATAGCATCTAGATAATAATTCTCTACTATTTATATTATCTAATTTTAAAAATATATGAAGCCCACCTTCACCCATAATATAGTCTGTATGTATATATTTTTTAACACATTCTAGTGCAAATTCATATTTTTCTTTATAGAACTTTTTAATTTTTTTCATATACTTTTCAAAAGAACCATTGTTTAAATAATCATATAAGATAGCTTGGTCTAAAAAAGATACATGAATATTTTTACATCTTTTAACACTTTCTAATTTATTTATAATACTCTTATCAGCTAATATCCAGCCTATTCTCATGCCAGGGAAAAGTACCTTTGAAAAGCTTCCTATATATAATACCCCATTAGATGAACCATCAAGGGCTGCAATTGGACATATATGAGACCCTGTATGAAGTAATTCTTCATTAAATCCATCTTCTATTATAGGTACATTATACTTTTTCATAAGATTATATAATTCATATCGTTCTTTGTGTCTCATAACTATACCCGTTGGATTGTGATAAGATGGAACTACAAATGAAAGCTTAACATCATTATTTTTAAGCTCTTTTTCTAAAACCTCTAAGTCCATTCCATTGTTAGTCATAGGAATTCCTACTATATTTAAATCATAAACCTTAAAAAGCTTTATAGCAGTATTGTGAGTAGGATTTTCACATATAATAGTGTCTCCTGATTTAGTAAGTGAAGATAGTATTATATCAAGCCCTTCTGTAAATCCATTAGTTATTAGTATGTCTTTATTAGAAGTATCAACTCCCTTATCCTCCATATATGAAAGTAGATAGTTGATAAGTGGTTGATATCCTTTTGCATATCCATAGTTAAGTAGCTTATGACCTTCAAGAGATATTCTATTTAAAAATGATTTTTTTATTTCGTCAATATCAAACAATTCTCCTTGAGGAGATATACTTTTAAAAGATATTAAATCTTTTTCCCAAGGTATTTCACTTTTTACTATATCAAGTTCTTCGCATAAATTTGCGTAGTTATTATACTTTTCATCCCAATTTATATTCCAAGTATTTTCCTTATGTTCATTAGATATACTTACAAAAGTTCCCTTTCCTTTTTCAGAGTGTATAACTCCTTCAGCTTTTAAATCTTCAAAAGCAGATATAACTGAATTTCTACTTACATTTAGTATTTCACTAAGCTCTCTAGTAGAAGGA
Organism: Romboutsia sp. MSSM.1001216sp_RTP31141st1_G3_RTP31141_220114; assembly: GCF_039031195.1. NCBI lineage: Bacteria > Bacillati > Bacillota > Clostridia > Peptostreptococcales > Peptostreptococcaceae > Romboutsia > Romboutsia sp. MSSM.1001216sp_RTP31141st1_G3_RTP31141_220114. Next base: position 570,971 of record NZ_JBCIUO010000001.1, on the reverse strand, counting down.
AGTTTACTTCCTTTAGTAAGCATTCCTTTTGATATCATATCTTTTATGTTATTTTTTATTTGTATATATATTGGTTCTTCATCATTAAAATCTATATTTGAAAATATCAAGTGTTATATCACCTCTATATTAATAAGTATTTTTATTAATTATTTAAAATCCTATTTAAAAGGAAAGTTATAACTAATGTAACTAGTGAAAATATTAGTCCAATCATTAAAAAAGATATTGTGTATATGTTAAATTTTATAATTAAATCTAATGAAAAAATACTTTCATTTTTAAATATTGTACTAATTATAGTTAGAATTAAAGATATAATGTAGCATATAACTAATCCATTTAAACTTCCTTGTATATCTTTTTTACTTAATGTCATATGAGTTGAAATAGAGTAAACTAATATAAGCATTATTATATGACTAATTCTAAAAATATCTTTAGTTAAAAACATACTATCTATTATTACTTTTGTTTGTATTAATAAAATATTTATTATACTATTTATATCTATATTATTTAAACTATTTAAATAATCTATGACATTTATATTATTTATAAGATCATTATAAGTATTAGGAGTTAAAATCATCATTATTAACCATATTAAAGCTGTTCCAAATATCATAGGTGCTATTCCTATAAAAAAATCACCTACCCTTTGATACAAACTATTTGATTTATAAGAGTGCTTAACGTATCCAAATACCCCATCTGAAAGTGCTTTTTTAGGTCTAAATAATTTAAAATCAACTATTTTATGATTAAATATTTTTGCCATTATCATATGACTTAACTCATGTACTACCGTTCCTATATATCCTGTAATTACTAGTCCTTTAAATCCAAATGTAGATACTATAAGTCTTTCATTTATAGTTTGAATTACATTAAATATAAGGCCAAAAACTATAAAAGTACCTAAAACTGAAAATAAATTTTCAAGACTAGTTATTAAAATTTCTATCATTTACTTTTCTCCTTATTTAGTTTTTGTTTAGATAACAAATATAGGAGGAACGATTCGTTCCTCCTTGTAGTTTTAGAATTTATAAAATTTTATTAATAATTTTTAAGCTAGTGAATATTCTATTATTTTATCTATTAACTCACTATACTCTATACCTCTTGCTTTTGCACTTTGAGGTATTAAGCTAGTAGCTGTCATTCCTGGTAATGTGTTAAGTTCTAAAACGTAAGGTACTCCTTCACTTATTATAACATCAACTCTTACATAAACTCTACAATTAAAAGCATCCCAACATTTTTTAGAAACTTCATTTACTTTCTCTTGTAAATCTTTATCTAAGTATACTACTTCTTCTTTTGCACCTTTTCCATCTTGTGAGTATTTAGCTTCATAGTCAAAGAATTCATTTTCTGTTTTTATAGATATTGTTGGGAATACTTCTCCATTTAATATAAATGAAGTGTATTCTTCACCTTTTATATATTTTTCTATCATGGCTTCTTTGTCATACTTTAATACTTCTTTAACTGCATCATATATTTCACTTTTATCTTTTATTAAAAATGTAGCTACACTAGAACCTCCGCTATTTGGCTTTATAAATAAAGGATAACCTATTTCTTCTATTTTATCGTAATCTATTTTATCTAAGTCTTTTATAGTAGTCCAAGGAGCTGTTGGTATGTTTCCTTCTTTTAATATTTTTTTACTCATGTTTTTATCCATACATAAACCACTAGTTAAAGGTCCACATCCTGAGTATGGTATATCCATTGCTTCAAGTATTGCTTGAACTGTTCCGTCTTCTCCAAATTCTCCATGTAATGCAAGTAGTGCAAAGTCTAATCCTTTTGCTTTTTCAAATATATCTTGTTTTGAATCTAATATTACTTCTACTACTTCATATTTGCTTTTATCTATGCTACCTAGTATTCCTCTTCCTGATTTTAGTGATATTTCTCTTTCTGAAGATACACCACCCATTATAACTCCAACTTTCATCATTTTATCCATCTCCTATATGTCAATTAGTTCTTTTCTTGTTTATATTAAGATTATATGATTAAATGAACTTTATTTAAAGTACCACATATATATAACTTTTAAGTAGTAGTGGTACCACTGTTATTTTCATATAAAAAGCCATATATAAGTATGAATATATTTCTACTTATATATGGCTTTTATTTAAATTAATATTATTTGCAAAGTTATATTAAGCATTATTTAGTTTATTTTTATTGCTAATGCAACATTTATTTTAGTATATACATATATATTTAACATTAAAATATCATATTGTAAATAAATGCTGAAACTATAGCTCCACATATAGGTGCTATAACTGGTATTGGAGCATATTGCCAGTCAGAATCTCCTTTATTTGGAACTGGTAGTATAAAATGTGCAAGTCTTGGCCCTAAATCTCTAGCTGGATTTATAGCATATCCTGTAGGTCCTCCTAAACTTAAACCTATGCCCCATACTACTATACCTACTGCAATCGGACTTATTCCTTCAGCTAATGGATATGCTCCTATACCTAATATTGCAAACATTAATATAAAAGTTCCTATAAATTCAGTTATAAAGTTTGACTTTAAGTTTCTAACTTCTGGAGCTGTACAAAATACACCTAATTTAATACTTTTATCTTCAGTTAATTTAAAATGATCATAATAAGAAATTAATACTAATGAAGCTCCTATAAATGCTCCTATAAATTGTGCTATTAAATACATTGGAACATCTTCCCACGGAAACTTTCCAATAGATGCAAGAGCTAATGTTACTGCTGGATTAAAATGAGCTCCACTTATATTACCAAACATAAATACTGGTATGGTAACTGCAAATGCCCACCCAGCTGTTATAGATATTATTCCACCATTTACACCTTTTGTTTTTTTAAGTATTACATTAGCTACGACTCCGTCTCCTAGTAATACTAATATCATCGTTCCTACTAATTCTGCAAAAAATCTTAAATCCATAATATTTCTCCCATTAAATTCCCCCCTCATTTCTGAAGGGGGATAATACTAGCTAATAATGATATATAAGCCATATTTATTCTAGCTTATAAATTCTCACAAATATCAACTACTTGTCTTATGTTATTAGCTATTAACTTTATGAAAAGCATCAACAGCAGCTTGTGCTATTAATCTATCTTCTTCTACTGATCCTCCACTTACACCTACAGCTCCTACAACTTGTCCATCTACTACAATTGGTAGACCTCCACCAAAAGGAACTATCCTAGCATTGTTTGTAAGTTGAAGTCCATATAAAGATTCTCCTGGTTGAACAACTTCACTTATCTCATGAGTTCCTTGTCTTAAACAAGCAGCTGTAAATGCTTTGTTTATTGATATTTCTATACTTGTTATAAAAGCATCTTCCATTCTATGCATTAACATAAGGTTTGCACCTTTATCAACTGCTGAAAATACTACAGGTACATTTATTTCTAAAGCTTTTTTTTCTGCTGCTTTAGCCATTTCTTTAACTATTTCTAAGCTTAATTCTTTGTACTCATTTAATTTTTTCAAAGTAACTTCACCTCTTTATATTTTTTTAAGTTCAATTCCTTTAACTAATCTTGCTCCGTTAGCTCCTAGGTTTCTAAATACTTTTAACTCTTGGTTAAAATCTATGCAAAATAATGGTTTATCTTTTTTTAATTTATTAGTGGTTAAAATTATCTTTTCTTTATTTATACCAATGCCTATAGATAACCTAGATTTTAAAGATGCTTCATGACTTAAGGTTTCACAGTCATCAAATTCCATTTGTTTTACTATATACGGAATTTCTTCTTCTTCTATTCCCCACAAAACTTCTTTAAATTCATCTATATCTGTATCAGCTGAGTGATATACATATATACTAGGTGTATCTAAATCATAACTCTTTATAATCATAGCTTGCTCCTTATTTAGATGCTAATATAAGTCCTGTTGCTACTGCATTTCTTGGACCTTCTATTCCTCTTATATTTCCTCTACCTGCTACAACCCCATAGTGAGATAGTGCATCAGTTATAAGTTGTGGTACTTCAAAGTCTAGGGATGAGCCTCCAACTAATACTACAAATTCAATATCTCTAATATTGCCTGTAGGAGACACTATACTAAGTGATCTTAGACAGTTAGTAACAAACACTTTTTCTTTAGCTAATCTTCTTATATTTTTTATTTTTTCAACTGAATTTTGACCATCTATAGGAATCAGTTCATTATCTTTTATAATTACAACTTTTGCAAAAACTGATGGGTCTAGTGGTTTTTCAAAAAATTCTACACTTCCATCTTCATGTCTTATATTAAATAGCGATTCTACCTTTGCTAAAGAATACTTCTTTATATCTTCAGCTGTTGAAAAATCTTCAAGACCAAGTTCTGATTTTATAAGCATAGTTACCATATTTCCTGCACCTGCTAAATGTATTGATTTAACTTCACCTTTATTGTTCATTATAGAAGCATCCGTTGAACCTGCTCCCATATCAAGTATTGCAAGAGGTACGCTAGTACCTGGAGTTGTTAATGCTCCTTTTATAGCAACGTCAGCTTCTACTCCACCAACTTCTACTTTTATCTTTAGCTTTTCTTCAAGTTCATCTGCTATCATTTGCATTTGGAGTTTATCTGCTTTAACCATAACTGCTATTCCTACTGCATTTTCCATTGAAAACTCTTTTGCAAGTCCACCTTTTACGTTTTGTGGAGTAAATGTATCTACCGCTAATAAATCTTGAATCTTTATATCTGATATGTTTTGATTAGTAAGCTCACTCATTACTTGCCTTACTCTTTCAATCATTCCACCTGCATTAGTTCCAGCTTCACCTTTTATATCACAAACTGGTAAACTTAAATTAACTCCATCCATTATCTTCTTAGCACCTTGGTCAACATCAACTATTTCTTTTCTTCTTTCCCCTTCGATAATTATCTTACCAGCAGGAATTTTTTTCTCCTTAACATCCCCTTTAGGAGTCTTTATAACTACTGCAGATCTATTTCCTATAAGGGCTCTAGATATAGGAACAATCATCTTAGTTTCTTCAGAAGTTAAATTAAACACAGTCGCTATTCCATAAGGATTTGACAACTTATCTATAACCTTTCCTTGCATAGCAACTTCAACTGCACATAGCATTCCTATAGGTACTTTTTCAAGTAGAGTTACTTCATCTACTATTGGTATTTTTTTATCTAACCTATTATTTATTAATACTGCATCATCTCTTTGAACAATGGCACCAGTTATATTTATTCCTCTTTCAACTGCAAAATTTATTCTATATGATGCTTCTAAAAAATTTATATCTTCTAACACAAGAGGAATATAACTTTCTTTTAAATCTATATCTTCTAAATTCTCTAAATCTCTTATATCTATGGTTTTACCTATACCTAAACCTTCTCCACCAGGTGTAGCTGGGTTATGCCCTATCATAGTTGATTCAGTTATTATAGTTTCAGTTATAGTTTCCATAGCTACATCTCCTATAACTGGAGCTGCTTCATTTATTTTTACTAAATCTAAATCTTCCATTTTTAGCTTTGCATTATTAAGAGCAATATTTAAAGATGAAATTACACCATTTATATTCTCTTTTGTTCCTTTTATTCCACTAGTTGGGACAATACTACTAGAAATAAAATCTACTTTATCATCATAAACTTTTGCAAGTGCTACTTCAGTAGTAGCATTTCCAATGTCTACACCTGCTATTATTTTCATTTTGCTTACATCCTTTTATTTATTATTCTATTCTTAGTTTTTTTCTAACTTCATAAACCTCTGCCGCTTCTCTTATAAAGTCTGCATTTACTTTAGCGTCATAAATGTTTTCAAGTTCATCAGCTATTTCAAGTAATTCTTCTTTTGTAGATCTAAAAGGTCTTAATGCATTATATATTTCTAATATTCTTTCATCAGGAACACTTATAAGTTCACCTGCTCTTCTAAAATTTCTTGCTATTGCATTTCTATTCATTCCTTCAGCTATTTGAGCTTGCATTTCTAAAGTTTCTTTAGATATTCTTATATCTTCAGGCTTTATATCTTGTGACATAACACTTTCTAATGTTATATCTTCTAGTTTTTTACCTGTTGGAGTCTTTATAAGATTTGGTATCTTAGTTGCTAAAGGATAATCCTTAGGTGTTATTCTATTTTTTTGCATGAAATTTCTCCTTTCTATAATTAGAATTTAACTTTTATCTCATTTGGTTTTTTATTTTCTATAATATGTTTCGTTTCTTTTATATGAAGTAATGCAGCTATTGCCATAAACTTAGGTCTAGCCATTTGATCATTTTTAGTTGGTACTGGATTTGGTGATTCTCCCTTTGCGTATTTTGCTGCATTTTTTCCTATTGCTCTAAAAGTATCTAAATCTAAAAGAGGTGCTTGTGGAAAAAGTTCTACATTGTTTAGTGGAAGTAAATCCTTTTGATGTATAACTGTTGTTCCTTTTGATTGAATACCTATACCAATTCCTGAACCACTTAATTTAGCAGCATCATTTGCCATAAATGAGACATCAGAGGTTCTTAGTATTCTAACAACACGAGCATGTAATCCCTCTTCTTCTATACCTGCTATAAGTTCTCTTAATACTTCATCATGTTTTATATTAACTATAGTTTTAGTTTGATATTTTAAAAATGCAGGTCCTATCCCTATAACTACTTCATCTGATCTTGTTCCAACACTAGCTTCTCCCATTTCTTCTATTTGAAGAGTTGGCATTATAAACTTATCCATCTATATCAACTCCTTAATCTATATCTTCTGGTTTTATTACATTAGGTATATTCTTTATTTCATTCCATCTTTCTTCACTTAATCTATATCCAGTTCCAGGACCTTTATAGTCATTAATGTCATTAACGGCACTTATAACATCAAAGTTTTCATCTAATATAGCTGATGTTTGTAAATAATCACCTGTAACTCTTTGCTTAAGCATGTTTAATACATTATTTGCAACATCATCAAATCCATGTTTACTTAATGCTTTAACTATATCAAGTCCAGTTATTTTATTTTTTAACATTTCTTCTGCTGCTTTTAAATCTTCAACTATGTTTCTTTCTGGCATATCTTTACTTCCATGTGCATAAGTTGCAGCTTCTACCTCTTCATCAGTTACATCAGGGAATCCTAATTCCTTAAATACTGCTTGTATAGCTTTTGCTGCTTTATTTCTAATAGCTATTATTTCCTCTTCACTTACTGGTCTAAGTCCACCATCTACCATTAAATCTCTTTGAAGTATATTATAATCATCAAAATCTTCTGCATCAAAGTTTGATCCAGCGAACATATTATCATAGTTTGGAACTGCACTATATCCTGAGAATATAAAGTCCGTTCCTGGAAGCATTTGCATTAAAGTTCTCGCAGTTCTTCTTATATCAGAATGTGAGAATGTTTGATCATTTGCAGATGCTACTTCTATATCTAACATAGATGCAATTAGATTTTCTGCAAGTACAGCTCTTATTCCTGATGGAACAGCTCCTGTCATACCTATACAACTAACAGCTCCATTTTGAAGTCCTTGAACTCCAGCACCTTTAGTTATATATATACATCTTGCTTCTAAATAAAGCATTGATTTACCTTCTGCATATCCCATTAATGCTTCTGATCCTGTACCTGATGTATATCTCATTTTTAATCCTCTTGAAGCATAAGCAGATGCTAAAAATGCTTTTGACCAAGGTGTATCATCTCCATCTGTAAATACTGACTCTGTTCCATATACTGAAACTGTTTCAGCATAACTTGTAAGACCTCTCATTCCTAAGTCAAGTTCTGTAGCTTCTTCAACAGAACATTGAGTTAATATCCCTCCACGGCCAACTTGAGAACCTACAAGTATAGCTAATGCATTAAAAGGTGCATATCTAACTATTGCAACAGTAGTTTCTTGTTCTGAAAATCCTCTTTTTGCTGCTTCTGCTGCATCTGCTGCTATTTGAACTGGATTATCTTTTAGATTAGTTACATGGCATTGATTTGACGGAGTTTTTCTTGCTCTAGTCTTTTGAAGTGCCATCATCATCTCAACAACATTCATATGAGATACAACTTCAACAATCTTAGCAGGTGTTATAGCTGTACTTATATCAACTATTTCCTCTCTTGAAACATTTATATCTACTAATTTTTTAGCTATTTCAACTGAATCTAAATTCATGTATTCTTCTGCTTTTTCTAAATTTATAGCGTAGTCTGCTATAAATCTATCTATCATATCAAAATCTTCTCTTTTTTTACTATCTAACTCAACTACCTTACCATTTTCTATCTTTATAGAAGGCTTTGGATCATTTGGGCTACCCATTGCTATTAATCCTTCATCTGCCCACTCTCCAATAAGACCATCTTGATTTACTGGGCGCTTAGCTAAAACTTCAAATCTTTTTGACTTCATATTCTCATCTCCCTTAGTTAAATCGTTTTCTCGGTTTCACTTGTTATAATTTTAACTTATTTTTATATTTATTCCATTACAATATTTTGCCTTTATATGTGATTTTTTTATCAATTTATATGTATTTAAATAAGATTATTTTGTCTTTTATATATTTTTGAATAAAAAAATAGTCCTATATTTAAATAGAACTATTTTTAATATGTAAATCTCTATATTTTTTTGGGGTAATGTTTTCTGACTTTTTAAATACTCTTATAAAATAACCACAATCTTCAAATCCAAGATTTATTGCTATGTTATTAATTGGCTCATCTGTACTTACTAGTAATTCTTTTGCTTTAGATATTTTTTTAGAATTTAAGTAGTTTATAAAATTTAATCCAGTTTCTTTTTTAAATAACTTACTAAAGTAACATTGGCTTAAATTGCAAACAAGTGATATCTTATCCAAAGTTATATTTTCATTTATATTATTATCAATATATTCAATAGCTTGTATTATAGGTGACTTAATTTCATTTTCTTCGTTAATCTTTAAATTAACATTTTCATCTATGTTTTCTTCTTCTATTTCTATATTCACTTCTTCTAATTGGTTTTTCTTATTTTCTTCTTTTAATTTATGACTAGCTTCATTTAATGACATTTTAAGAATTGCTTCTTCCACTATATAGTTACTAATATGAAACATCATTTGTGCTATGGCTTTTATCTTCGTAATACTAACAACAGGTAAGTTTTTATATTCTTTTTCTAGCTCTTTTTTTAAATCTTCACCTAAATTATCAAAGTCTTTATTTACCCGTACAATTTCTTCTAATTCGATATTTTCATTATCTTCAAGTAGAACTTGACCAGCCATAACAGCACCTAAGTATTGATCTTTAACTATTATTGGTGCAGCAAAGTCTACTAAACCTTTATGGCATATATATATATATGAATTTTTCATTCTTACAGATTCTAGTCCACCTCTTGAATCACATTTTTCACAAATGGCTGAATATCTATCTATTTTTCTAATCATAGAACAAAATTTAGTACAATTACTATGATTTGTTATTGCCTTTCCCTCGTAATTAACCATTATTATAGCTATTCCTGTAGCTTGTGCTATATCATCTTGTATTTTTTGGAATGATTCTATGTTTATTATTTTTTCTAATGATAATGTATTGTTCAATGTGACACATCCTTTTTACATTTTATAGACTCTTTTTATGTCTTTATTATATTGTTATGTGCAAACTTTTTCAATACCTTAATACTAAGCATACTAAATAAGGAGGAACAATTCGTTCCTCCTTTAATGTTTCATCTATAAACTAAATAGTTCATTAATATCCTCTTCACGTAAACTAGATAATAATGAAGAGTTATTCATATCACCACTTATAATATTTTCAATTAAATCTTTTTTATCATCTTGAAGCTTTATAATCTTTTCCTCAATAGTTCCTTTAGCTATAAGCTTTATGACTTCTACAACATTTTTTTGACCAAATCTATGTGCTCTATCAGTTGCTTGGTCTTCAATAGCTGGATTCCACCAAGGGTCAAAATGTATAACAATATCTGCACTTGTTAAGTTAAGACCTGTTCCTCCTGCTTTTAGGGATATTAAAAATACCTTATTTTTATCACCTTCATTAAATTCATTAACAAGGTTTATTCTCTTGTTTGCACTAGTTGAACCATCTAAATAAGAATAATTTATATTCTCTTTATCTAATCTATCTCCTAGATTTTTAAGTACTGATGTAAACTGAGAAAATAGTAATATCTTATGTCCTTCATTTATATTTTCTTTTATTAATTCTAAACAAACATCAATTTTAGAACTTCCACCACTATAGTCTTCTATTAGTATAGATGGGTCTAGACAAAGCTGTCTAAGCTTTGTTAAATATGAAAATATAGTTATTTTATCTTGTTTGAACTCTTCATTTTCCCTTTTTTTGTTTATGTCATTTACAAGTGCTGTGTATGCTTTTTTCTGAGGTTTGTTCATTTCAACGAAGAACTTCTTCTCAATTTTTTCTGGCAATTCTTCTAAAACATCTTTTTTAAGTCTTCTTAATATAAATGGATTTATCATTTTCTTAAGTTCATCTATATTTTTATTATCGCCTTTTATAAATTTTTCTTCAAAAGACCTTCTATTGAATAAATATCCTGGCATTAAAAAGTCAAATATAGACCAAAGTTCTATTAAATTATTTTCAATAGGTGTTCCAGTTAAAGCAAATTTAACCCCTGCATTTATATTTTTAACACATTCTGTGTTTTTAGCAAATGGATTTTTTATATTTTGAGCTTCATCTATTACTAAATAATCAAAATACATTTTTTCATAATACTCAAAATCATTTCTAAGAGTTGAATATGTAGTAAGTACTACATCTACTTCACTAATTTCCTTAAATAATTTAATTCTTTGATTTTTATCTCCATGCATAATTAGTACTTTCATACTTGGAGCAAAGTTTTCTATTTCATCCTTCCAGTTATGCACTAGGGAAGTTGGAGTTATTATTAGACTTTTTTTATTTTCCTTTGAAAGTAAAAAAGATATTGTCTGTATAGTTTTACCAAGTCCCATTTCATCAGCAAGTATACCACCAAATTCATAATGATTCAAAGTGTTAAGCCACTTATACCCATCTATTTGATAATCTCTTAATGTTGCATTTAAATTTTTAGGTTCTTTAATATCTATACTATCAATAGTATTTATTTTATCTGATATTGATTTTAAATACTCTTTACCGTTTATAAATTCTAATTCATCATTTTTTAAAAGTTCATTTAAATATATAGCTTTGTTATTATTTATCTTTAACTTACTACTACTTATATCTTTACTTAAATCACCAACTAATGTATCTAATAATTTAAAAAATTCTTGTGCTTTATCATCTTTTAAATCTATTATAGTATCATTTTTTAACTTGTAAAATCTCTTCTTTTCCTTAAATGCTTTTAATATTTTTTTATACTCTTTTTCATCGACATTTTCAATATTAAAGTTAATTTCTAAGTACTTTCTATCGTTATTTTCATTTATACTTGCATTTATATTTGGATTTATTATATTATATTTAAATTTATCAGAATAATAAACTTCACCAATTTCTTTTAGTTCTCTTATTTTATCGCTTAATAATATATATAAATCAAGTTCACTTCCTACAAATACAAACTTATTATCAGTTTCTTCTTCAAATTTTAAATTATTTAAAACTTCTTTTATATTATTTTCTTTGTTAACATCTCTTATTATATAATAATCTTTATTTTCTTTTTCATTACCATATATAAATTTTAAATCAAGAATTATTAAATCTTTTTTTCTATCTAAGTAAATCTTAGTATTTAAATCTTTTCTTATCTTTTTACTTATGTTTTCATCAATTGATACATTTAAACTAGCTTGTTCTAACTTTGGTATTACTTTAGTTATAACTTCTTGTGCTTTTGATTTATCAAATTTTATACTATTATCTTCTTTTAAATGCTTATAAAAGTGCTTATATGAACTATATTGATTTATTGAAGGTAGGTATATATCTTTATTGTATAAAAATACATCTGCCTTTTCATTTAAAGGAATTGGCATATTTTCATCACTACTTATAACTAATTTATCATTTTTATCTTCTATATTAAAAGATATTGGTAAGTCTTTATAAAGTATATTAGGTTCATATATTATGTCGTCTATTTTTATCTTAATTCTTTTATTTCCTAAAGTAGTTAAAAATCTTTTTAAAGAGTCTCCAATTATATTTAAAATTTTTCCCTCTATTAATTCTATTTGATCTTTATCTTTTTGTAATACTTTAAATTGTTCGTTTATAGTTACCATTTCATCTATATATGAAGCTATTGCCTCATCTTGTGATGAAAAAGTATGTTTTTTAGGCTCATATTTAAAGTCTTTTCCATAAGTTATGCTACTTCCAAATTTTCTAGCTTCTGTAAAATCGCTTAGGCTTTTTAAAACATACATCTTGTTTTTTCCTATCTTAAATTCAACTTTTGCATATTGTTGATTTGTAGATGTATCTATTAATACCTCTAGATTTATTTTTTCTTCAGTCTCTATACTTTCAAGTATCATATCTTGTGGAGTTTTCTTTTCTATTATATCTATTGTTTCTATACTTTTTATATTTTCATGTAAAGTTTCAAGTGGAAACTCTTCTTTTGATTGTTTTATATCATAAATAGCTTCTAAAAATGTTGCTACTAAGTGTTTACACATATATGGATGACTATTAGACTTTTTATTTTTAATATAATCATCACATGTGCAAGAGGTATCTTCAAGGGCTAAGTTTTCTAGATTTAAAGCTAATTCATTTTTATAGTCTATATATGCCTTAGATCCTTCTACTACTGAATGTATGCATATATATTTACCTTCTATAAATATATTTAGGTTGTATACATTTCCTATTTCATAGTATTCTTGTCCTCTACTCCATCTAGTTATATTAGTAATTTTTTTTGCATTTGAATTTATTTTATCTAGTATCACGAATTCACCCCTAACTACCTTTTACTATTTTGTATTATATCATACATTGTATTCTTTAATACGATATAAAAGGTCTACCCCAATAAATTAGGCATAGACCTTTTATATATTTTTAAATAATAATCTATATATTATATTAAACTTTAAGTAAACAATATAATTAAACAAAATATCGTTATAATATTACAAATTGCACTTACTATCCCTTCATGTTTACCAGTTTTAATATTTGCCACACTTATTCTATGTTTGCTGTATGGGTAAAGTATTGGTACACCTGTTGGGTTTAGCATATCTAAAAGAAGATGACTAATATATCCAACAGTCACTCCCCAAGCAAATATGTCTAAACTATTATAAATCATATTAGAAAATATTGTACATAAAGCTATTAACACTATTAAAGATGGATATTCTAAATCTAATAACTTTTTTATTTTTTTGTTATGTACAAATTTAGGTCTCATTGAGTTTAGTGCTGTATCTAATGCTATCCATATTAAAAAACCACTAATTATTCCTATTGCTACTCTTGATGTTATGTCTTTAGTGTAGAAATTTTTAAGTATATATATGCCACCAAGGGAAAGTATAGCTACTATAAGTGCTGCTACTAAGGTATGTGTAAATCCTCTGTGTTCTGTATGCTTTGCTACAAATTTAGATATTGGCTTTAATTTTTTACCTACCTCACTACCTTTATGGTCTATATCTGGTAGTAATGCTCCAAAAGATGCTCCTGTAACTAACATTACACCTTGTTCTATTGATATATTTTTAAATCCCCCTAGTGCTACCACCGTAAGAGTTGCTAGCGCTACTCCACCACACTTATGTGTTGTTCCATTCATTATATTTCTCCTAGTCTATATACTATCTTTTATTTAGCTTATCCTAAAGCTATTAATTCTAATTTTAATACTTATATAATATACACATTAAAATCTACTTTAGTCAAATAATTATTATATAATAAAAGAGCTTCTTAAAATATTTAAAATTTTAAGAAGCTCTTTTAATTTTATTTAATTATATTAACTAAGCATTAAATTTAATACAGATAATGCTCCTATTATCCAAAGAGTTACACTAATCTTTTCAGTTTCCTTAGAAACAACATGCATTATAATGTATGAAATAAATCCAAAACATAATCCTATACTAATGCTATAAGTAAGTGGCATTAATAAAACTGTAACAAATGCACTAACAGCAATCTTGCTATCATTAAAGTCAACTTGTCTAATACTTGAAAACATAAATACTCCTACCATTACAAGTGCTGGAGATGCAGCATAAGATGGTACTACACCTAAAAGTGGTGTAAATAGTAATGTTACTAAAAATAGTAAAGCTGTAACTACTGATGCAAGACCCGTTCTAGCACCAGCTGCTATTCCTGCTGCTGATTCTCCAAAAGTAGTAACAGTACTTGTTCCAAGCATAGAGCCTATTAAAGTAGAAGTAACATCTGCATATAACATTCTTGATAAACCTTTTATGTTTCCATCCTTATCTTCAAGTCCCATTTGCTTGCAACAACTTATTAAAAACGCTAAAGAATCAAACATATCTATAAACATAAATGAAAATATTGGTCCTATTAATGAAAATTTAAGTGCCCCTAATATATCAAGCTTAAAAGCAACTGGCGCTATACTTGGAGGAGCTGAAATTATAGATGTAGGAAGTTCTACATATCCTAATACTATAGATAAAACAGTTGTTACAATAATACTTATTAAAATTCCACCTTTAACTTTTTTAACTTCAAATATTCCCATTAAAACAAGTCCAAATAAAGCTATTAAAACTGTTGGTGTAAAATCAGCTAAAGCAACTAATGTATCAGGATTACCAACTATTACTCCCATACCTTTAAGTCCTACAAATGATAAAAACAATCCAATACCTGCAGCTGATGCTATGCTAAGTTCTTTTGGTATTGCATCTGCAATATATTTTCTAACTCCAGTTATTGCTAAAATTAAAAATATCGTTCCAGATATAAATACAACTCCTAGAGCTTGTGTCCAGTGAACCCCTTCTCCAATAACAAGTGAATATGTGAAAAATGCATTAAGCCCCATACCTGGTGCAAGTGCAAAAGGTGCATTACCTAAAAATGCAAATATTAATGTTCCAATAGCAGTAGCAAGTATTGTTACAGTTATAAGTGCTGATTTATCCATCCCTGCATCAGATAATATTGCAGGGTTTACAAATACTATGTAGGCCATAGTTAAAAATGTTGTAACTCCACCTATTACTTCAGTTTTTGCATTTGATCCACGTTCAGTGTATTTAAATATTTTATCTAAAAAAGATAAAGATGCCTTACTTTGTTGTTTTTGTGCTATCATACTTTCCTCCTAGATTTTAATTTTAAAAAAAGATATATATTCTAATTGAATAGAACATATATCTTACAAATCTAGTCTATAAGTATGTGTAGCTATTCATAGCAAACTCATTTACGGCGAGTTCGTAGAAACATATGGACCATATCACCATATTATACGAATAATATATCTATATTTTGAATTAATTATACATCATCACTGAATTTTTATCAATATTTTTATTTAAAGGTTTGTATTTTTAATAAAATTTTAGTTATATTTTCATATTTTAATATATAATTTTATATTATTTTTCAAAAATTAAATTAAAATCCGAACTATTTTATGTAATTATAAATTATATTCATAAAATCTAAATCATACTTATCTACACACTCATTAATATCATCATTTATATAGTTTTTTTCATCTACATTCTCTTTTATATATTTTTCTTTGTCAATTTTATCAATTACATCTTTTTTAACTATCTCTGACTTTATTATTTTTCCTCTATAGATAATATATATTTTATAAATGTCCTCACTAACTTCATTTAATGCAATTTTTATATTTTTGTCTATACTACTATTTATTACTTTTTGCTTATTAATTAAGCTTTTTATCTTATCCATATCGTCTTTTATCTTAGATGCTTTTTCAAAGTTAAGACTCTCTATTTCTTTATTCATATTATCTTTTAGTATACTAAGTATATTATAACTCTCGCCTTTTAAATCACTTATTACTAATTTTATTATTTTATCATATTCATCTTTAGATATTTTTTCTCTACAAGGTCCTATACATTTATTTAAGTCATAGTTTATACACTTATTCATTTTTTTGCATCTTCTTAGTTTATAGTTTTCGTTTAGTATTTCTTTTATTTTCTCTAGGTTACTTAACTTTGTATATGGACCAAAGTATATGCTATTATCATCTATTTCTTTAGCTACTTCAAGGTATGGGTAGTCTTTATTTGTATCTATTTTTATATATGAGTAATTTTCATGGTTTTTCATTAGAGTATTGTACATTGGCTTTATTTTCTTTATATACTCACATTCTAGTAATAGTGCATCTAGTTCTGTATCTGTCTTTATTATTTCTATATCATGTATTCCCTTTACCATTCTTTGTATCTTTCTTGAGTGATTTTTAGAATTTGCAAAGTAGCTTTTTATTCTATCTTGAAGCTTTTTTGATTTTCCTACATATATTATATTGTTATTTTTATCTTTCATAAGATATATACCTGGTGTTTTTGGAAAGCTATTTATTTTTTCTTTTAAATTCATAATATCCTCCAATAGCTTATTTTTTATGATTATACAATAAAAATGTAGATAGTTTAATGATTTATTGATTTAAATGTCTTATTTTGTTAGACTATTATATATTATTGTTTAAAGGAAGGATATATTATGGGGAAAAAAATTTATACATTAATAATTATTGCTGTAGCTATAGTAATTATAGCTATTCCTGTGTACTTCATATATTCTATATTTTTTGTAAAATCTACTTCTAAAAACTTTGAAACAACAGGTATTATTACTGAAATGGAATTTGAAGAGGGTAAATGGGAAACAAAAGAAGTTACTAAAAAGGTTAAACAAGAAGATGGAACAACGAAAAAAGTAAAGGAAAAGAAAAAAATATACGATTATGAAGAATGGGACTTAGAAATTGAATATACTGATAGTGAAGGTAGGGAAAGAGTTTATAAAGAGGAGCCAATCGAAAAGTCTGATTTATATAAAAGCTTAGAAAAGAATAATTTAAAAGTTGGAGATAAGGTGAAGTTATTAATTGAAGAACGTTTTAGAGGGGATTCATTGGTAGGAACAGATATAATAGGTGTAATAGAAGATAAAAAATAAGGAGGAACGATTCGTTCCTCCTTATTTTTTAATATTTCATCATGTCTGGTATAACACCTCTTACTTCACCACAATTTACATCAATATTATATTCATCTGAATTATGCTTTTCATATAGTAGCTTTTTACCTTCATCTACTAAATCAAATATAGCATATGCTAATTCATTTTACAGTATATAATTATCCATTTCACAAAGACTATGATAAATTAGTTAGATAAAATCCCACAGATTTTAGAACCTATTTATAATAAGTGTGAAGTTAAAAATGTTTCTGATGAGGTAGCTCTTACTTATCTTTATATGTTATTTTATCTCAAAATAGCATCTACTTCTCATATAATTTTTCGACTTTGCTCCAATCAATTACATGCCATATATTTTCAACATACTCAGCTCTACGATTTTGATAGTTTAAATAATAAGCATGTTCCCAAACATCTATTGTAAGTATAGGTGTTAACCCTTGTTCAAGAGTTGTATCTTGATTAGATGTAGCTTTTACATATAAATTTTTATTTTCATCCATAAGTAAAGATGCATAACCTGAACCAAACTTAGATATAGCAAGTTTGTTTAACTCACTCTTTAAGTTCTCAACACTACCGAAAGTATCATTTATCTTATTTAGTAAATCTCCTTTTGGTATTTCGCAAGGGTTTGGAGATAAATTTGCAAAATATAAATTATGATTGTAAACTCCACCACCTTGATTTATTACAGACTGTCTAATTTCTTCTGGTAAACTAGATACATTTTTTAATATATCTTCTAATGTTTTTCCTTTAGTAAATTCTTCATAGCCTTTTAATATATTATTTAGATTATTAACATAAGTTTGAAGATGCTTTCCATAGTGAATTTCTAAAGTATCCTCGTCTATATACGGTTCTAAATCGTGAAATCCATAAGGTAATACTATTTTATCAAACATTTTAAACACCTCTTATTTTAATGCTCGTACTTATTAAAAAACATAAGTATCTAATTCCTATTGATTTTTAGTAAATACTTCATTATTATATTTTTATTTTCTTATATTTATACCCAAGTAAAATATATTTAACAATATTTTAGTTTGTTTTCTAATTTTTAATCTTATTTATATATTATTTTTATTTACATATATTTTAACTTCACTTTCATTAATTTCATATCCAATCAACAACTTCTTAACTATCCCCATAATACTATTAGCATTTAGATTTATCTCTAAATATAAATCTACTTCACTTAAATAATACGGTGCTTTCATAGTACTACTTTCTCTTGCAAAGTAAAGTCTTTTCTTTCCTCTTATGTCCATAGCCACTTTTATAAACTTTTCCTTATCTCTATCTATTAAATAATCACACACTTTTATATAGATATCTTTCCAAAATGAAACAGTTATTTTATTGCTCTCTATTTCTATACAGTTTGGAGATTTTCCTGTAAAATCAGAATCTAATCCTAAACACTCACTGTTTATATCTGTACTAGGAGAATTTTCACCCTCATCTTTTATACCTTCTGGTCTATCCACATCTAATATATCATTTAATTCTTTTTCTGATACTACTTTGTCTAGCCCATTATGTACCACTTGATTTATCTTTATGCTATGTAATACTACTCGTACAAAATCTTTGAAGTTTTTATTTATACTAAATAACTTGTTTATAGTTTCACCATCAAGTTTTTCTTTTCTTCTTGGTTGAATTAATATTTCACTATCTTCTACATTAATCAAATTTAATTTTATAATTCCTATATTAAATGCACTAGATAATCTCTTTATCTCTTGCATTAGTTCTATATCATCAGTATTTATATCAACACCTACCAAATACCCTTCATTTGCCCAACTAGAGTTAGATACAGCCTGGAAAAATTGTTCTCTTAATGTTTCTATAGTTATAGTTTTTTTTAATTCAAAAGAGTATATAGTAGCTCTATTTATAAAAAAGTTACCACAAAGTTCTAATACCTTTTCATCCCAATTTTCAACTGGTAAATTAAAACCAACTATATCTGGATGTAACCATTCACTTTTTCCTTTTCCTAATTTAGTTGATACTTCGTGAAATATAGTTTTTGTATATATGTTCATCTTTTTAGCAAGATACCTTACTAAAAATGGATGTAATTCTCTTTCATGTATATCATTTAAATCTATATGTATATTGCTCATTTACTTCTCCTTCTTTATTCTATCCTCAGCTTCCTTCATCTTAAGCTCAACAGTAAACAATAAAGCCCTTACAAGGTCATCATAAAACTCCCTCTTAAAATCATCAAAATATGTATAACTATCAAAGCTTATAACACCATTGTTCTCAACACCAAACCTCTTGCAATACTCCCTATGGCACATTGATATAAGCCTTCTGTTAACTCCTAGATCCCTATTTTCGCAAAGTACCTTTTTTAACATTTCCTCTTTATCAAGATACTTAATATCCTTTTCCTTAAACATTCCATCTAGCTTTTTCATAGCCTTTTCATATACCTCATCACCAAATTTAATACCTTCTTCATAAGGAGGTGCTGCTTCTATTTCTAAATTAGCATCTTGTGCTACTTCCCAAAAGTCCATTTCAAGTTCATCTATAATACTTGTAAGTATTTTTAAATTAGGTTCTCTTTGCCCTTGTTCATATTTTGCTATTGCATGTTTGCTTATTCCAATCCTTTTAGCTAGTTCTTCTTGAGTTATATTTTTTCTTTTTCTAGCTTCTTTGAGTTTTTTTCCTAAATTATCCATTTTTATCACCCATTAAATAATAACCCATTTTGGGTTATTATTCAATATTATTGGGTTATTTATTAAATAAAAAAGAGGAACTTTTCGTTCCTCCTTATTAATAAATATTAACTATCTTATTCTAAACTCTTTAATTATAGTATAATTGTAAAATATATAAGAATAGAAAACTTACCAAATAAGATATATTTTGTAGAATATATAAACTAAAGAAATAACTGAACTTTAGCATTTATATATTTAAATCACTAAAGTACAGTTATTTTATAGTCTATTTTTAATTTTATCTACCCTTTACATACTAGTTTTATAAATACGTTCAATTAATTTTTTATAAATTAGTTATTAAACCATTCACTAGGTGATTGGTTAAAGTAATGAGGTAAAAATTCTATAACGTTGTAATCTTGTATACCAGAAAGTTTAAGTGGCTCATTAGATAGGTATTCATCTATTTTTTCAATAGATTCTGCCTTCATAACAAATAGTCCTCCACTCATATTTTCTTTAAGTCCAGCCATTAATATTAATCCTTCATCCATTGCCTTTTGAGAATAAGCCATGTGCTTTTTCATGATATTTTCATCAATTGGATTTTGATTTTTTAGTTTTCCTTCAACAATAAAATATTTCATTTTTATTATGCTCCTTTAACTATGTATGATAAATGTATTTAACTATCATTTTTATAGTTAGACTTAACTTATTTAAAATGATAAATACCCTTAAAAATACATTTAAAAACTATTAACTAAGCAAAATAAAATAACTCTATCATAGTTTTTGTAATATACATACTAAGATAGAGTTTGTAATTAAATTTAGTAAACTTCTACCACCCTTCTTTGCTATACTTATCTATTAATTCTCTGTACCTAGATTTGCTGAACGTATTACAACTATTAATTATCATTTTTTATATAATCGATTAAATCATCTAAGGAATTCATATATAAATCTAATGATGTTCCATTTTCTAAATTACTGCTTCCATCTGCATTTAAACCTTTCTCTGCTGTACTTCTAACGGCTAAACCACTATTTGGTAATTTAAATACTATAGGGTCAATACCTACGCCGTCCCCACCGCTATTTTCATTTCCTACAACTTTTGCCCAGCCACTATCTTTACAAAATATAGCCAATCCTTCAGCTGCTGAAAATACTCTTTTATCTACCAATAAATATATATTTCCATTATAACCTTCTTTATTTTTTATACCATCAAATATACTTTCATTAGAAAATTTTAATTTATATTCAGTGTAATATTTAAAATCTTCTATATTTCTCACTTTTTTTAACATATCCTTGTTAGGAAATTTATTTATATCCTTTAAATCATTTCCTCTTGCTTCATAATATTCTTTTGTTATTTTTCCATCTTTATGAAGTGCATATGTTGTGCTTTCATATGTATTGTTTACTATAGGACTTACTATATGGTCAATCCATAATTTACTATTACCACCTCCATTACCTCTTATATCTATAATATAGTCCTTATAATTATTAATCTCTTTATATAACTCATTTATTTTATTAATATCTTCATTAGTAAATTCTCCAAAACTATTAATTTTAATATACGCTATCTCATCATCAATTATCTTTGTTTCTATATTACCCTTATAATTTTTAGAAATCTTTTCATTAATTTTTTTATTTAAACTTTGTAAATTATTATTTTCACCTATGTAGTTTTTCCATTTTTTATTTTTATCTATTAAATCTTTATCATTTAAAACATTACCTTGATAGCTTCCTTTATATAAATTTATATACCAATCTATGCTATCTGGTGGTATTAGATTGGTATGACCATCTCCAAGTAAATTTATTAAAGTGTTCATTATGTTATAAAATTCTTCATTGCTATTACTGTTTTCTACTTCTTCTTTAAAAACATCATATAAATCTAAGTATTCTGTATTGTATTTATTATAAAATACATCGAAGTTGCCGTAATTTTCTTTCATTGTATTTATATAATAATCAAAATCCTGTACTTTTTCTTATTTAGTTAATTCTTTTAATTTATCATTACTGCTACATCCAATTAATAGACCTAATAAAAAAATTATTACAATTAATTTTATTATTTTCCTCATACAATCCACCTAATTAACCTTAATACAAGTAAAAGAATGTTTTTATATATTTACTTTGAATTTATAAACTTTAGTACCTTCTTTTTATATTTATCATTATAATCCAACCAAATCTTAACATGCTCACTATCATTAACCGTTATTTTGGCCATATACTTAGTAACATCGACATCATCATAACTTAATCTTATTTACGATATTTACCGTAAACAACAAGTAATTCATTCTTTAAATAAAGTATATATATTCTTAGATGAAAATTCATTTGTAATTTTTAATGGCTATAAACTTTGATTAAAATATAAACTTAAATAATAGGTATAACTAAAAAAGAGTATGTTTGCTGAAATTAATATATTTCAGCAAACATACTCTTTTTTAGTTGGTTTTAACGTATATAACAATATCTTATGTATTTTTTGCTTGTTATTACTATATACACTAAAACCATATGATATCTATATGTTAATGTTTTTTAATACTTTTTATAAAAATTATTTTCCTTAATTTCTAGTTAACTGAATAAGTTACTAGCTCATTTTCTCTGACATTTTCTAAAGAGAATTCCATTGTATCTATATGATTAAAAACACGTAAATATAATTTACCTAAATTTTGATCATATGCACACATATAACTTGAAAAATCTGAATCATCTTTATCTTCAAAGAAACGCATAACTCCCTTTGGAACCCAAACAGAATTTAAAATACTAAATAATTGAGCAGGTGCTTCTTCATCACTAACTTCTCCTATAAGATTTCTTAAATATACTGCACGTACAAATCTTGATGGTGAAGTATAATCTCCTGGTAATCCAAGTAGACCTGTACCATTTGAAATTGGCGTAATTGCTGTTTTATTGTTTAAATGATTTTGTTGTCTATTAAATCCTTGTACTTGAATATAATTTGCTAAATTAGTCATATGCCAATCGAATGTTGGATCATTAGCCATTACGCCTACATTATTATCAAAAACTCTAAAACGTCCATTATTTGTTGGTTCTAATACGACTGAATTACCCATTTTGTCTGTAAAAGTATAATGAGCAGTAATAGGGTTACCCTTACCTAACTCTCCTAATGAAGGAATATCATCACCAGTAACTGCAACTTTTGATATATTTTTCTTTATATCACTAACATTTTCAAAGTTGCTTAAAATCCAAGGAATTATTTCACCACTATTAATAGCTGTAAGACCTTCATTTTCTATGTTGTCTTTTTTATCCCATGTACATGCCTTTAAAAATAAAAGTCCTCCAGCAAGTCCTTTTTCATTTACTCCATCAAAAAATAAAGTAGATCCTGATAAATTTATACCTAAAAAAGCATATTTTGTTTTCCATGGTTTACTTTGTGTATCTAAAGTAAAATTTTTAGGAACAATAGTTACTTTTGAACCAATATCAAATGGATTAAAAGAAGTATCTAAAGTTCTTCCCCAATAAAAGTTATTTTTGTTGCTTGAAATGTGAACATGCGTACACATTTAACTCATCTCCTGTCATTTATTATAATCTTTTATTTAATATTTTTTATGCCCAAGATTATCCATTCAAAACAGAAAAATTTCTATTATTTATTTTCCCTTTAAGTTGTTATGTACTCTGTCGAGACATTCAATTGCTCTAGATCAAGCACTCTTCCTTATAAAAAACTATCTATTTTAATTTTGCTTATATACGTAAGTATTTCTTTTATCACCTATTCCTTAATCAATTTTTATTATTAAAGGACCGTGTATACTTGTTGTAAAGTTTTATTATATATACCCTGTTTAATTCCACTTAAATGTGTCCTAATGTCATTAACTTTATACAAAATACGTAACTAATCTCTAAAGTGAAATTTAGTAAATAGTTATATTATAATTAAATTACAAAGCATTTATTTTTCCTATAAAGTTTAGGAATAAGACAATGAATATAGATAAATTTCCTAATAATGAAATTAATAATATTGAATATCTTATAGTGAATACTTTATAAGGACAATTTCTATAATTGAATGTAAGCTTTTTTCCAGAATAAGATATCATAGCAAAAATTGTAAGTATTACTAATAATCCTTGTGCACTTACACTAAATAATTTAAATAAAGAATCAAGATTATTGTTTGTCCAAAATGAGTAATTCAATAAGCTTAAAATAGCGGTAATTATTGCAATTAATTGTGATATTTTAATCAGATCCTTTCTAGAAATCTAGTTTTTTTAATTATTATAATATATCATAATAATTAAACTAAACTTAAACTAAGCTTAAATTATTATTAAATTTAATTTTAACTAATCTTAAAAAACATTTAAAGATATCTAGAAAAATACTCTTAGAATCTTAATTTATCATAATTGTATGGGATACTTGTTCCAACCAATACATCTTCAATTTTATCTATTATTAACCAGTCATCCATCTTACTTTGTTTTTCAAATTCTACAAGACACATACATTTTTTATGCCAACGTTGCGTCTGTTTATTAGTAAGATTCAACTTCTCTTGATTATCGGTAAGAACAGTATTTATTTCATCTTCCGATAGCTTTACATAATTAGTATTTTGTATATGTACACTAAAACAGGTGTTTTCATGATAAATTTTAAAAATAGCTCTGTTAGATAACTTCGTGATAGATAGTAAGTAAAAAGGCTAGAAACATTGAAAATACATCAATTTCTAGCCTTTTTATATTTAAAAATAATAATTCGTAATATATTAAAATTGTTCATAAATCCAAGTGATAGATTGGTATATTATTTATCTTCTTGTTCATTTAAAATCAACCCATATTTCTTCATTAACACTAAGTATATAAATGATAATAAAGATCCTGCTAACCCGTATATAGCATCAACAATATCTTTCGTGTTTATAATGCTTAAAAATAATTCATATACAAAATTTCCTAAAATCAAACTTATACCTAATACAATTACATATTGAAATTTAATATCAAATAAGACCATAATATAACCATAAGCCAAGTAAAAAAGCATACTTAAAGAAAAATTTGATATATGTGAAGTAATAGTGTTATTAATAAATACAATATCACTATTAAAACTATTAATCCACCTAATGATAGTTAAAATGAAACAAAAACAAACTAATGCAAAATAACATATATTAAATTCCTTTTTTATATTGTATTTAGATTTTGGTTTCATATTATTCTCCAATTCAAATTTATATTTACTTAATAATATAATAAAGTTCTAATTCCCGTAATATAACGTTTGCAAACTTTATTATATTATACTAAATATTCAATTATTTTCCAATTACCAAATAATTGAATATTTTCATTAAATCATATGTTTTTTGAATGAAAAATAGAGTAATAATATTATTACTCTATTTATATTTATTTAGTTATAATATAATTTTAATTTCATATGCAGTATAGGGAATGGATTACCCTGTTCATCGAACTTAGATTTTTAGAAGTCTAGTAAAATATAACAAAAACAAGTTATTTATGAGTGTGTAAATGTTTGTCCCTTAATTAATATAAAAATTCCCTAGAATTGATTATACTGATTATTTTCTATAAGTTTTTACTATATATAAAAACTTCTTAGTGACTAGTTAAATTTTACGCTTAAAGAATATTAAATCTCCAAAATTTACTCCTACCGAGCTTCCAAAACTTATACTAAAAATACTACCTAAATTTATACTTGAACTTTTCAGAATAAACTCTAAAATAAATAATACTATAAATGAACATAAAAAATCTTTTAAAGCATTAATTAATCTTCTTTTTCTATCCATTGAATTTAAATATATGATTTTTATTATTAATGAAATTCCTCCTATGACTAAGCATGAAATAAAACTTATGACAAAAAAACTTATACTATACTGTACTATTTCTCCCTCTCCTATAATAAATCCATTAAAAATCAATACAAGTACGGAAAGTATAAATAGGTATGTTAATGCCCTTGTCAACTTAAATAATTTATTGTATTTATCCATCGAACCCCCCATTAATTTGTATTACTTTAATAATATATCTTTGAAAAATAATTTACAATCCATATAATAATTCTAAATATATCTTAAATTTTACTTTAGAAATTAATTATCTACTTTACATAAAGTTAAAATTAACACATTATTTATTCAAATAAGAATAATTTCCATTAATTTGGAAAATATATTTTTAACCAAAGATCAAATGGAGGTACATATTTAAATGTTTAAGCATGATAAAAAGTTATTAAGAGAAGTAAAAGTAGAAAAACCAAACCCTCAATATGCAGTTTTAATGCAAGAACAATTAGGTGGAGGTAATGGAGAGCTTAAAGCAGCTATGCAATATATGGCACAAAGTTTTAGAATAAAAGATCCTGTTATAAAAGATTTATTTTTAGATATAGCTGCAGAAGAACTTAGTCATATGGAAATGGTAGCTCAAACTATAAACTTACTTAACGGACATGATGTAGATTATAAGGCTGTTGATTCAGGAGAGATAGAGACACATGTATTAACTGGATTATCACCTGTATTAATAAATTCATCAGGAGCACCATGGAGTGCAAATTATGTAACTGTAACAGGTGATTTAGTTGCAGATTTATTATCTAATATAGCATCAGAGCAAAGAGCAAAAGTTGTATATGAATACTTATATAGACAAATTGAAGATAAATACGTTAGAGAAACTATTGATTTCTTACTTAATAGAGAGGAAGCACATAATGCTTTATTTAGAGATGCATTAAATAAAGTTAAAGGTACAGGCTCAAATAAAGACTTTGGGGTTACAGAAGATTCTAAGTTATATTTTGACTTATCTACTCCTGGGCCTAACCATGATACTAAAATAAATATTACTCCACCATCATTTGATAACCCTATAAATAATGATAGTATTCCAGTTGGAAAAAATTCTAAAAAGTAACATTAAGTATATCAATTTAAAATATACACTGTAATTAGGTATTTATAAAATAAAGTTAAAGCCCTTAGAACCCAAATAAATGGATTTCAAGGGCATTTTTCCTAGATATATTTACTTTAAATGTGTTTTAGATACTAATTGAAATTAAATTTATTTGTAAATTGTACCATATTTTTACATTTATTGTTTTTTAATTATAAGTCTATATTTTTTATTCATCATTATCATTATAATTATGATCTTTATCATCGTCTTTGTTATTATCTTTATATTTAAGATCTTTATCGTCATCATCTTCGTTATTATCATTATAATCACGATCTTTTTCATCATCTTTGTTATTGTCATTATAATCACGATCTTTATCATCGTCATATTTGTTACTGTCATTATAATCACGATCACTATCGTCATTATCTTTGTTGCTGTCATTATAATCACGATCACTATCGTCATTATCTTTATTGTCTTCATATCTATCTTCAAGTTCATCTTTTATTTCTTTATTTAAATAAACTGGAGTAGATTTATTTTTTAGTAGATTTATAAGCTCATCAACAGACATATTTTCTATAGTATCTTCTAATAAATCTTCATTTATTATCTCATCTGCTTTATATCTTCCAAGGCTTATCCCTTTTTCAATTGCCATTTCTCTATCTTGTGATGAACCATACATATAAACTATTTCAACTCCACTAAAGTTCTTTCTTATTATATTTTGGATACTTTTTTCAAATACTTTATTGTTTGTATTTTCTAAAAATGCAAATCCTACTATCATTGAATCTTTATTCTTTATATCTTTATTACTTTGTACATAGGATCTAATAATCTTAGTTGCTTCATCAAGACTTTTCCCATTTAAATCTTTCATATTCATTTTCTTTCCATCTTTATTTAAACCTTTTGCATTAACTACTATTTTATTCTCATCAACTTCAAGCCCTATACTTGGATTTATATCTAATGTTACTAATGCATATGGATTAGATATAGGCTCTTTGTCTTTACCTGAAAAGTTAAATATAATTATAAAGAAAATTGATGCAACTAATGCCAATGGCTTTATCCATTTTTTATTTTTAAATTCTATAACTTTGCTTTCTTTAATTATATCTTCTTCAGTAAATATAATTGCATCCCCAATCAATAGCCCCTTTTTAATTTTTATTTTTAACATATCCCCACTATTTATCATAACTATTGCATGGTCTTTATTTAATTCCATAACGATACCTTTGTAATACATAAGCTTAGTCACCTCTATTTCCCTATCCATAACATTAGATTTCTATATTTTTTAAAGAAAATTATTATAAGTGAAATTATAAACTTTTTACTTCTCTTTATCACTTTTTCTGTAACCATATATTTTAAAGAGATTTTTTTTATTGGAAGTCTCTTTTTTTCATACATAAAATCAGTAACCTCAAGGTCTTTACTTGCTTTCTTTGATACATTAATAGCATTTTCCCTTGTATCACGATGCTTTGGTGCTTCTTTTATTAAATCTTCCATTGTTAATTTAAATAAATTAAGTTCTTCTTTAAATTGTTGTATTTCATTTATAAGTTCTGTTTTATCTTCAATTGGATTATATAAGATATTATTTATGTCTATTCCTATCTCCTTATATAAATCTATTGATACAACATCAACCTTTTTTTTCTCTTTTGCTAAATAATTTTTTATTCTGCTTTCAATTACTATCTTTGCAAATGTTAAAAATGGACCTTTTTCTTGATTATATTTATCTAATGCTTCAACAAAAGCCATAAGGCCTATGCTAAATTCATCGTCATTTTCAATTGAAACATATTTACCTGTAACTTTTGAAATTGTATTTATTATAAATCCGATATTTTCTTCAACGATCTCATTTATATCACCATTTTGAAATACCTCTTTTGACATAATTTTTATTCCCATCCTGATTCTTAAAATATATTTGCTAGTTTTATATAATAAATAACTTTCTATTTAATTAACTATATACTTTTTGTTATTGATAAAATGAATTTTGATAATGTCCCATTACATTACTAATAGAAGTTTCTTGATTTAATTTATTAATTTGTATATCATCCAATAAGTAAAAGCAGATATTTTAATAAACTATCTGCTTTTGTTCTTTATATAACTTCTGTACTTGGTGCTAATACATTTACACTATCTATTTTTTCAAACTTTAGTAAGTCATCTATCAATAAATTATCTTGATTATTTGATACCTTTATCTCGTAAACTAGTTCAAAGGAATCACTTAATATATTTTTGGCTTTTATATTATTTTTAATTTTATATTTATCAAGTATCTCTTGAATTGTATTTAAATTAACTTCTTTACCTCTTATTACTAGCAATAATTTATTTCCACACTTGCTTTCTTTTCCCGTAATAATCATAAATAAAGCTATTAAACAAGAGCTTATTAGACATAAAAAAAGATTTTGTGTGGCTGATGCAAGACCTACTGACATACTCCAAAAAATAAATCCTATATCTCTATAATCTTTTATATTTGTTCTAAATCTTACTATTGATAATGACCCTAGCATTCCTAGAGATATGGCTAAATTACTTTGAATTAAATCCATAAGAACAGTACTTAGAAAAGCTATCATAACAAGTGTTATATTAAATTTCTTGTTATAATTTAGCGTATCATATGAAAGCTTATATGTATAATAAATTATTGCAGAAAAAACAATAGTCATGATAATACTTTGTATAATAAATTTTGGTGTTTGTGCATTTTGAATTATTGAGTTTATATCTATATTTCCTTTTAAAATTTGATTCATAATATCATCTCCTGTCTAATAATAATATCTATTTAATAATTGTCTTGATGTTCCATACTTGCTTGGAGGCTTCCCAATAAAATTACATTTTGATAAAATT
This sequence comes from Romboutsia sp. MSSM.1001216sp_RTP31141st1_G3_RTP31141_220114, assembly GCF_039031195.1. Lineage (NCBI taxonomy): Bacteria > Bacillati > Bacillota > Clostridia > Peptostreptococcales > Peptostreptococcaceae > Romboutsia > Romboutsia sp. MSSM.1001216sp_RTP31141st1_G3_RTP31141_220114. The sequence continues at coordinate 541,083 of NZ_JBCIUO010000001.1, read as the reverse complement.
TCTTGTATCTGATAAAACAAGAATCTATCATATTTAACTTCAAGAATAGTTTGATCCTTAGGCATAGCTTGTTTGAAGTTTATATCTTCATCAAATAAATTATAATTAAAGTTTGTATACCTTAAATTGTTATCAAGAGTTATTCTTGTATTAAAGCTTTCATGTGTGAATGCTCTCCTATCATACTCAACCATAGAAACTGGTCTATAATTATGAGTTTTCATTAGATTAAATGCATAATGTGAAAGAGGATTATTATTATATTTTAATAGTACAGAATAATCTCCATTTATTAACTTTATTGCATCTTCTTTAGAAATTGTTATACTTTCTTTTAATTCTCTGTCTAAATGTTTTCGCTTAATTTCAAACTTAGCAAAAGTATCCGTAGTGTTGTATATTCTTAGTCTTACACGCTTTCTTTTTTCAGTTTTTACTAACTTTTGTGTAAAATCTTCATTATCAATACTATCAAAATATACACTTCTTGTTTTATAGCCATTATAATCACCATATTTATCTGGAGTTAATACTTTACTTAAATAATTTAACAAGTAAATTCTATCTATAAGAGAAACTAAAAACTTTACTTCTTTTCTTGATACAGATAACATGTCAATATTACTCATATTTTCACCTCCTAAATTATCTTTCGATATATAATACAATTTTTTTTAAATATTTAGGGACTTTTTTCTAATATTAAAGAAATTTTTAAATAAAAATATAATTAATTTAGAATATACTGATACTATGAATGCTCATTTAAGATTTATCAAATAAATATATTTATAGATTTTACATAAAGTTAAAGCCCTTAGAATCTATTTATTTAGATTTTAAGGGCTTTTTTACTATATTTCTTTAGGATGTATTTTTTAAGAATAATCAAAAATGTATCTCTTTTGTTACCACATAAATGAATCTATAGTTTAAAATTAGCATAAATTACATTTTTAAAATATATACGAAATGAGGGGTATCTATTATGGATATGTATTTTTTTGATCCAACTTTTGACTTATTTAATGTCATGTTTTTTATAATCTTTTTTATTATTTTAGGTACAATTCTAATTAATACTATTAAAGGTGTTAATCAATGGTCTTACAATAATAAACAACCTATATTAGATGTAAAAAGTAAAGTTGTTTCTAAAAGAAGTGAAGTTATAAGACACGCTGGACATGTTGACTCAAATGGAGTACATCATAACGGAGGTTCATCTACAAACTATTATATTACATTTGAGTTTGAAAGTACTGATAGAATGGAGTTTAGTGTTTCAGGAAAAGAATTTGGTATGATTGTTGAAGGAGATGTAGGGACTTTGAAATTTCAAGGGAGTAGATATCTAGAGTTTAAAAGAGATATTTAATCTCCAGAATATGTTTATTTATAAATTTTTATACAGGTTTTATTGAATAGTATTTTTTTATAACAGCAACGAAAACATCTGTTTTAAAGGAGTGGGGGTAAGTTATATGAAAAAGTATATTATAATATTATGCTGTATTATATTTGGTTCTGTATTAATAATAGGATGTAGTAAAAATGAACAAGATGTAAAAAATAATTCTCCTATAATTAAAACATCTACGGCTAATAAAACAGAGATAGGGGAATTATTATTTGAGAAATATCTAAAAGATAGTTATGAGAATTATGTAAATGATGAAGGTGAAACTATAAATATACTTAATGACTATAATATAATTAGTTCTGAATTAACAGATACCCAAGGAAATGATACATTTTTGGTTGGAATACACTATGAAGTTCAAAGTATTGACGGATACTCAACTGTATTTATTACAGGCAATGGTGTTGAATATGAAGATAACTGGATAAAAGAAAAATATCAAATTGTAGAAGTTAAGAAAATAAGAAAAGATAAATATACGATAGTAGGTGTATATACTGGATAATAGGATTGGTGTTAATATCTACTTTATTCGATTATATATTGGGAGGTTATCACATGATAAAAACTAAAAACAAATTATTTGCTTTTTTACTAGGGTTATCAATTATTCTTGTTTTTAGTATATATATATATATGCACACTATATTTGAAAAAGATTCTATAAAAGAAGTATTAGAAACGTTCATCAAAGATGATTACAACTATAGTGGCGGAAAGAATGATTTTTCAACAGTTGGCAATGAAAATTTTAAAAAATATCTAATAGCAAGAAATACAGCAAAATCTACTAATTATAAAAGAAATTACACAAAAGTTCTTTCACAAAATTTTGAATTTGACTATAAAGTTTTTGTGAGGTCTGGTGATTGTGTAAAAGTTAATGTTTATATGCTTGAAAATTGTTCATATGAAGATGAAGATACTGGAGAAATATATGATGCTGGAGCAGGAAATGATTATGTAGTATATCTTTCCAAAATAAATGGAAAATGGAAGGTTATGTCTGCAACAATTAAAGTTGATGCTGATGCAGTAGATGATGAATTTGATGTAAATAAAGAATTAGGTTATGAAGGAAAAGAAACACATGAAAGTGTTGATAAAAACTTAAATAAAATGCTTAATAGACTTAATTATTTAAAAGAAGTGTATTCTAAGCCTCTAAAATAGAATATCTAATTATAAGTTAGATAATATATAGCTTTAACTCTTGGAATTTTAGTAGTAAGCTTTTGTTCACTTACTTTATTTATAAAAACTCTAAAGATATATATAATAATTCTTCATACATAAAGTTTATAACAAGTTTCTAAATTTAAATTCTCAAAAATAGTAAAAAAAGAGTGTATCTATTGAAATTGCTACATTTTAGTAAATACGCTCTTTTTTCTTTTTTATGAAATTTTATTTATTAATTATTATACTACTTTTGATTTATTTTTATCTATATTATTTGCATTTATTATATATTTTCTTTAATTATATAATCTTTAAAATTTAATCCTCTTACTATTCAGGTACTATAGTAACTGTACATTTAGATTTTTTTACCACATATAAAGTTACAGAACCTATAGAATCAATAAAGTTCTTTTTAGTAGATTTGGTCATTATTATTTCATCAAATTTACCATCTATTGATTTTGATATAATTTCTTTGCCTGGATCTCCCAATATCCAATATTTTTCTACTTTATATCCTTGCAATTTATTCTTAAACTTTTCTAACATAATACCTGCTTCTTTTTGAGATTTTTCTATCTTCATGTCTATAATCATTGGATTTGTAATATTAGTTAAGCTAATATCACTAACAGTTATCAATACTATTTCAACTTCATCTTTAGAAAAATTATTTGATACAAAATCTAAAGATTTTTGGCTTCTTTCTGTTCCATCAATAGGAATTAATATTTTTTTCATTTCTCAACACATCCTTTTTAAGAAATATTAACTGTATAATTAATATATTATCAGAAAATATTGTAGAAAAATAGTCTTTTTTGGAAAACATTTCCCAAATTATTATAAAAATTTAAAAATTAAAAGGAATGGTTATTATGCCAATGATTGAACTTATTGATTCTATTATAACTTCTAGAATAGGAGGATTTAGCTCATTGTTTTATAAGTATTTTATAAATAATAAAAATGATAAAATTTAAGAATGCAAATTTCAACTATTACTTAATTTTGTATTTAGGTAATAGTTTTAAAAAAATCTAATATCTTCAACCCTTGTAAAGCCTCTCAGAATAAAGAAATGTCAAACTTAATTTTATTAATTCATCTCTAAATGTATTTAAACCATTTTTAACTATATATATAGTATGCATACATTTAATAAAAATACCTATCCCATTACAATTACTAATTAGATTTCAATTTCTTGACCTGTTGATAAATATTTAATTTGATTTTTAAGGCGTTGTTTTAATATATTAAATGGCTTTATACCTGTACAGTGGTAAGTATAAAAATCCATATTTTTATTTGATAGTTTCTCGCTCATTAACTCAATAAATTCAAATCTCTCACTTTTCATTGATACAGGATTGAACAAGTGAAATCCAGCAATAGTCATATCTAAATTGTTACCAATTATCTTCTCTGCTGTTTCTATAATATTAGTTATACCACGATGAGAACAATCTGCAATAAGTGTATATTTATTGTTTTCTTTTAAAATAAGATTTTGCTCATGATTAAAATTATCTTGAACATATCTATCTTCTTCTTTTTTTAGTAGTGATTTATTTGAATTTGGAATTAAATTATTTCCTTTAACATTTGAAAATAAACATATACTATCATCTAATTTATAATTACCATCAATTAAAACAATTCTATGATTATTCTTAATTTTAGCATCTAGCCCTACATAATATTTTGCAAACTTCATTATTGAAGTATAGCCCGTGAGAAATAATAACTATATCAACATCAGAAATATCAATGTTTAGCTTTCTAGCGTTTTTATAAATGTATCATCTGGACCTACATCAAACAAAATACTATGTTCTCTAGTTTTAATATGTAAGCACAATCCATGTTTTTTCTTATATTCTTTTGATATTGTAGTATTCTCAACTAAAGTTGTTATTATCAAATATAATCCCCCAATCTTTTCCCCAATAAATTAGTATCTAAATTATTTAACATATAACCATCTGATTTATTGATATTATACAATACAAAAGTTATCTTTTTAATATATAATAGCTTAGTTAGGGAAAATATACCAATTGTACAAGAAAAATTCTCCTAAAACAGATAATATAAGATATATGATAGCCTCATTTTTAGATATTGACATAGTGGTTTTATATGTATCCATAGTATCTTCACTTTTAGATATAAAAGCAATTTCTTTATTTATGCTATTAAATAAATTGCTTACAAATATCCATATAAAATACCCCAAAACAGCACCTAAAGAATTCATTACTAAATCATCAATATCTGTAGCTCTATGGTTGAATAGTTGACAAATCTCAATTGCTAATGAAAAGCCTACTCCAGTTAGAAATACTCTAATAGGATTTCTAAATCTCTCCCAAATCAAAGGAAGTAAAAATCCTAAAGGCATAAACATAATAATATTTAAAATATAAGTCAAAATACCATTTGAGTTAAATAAAATTAAATTTATTTCTTCTAATCTAATAATTCCACTATATTGACCTATATCCCATACACTACCAATCCCTGCTACACTAATTGCTAAATAAATATAAATTAAGAAAATATATACCCATATTAAATGTGGTACTAGATATGTTTTTTCTTTTAAATCTCCCTGTTTTATAGCAAATATTTGGTATATTAAACAAGGTAATATTACACAAATAAATGGATAAAGACTCGACATAATTATAAGTTATCTCCTTTCAAAATTTGATTTGTTTATTAATATAAATACTAGCATAATAGTAATTTTTAAATATTAAGAAAATATTAAGAAGCTCTTAATATTTATTAAGATGTATTTTTTAAATTTAAGTCATAATATAAAATGAGTGTGATATATATGTAATATAGAGATATCAATATATCACATTAACAGGTGGCATTTTTAACTTATAAATTTGATACAGGAAACTAAAATTATGGCAAAGTTTATTAGTAATTAAAAAAAGTATCGTCAATTTAATGAATTAACCCAAGAAGAATTAGCTAATAAAGTTAATGTTAGAAGATAAACTATAGCTCGCTTAGAAAATGCAAAGTACAATCCTTCACTTGAATTAGCTGTTAGAATTTCAAAGGAGTTAAATACTCCCCTTGAAAAACTATTTATCTTTGAATTTTAAATAGTATTGAAAAATATTGTAATTAACCAATTAATAACTTAAAATATAAACTTGTTATACTAAATAATATATAAAATTATAAACAATAAAAAGACTAGAAAAAACTGGTCTTTTTTTATTTTGCTCTATTTTAAATAATTGTTGATAATTAATTACTTTTTTTAAATTAAGTTGTAATATAGATATATAAAGTTTTAAAAAGATATTTAATAAAGACCAAGTATGTATTTAAATTAAATAGAAATTTCGGAGGAAAAGAAATATGAAGATAAGGGAATATAAATCAAGTGATTGTGATAAAATAGCAGATTTGTTTTATAATACTGTTCATTTCATTAATGCAAAAGACTATACACAAGAACAATTAAATGTATGGGCTACAGGAAATATTGATATTTATAAATGGGATAAATCTTTTTTAAATAACTATACATTGGTTGCAGAAGAAAATAATATGATAATTGGCTTTGGTGATATTAATAATGAAGGATATCTAGATAGATTATATGTACATAAGGATTATCAAAACATTGGTATTGCTACTGCTCTTTGCGATAAATTAGAAAAGCGATACCATGTAGAATACATTATAACTCATTCATCCATAACTACAAAACCATTTTTTGAAAAGCGTAGATATAAAGTAATAAAAAAACAATTTGTTGAGAGAAATGGTATAAGGCTAACGAATTATATAATGAAAAAATATATAAATTCCAGTTTATCTGCATATTAAATGAATAATCTTAAATTTATAAGCATTTTACTCCTACTATAAATTTTATCTCTAGTATATAACACATCCAAATAAAAAAAGAGGAACGATTCGTTCCTCTTTTTTTATTAGTTATTTATAACGTACCCATCATCTGGAACAAATTTTATTGTAACTCCCTTTAGCTCTATATTAGTGCCATCCTTTAATACTACATTTTGTTCTTCTCTTTGATAAAAATCATCATTTCCACTTACGCCCATTATTAGATTTACTCTAAAGTCAGATGACATTACATTTCCTCCACCTTTTACAGCATATAAATCATATACACCTTCTGGTATATCCTTACCTACTAAATAAGTTCCATTTCCTAAAGTTATACTTCTTGCATCTAATTCAGCTTGTTTTTTTGCTTCTTCTTCTTTTTTCTTCTCTTTGGCTATTCTTTCTTGCTCTTTTTTATTTTCTTCTTCTTTTTTATGAGTTTCTATTTTCATAGCCTCTTTTTCTGCATCTTTCATTTCGAAAAATGGCTTTGCTTCATCTACTTTTGCTTGTAATTCATTTACTGTGTTCTTTGAGCTTTCTAGTTCATTACTTACTTTATCATACTTTGATTTTAATTCGTCATAGTCAGCTTTTGATACCATACCAGATGCTCCCATACCTATTCCTAGGAAAATTGCTACTACAAATGTAACTATATAGCTTATTACTTTCTTTGCACCCATTTCCCTAATTTTAGTTAAAAACTTATTCATATAATTGCTCTCCTTAATACAAAATTTATTATTCCTATTTAAAAATTTTTATACTGCATCACTTATTAATCTACCTATAGCCATTACATCTATGCCTTTGCCTAGTTCAAACTCATATTGAACACTACCTATTACTAACTTAACTTCACTATCTAAATCAAAACTTCCAGAACTCTCTATTGCATAGCTGTTTATTTTGTTGTAATGGAAAAACCTAAATTCTTTTTTCTTTCCTGTTAATCCTTGGATATTAAGCATTATTACTCTTTTGTCTGTAAATACAAGTTCATCTCTTATTCCTTTAAATGAGTATATTATTTCTTCATTAGTTCCTAAGAAGTGATTGAATCCTTCATGTTCTTTTCCCATATTTTCATATCCGAAAAATCCTAATTTTACTATGTTCATACTTTATCTCCTTTTCTTTATTGAATACCAGATATTGTTATTTTGATTTTCACCATATTAATTATACATATCTACCTTGTCGAAATTTGCCATTTTTAGTCGTCTTATTAATTTTTTTATATTTTTTTGGTAGAATTTACAGTTAAATATATTAATATATTAATTTTTTCATTTAATATATTGTAAAATAAGACCTTTTAAAAATGTTTAGTTAAATAAAAAAAGTGACTAGAAATTATTCTAAATCACTTTTTATTTATGTTATTAAGTTATAAAAATATATAAATAATTTAATTACGATTCACAATTATTTATATACACCCTTTTAAAGACTCAATATTCTCGTTAAGAGTATTTAAATATTTTATTCTTGCTTCATATTGTTTAATTGTTAATGACCCTAACTGTGTTTGACTGTACATAATAGATGAGTTTTGAACCTCATAAAAATTATCAAATTTTATATCTAAATTATTTTCTTTACAATAATCATTAAGGATACTTACATATTCTTCAACTTTATTAAAGTGTTTCTCATGAAGTTTAACAAAAGGTGTCATTAGCATAAACATAATTGCGTTAGTTGTATACATAAATACACTTAGATTAGACTTTGATTTTTTTATATGATTTTGAATAATATTACAATCATTTTTAATATTTGACATATAAATCTCCCCTTTTATTTATAATTATATAATAGATTAGGTTAGATATAATAGTTACGATTTATATCAAATATATACACATATATTAATTTTTAAAATTAATTAAACAAGAATATTATTTCTTTTTCCATAATACTTTATATACCTTTCATATATTGCTTTTTTAATCTTTCAATTATATTTTTACATATTATGCAAATAAAAATAAGGAACGAATCGCTCCTCCTTATTCTTATTTTTCTGATTTTATATTTAAAACTAATTACTAGCTTGTATATACGCTTTAATTTCTTCTATATTTGGATATTCTCCACATTTGATAATCTCATCATTTATAAATATTATGGGTAACTTTTTATTGCTCATTTCCTTGACTAATTTATTTCCACCTGTATTTATTAAAAAATCTATTTTTTTAGGTCTAGCTCCATATACATCCACCTTATAAGTTAAAACTTCTATATCGTTATATTGAGACTTTAACATATTTAAATCTTGATAAAATTTTGAAGCTTTCATATCCTTAGATGTATCCGTTAAACCTTGTATTCCATAATTCATTGATTCAAAAATCTCTATTCTCACAATTATTCACCTTCTATATAATTTTATTTTACAAACTAGTATCTGGTTTTATTTGCTACTTCAACAAATACTTCTTACTTATATAAACATATTCAAATTTATGAATATGTTTACTTATATTTAATATAAATATATTATCTTAAATATAGATTTATTTTGAGTTACCCTCTCTTATAAGTCTTGCAAATTTATTTGGAAGTATTTCATTTTCCTCAATTTCTTTTGCTAGTTTCTCAAAATTATATTCTACTTCAATTATTTCAACTTCAACACTTGAATACGTTTTTGCTAACTCATCATCATTTTTTATATCTATAATTACATAATTTGCATCAGGTCTATTAGTTTTTGGCTTTCCTACACTTCCTGCATTTACAAGTAATTTTTCTCCATAATACTTTGCATATGGTATGTGCGTATGACCACAAACTAATATATCCTCTACCAACTCGTTCATAACTTCATCTGCTTCTTTAGAGTTTTCCTTTAAGTATTCATTTATTACTCTAGTACTTCCATGAACAAATCTTATAGTTTTATTGTTAAAAATTAATACTACTTCTTTCGGAAGATTTCTTAAATATTTTTTATTTTCTTCAGTTATTTCTTTCCCTGTAAAATGCATTGAAAGTCCAGCATTATGAGCATCTTTAGGATCTGGATAATCACATCCACATACTATTTTAGAGTTTCCTATAGCATCATCATAATTTCCCATTATAGTAAGTATATTTTCTTCCTTTATCCTATGTATAACTTCATTTGGTCGAGTTCCATATCCTACTAGATCACCTGTGCATACTATCATATCTACATTTTTTTTGTCAATATCTAATAAAACTTTATCAAGTGCATATATATTACTGTGTATATCTGATATTACTGCTATTCTCATGTTCTTCCCTCCTAAAGTGATTTTCTTTTGTTAATTTTACAAATTATATCTTTAACTTTAGATACATTTTCACAATTTAATCCAGCATCTTTATAGGCTGTTAAAATATCATAGTCATATTTTAATTTTTCCTCTTTATCTAATTCATTTTCTAAAAAAACTTTTATAAAGTTATATTTTTTTAAAGTTTTTTCATCTAATTTATAATACACATATTTTGCCTCTTTGTAATAAGTAACTATATTAGCATTCATTAACTTATTCAAATGCCTAGATGCATTAGATTGTGTAATTCTAAGTATTGATTCAATTTCACAAACGCATAATGGACCTTCTCTTAAAATATTGACTATTCTTATTCTAGTTTCATCTCCTAGAGCCTTTAACATTCGTATTATCTTCATAAAATCTCCTTCATCAAATTATCATATTCACTTTTAATCATATGGTATGCTAAAAAATTAATTTTGTAAACTATTATATCAATTCTTTTTTATATCCTTCTTCTTTATAATTAGCTTAATATAATAAAAATAGCCAAGGATAAAAATCCTTGGCTTTATTTTTAGTGTTGAGCATTAAGACGCTTTACATAACTTGTTTTTCTTAAAGAGCAAGTAATAGGAACTGCTATAACTATACTTGTTATTCCTTGAACTATGTTTGCTGGTATAGAACCTGCTGAAACTAAAACACCTCCATTTAATAATATGCCTGCTAAAAAGTAACCAATTACCATAACTATACTTCCTAGTAAAGTTGAAGAAACCATATTTATTATTGTATGTCTTTTTAATATAGTAACACCTACTATATATCCTTCTAAACCTTTTATAATAAGAGTAAATAATGCCCAATGAGAATATCCACTTAAAATATCTGCTAGTGCTGAACCTACTCCCCCTGCAATCATTCCTGTAAATGGTCCAAATAAAATTGATGAAATAAATATTACACTATCACCTACATTTACATATCCTTGTGTTCCAGGTATTGGAATTTGAATAGTCATTGTAGCAAGGCATACTAAGGCTATCATAAGTCCATTTATTACAATTTTTTTAGTTTTATTATCCATTTTACTCCCTCCAAATTTTTAGTATCTTATAAGTTAATTATATTTGTGTTTATAAAAATTCTCAATATTAATTGTAACCATACAATTTGTTTTTTAAGGACAAACTAAACTCATACACATATATTAATTTAACTTAAAGACTCTCTCTAATAGAATCTAATAAAAAGGAGTTGATAATATGAAATGGTACTTAGACTTTGGTCATGGTGGCAAAGACCCAGGAGCATTGGGAGAGTTTTCAAAAGAAAGCGACGTAGTCTTAAAGCTAGGAAACTTAATAAAAAATACATTAGAAAAATCAAATGAAACTATAATAACAAGTAGAACAAATGATACATACCACACACTAGAAGAAAGAGTAAATAAGGCAAATAAAGAAAAATGTAATTACTTTATAAGTATCCACCTAAATTCATCAATCAATAAATCAGTAAGAGGATGCGAAGTATGGGTATACGACAAAAATTCAAAACTATATAACCTATCTAAAAACATTTGTAATTCTCTATCAAAATCAATAAATACTAAAAATCGAGGAGTGAAAATATCAAAAGACTTTTATGTACTTAGAAAAACAATAATGCCTGCACTATTAATAGAAATAGATTTTATATCAAATATAGAATTTGAGAAAAATCTATCTAATAGTTATTTCCTGGAAAATATAGCAAATACAATATCTAATGAGCTTTTGTCTTTTGTAAATAAGGAAATGAATAATAAAAAACTATATCGTGTATGTATAGGAGCTTTTGAGGATAGTGAAAATGCTATAAATTTTAAAAACAAAGCTATATCAAAAGGATTTAGTGATACTTATATAATATAAGAGATGGATGTGTAAAAAGTATAAAATATATTATCTAACTATATTTATTCTCAATTTTTAATGACATATAAATCAAGGAGGAACGATTAGTTCCTCCTTCTTATAAATATTAAGCCTTATACTTAATCTATATTCAAATATATCTTATATTGATAATATTATCTGAAAATTATAGACTTAAAGAAATTAAAATGAATTTAAATTATCAGTTAGTTTATAATTATAGTAGTTTTATCTAATACATTATTATAAATCCACCTAGCATTTTCTGTAGCTAATCTAACACATCCATGGCTCAAAGCCATACCAAGTCTATCATCAATTATTTCAGTTCCTGCTGCATTAAATAAAATTGAATGATAATAGTAGCTACCTCGGATTCTAGTAGCGTATTTTACCCTATAAATATCAGAACCAAAGTAAGGCTTTCTACCGCTAACATAAAAAGTTCCCTTAATAGTTGGTGTACTAGGTTTTCCTACTGTACATGACCACTTATACAGTAATTTCCAGGAACCATCATAATTTTTTTCAAATATATAAGTAAGCTTATTTTTTAAATCTGTTGTAATTAAATTTGTAGTGGGGCTTTTAATTTTATTATCATTTACAAACTTTGTCATATCTGTGTAAAAGTACTTAAAATCATATTCTTTAGGTGGGTTTCCATCATCAGAAAGGAAATAGCTAAATATATATCCTTCTTGATTATTATACATAACATGACTCCAATCTCCATTTACAGACAGAACTTGTACTATAGATTTTGGAGGAATTGTAGTTACTGGATTTGATTCAGCAGATGGATAAGATCTTAAAGTAACATCTGTCCATGTATATTTCGTTTTGGATAAATAATCACTATATATATATCCTCTTTTTCCATTATATAATACTTCATACCAATATTCTTCAGCTTCAATAACTTGAACCTTAGACCTTGCAGGTATTACAGTGATTACATTTGAAGAAGTAGACTTTTCTTCTCTTAGATTAGTGTTAGCTAAGGTATACTTATATAAATTTTGTTGTTGTCTTTTATATTCTTTCATACTTCACCTCTAAATTTACTTTCTTATAATATCCTATGAGGCTTTTTCTTTATTTGGCACCATTATACTCAATACTAGCTAATACAAAATTTTTATTCTTAAATATAAAAAACACATTGACTAATTAATCAATGTGCTTTTTATATTTATTTTTTATAAAATATATATCCTTTTCTTTTACGCATTCTATTTGTAGATATTTTCCTATACAATATTATAGACACTGCTAAAACAACTCCTACAACAGCAACAAAAATACCATATGGTACTATATTAGCTTTAATTAAATCAAATAATGATATATCCACTTTTCCTGGTACCTTTGCTTTATAATTTGGTAATGAAAATGTTAGCTCTACTTCTTTATCTGCTAATTTCCATGCATTTTTATCTTTAGTGTTATATTCTATTTTTGCATTTTTATCATTGATAGGATTTTTATAATACATTATATCTTTTGATACTACAATTGGAGCATCTACAGTCTTTTTAGGCCCGAATAACCCAAATAACTTGTACTCTAATTTTAGAGTATCAATCTTTTCTCCAGCTTTTTTAAATATTTGCTTTTTAGCATTATATCCATCATCTGCAATTATCTTTGTATCATTAAATACATCTACATCATTTGCCCCATACACAGAATTAAGAGCAACTGTAACTAATTTTCTACCATCTCTTTCAAAGAAACCAACAAAGCAGCGACCTGCTTTAGCTTCATTTCCTGTCTTTCCACCTATATTGCCATGTTGGCCAAGCATTTTATTTCTTGTTTCAATAATAACAGATGATCCTGCTAGGTTAACAGTTACCTTTTTATTTTTTTCTGATATTGTATCTCTAATCCATTCATTCTTAAAAGCTTCTCTTGCAATTATTGCTATATCATATGCACTTGATAAGTTTATTTCTTTATTTTCTGGATTTAGAGCATTGCTTTCTAATCCACATGGATTTACTACATGTGTATCTTTTAATCCCATAGACTTTGCTCTGTCGTTCATCATCTTTACGAAATCTTTAGTATTTCCAGCTACAGAGTCTGCCATTAAATATGCAGCATCATTAGCAGAAAAAATCATAACGGCTTTCATAAGATCATCACTTGAAATTTTATCTCCTGGATTAACTTTTTTAAAGTTATTTAATGCAGTTTGAGTAGTTTTAAGTGCATCTTCAGTAAACGAAATCTGCTCTGACTTTGAAGTATTTTCTGCATAAATTAATGATGTTAGTAATTTTATAGTACTTGCTACAGGCATCTGCTTATCGGCATTTTTTGATGCTATAATTTCACCAGTATCCATATCCATAACTATTGCTGACTGAGCAACTATTCCTTGGATTTGACCTGTGTTATCTTGGGCATTAGCTAAACTACTAACAGATGTTAGTGCTAATATTAAAATTGTTAGAATTATTGTCTTAAAAGACTTAAATTTTTTCACTTTAAACCTCATTTCTATCGTATATTATTAGTTGCTACTTTTAAAGTTTTATAGCTTTTTTCTTAATCTTAGTCTAAATATAGCCTTCTTAGACGTAAGAAAGCACTCTTACTAATAGAATAAGAGTGATTTAATCGATTTCTTTTTAATTATACTATATTAATAATAAATAAACAAAAACTTATTTATAATGTGAAAAATAACAACTATCTTCTATTATCTAGAGATATATTTTTTATATAAAATTAAAAAGCTATTGATAAATTATCAATAGCTTTTTCGTAAATTTCAATGTTAAAGACGATTCGTAGGAATAATACCCTCGATTATAATATTATCTCCAAATTAATTCTTAAACATATTTACTAATTTATTAAATGCATTTTCATTTCCATTTCCACCAACCTTAGTTATTTTGCCTGGTTGTTTTTTGGATAGTATACTTTCTTGCTTAGCATTTAAATCATTTCCTACTATAACTACTGGTGACTTTTCTTTAGATGCTAGCACCCCTACTGAAAGTGCATCTATTAAATCATCTGGCTTCTTCATTCCATTTTTAGCAATAAATATGTTATTTAATTCTTCATTTGTATAAAACTTTTCTAATATAGCTGCATTAGTTTCATTTCTATCTATTCCACCTAATCTTTCTGGATTTGGTAGTTTATTAGCTATCTCATTTGATATAGATGCTTCACTTCCTATAACGTAAGATTTTGATACCTCGTTATCTTTTATATATTGATCAAATACCTTAGTTCCTTCATTTGGTGATGCTAATACTATTGGCATATATCTATCCCCTGCAACTGGAGCAATACTTATTGCATCAGGAAGTCCGGTTACTCCATTAACAACTGCTATTTCTTGTATATGTGATGACCACTCATTTAATTTTTTAGCCACCGCTAAAGATGTCTCATATCTATCTTTTCCACTTATCCTCTCTACACTAAGGTTCATAGACTTTAGTTCTTTTATAACTGAATTTGATACAGAGCTTTCTCCACCTATTACATAAATATTTTTAGCTTTAAGTCTTGATATTTCTTTTTTAGTTTCACTATTTAATTTATCTGGTCCTGTTAGAAGTATTGGTGCATCTTCACATTTTGCAAATGGTGTTGCACTAAGTGCATCTGCTATTGAATTTGAATTTACTATTACTACATCATTTGCACTAGTCCACCCTTCATTACTTACTTTTACAGCTGTTTTATATCTATCATCTCCAACCAGCTTATTTTCATATACGACAGACTGTGGTTCTTTTCCTTCTCTATTTTTCGTACTATAATAAGTATGTGACCACTTATCAATTACTTTTTTTATTTTATTATCATCATAATATACCTTAGTATATTTACCTTCATCTTCTGCCTTTATTGTGTATGTATCTCCCTTTTGCTTTATATCTCCATCTATATATAGCTCTACTGGATTATCTGTACTACTATTATCGCCTTTTTTCAGAACTATTGCATCTTTTTTTGCACCATCTATCTCTAATGTTCCTTTTATTCTTATTTTAGCCCTAGCTTCTTGTCTTCCCTTTGCATATATTGCATGATTTTCTGGATTTATCATTTTTACATTTTCTAATTCTACACTACCTCCACCTAATTTTATTGGTGCATCAGCATATATCTCACTACCACTTATTTCAGTACTGATTATCTTCGCTATTCCAACTTTTTCTTTATAAGCTGATATTGAAATCGAGCTATTTTTTAATTTACTTGAATTCACAGCTAAATTTCCAGTACCATATATTGATGTGTTATTTAGTTTTACATTTTTTAATGATACATTTCCATCCAAATCTATTGCTAAATTGTTCATTTCACTATTATTTACTATATCTACTTCTTTTCCTTCTACAGTGAATATTCTTGCTCTATCTAGCTTTAAATTATCTATTTTTGTATTTGCATATGCATAGAAGAAGTTTGATCCTAGGGTATTCCTTACTGTGAATCCATTTCCTTTTATTTCTTTTTCATTTCCTTTTATATTAAAATCGTTCCAACGGTTTGGATATCCATCTATGACTATATCATTCCCTATGTATACTGATTTTACATCTGGATCTTCTAATGCTCTTCGTAATTCTACTTCATTTGTTACTATTACAACTTGATTTTCATGATTCGGAAGCTGTGGCTTATTTCCTTCTCTATTTTTCGTATTGTAATACGAATTTGACCATTTATCAGTTCCTTTTTCTATTTTGCTATCATCATAATATACCTTAGTATATGTACCTTCATTTTCTGCCTTTACTGTATATGTACCCCCTTTTTGCTTTATATCTCCATCTATATATAGCTCTAATGGTATATTTTTACTACTACCATCTTCCATCTTCAACAATATTGCTTCTTTTTGTGCACCATCTATTTCTAATGTTCCTTTTATTCTTATCTTTTGTTCAACTGTATATGGTGAGTGACTTCCTGCTGCATATATTGCGTACTTTCCTGGATTTATTATTCTTACATTCTCTAATTCTATATTACCTCCTCTTGAATATATTGAGGTTTTATCGATTTTATTCCCAGCTTCTACAATATCCTTACTACCATTTATTTCAGTATTAATTATCTTTGCCATTGTACCCTTAGAGCCATAATGTTTAATTGAGCTATTTTTCATTTTACTTGAATTTATAACTAAGTTTTCGTTACTATTTATTATTGTGTTATTTACTTTTACATTTTCTAATGTAACGTTCCCATAAAAACTTGTACTTCCATTGTTTATTTCACTATTGTTTACTATATCTAAATTAACTCTATAACCATTAGATATTCCTACTTGATTTAGTTTTAAATTATCTATTTTTGTATTTGTATATGTATTCAGTGATACACCTGTTTGGCTACCACTTACTGTATGTCCATTTCCTTTTATTTCTTTTTCATTTCCTTGTATGTCTATATGGAATGCATACTCTGAATCTCCCTTTATGAATATATCATTGTTTATATCTACTATTTTTATATTTTCATTTCTCAATGCTGCTACTAACTCTTCTTCATTTGTTACTTTTACAACCTCTGATTTTGCATAATCAGAAGATTGTGTAACTTTTTCTTCTATGTTTTTTTCTAGTTTAGTTTGGATTTTATCGTCTTCTAATGCATATGATAGTGTTGTGATTTGTGTAGTCGTAGCTATTACTACTCCCGATAAAATAATCCCCATATTTTTATTATATTTTCTCATGTTACTTCCCCCTATTTGTAATAAATGCCCTTAAAATTAATTATACTATTTTTTTAAAATCTTTATACACTAAAACGAAAATACATTGACAAAATTGTCAATGTATTTTCGTGGATTTCAATGTTTAAGATAATTCTCAACAATCAAATCTACAATTGTATTATTAAATATAATATTCTAGTATATATATCTATATAAATATTAATAGTTATATTTTTAGTTATTGTATTGTCTATCTCTAACTTTTTCTTTAATATATTTTTCTACTTCTTCTCTAGATATTCCTAAGGCAATTGAAAATTCATCATTAATTAATCCTTTAGCTAATTTCATAAACTTTTCATCTACTTGACCTAGTTTTTTTCCATTATATTTCTTCTTATAAACACCTAATATTACAGCTAATAAATCTACACACTCATAGTTTTTAATAAAACGTTTATATTTAGATTGCAATAAATTTACATTTTTCTCATTACAATCCATTTCCTCCATGGAAGAAATACCATCTATTAATTGTTGAACTTCTTCATACGTAGAAATTGCTCTCATAAATACATCTGTATCTATTGGTATGAATATTTTTCCATTTTCATATATTGGTTTTAGCGTGTAATAATCCTTTTTATTGTTAATACCTGAAATATTAAGTGGACCTATATCCTCTACTTCACATAATCCACAATTACTATAAATAATAAATTCTCCAATTTTGTACATGCTTTTATCTCTCCTCTTTTATTTTATATATGAAAATAAAACTTAGCCTATTTAACTAGATTTATCTTTCTAAAGATGTACTGTATACTAATATAGTATTTTATTTAAAGTTTGCTAGTAATGTAGATTTTAAGTTTAAATTATTTTCTATATTAAATATTATTAATATTATATTCAACTCTTTATACTGTTATAAATATAAAAAAGACCCCACTAAGGAATCTTTCTAATAACAATGTATATATTATAATATAGTTATATTTTCTGCTTGATGACCTCTAGCCCCTTTAACTATATTAAAGCTTACTTTTTGACCTTCTTCTAATGATTTGAATCCATCTGATTGTATAGCCGAAAAATGAGCAAAAACATCATCTCCACCTTCAACTGATATAAATCCAAAACCTTTTTCATTATTAAACCATTTTACTATTCCGTTATTCATATAACTTCTCCTATTGAACCTGCATCAAGATATTCTTGACTTGCTTTTGTATCTCTACAATATTTATTATAGCATAAATATATAATAATAGATACTATTATATATTTTTTATTTTAAATCTGTCTTATTTATTTTCTATTAGTATATATTTTTAATTTGTTAAATCTGGCTCAGCTGTTAAAGGTATCGCTTAGGATTAACAGTGTATACTCACATTTTAATATAAAATCTATACAACCTAAATAGGCATTAAAATTTAATGGTAATCAAATTCTTTACCAATAAATCTAAAAAATATTAATGTGCTATAATTTTTTTAAACTAGTAAATTTTATATTTATTAAAATACAATCTATGGATAAATTACTTTATTAGAGAAAAAGGATTAATATTTAAAATAAAAAATAGTTAGGGAGATATAATTATGATTTTATATTTTAGCGGTACTGGTAATAGCCGATATGTAGCTCGCAAAATTGCACAAGAATTAAATGATGAACTGATATCACTAAATCAACTTATAAAAGAAGGAAAAACAGATGAATTAATATCAACAGATAAACCATTCGTATTCGTATGCCCTACTTATGCATGAAGGTTGCCAATAGTTGTTACGGATTTTATAAAAAATACAAAATTTTTAGGAAGTAACAAAGTTTACTTTGTAATGACTTGTGGAGGAGATACAGCAAAAGCCATAAACTATATTCAAAGGCTATGTAAATATAAAGAGTGGCAACTAAAAGGTATGGCAGAAATTAAAATGCCAGAGAATTATATAGCTTTATTTTCTGTACCAGATAAAGAAACATCAAAACAAATTATTATAGATATCTACTTAAAATACGCTTCTATAAATATTTTTAAGAAGCGTATTTTCTATAGTATTAAATATGTCCTCCATAATCAAAGGAATTACAATATACATCGACTTTATCTATTTCAACATATTCTGCATAGCACTTTTTATTTTCATTATATCTACAATTATGAGCCTCACATTTTATATCAGATGGTTTTGTAGTTGAATCACCTGTACTATTTACAAAACTGTTATTAGAACTATTAAAAAATGACTCTTTCTCATTAGGACTTCCAGCTAAACTATTTACTAAACTACTACTCTCTTTATCTACAAAGCTTGTACAACTAGTCCCTTTAACCTCTACTGCACCAAGCCCACTTACATGTATGGCACCTGCCTTACAGTCATAATTTATGTTATGTATACAATCAGTTGCATTACATTTTAAATTCCCACTTTGCATTTTGTTTTCCTCCTTAATAAATATCTATTTTATTATTTCCAAAATACAAAATATAATTCGATTTGATGTGTTTAACTTTATCTAAAAAAATAAATAATATCTATAAAACAGACTATATATGTCCTATTTAAGGTTTATATTAAAAAAAACACTTTATACATTAAGGAATTTTTTACTGTATATAGTGAAAAATATGATATAAGCAAATTTTTTATCAAAATTAATAAAGAGGTGCAAATATATGAATAACTTTATAAAACAAGCAGATTTAATAAAAGATGAAATAGTAAATTATAGAAGAATAATTCATAGTAATCCAGAAGTTGGAGCTAAATTACCTAAAACAAAAGCTTTTGTAATAAATACATTAAAATCATTTGGATATAATCCAAAAGAAATTTGTGAAAGTGGTATAATAGCTACTATACAAGGAAATAAACCAGGAAAAACATTTTTATTAAGAGCAGATATGGATGCACTTCCAATGAATGAAGCTACTGAGTGTGATTTTAAATCAACAAATGGATGTATGCATTCTTGCGGTCATGACATGCATACTGCAATGCTTTTAGGAGCAGCTAAGCTACTTAAACAAAACCAAAATCAAATTGAAGGTACAGTTAAATTAGTATTCCAACCAGATGAGGAAGGATTTACTGGGGCTAAAAATATGTTAAAAGCAGGTGTACTTGAAAACCCTAAAGTTGATGCTGCTATGGCTATGCATGTTCACTCTGGAACACCTTCAAATGTTGTATTATATGGATTAGGAACTAGTATAGCAGGATGTATTAGATTTAGAATAGTTGTAAAAGGAACTGGATGCCATGGTGCTCTTCCTGAAACAGGTGTAGACCCTATAAATATTGCTTCTCATATATATTTATCTTTACAAGAGATAATTAGTAGAGAAATATCTCCAACTAAACCAGCAGTACTAACAATTGGTAAATTTGCTGGTGGAGATGCTCCAAATATAATACCTGAAGAAGTTGTTATGGAAGGTACAATAAGAAGTTTAGATAAGGAATTAGGAGAATTTATATTTAATAGAATGAGTGAAATAGTAACTTCAACAGCACAAATGTTTAGAGGACAAGCACAACTTATAGAATTATCTTCTGTTCCACCTCTTACAAATGATACAAATTTAGCTAATGAACTTGGAAACTATGTAAAAGATTTAGTTGGAGAAAAATCTGTTGTTTCATTTGAAGGTGGAGGTATGGGCTCTGAAGATTTTGCATCTTACTCATATGAAGTTCCAAGTGTTTACTTTATGCTAGGTGCAGGTACTGAACAAGAAAATCCACTATATGGACTTCCTATGCATAATAATAAAGTTGTATTTAATGAGGATATAATGGTTACAGGAGCAGCAATGCATGCTTATTGTGCTATTCAGTGGCTAAAAAATAATAAGTAATTGATTAAAAGGAGAAAGATATGAGATTATTAGAAATACTTTTTTATCTATTAAAAATCAACTCTAAAACTACAATAAAAAATTTAGCAGAGATGTTTAATGTATGTGAAAAAACTATACAGAGAGATTTAGATAAATTATCACTATTGGGTATTCCTATAATTTCATATCGAGGTGTAAATGGCGGAGTAGAAATAGATAAAAATTATATAATAGCTAAATATATACTAACTGACAATGATTATAAAGATTTAATATTATCACTATATATTTCTCAGCATATAAAACCAGACTTAAAAAAGACAGATCTTATTGAAAAATTTAGGCTAGTTGACTCTGATAGATGTAATAAAATATTAGAAAAATTAAAAGAAATATTTATAATAGACTTAGATGAAGACCAAAGTGTTAATAAAAAAGATATATATAAAGTAATTGAGGATGCTATAGATGAAAAGTCTTTTGTAAAGTTACAGCTTGAAAATACTGTCATGGAAGTATTTCCTATTTCTTATGTTTTAAAAAAGGAAGGATTGTATTTATATTGTTATGATGAGGAGTATAAATTAGTTTTAATGAATATGGTATTTAATGCTTTAAAATGTGATAGATATTACACCGGGCCTATAATTAAATACAATGATAACAAGAGTAAATTAAAAATTATCTATAATTTTTAATCAATGTAAATGGTATACCAAAATTGATTTTTACCAAAATACTGTCATCATACCTAAAACTTGGTAAATTCTATTTCCCACATAAATAAGGAGGAACGAATCGTTCCTCCTTGTTTATCCTATAATTTAATCTCTTCCCTTACTCATCTTAAATAGTCCTACTACCAATAGACTCATCAATATTAATAATCTCATTAAAGCTATATATATTTTTACAATACCATACTAGATTTAATTCTACAAAACTTTATTCTTCAATAAATTTTACCAATTCTTCGTTAAATCTCTCTTGCTGATCATAAAAGGATGCGTGACCGCTAAATTCAAATGGTACAAGCTTTGAGTTTTTAATACTTTGATTTTGTACTTTGCCTAGTGAAAATGGAACAACCTTGTCATGAATTCCATGAATAATTAAGGTTGGAACATTAATTTCTCTTAGATCAGTAAATAACACTTCATTTATCCAAGTATTTGCAATAGCTGCTGTTGACCAACCTGCTGCCTGTAAACCTAATTGCAAGAACCAATCAGAGAATGGTTTAGTTATATACTGAAAGAAAAAAATGTCACCAAAATCACTCAACATTTTTGGACGATCAGTATATGTTCCCTCAATAATTTTAGTAACCTCCTCTTTTTCTAAACCATATGGAAAATTTGGACGTTTGATAAGGCTAGGAGCTGCTGCAGCAAAAAGAGCAAGTTTAGATACTCCGTATCCTTTATGTCGAGACATGTATCTGATAGCTATGGCTCCTCCAGTTGAGTGTCCTGCTAGTGTAAAATTATGTAGCCCTAATGCATTAACCACACATCTAACATCGTCTGACAATCTATCGTAGTCGTAACCTTCATAAGGCTTATCTGATTTACCAAATCCTCTCTGATCTATACCAATACATCTATATCCCATTTTAGGAAGCTGATTAAACTGATATTCAAACAATTTATGACTACCAGGCCACCCGTGTAGAAACAAGATTGTCTTCTTCCCCTCTGGGTTAAGATCTTCCACGTAAAGTTTTACATTTGATTCTACTTTAACATAATATCCCATACAAATACCTCCATTAATAGAAAGTCTTTATTAGTAACTTATTCTTATTGATATAAATATGTAAGTTGTCTTTTGCCTTTTTATCCTGTATTTTAATTTTCAAATATCGTAAGTTAAAATACTAAATGCTTTTAATCATACTAATAATTTATTTTTAAAGAACTATCATAATTTAGGGTATAATATATATGTAATTAATAGTGATATTCACATGTTAAGAGGTAAAATTATATGAAAAACAATGAAATAAAACAGAAAGTCCCTCCTTGGGAAAAGCCTATATTTATAATGATAGTAACCATTGTTGGAGGGTATATGAATGGATATACCTACATTACAAGGCATCATATATTAGCTAATATGCACACTGCTAATATGTCTAAATTAGGAATTAACATAGCACTTGGTCAGTGGCAAGGTGCACTAAGCTACTTTATTCCAATTGTTGCTTGTATATTAGGTGCTGCATTTAGTGAACTAGTTAAAGCTCTACTTGTAATACATAAATTTAAAGGAGATTGGAGAAAACTAGCCCTAATCTTAGAAGCAATTGCACTATTCTTTATAGGACTCATACCTACTTCTTTCCCGGATATTATTGTTACTAATCTAGTTTCTTTTTTTATGGGATATCAGCTGTGTTTATTTAGAGAATGCCTTGGTATTGCATTTAACACAACTATATGTACAGGAAATATTAGAAATGTTGGTCAATTATTATATAGTGCATTAGACGAAAAAAGTAAAGATTCTATAAGAAAGTTAATTATTTTTACATGTCTTACTTTCTCTTTTGCATTAGGAGCTATTCCAGGGACTTTAATATCTATTGCTATAAGTACTAAGGCTGTATGGGTTTGTAGTTTTATATTATTAACACAAGCAGTTTGGATAAATATCTATGAATGTAGTGTTGTTTAATTTTATAAGAAACTTCCATACCCAAGAGATTCATCTTAGGCATGGGAGTAAAATTTACTTTTATTTAGTCATATAATCATTCTTCCATTGTCATCATACCATATATACAATAGTTATTTTTCAACTTTACTTTGCTATACAATAATACCCACGATTCTCTATATAAAAATATAGATTATCTAGCTATTTTTCCAGCTCCATATTGCATTAAGTTTTCTACATCATCTACATTAACTAAGTTTGCATCTCCATATATACTATGCTTTAAAACTGATGATGCGGTTGCAAATTCTACCAGGTACTCAGCTTCTTTATTATTTAATATAGAATATAGTATTCCAGCAGTTAAGGCATCCCCTCCACCTACTCTATCTACTATATCATCTATAATATATTCTTTAGATGTATAAAACTTCCCTTCAGTATAATAATTGCACTGTAAAGTATTTACTGATACTGACTGTATAGTTCTTATGGATGAAAACATATGATTTATATTTGGATAAATCTTATTTATTTCATTATAATAATGACTTAACTTTTCATACTTATCTTCATATTCACAATTCATTTTTAATATATTTTCAGCATCTAATATCCCTGCTGATAGTATATTTACGAAAGGCAATATCTCTAATGTAGCTTGTCTTGCTTCTTCTATAGTCCAAAGCTTTGCTCTATAATTTGAGTCATAACTTACTAATATATTGTTCTTTTTACAATGCTTTAGTATATTCATAGTTAATTCTCTTAGTTCTTTAGATAAAGCTAAAGTTATTCCTGAAAAATGAAATAAATCTACATCTTCTAAAGCTTTTTCTATATCTAAATCAGTAACTTTCATATTACTAAATGCTGAGTTTGCTCTATCATAAATTACTTTTGATGCTCTATTTCCACTTCCTACTTCTAAAAAGTATATTCCCGTTCTTTCTTCACCTTTTTGAACTTGGCTAGTATTTACTCTATGGCTATTTAAATAATTTATGATTCCTTCTCCAATGTCATTATTAGAAACTTTTGTTATCATTTTTGTATCTATTCCAAACTTTGATAAAGATATTAAAACATTTGCTTCTCCACCACCATAATTTGCATTATAGTTGTTTGTATTAGATATCATAAAACCTTTATTAGTTGCTAGTCTAAGCATTATTTCCCCAAATCCAGCTACTCTCATTCTATTATCCTCTTGCTTTGTTTAATTTTTCTATATATTTTTTGCATATTGATGTTATTTCATCAAATTTACCTTCTTCTCCGATAGTATTTAACTCTCCACCTATTCCTACTAAATCAGCTCCAGCATTTATCCATGCATCTAAGTTATCTATGTTAACTCCTCCAGTTACCATTACATTTGCATATGGGAGTGGTCCTTTTATAGCTTTTATATAGCTTGGTCCAAATGCACTTCCTGGGAATAATTTTATAACATCGACTCCACTTTCATGTGCTAAAACTATTTCATTTATAGTCATAACTCCTGGTATGTAAGCTACTTTATATCTATTACATAAAGTAGCAGTTTCTAAATTAAATGATGGTGATACTATATATTCAGCTCCTTGTAATATAGCAAGTCTCGCAGTTTCAGGGTCTAGTACTGTTCCTGCTCCTATTACTACATCGTCTTGAGTTTTAAATTCTTCACTTAATTCACGTATTATTTCATTTGCAAATTTATTAGTATACGTTACTTCTATTGCTTTTACATTTCCTTTTATACAAGCTTTTGCAATGTTTATTCCTGTTTCTTTTGTATTTCCACGAACAACAGCAACTACGCCACACTCTTGTAGTGCTTTTAAAACTTTCATCTTTTTCATAATAAATTCCTCCGATTAAATTTATATATTTAAAAAGAGAATCTCAAATAATTATATATTAATTTTGAGATTCCCATTTATTTAAAAACTAATTACAAAAGACCTGGTAAAACGTTTTGGAATAAAGATAGTATAGATATAAATGCAAGTGCTGATAAACCTGCTATAAATCCACCTACTGTCCAACCTCTTATAGTGTCTTGAACTGATATTTTAAAGAATCTACTTATAGCCCAGAATCCTGAATCATTTGGAAGTGATAAACCTATTCCACCTGCACATATTGCTATTGCACATAATATAGGAGATACAGAACTTGCTGCTATTGTTCCACTTAATATAGATGCTGTTGTCATAAGCGCAACTGTTGTTGAACCTTGTGCACAACGTATAATTTGAGATATTAAGAAGCAAAGTAGTAATATTGGTATACTAAATTGTGATAATGAACCAGCTATATAATCTGCTATTCCTGTTGCTTGTAAAACTTTTCCGAAAGCTCCACCTGCTCCAGTTATTAGTAATATAAGACCAATTTGGTCAGCTGCGTCATTCATAATATCAGATATACTTCTAGTTATATATGGTTTTGATATAAGCGCTGCATATATAACACCTATCAACATTGCAACATTTTTATCTCCTAAGAACTTAACTAAAGGTACTATCGAATTGTTATCTCCTAATGCTAAAGGTACAAAACTACCTAAAAGTATAAGCATTATTGGAACTAATAATATTGATAAAGACTTCATAAAAGATGGCATAGGTCTAGTTTCTTTAGTTGCTTCTAATTCATCTTCTATCTCTTCTATATCTTCAAAAGTATAGAAATGTCCATTTTTCTTATCTTGCTTATCTAAAAACTTACCATATAATATACCACCTGTAATTGTTGCTACAAAAGCTGTTAAAATTGCATATACAAAGAATATTCCTACATCAATTCCTAAACTTTCTGAAACAACAAGTGGTGCTGGTGTAGGTATTACTAATGAATATGTACAAGTTGTTGCTACTGATATTGCACATGCAAATGTTACCATTGATATATTAGTTTTTTTAGATAAAACTCTTAACATAGGTGCAAACATTATATACACTACATCCCCAAATACTGGTATACCAGTTAAAAATCCTGATATAGCTATTGCTGCTGGACTATTTTTCTCACCAAACTTATTAAGTATTGCATTAGATATAGTTTCTATTGCTCCACATTCAAACATAAACTTTCCTAACATTACACCTAATCCAGTTACTATCCCAATTCCACTTAATGTAGATCCAAATCCACCTGAGATAGTAGAGGCTATATCTCCTATTGGCATTCCAACTAAAATAGATGTTACTAATGATGTTATTAATAATGCTATAAATGCATTAAGTCTAAACTTTATTATTGAAACTAGTAATATAGCGATTGCTAATAAAAATACACCTATTAATAATGGTCCAGTTAACATATTTTTCCCCCATTTTATAATTAATTTTTAATTATTTCATATATCCACCTAACATTGGATCAACTGCATTTTTAGAATATATGCTTAGTATTCCTGATTTGTATTTTTCCTCTTTAGGAACCCAATTTTTTCTACGTTCTTCAAATACTTTTTCAACTTCTTCTAAGCTACATTCCTTGCCATTAATTCCTATAACTTGTAACGTTCTACTTTGTATATCAATTTCTATTAAATCATTTTCACAAACTAAAGCTATTGGTCCCCCTACTGCAGCTTCTGGTGATATATGCCCTATTGCAGGACCTTTAGATGCTCCAGAAAATCTTCCATCTGTTAATAATGCTATACTCGCTGATAATTCTTCATCTGATGATATAGCTTCTGTTGTATAAAACATTTCAGGCATTCCACTTCCTTTTGGACCTTCATATCTTATGATAACTGCATCACCTGGCTTTATAGCTTTTGTTAATATTGCATTTATAGCTTCTTCTTCACTATCAAATGGTCTAGCTTTTAATATAGCTTTGTGCATTTCTTTTGGAACTGCAGAGTGCTTAACAACGGCTCCTTTTGGTGCTAGATTACCTCCAAGTATAGCTATTGCACCATTGTCACCTATTGGATTTGTATTTTTACGTATTACGTCTTCTCTTTTTAATCCAACTTTACTTAAATACTCATCACACTTTTCATAATACCCATTTGTTTTTAAATCTTCTAAGTTTTCACCTAATGTTTTTCCTGTAACTGTCATAACATCTAAATGTAAATAATCTTTTATTTCTTCCATTATTGCAGGAACTCCGCCAGCATAGTAGAAGTACTCTGCTGGCCATTTTCCAGCAGGTCTGATGTCTAGTAAGTACGGTATATTTCTATGTATTTTATCAAATTCATTTGCATCAAGGTCTATTCCAAATTCACGTGCAATTGCTGGTATGTGTAATAATGAATTAGTTGAACCTGAGATTGCTGCATGAATCATAATAGCGTTTTCAAAAGATTTATAAGTTACTATATCTCTTGGCTTTAAATTTAACTTAGCTAACTTAACAGCATAACGTCCTGCTTCTTTAGCTACATCTTCTAAATCTTTGCATGTTGCTGGCATTAAAGAACTTCCTGGTAACATTAATCCTAATGCTTCTGCCATAACTTGCATTGTTGAGGCTGTTCCCATAAATGAGCATGCACCACATGAAGGACATGCATTATGCTTGTAATATGTTAACTCTTCTTCTGTTATTTCTCCCCTTTGATACATAGCACTATACATTCCTATTTGCTCTAATGTAAGTAAATTAGGCCCAGCTTCCATAACACCACCAGTAACAACTATTGATGGGATATTTACTCTACCTATTGCCATTAAATGAGATGGAACACCCTTATCACAACTTGAGATAAATACTCCACCATCAAAAGGTGTTGCATTTGCATGTATTTCTATTAACGCTGCTAGTGTATCCCTTGATGCTAAAGAATAATTTATTCCATCATGGCCTTGTGCTTGACCATCACATATATCAGTTGCATAAAATCGAGAACCTTTTCCTCCAAGTTCATTAACACCTTTAATAGCTTGATTTACAAATATATCAAGGTGTGCACTTCCTGGATGACTATCTCCAAAAGTACTTTCAATTATTATTTGTGGCTTAGATAAATCATCTACACTCCATCCCATACCTCTCCTTAAAGGATCCATTTCAGGAGCTATTTTTCTAACTTCTTGACTAATCATATCCTACTCTCCTTATTGGTTTTTATAATACGTCTGACGTCTTTCTTTACTTAATATTAACACGTCTGACGTATTTTTACAATATTTTATCTATTTTTTTCGTAAAAACTTTTTCCTAAGGTATTTAAGTAGTTTTAATCAGCATATAATTAAATATAAAAACAAAAATACATCTGATTAATCAGACGTATTTTTGTTTTATTTATTTAATTTTTTTCAGCTACTATCCTATTTATATTTCTACGGTTGTATGCTAAGTGAAGTAACATAGCATCATGTGCTTCATTTGCATTCTTATTTTTTATTGCATTTAAAATCTCTTTATGAGTTTCTATTGTTTCATTTTTTAATTGTGTATTTGTAACGTCTATAAATACTGCTATAGATTTATTTATTATTGGAACTAAACTTGTTGTTACTAAGTTTTTACTGCTTCTAGCTATTGCTGTATGAAATTCTATATCTTTTTCCATATGTGGTATTCCATTTAATATAAGTTCTTCAACTTCATCACATAATTTTGATAGCTCTTCTATATCTTCTTTAGTTGCATTTATAGCTGCTAAACTTGCTATTTTAGGCTCTATCATAAATCTTATTTCTAATAAGTCAACTGCTAGTTTTAGTTTGTCTTTTACAAACATTAATCCTAATGGATCATCTGCTACCCCACATTTTATAAATGTTCCTGAACCTCTTTTTATTTCTAGTATATTTCTTGATACTAATGCTTTTATCGCTTCTCTTATTGTACTTCTACCTACACCTAATTTATCTGCTAGTTCATATTCATTTGGTAATTTGTCTCCTATTTTTAGGTTTTCATCTACTATTAACTTTATTATTTTTTCTGAAGTTGTTTCTCCTAATGGTTTTGTTATTTCTTCCTTCATATTTTACTCCTCTTGTTTTTTGATATGTTTTTTGTAGAGTCTTTACGCTTAATTATGTAATTGCTTATTCTAAGTTTTTATGTCTCCTTATAAAATAAAAAACCACTTATCTATTAACCGTAGAAAAAGTGGTTTAAAGTTTTACTTTAAATTAAATAAAAATAATTTATACTAGAAATCACTACTCTACATGACTAGATTGTGATTTCTTTTTATTTTTCTTACAACTATATTATACTATATTAACTTTAAAAATAAATAGCAAATTTATTCATTCTATAAATTCTTTTTTAGTATAATTCACTATTATACAATTCATTTAATAATTTACTTTTAAAGTAGCTATCATGATTTAGACTATAATATATATGTCATTAATAGTGATATTCAATTAGCATAAGCAGTTTGGATAAATATCTATGAATTTAATGTGGTTTAATTTCATGAGAAATTCCCATGCCCAAGAAATTCATCTTAGGCATGGGAGTTAAGTTCAATATAGATTAATTTTTAGTTATCTGACTCTGTCCATTTATTTAAAATTTTATTTTCAATTAATATATCTATAAGTAATATATGTCCATTAATTACACTTTCAATAATATGTTTTTCAAGTACATCATCTTCTATATAATCTAATATAGTTGTTACAAAGTATAGCTCATTATAGACTTCAATTTGTATTATTTATAATAACTAAAATAAAAAACGCATTGACAATTAAGTCAATACGTTTTTCGTGTATTTCAATGGTAAAGACGATCCTCATAAATCATATCTACTATTTTCTTAACTATTATTTATTTCTTGTATATGATCTTACATTCATTATTTATATGATTTATTAGCTTTTCATTTATTATTGAATGTTATCGCTTTTCAATTCATTTATAAAAGAATCTAAATCTTCCTCACCTCCTTCTATATTAATATCCTTTTCTACCTGATTATCTTCACTATTTGTCTCATACATTTTTAAGTTATCTAGCTTATATATAATATAACCTATCCCCCAAATAGCTATAGTATAAAATACATATGGCATAGATGCATTTATATAATAAGATACAACACTCATTAACTGTTCACTTATAACTAAACCATTGTTGTTTACAAGTCCCGAAATGTATATATATGAATTATATATACTAAATAATGTATATATAGCTGTAATTGAAGATATAACATATAATACTACAACTATAAAATTCTTATTTTGTTTACTATATTTTCTCATAATTAATCTTCCTTTTTATAAATTTAAATTTCTACTAAATCTCTATTTTTTAATCTTAATATCACATCAGCCTCTTTAGCCATGTCTTTGCTATGAGTTACAACAATTACACACTTTCCATGTTCATGTGCACTTGATTTTAATATTTCTACAATCTCACTTGCCGTATCACTATCTAGATTTCCAGTTGGCTCATCTGCTAATATTATAGGTGAATTAGCAACTAGTGCCCTTGCTATTGCAACACGTTGTTGTTGCCCTCCTGATAATTGTAAAACATTTCTATTTATCTCTTCTTCTTTTAGTCCAAGTACCTCTAAATCCATTTCGGTAGCTTTAGGGTTTACTATTTTTATATTTTCTAATGGTGTTAAATAATCTATTAAATTATAATTTTGAAAAACTAAAGATACATTATTTTTTCTATGGTATTCATATCCTTTTTCTTTTATATCTGTATTTTTGAATAAAATTTGACCATTTTTAGGTTCATCTAATCCTGCTAATAAGGATAATAATGTACTTTTCCCAGCTCCTGATGTACCTAAAATTGTATAGAACTTACCTTGTTCAAACTCCATATTTATATTTTTTAATACATTTTTTCCATTTTTATATGAATAATCAATTTGATTTAATTTTAAAATAGACATATCCTTCACTCCTAACTCATTTTAGATAATATTTCTTTTGGTTTTAAACGTATTATAGATAATGATGATATAGCTACTGATGCAGTTATAACTGCTGATCCTACAGCCCATACATAGACCATTTCTTTAGGAGTTATTTTAACTTCTATATCTTTTGATGTGTGAGTAAGCATCTTAGTGTCAGGGTCATTTCCTAAAGCAAATCCAACTTCTTGTTTTATACTTTGTACAGTTTCATTTGCTGCCTTTTGCATTAATGAATCCCCAACATTTTGAGCTATTAATTGTCCTGAGAAATATGATAAACTAAATGCTAATACACTAATTATCAATAATTCGCTTATATATTGTGCTATTATCTTAAACTTCGAAACTCCAATAGATAATAATATTCCAGTTTCATGAATTCTTCCTTGAATCCAGAATGTTAATATTAGTGATAATATAACTACACCAATTACTGTACTTCCGATTAACATCATATTTACAATCTTATCCATTGTCTCAAATGACTTAGATAATGCAAGGAATATATCCCCGCTCTTGTCGATTCTTGCACCATTTAAGTTTATAGGTAATTGTTTTACCTTAGATATAACAGAATCTATATTAGTATTCTTATCTGCATAGAAACTTGTTGTATAAAATACATCATCATTATCTGTATATCCATAAAACTCTTGTATAGAATTATTATCAGTTAATAAATAATTTTCTATTAAATCTAAATAAGTACCTTCTCTTTCTGCTTCTTCTATTACATTATCAAATATACCAACAATTTCAAGTGTCATTTGATCTTGACCTTTTCCTGGAACTGCATGACTATCTCTTCCATGCATTTTATTTATAGTTAATTTATCGCCTATCTTTAAATTATTAAGTTTAGCTAAACTCTTATGTACTAGCACTTTGCCTTTATCTCCAGGCTTTATGTGCCTTCCTTCAACTAATTTAATACTCTTATTAACAAACTTAAGATCTGATTCTGTATTATCATTTCCAGTTGCTATAAAAGTTTTTTCTAATCCTTCATAGTCATATGGTGCTTCTTTAGTTGGCTTTACTTTTTTAAGCCCATCAATATTTCCTCCACCATCTATTGATGCATTATAGTTTTTAATGTCCTTAATTTTTAATATCTCTTCTATAGTTTTTCTTGAAATTCTTTGCGAATTTATACTAAAGAAGTTGCTTAACCCTGAGGTAGCATTCTCTTTTGCTATATTTGTAGCTTTTTTTACTGCTATACCACTTAATATAGCTGTAGCTATTGCAAATAATATAAATAGCATTATTAAACTTTTCTTCTTCTTCCTAGTTATATATAACCAAGCTCTCTTTAGTACGTCCATTATTTCTCCTCCTTAAATAATATTTCTTTTGTTTATAGCTAAATAATATAATTCCAATGTGAAACAAATATAAAATTAAATAACTAATCATGTGTATTTTATATATTTCTTCTTCTATTTATAAAAAAAGAACACTGCTAAGTGTTCTTTAATAGTTTCTATACGATTATATTATTTAAAAGTCATAGTAAATTTCATACCTGTTTCAGTAGCATCAAATGAATATGGTATATCTAATGTATTTAATATCTGCTTAACAATATATAGACCTAATCCATTTCCTCCAGTATTTTTATTTCTATCAAATTCCGCTCTATAAAAAGCTTCAAATATTCGCTCTAAATGTTCTTTTGAAATTGGCTCACATTCATTTTCTATAATCAATGAATTGTTGTTAAAGTATATATTTATATTTTTTCCTGAATCTGTATAGTTTACTGCATTAGAAATAATATTTGATAAAGCTTTCTTTAATAAACTTTCATCTGTATTTATATTTAATGAATTAGAATAATCAACGCTCATGTTAATATTCTTATATTTTGCTGTGATTTTATATGGCTCTATAGTTTTCTCTAATACATTTTTTATGTTTATAATTTTATATTCACTATGCTCACTTAAAGTATTTAGCCTTGATGTATCTAGTATCTCTTGAACCATGTTACTTAAATCAACCACTGCATCCTTACATTTAGGTAAATAAACATCATGATTTTTATATTTCCCAATATTAAGCATCATATTTTCTAACATTATATGAATACTCATAAGAGGTGTCTTAAGTTCATGAGAAGCACTTCTTAAAAAATCTACTTTACTTTGCTCAGATTTACTTACATTTTCAATTTCTTGTTTTAAAGAATGTATAGTATTCCAAAGGGTTTTATATAAACTATTTATATTGGTTGCTAATAATTCTATTTCATCACCTGTATTTATATTACAATAAACATCTTTATTTAAGTCCTTCATTTCTTTTGTTATTTCACATATTTCTTTTATTGGATCAGTTATTATTTTTACATAAACGTATGATGCAAATAGTGAAATAACTAAACTTATCCCTATAGAATATGGTAATATCATAAATACAACACTTCTAGCTTCTTTAAAAGACTGTAAATCCATTACAATTTTTACGGATCCATTTATATTATCTAATGTATTAAATTTTTTATTAGTAATTATTGAGTTGCCTTTTGCCTTTAAGTAATTAGCATTTTGTTTTATTTCATTAGGTAAATTCTTTAGTCCTTCTGAGTTTATATCTTTTTCTACTTCAGGAATTATTAAAGATTTTTCATTAATTAATTCTGGCTCTATATACACATCAGCTTGCTTAATACCTTCAAATACGGAGGTTTCATCTTTTATGGTTAATGAAATATTAACATTATATCTATTAGCAAAATCTTTTGCTATACTCTTACTAGCATTTTCATCACTGTCTTCTAACTTTTCTATCAATTGCCTACTAATATTCTCTAAGTCTTGTTGCTTTTTATTAATATAAAATGTAGGTAATAGCATATATAGTAAAGTATGAGAGATAATAATTATTATCCCCATTAATATCATTGTAAATAAATAAGTTTTTTGAAATAGCTTTAATTTTTTCATATCTGCTCCTCAAACTTATATCCAATTCCTTTAACTGTTACAATACAGTCTATCAACAACTTCTTACGAAGGTTTTTAATATACACATCTATTACACGATCAGTTGGAGCTTCATCAATATCCCATAAATTATCTAATATTTGACTCCTAGTTAATACTTGATTTTTATATTTTAATAATAGCTCCAATAATTTAATTTCCTTTGGCTTTAAATCTACTGATTCTCCTTGCTTTTTTGCTGAAAAACCTAAGAAATCTACCTCTATATCTTTATACACCCATTTGTTTGTATTTTCTACATCTTGACTACGTCTTAATAGTGCCTCTATTCTTTTATGAAGTATTATTACAGAGAAAGGCTTAGTTATATAATCATCCGCCTTTTCATTAAAGCTCATAATTTGAGTATAATCATCGCTCATAGCAGTTAACATCATTACTGGCACATTACTTATTTCCCTAATTTGATTTAAAACACCAAATCCATTTAATTTTGGTAGCATTATATCTAATACTACTAAGTCAAATTTACTTCCCTTAAATAAATCAATTCCTTCTTGTCCATCTTCGGCTACCATAACTTCATATCCAACCTCAGATAAATATTCACTTATTCCTTCCCTTATATCTCTTTCATCTTCTACAATTAATATCTTTGCATTCACTTTTAATAACCTCATTATTATTTTAATTAATATAGACAAAACATAATCTAATATATTATACTTTCCATTAGTAAATTTTAAATATTTAACTTCTCATTTAAACCTTTAGATTTAGAAAAAGTAGTTGTTATTGCATTTTTAGGACATACGTCTATACACTTTCCACATCTTATACATTCTACACTATTTGGTGTCTCATGCACAATTACATTCATATCACATTTTTTATGGCATAAATTACATTTAGTGCATTTATTGTAGTCTATTTCATATCTATAAATAGAATATTTATTAAATAAACCATATATAGCTCCTAAAGGACATATATATTTACAAAATGGTCTGTATATCTTAATCGATAAAACAATAATACTTATTAAAATTAGCATTTTCCAAGCAAATAGAGGTCCTATTATACGTCTAAGTGAACTATTCATTGATATAAGCGGTATACCTGCAAGCAGTGTCCCAGAAGGACAAATTAATTTGCAAAACCATGGCTTCCCATCACCTGAATAGTTAGATATGGATAATGGTAATATAATTACAAATACTACTAATATAATATATTTTAAAATCCTTAGATACTTATCATTAGGTACCTTTTTTATTTTCTTAATTCCGGGAATCTTATATAATAAATCCTGGACTAATCCAAATGGACATAGCCAACCGCATACAAATCTTCCGATAAATGCACCTATAATCATTAAAAATCCAATTATATAAAATGAAATTTTAAAATCTCTACTTCCAAGTACTGCTTGAAGAGATCCAATTGGACAAGATGCTATTGCACCTGGACATGAATAACAATTTAGCCCAGGCACACATAGTTTTTTACTATCCCCTTTATATATCTTACCATTCATATATCCTAGTAAGTAACCGTTAGTTAAAGCTGTAAATACAATTTGAAAAATTAGTCTAAAATTAGATTTTATTTTGATTATTAAATTCATAGCTATCCCCTATCCAATTCCTATGCATTCAAGACATATAATATTAGATTTTTTGGCTACAGTTAAGTGCTCACCTCTATGAATGCCAAGAAATAATGATAACATGCCTAAAGTTATTAAAGCTAAGCCAATTTTATTTTTTTTTATAAATTTACTCATTTACATCAACCTTTTTTAATACATCTTCTATTCTAGATTTCCATCCTTCATAATCATTAGAACCATCTATTTGATCTACAATATTGCCATCCTTGTCTATAAAAAATGTCGTAGGAAATGCATCTATATTTTTAAAAATATCATTTTCTAACATATTCTTTGACATAGTAATTTGTTGATAACTTGATTTAGATTTACTTAATATTTCCTCTACTACTGATTTTTCTTGTTCAGTTAATCCTACTCCTGACTCTAACAATAATCCTTTTATTGAAACACCTTTTTTCTCATACTCTTTATTTAATTTATCTAATATTGGAATTTCATCTATACAAGGGGTACACCCTGTATTCCATACATTAACTAATGTAAGTTTCTTTTCTGAGAAAATAGAACTATCTACTGTATTCCCATTAATATCTTTAGTCTTCATTTCTTTAAAAATATTACTAGATGAAATATTTTGATTACTATTTTCTGAATTTGTACATCCCACTATTAAAAATATAGTTATAGCTGATAATAATAGTGTAACTCCCTTTTTTAATTTACTTTTATTCATATATTCCCCTCCTAATATTTGTCTTTATAAATATTATAATGTTTTAATGTAAAACCAATATGAAATTAAATGCTTATCTTTATAAAATATAAATTTTTTCTTGTAAAATATTTTTCTATTTTCTATTGCTAAATATATATATATTTACGCTAATATTATTAAAATAAAAAAAGATATTAGCAAATTACTAATAACTTTTTTATTTCATACCCACGATTAAGTTTTTCTAAGTACCATTATTAAAATATTCATTTTATCACTGTTTAATATCTTAATAATGGCTGTGTACTACATCTAAATGATCCTCCTAAGGCTTCTTGAAATTTCAAAATCAATATATTCAACAGTTATCCCCTTACTAATTAGTTATTTTCCTATATATTCAAACTCCGGATCTAAAATATATACTGAATCATTAACTGGCAATCAATTTACAGCTAATCTTGATACATCACTATAAGGCACTGATATCTTATCCCAATTTTTTAACTCCTCTGGAATACCATTTATTAAAGCTTCCTCACATACAATCATTAGTCCATCTCTTACCAAACTTAATGCGCAATCTAAATGTAGCACATTATTTTTTAATGGAACTTGAACTACATTATAACCAAAATGTCCTAAAAATGATTTTAACCATCTATATCCATTGTCATTTGATGCTTGTCCTGAATTTCCTACAAAAACTGTTTTGTAAAGAACTAAAACATCTCCACCTTCTAAAAATGGTCCTAATTCTGAATTTAAACCTTCTGAAGTATCTACCATAGGTAATGATACATACATGGCATTACTAGAAAATGCAATAGTTTCTAAAATACTACGTATAGGTAAAATTTCTTTCCTTCTATGATATTATTTCCTATTGTAAAATAACTTTCCATAATAACCTCCTTTTATAGTCTTTATATTTTTACATTATAAGCTATATATATTTTTCTAAGTTATTAGATTGGTAACGATTCTTAAATAAACTTTCATCAT
The DNA here is from genome assembly GCF_039031195.1 of Romboutsia sp. MSSM.1001216sp_RTP31141st1_G3_RTP31141_220114. Lineage (NCBI taxonomy): Bacteria > Bacillati > Bacillota > Clostridia > Peptostreptococcales > Peptostreptococcaceae > Romboutsia > Romboutsia sp. MSSM.1001216sp_RTP31141st1_G3_RTP31141_220114. The sequence continues at coordinate 503,013 of NZ_JBCIUO010000001.1, read as the reverse complement.
TATGTTATCATCTATACTATGAACATATAAATTTACCGCATAAACAAAGAGGAACGAATCGTTCCTCCTATCCATATATCCTATAAATTATTTTGTAGTTTTATATTATTAGCACAAGCAGTTTTGATAAATATCTATAAATTTAGTGTGGTTTAATTTTATAATTTTTCTATTAACTGATGATATACATCCATAGTCTCATCTTTAGTTTTTTCGTTATATATAAAATAGTTATTTTTCAATTTTACAATGATATATGGTTTACTATTATTGTAAATATACACTCTACACTTTCCATATTCTCTAGATTTAAAATTGCCTCTACAATATTCATCAGTGCCTATACCATTAGTTCTCAGTTTAAAACTAACTTCATCGACTAATTTAATATCTTCTATATCATTAACACTAAATTCATAATCATAATAAGGGTAATCAATACTTATACTTTCACTTGATATATTAATCTTATGATCAGTAAGTTCCATACTTGATAAATTAAAAAATAATGGTATAAAAATCACTGCATATATTATAAATCCTGAATAATATGATATTTTACCTTTTTTAGTAGCTAAGTTGTAAGTATATGTATTAAATCCAAATCTAGGATTTACTTTTGAGTTATAATCATTTTCATTATAATATTTATATCCATCTATCCAATACTCATCATCATCTGTATAAATAACTTCCTTATCTATTTTAAGTAACTCTTCTTCTAAACTTTTTATTCTATTATTAGTATAAATATATACTACAAAAGTAACTATAGCCCCTAAAATAGCTATAATAGTTATAACGTAATAACTTACATTAATAACTTCATAAATTACTAAATATGTAAACAAGAAAACTATACTTGAAGTTAAAGATGTAATAAACCAAGCAATTGAATTTAAATATTTTTCTTCTTTATTCAAAATATAATTAATATCACTATTTTTGCTATACACTTTTAATCTAAGCTTATTACTACCTCTAAATCCTACAAAATATAATAATGCTAATACAGCCATTAATATAACTGCTATAAAAGTTGCATACTTTAAATCTTCATCATATTTAACTATAGATATAATAAGTGGAATCAAAGATATACCAAAAGGTATAAGAATATACTTATTAGATATAGGCATCTTATCTTTTAACCTACTAATTTTAGTATCCATACTTACAACTCTTTTTTCCCCAATAAACCATTCATTATCTTTCTTCAACTTTTTAAGCTTTCTATTCATATTTATATAAGGTTGCTTAACTAGCCATTCTGCCGTAACTAAACTCCAAGCAAGCAAATATAAAACTGATAAAAGTTCCTTATTTATAAAAGCTATTGGTAATCCAGTTAATATGATTACTAAAATAAATATATTTATTATTCTCTTATAATCATCAATCATCTTTAAAACAGCATCATTACTTAAAGCTTCAGTTGGAAGAGTAACTCCAAACAATATATTTCTTCTTGGTTTAGCTGCACTCTTCATTGTAAAATAAACCACAATTGTAATCATAATAAATGCAGGCATTAAGATAAAATTCTTCATATATTTTCTTTCCCCCTATTTGCTATCTAAAGACACACATTTCATCATACTAAATATATTCTCACACATATCCATAAACTCTTCTTTTTTTACACCTTTGATACTCGCCTCTGATATAACCAAATTCAAGTCTTCCTCTAACTTTTCCTTAAACTCCAACTTTCCACCAGAAAGTAAATTAACCTTAGCCCCATGCCTTCTATCAATTGTGATAAAACCTTCTCTTTTTAAAAGTCCGTAAGCCTTATTAACCGTCATAGGATTAATCCCTAAATCCTCAGCCATTTGTCTAACAGTAGGAATACCTTCTCCCTGAATAAATTCCCCCTTACCAATTCCTATTACAATCTCATTTCTAAGTTGTAAATAAATAGGAACTTCACTTTCAAAATTTAAATTAATAATCATCAAAACCACCTCGATTTTAAAATAATTTTAAACTAAAATAAAGTATCATTTGTATTATATATAGTAATACAAATAATACTTTATTTCAATAATTTTCAAAATAAAAAAGATATTGACTAAATATGGTCAATACCTTTTTCGTGGATTTAAATGGTGGAGAGAATTCACAAGAATAATACCCACGACTTTAATTTTAATAATAGCATTCATACTTAACTTGACAGATAATTTCAAGTTCCGCACGTTCTGAGCAAGTTATGATATACAAAGTCGATTAATTGCTATTGGTTTAATATATCAAAATATTCACCTATTAATTTTTCATATTCTATGGATATATCCTCCACTGTAATATTTTCATTTGATATGTTATTATTTAAAACAAACTTAACTAAGTTTTTATAGTCCTCTCTGTTTATTATATCTGCTATAAATGATTCTTTATTTCTATAATTTTTAATTTTGTTCATATCTTTTGAGGTTATAGGTGATATTATCTTATAGCAGTTAGATATTTTACAATATATATTACCATAATTTCCTTTAATTAAATTTTCATAGCCTTCAATTGCTGGTATAGCACACCTTAAATAGGATAATCCCACCCTTCTGCTACTTAATTTCTCCTTATCAATTGCTAAATTACTTATAAAATATTTTCTAGTGTTTTTATCAACGCTTATACTCTTATATTCATTATTATTTGTTGTAATTAATATATCATTATTATTTTCCTCATCTTTTTCAATTACATATATATCACTTAAATTTTCCTTAAACTTCAAACATTCTATAAGCGTTTCATCTATTACAATAAAATCTTTAGATTTTAAATATTCTTCATCTATCTTTTTATTTATTCTATCTCTTATTTCTTTGTATCTATATTCTTCACCATCTTCAGCATATATATTTCTAAAATCTTCAATTAAATTATTTATATATGTTAATTTAGGGTAAGATAATAAAATATCTACAACACCTTTACCAGCTATTTCAAACTTCTCATTTTTTTTATTTAAGACTTTAAAATTATAGAATTCATTATTTATATATTCTTTAAAATCCTCTATCTTAAAATTGTTTAAATATCTATCAGCTAATATTAAGTAATTTATCACATTAATATTTTTAATTTTTTTGTCCTTTATCTTTTCCTTCAGTATATTTAAATACAATTTTATAATACTATCTAGAATTTCATATACTTTATCTTTTCCTAAATCAGTCAAATCACTTCTATCCAACTTAAGCGTATTTTTTGTATTAAGCCCATATATATCTAAATAAATATTAAACCCTGAATTTAGATGAATTTTAGCTTTATTCACTGCACATCCTTTAAAACTTATATTTACTGTACCTCTATTTATAGTTCCTAAATGTTGGCCCATTGTAATTTCAGCATATATACAATGTTCTTTATCCCAAGCCTTCATAATTCCATTTTCACTAGATATATTATACATATAATTTTCGTAGTTATATATCATCTCCTCTAACTTATATTGATTGTAGTTATGAAGTTCTAATTCTTTTCTACTATTCACATATGTTTCTATCGGAAATATATTTGTGTCAACATTATTTTCTATATAATGTAATATATAATATATAGATGATTTATCGTTGCTAAAAGGATCATAGTCATTCTCCATATAATTACTTAATCTATTTTTCCTAATAACATCAAACTTAAATTTTTTAATTTCATCAATTTCTATATGCATTTCTGTGCCACTTTTTATTTCGTAATCACTACTTCTTACACTAATATATCCTGACCTAGCATCCTCAAACTCTATTTCTAATATTGAATTTTTATCATTTTTTGTATAAGCCTTAAATTTATCTGCCACCAAAAATGCTGATTGCATACCTATTCCAAAATTACCCGTGGGTCTTAACCATTTAGGCATTTCATTAATTTCATGCTTTAGATCTGCATTACTCTTACCTACTTTACACATTGATTTTAATGTTTCTATATTTATGCCAATGCCATTATCTTTAACCATTATTCTAATTTTATCACTATTATTACTATCAATATTTATTACAACCTTGTAATTTTTATAAATTCTTTCATCTATATCGCATGGCATTAGATTTGATAAAATATCTAAACTAATCTCATCCTTTTTTAATTTTTCTAATAATAAGAAATCATAAATTCCTAGTTTTAAATCTCTCCATAGTTTAATTTTACTAGCATCTAATGCATTTTGTATAAATTCCCTTAAAAAGACTATCTTATCCTCATATAAATTTGACCCTTCTATTATATCAAATGCTTTTTCTTGTGAAATTCTAAACTTTAAATCAACCAAATTATCTATATCTGATTTACCATTAACCAATAATTCTTTTCTAGTTATTTTAGGAGCATATCCTCCTAAGCTTCTAGGTACAATATCAGACCAATTAATAGCAATATCTTTTATTTCATCCTCTAACCATTTTATCCAGCTTCTTGTTTCTCTATAAATTTCATTTGAAAATTCACCCCTACAATCTGCCCTAAACTCTATGCTTATAGGAGTTATTAAAACATGACTAGTTGCTTTATGTTTTTCTTTGTGAATTTTTGATAACTTTGGTAAATCCCCTATAACTAATTCTATATATTCATTAAATCTCCCATTGTCTAAATCTAGTAAATCACCTATTCTAATCATTTCAGCTACAAATCTCGGATGAATATAATCAGAGTTATATCCATTAGATCTATAATCTAATTTCATTACATCCTCAAAATTTTGATTATGCAAAAAAGATATATCACCTATTAAATTTATAAGCCTATTGTGTATAAGACCATTTTGAGATAAATCTAAATTCCATTCCTTTAAGTTATTTAAATATTGTCGAGTTAAACTAGAGTGTCTTCCTCTATAATAGGATGATACAACTTCTGTAACATACTTTTTAATTTTTAGTAAAAATAAATCATCTTCAATATTATCTTTTATATTTTTTATATATAAAACTGCTTCTTTCAGATCCCTATCAATAGAATTCTTTGATTCGCATAAGTCATCAATGTATTCTTTGAATTCATTGCTTAACCATTCATTCTCTATATTTGAATGCAATAAAACCATACCAAAATCATGTATATATGCACAGTTTAATATTAGCCATGTATCTGTTGGAGATAATGTTTTTATTCTGTCTTCACCTAATAACATCTCTATATTTGTTATAATATTTTCAGAATGACTTTTTTCATGTAAGCTATAATGTGGATAGTACATTTGGACTGTACTTAATATATTTGAATATGTTTTCTTATTTATTTCCCAAGAAGAATATAAATTTATATATTCTTTATTTGTATCACACAAACTTTTCAAATGTGATTCTAATTTATATTTGTACTTATTATTGTTCATTTTTTACTCCAATTATAATATATTTTTTTATTATTAATGACTTTTTTATTAAAATATTATTAACGTACGATTTTAAATGCTATTCATTCTCTATCTCATGTTCAAATCTATTTATAGCCCATAAATCTCTTTCATCTAACAATATTTTTTCAAAATTTATTATAAATTTATTTTCTCTATCTTCATTTTCATATTCACCATATCTACAACTTAACATTATACATTCTCTTTTTATACTTTCCGTTGTTGATCTATATCTATACCATACATCCTTAAAATTAATTAGTGCTATAATCCCTGTTATTACTGTACCTATACTTGATATAGCAGTTACTATTGCAGGATGTCCATTTAACTGATTTACAATAGGTATAGACGCATTTAAAACTAAAACTAATATATTTAAGATATAAAATGCTATTTTATTATTTGTAGATTTCTTTATATTCCACTCTAATACCTGTTGTACTCTGCTCTTAATTATTTCATCTTGTATCGATCTTGTAAATATATCTATAGACTCTATTTCATCTTTTAATTTCATAATTTCACCTCTAGATATATTTTACCATATTTTTACATTTTTTATTTTTGTATATTAAAAATACTCATATCCATTGGATATGAGTATTCGTAGATTTCAATGTTGGAGACGATTGGCAAAAATCATATCCACGATTGCTTAATTTTAGTTTACTTATTTTAAAATAATAATATTATTTTACATGTCTATATAGCTATAAGTTTCTTACCATATATATTCTATCGTTTCATTCTCAGTCAATGATAGTTCTCTGTTATTTATTACGGTTCCTTTATAGTATTGATTTACATCATTTTATTAATCTTCGTTATCTACATCTATTAAATCTTCTTCTTCCTCATAAAGTAATGAGTTTAAATGAATTGTTATTAAGGTTGAATTACGAGCTTCAAGTTTTGCTAAACTTTTACTAATATCATAATCTAACATCTTATCACAACACCTATTTACAAACCTTTCAAATTGTACTGTTGATTTTTTAAATAATTTCATTAGCTTAAATCCATATTTCATTTTTAAATTAACTTCCACTTCTTCACAATTATCCAAGTCTAAAAGTTCTAAAGCTGATAGCAATGTAGTTTCTTCACTTATACTTCTTCTTACAATATCCCATTCAAAAATTATAAATCCATACTTAGATTCTAGTTTTATATTACTCTCATTTACTTCTTTTATTTTAAACCCTTCTGGCAAATATATACCCACTGGCTCAATTTTTACTAAAATATCACTTTCGTGTAAATTTGATTCATCCTCCATAAATTTTGAACAACATCCACATGTACATCCTACTTTATCGTATGTGCCTAGCAAGTTATCAATATCAATATATCTAAATTTATAGAGTAACTCTTTAAAATACTCACTATTTATATCCATCTTCTGCATATCTGTTTCAAAGTCACTAATCTGAAAAAATCTAGTGAATATTAATGTAATTACCGCAGATATACAAAATTCATCAAAGTTTCTCTGCCCTTGTATTCTATTTTCTGGTTCTATTGTATTGCACCATATAGGCATAAATTTTTCAGAGATACTCTCTCTCTTTTTATCTGATAAATTATAATAGGCCATCCTGGCATTTACACTAGCAGGATTGTATGGTATATCTATAAATCCTTTTTCCTCAAAATTATACACAAACTTTATTATAGCCTTCTTTTCACTAATACTAGATAAATTGCTAATATATACTAAAATAGTTAAATTAATAAATAGTACTAAAAGTACAATTGTTATAAATAATTTTTTATTACTATCATAAAATATATCAAATAATATATTAGCTACCAGTGATATCACTACTCCAAGCAAGAATACAGCTAACAACAGTGATAATAAATCTTTTCTTCTTGATTTAACTTCCATAACCCCTCCTATTTTATTACAATAAATTCCATAAAATTATATCATATTGTTGTATATGCTGTAATACATTAATTATATTTATTTTACAAAACAATATTTTTTATAATAATATTGTTTAAATTTCAACTACAATTCCGGACACATATAAAAATACTCATATCTAAAGGATATGAGTATTTCGTGGATTTCAATGGTGGAGACGAGAGAAACCGAACCCCTATCCACAATTTAAATACATCTTATATTAATGTTAATCCTATGTAAATACTAGTTATTTACAACCCCAACATAAGTAAATAACCATATTTTCATATAAATTTACCACATAAACAAAGAGGAACGAATCGTTCCTCCTTATCCATATATCCTATAATTTAACCTCTTCCCCTTGACACTCACCAAATAATCCTTACTCATCTCAATAATCCTACTACCAATAGCCTCATCAATTTCAACAAGCTCATCAAAGCTCTTTTCCGTACTAACAATCATTGGCAAATTATTAAAATATCTATAATTAACAATCTCAAATACAATATTTATATCACTTTTGCTAATACCACCCTTAAACAAATCATCAATAAGTAGTACCCTAGCCCTTTTATACCTACCAATAGCTTTTCTATAATACTCCTCATCCATAATATTTTGCTTAAGAGATATAATAACATCTCTATAAGGCATATACAAAACACCTACCCCACTATCCATTAAATCATTACTAATAGCAAGTGATAAATGAGTCTTTCCACTACCTACTTGACCCATAAATATTATAGAGTTTTGTCTAGTCTTTTCTATATTTTTAAAATTCTTTTTATAGCTTAAAGCCTTGTGATAAGCATCTATTGTCTGAACATCATAAGCATAATTAAAGTTTTTAAAAGTCTTTTTCCTAAATTCATCACTTATGCCACTATTTTTTAATATATCTTCACACTCTCTTAAAGCCCTACATTCACAAGGTATAGCAGTATTATCTTCTATTATAAATTTTAAATCTCTACACTTAGAACATCTATACTCATTGTAGGAGTCTTTGTATTTCTCTAATTTGTTCTTTACTTGGCTTTTGATATATTGACTCGTCTTCAAGTTCTTTAATGTATCTACTCTTTCCATTTTTCCTATCCCCTTTGTTTTTAGAACTTACTTCATAAACATTTAAATCTTTTAAGCTTCTTATATTGTTATCTATCCACTTATTTATAATGCCATTTATATATCCTTTATTAACATGTCCTCTATCAATAGCTACTTCTATAGCTCTTTTAAATAGTCCTATATCTATATTTTCACTTATATAAATTATCCACTCACTAACTAATTGATTTATAATCCCTACATTTTCTTCATATAATTTAGCATACATACCTATATCATTTGCTTCTTCTTCTTTATATTCTTCTTTTTCTTCTTCTTTTTCTTGTCCTATATTTTCATACGACTCGTTATACGTATGGTGGTACGAGTCGTCATTAATATACATATCAAACAAATCTTTTATTTCTTTTTTAGGTATACTCTCACTTACATATTTTATAAGTGATTTATCTTTTACTTCTTTTAGCTCTTTATTTATACAATCCATCATTGGCTTTCCAGTTCTATCTAGGTTGTACTTTCCCCAATTTTTAATGGCCAATTCCCTAGTTTCTTCATTGTACCTTATAGTTTTGTATTTATTTATAAATATGTCCATTAAAGTATTTATAGTTTCAACAGAATAGCCTAGTTCAAAGGCTATCTGTTTTTTAGTTATTTTATATATTCCAATTTGAGTAGTATTTGGATTGCTAAGAATATAGACCATAAATATTTTACATTCTGGAGTATATTCTTCTAATACTTTATCGTCTCTCCAAAACTGTGTATGTATCTTTCTAAATATTGCCACAACCTCACCTACTTCATTCTAAAAGTTCTAGATGTACTTGTTTTTGTATAATTTTTAATTATTTCTGGGTAATCTATTTTTAATTTTTTAGTGTCTATACTATTTTTAATTACTTTTTTCCAAGTTATTTTTCTATCTTTACAAAATGCTGTTTCATATTCTTTCATTTCACTTTGAATAATATGTTCTATTATCTTTTTTTCTTTTTCAAGCTTGTTTATATTATCTACTATGCTATTGTACTTTTCTATTTTTTCATATAGCCCATCATCTAGCACTACTACTTCATTTAAAGTATCTTTATATGTTTCTTTTAAAAACTTCCCACACTCATCACTTCCAAATGGTAGGTTTACCTCTTTTTCTTTTTTCTTAATGAAGTCTGTAAACTTTCTCATATCCAAATTCCTCCCCTATAATTTTTATAAAATATTTTTGACCTTTCCCTGTTATATAAGTAGTTACTTTTATCTTTTGACCATTATTTGTATTTACTACATACTGACGAGTTTTAAATAGTCCTTGTTCTACATACTTTTGCTTTGGTTGGTTTTCATTTCCCTGATTCATAATATATCCATTTACTCTAAACCAATAAAAAAGTCTATTTCTTCCAATATCTATTCCTAGTGAATTTAGCATTTTAGCAAATGCTCCTATACTTATAGCATCTTCACATTCTCCTACTACTTGTCCTATTTTTATATATGGTTCAAAATCTTTTATAGCTTTGTTTAGTGCTTTTACCTTTTCTTTTTCACCTTTTAATTTTTGAGCTAGTTTTAATAGAAATTCTGGATTTTTAAGTATTTCATCTACTGTTTCATCACTCATATATCCCCCATTTCTTCTTATACTTGGTAAAATCTCTTCTACTACCCACTTTTCAAATTTCTTTGCACTAGGTAGTTTAGATTTTAATACTAGCCTATATAAATTTGCTTCATCTATAAATTTTTTATTTATATTTTTAGTTTTTAAACTTCCATCTTTATTTTTTCCAATTATTACTTTTGCCCTATAAATTGTCCCCATATCTTTATCACAATGATCTCTTATTGCTTTTCTAGGATTAGTATATCCTAGTATTTGTGCTACTTTAGTTGCTTCAAAGTATTCTTTGTTATTTTCAAATACTACACTTATTTCTCCATATTCACTGCTTTTAAATACCTTTAAATCAAACATTTTATCCCCCATTTTTTAATTAAAATTTATTTCATATTTAGATAATTTATTTGTTACCTAAAAATATGCTTTCCACACTAACTCCAAGTATTTTAGCTAAATCTAATGCTTCATAAACTGTAAATGAGCTTTTCTCATTTTCTTTTTTTACATAAGTTACTTTTGACATATGTATAAGTTTAGCTATCTCCTTTTGTGTAAATCCTTTACTTACCCTTAACCCCTTTAAGTTTCTTTTATATCCCATATTTACTCCTTTATATATTTTATGATTATTTTTATTTAAACTTTGGTAACTTCCCTTGATAATTTAATAGTATTACCCTTTAGGTAAAATATCAACATGTTTTTATCTAAAAGGTAAAAATATGGTAACAAGTTGTATTTTTAGATAATTTTGTTATACATTTGGACTACTTCTGCTATAATTAAATTAAGGTGGGTGAAAAAATGGAAACTTTATCTATGAGATTAAAAGCTTTAAGAAAAGAAAAAGGGTTGACTCTTGAAGAGTTAGCTAAAGAATTAGATACCACTAAGGTAACTCTATCTAGATATGAAAATGGAATAAGAGAACCAAAAGGTGAAACTTTAAATAAATTAGCAAATTATTTTAATGTTTCTACTGATTATTTGTTTGCTAGAACTGATGATAAAAACTACATATCAGATGAAGGAATAGCTGATGTTAAATTAGAAATGGATAAAATGCTTAAAAAGATTGGAGCTCATGGTAGTTTAATGTTTGATGGTGAGCCTATGACTGATGAAGAACTAGATAGTTTCTTACAATCAATGGAAGTTGTTCTTACTTTAGCTAAGAAAAAGCAAGAGTCAAAACTAAGGGGAAAATAATTAATGTTATTGGGGAGATTTTATGAATGCTAAATATGAAGCTAAAAAGCTTATAAATAAATATAAAACTAATAATCCTTTTGAGCTTATGGATTATTTAGATATAATATATTTTCGTTATCCTCTTAAAGGAAATCTTAGAGGATATTATACTAAAGAATTTAATCAAAAGGTAATTTGTATTTCTAGTCGTCTTTGTGATGAGGAAGTTAACTTAGTAGCAGCCCATGAACTTGGTCATGCTATACTTCATGAAGATAAAAATATATTATTTATATCTAGAAATACACTTCAATCTAAGGATAAACTAGAAAAACAAGCTAATAAATTTGCTGCTGAAATACTTTTAGATGATAATATATTTAGTGAGTATTATGGTTATTCTTTAGAGGAAATTTCAAAGTGTGAATGTGTTTCTTATGAATTAGTTGAGCATAAGTACAATAATCTTAATAAGTAAGTTTTTTAAATATTAAAGAGGGCTAATTTTAGCCCTCTTTATATGTAATATACTTAAATATATTGTGTAATTTAATTATTTAATATAAAAATAGGAGCATATTTATTTGCTCCCTTTATATTTCCAATATATTAATATTATTAATTTAATCAACAAATTAGAATTTAAATTTTAAATACTACTTTAAATTCTTCACATACAACTTTTATATCTTCATTAAATTCTTTACCAACTTCATTCATACATATTGTAAAAAACTTTTCATGACACCTTCTCCAATAGGATAACGATTTATCCCCTTCACCTTCCTTAAATGCATGTTCACTACTTATTTCCCTAAATTTTTCTATGTAAACTTTTGTTGTTTGAATAACACAAACAGCTTTATTTTCAGAATTTAAAATAATGTTATATTCCCCTACCTTAGGTAAAGGTTCATTCTCTATTTCATATAATTGATACGCAGAAGCCGTTGCTGTTTTTTCACCCTTTAACACTAAATCAGCTAGTAAATCAGCATCAACCCCAAATGCCCACGCTTTATATTCATCTTTAATATTATCATTAGTCTTTTTATATTCACTCCACATTTGTTCTGCATTCATAATAAATCCCCCTATAAATCCCTATTTATCTATATTATATCAAAACTTATAGTTTATCGGTATTCCCACTAAAACATATGATCTTATGGACATATTTTTTGTATAAATACTTTTTATCTTTCTAATGAACTTGAAAATAATGTAATAGAGATATCATTCTACCCCTTTTGTATAAACATAAACTTCACTTTGTAATTTATCTATCCATTCATCATATATAAAACCTAAGTTAAGTAATAAATTTTTTGATGGAATATTTTCTTTTTTTGTCATTGCTATTATTTCACATTCCGGATATTTTTTTCTGATTACTGGAAGTATAGCTTTTAAAGACTCCTTTACATATCCTTGTCTGGAGTATATAGGATTAATAGTATATCCTATTGAAATAGTTTTTGCTTTCTTTATAATATAAATATCACCTAAAAGAGTATCTGTAATTCTGTCACTAATAGCAAGTCTAATGCCTTTATTAATGTCTTTATTACCTAACAAATCTTTTCTATAATCATCTTTTGTTAAAGATTTCGTGCTTTGATATTTCATCCATTTTTTATTATTTCTATAGGACATAAATAACTCCAAATCATGTTCCTTAAAATCTCGTAATATACATCTATCAGTTTCAATCATTATATACCTCACTTAAATTAAATTTCAAAGTGTGAATGTGTTTCTTATAAACTATTTTATAGTTATATTATAGTTGTATTACAATTAAGTTAATAATAAATAATTAAGACTTATAATTTTTGTATAAGTCTTAATTAATATAAAAAACAAGCCTTATACAAAATTACATGTAGTAAGACTTGTTTATATTTATAAAATAATTAAATTAACTATAAATTAAAAGATTTATCATCACTCTTTATATTCTTCTTATCAGCAACCCCAGTAAGCATAAGAGTCAACGCACCATCTCCAACAACATTACAAGCTGTTCCAAAACTATCTTGAAGAGCAAATATAGTTAATATAAGAGCTGTTCCAGTTTCATTAAATCCAAGAACACTAGTTATCAGACCAAGAGATGCCATAACTGTTCCCCCAGGAACACCAGGTGCACCTATTGCAAATACTCCAAGTAATAATATAAATAAAACCATATTCCCAACACTTGGAAGATGACCATAAAGAATTTGAGATACAACCATTACAAAGAATACTTCAGTTAAAACAGAACCACAAAGATGTATATTTGAACAAAGCGGAACAGAAAAATCTAATATATCTTTTCTTAAAACTTTAGACTTATTAGCACATTCTAGTGCTACAGGTAATGTTGCAGCAGAAGACATACTTCCAACAGCTGTTAAATAAGCTGGACCATAATATTTTATAACTTCCATTGGATTTTTTCCTGACATGATACCTGCAATAAGGTATAATACTGACATCCATATAAAGTGACCAATAAGTACAATAACTATAACCTTTAAGAATACTGGAAGATGATTAGTTATAGAACCTTCATATGCTAAACTAGCAAATGTTGTAGCTATAAAGAAAGGTAATATAGGTATTACAACTTTATTAACCAAGCTTAAAACTATATTTTGAAACTCATTTAGAAATTTTTCAACTAAATCAGCTTTAGTCCAAGTTACAGCTAAACCAACTATTATAGATAAAAATAAAGCACTCATAACAGGCATTACTTGAGGTATGTCTAATTGAAAGATAAGTTCTGGTAATTCACGTAAAGACCCTGTAGTTGAAGCGATTGATAACTTTGGAATTAATATATAACCAAATATTGCAGAAAATGCTGCTGCACCTACTGATGATATGTAAGCAAAACCAATTGCAAATCCTAATAATTGAGAAGCATTATGTCTTAATTTAGCTATGGATGGAGCTATAAATCCAATGATTATTAATGGAACTGAGAAGAATATAACCTGACCTAAAACGTATTTAAGAGTAACTATTACGTTTATTACGGACTCTGAAGATATAAATCCAACTATAAGACCAATAGTAACTGCTAGTACTAGCTTAAATATTAAGCTATCGAAAATCTTTTTCATAATAAATCCCCCTTTTAATATGAATAAAATTTTAAAATAAAATATTTAGTATGACAAATTATTATCATCATCAACACAAATGATAGCAAACTAGTACTTAATATTCAACAAAATTTAAGTATTTCTATAATCTTAAATCAGATACACAAAAACAGAGTAATAAATTTAGATTACTACCCTGTAAGCTCACAATATATTAAATAAATAAACTACTTAATTTTATCTAATTTATCAAAAAATATTGAAATCTCACCACAATTTGGACAAACAGTAGCCTTTACTTTTCCTTTTGTATCTGAAAAAACTCCACTTCCCTTTCCTAATAACACTGAAGCTTGAGCTGTAAAATTTTCAGTTTTCAACATATAATCTTCAACCATAGTTTCATTACATCTTAAACACTTTCTCATACTATCTCCTCCACAAAAAACATATTTTTGAGCATCATTTACTTTGTTTTGCCCTTTTTAAAATATATTTTAATCTATCATAAAATGTAAACTTATGATTACATTCAGTACAATTTACCACAATAGTTTCCCCTTTCAACCTTTTATTATAATATATAACAATTGTTAATTTAATTATAGCAGAACTTATAGTTAAACAACTGTCCACTAAAAGAAATAATTTGTTAATGATTTAGTATTTATATCTCCATATGCTTTTTAATATTTTATTTTTAACTATCTTAAATAATTACATGATAAATAAGCAATAAAAATAGCTAGACCTATGGGAATTGCCCAATATCTAGCTATTTTAACTATATAAATAATCTGATTAAATATGCCAATACTATAGAAGTCATTAAACTATATATAGATCCCTTTGGGGTATCGTACAAAACAACTAATATAGTTATAAAAAACACTGTATTTATTATACTTTTAAAATCAAAATACCACATTCCTATACTAAAAGAACATAATATCATAACTGTAATTATACATACCTTAATCATAAATGGTACAATTCCATTCCCTTTAGCATACCAACAAACAAATGCCAATAATGGAGAAATAATTGTTACTGCATACCATATCATCATGTAATTCATAGGATTAAATCCTGCAAAAATAATACTATATAGATGATAGCTAACACACATCCCTAAAAAGAATAAAAATACATTAATGCCTGCTCGTAAAGGTGTATTACTAAAAATAGATATACATGCTGCTATTAAAATCCATACTCCAAGTAAAGAGAATACATTTCCTAAATCTAGTATACCTAAAATATGTTGCCACCAAATACCATCATCTATAGCTAAAGTATCTAGCCACTTTGAAAAAGTTCCAAGTCCAATTCCAAGAAGAAAAATTATGATTGAATTTATTATCTTTTTTGAAGTCGTCAAATCATTCTTAGGAGTTCTTATTTGTTCTAAAAATTTTATCACTGTCTAACTCACTTTCTTATGTAAATTCCTATTTATATATATTATTTAAAATATTTCCTAAATGATAATCCCTAAGGATGAAAATATTTTAAATCCTCTATTAGTTTACTTTTTATGCTTATTTTTATTATATAAAAATAAGCCAACTCCAGCTATCAATATCCCAAATACTGCAATTGCCCCGTATGGAATTGTAAAAAAATATGTAGTCATTTTATCCCCCCTTTATTTAACACCTTGTCCACTAAAACTCCATTCATCATAAAACTCATTTAAAAACTCTTCCATAAATTTATGTCTTTTTTCTGCTATTTCTTTTTCTGCTAAATATTTAGCTAAGTTATATACCCTTTCTATGTGAAACCAATCGTGTCCACTTCCCTCACCATATAGTTTGTTCTTTACAAACTTCTTAGTTTTTTCTATCATTAAAATCTTATTCATATCTCTTAGCCCTTCATTTAATAATAAAGTTTATAATAACATACATTTAATTTTTTATGGATAGTTTTTAACCTATATATTATTATTTCTTCTTAAATTGATTAGGTTTTAAAACTCTCATGGATATTATATATCCACATTCTATACTACACTAGCTACTACTTCTTGTGTTTTAGGAATTAAACTATTCGAATTAATTAATCCACCATAACCTACAAAACAACCTTCTCCGATTTCATTACATTCGCATAATGGACATTTTTCTAAATCCATTGATAATCCCCCTAAAATATGTCTTATTTAAATTAGCATTATGTTAAAATTTTTTAGTAATTATTATGCTAATTTAGCTAATTTTCTCATCCACCAATCCTTAGTTAAATACATATATCCATTTGGAGTTATTACAATATATTCATCATTTACATCTAGTACATCTGGTACTCCCGTATATACTATATCTATATAAAGATTAAATCCCTTAACTTTTCTATTTAATTCACGTCTTAATTCATCTATATAATCACAAAATCTATTTTCTACCATAATTTCATAGTAAGAAATCGCACTTTTACCTCCAGCTTGCATATCCCACCACTCAATGAAGTATGGATATGCTTTTTTACAGCATTCCCTAAGCTCAATATATTCCAACTCTAAAAAATTATCTACATTATATATTTCACTAACAAGTATACTCATTCTATTATGGTTAATATTATTACACCTTTCTTCTATAACTCCATTAAACCATAGTTTCCACTGTGATTTTAGCTTTTCAATATGTAAATCATCGAAAACTAGATTTGATAGATTAGTTGGCCAAGGTGTATTTGATTCATTAAAGTTTTCATTATCAATTAAATTATACATACACCCAGTAAATATAATAAAGTTTAATAACTCATCCTTAGATGTTCTAATAGACCAAGATTCATTAGTATCTTCACTTATCATTTTAAATACCCCCTTACTATTATTTTTTATTTTGTGTTATATAATAATTGTAAACAAATAATCTACATAATTATACTATAGGTTATAACTATTTGTATATTTCAACATAATTGACTTTAACTTGTTATCTTATATCTTTAAAATGATAATATACATAAGATTAATGTAAACCTTAATAAAGATATAATTTTATTGTCAATTATTACGTTTACTGATATAATTTTATTACAGTAAACGTAATAAAGGTTACTGTAATAAAGGAGAAATAAAATGAGAGATAATGTAAAAGGTGGTGCTTTAACAGAAACTACACTTTTTATTCTATTGGCACTTTACAAGCCTAACCATGGCTATGGGATTATGCAATTTATAGAATTAAAAACAAGTGGGCGTTTATCATTAGGGGCTGGGACTCTCTATGGAGCAATTAATACTTTGTTAAAAAAAGAATGGATAGAGCCATATGAAAGTAAAGATGATAGTAGGAAAAAGGAGTATTTAATAACATCTAAAGGTAAAATCGTAGTTGAAAATGAAATTGCACGATTAAATGATGTTCTTAATATTTCTTTAAAAATAGTAGGGGATGATAAAATATGAAAAAAATAGTGTTTAAGTATTTCTTTGATTTTTTAGAGGGGCAAGAAAAATGGTTAAATAAAATGGCTAAACATGGATATAGACTTGTTAAGGTAGGAAAATTAACCTATGAGTTTGAAGAATGCAATCCATCACAATATATATACTGTGTTGAATTTGTTGCTGATAAATCAAACTCTGAAATAAAAAAATATAAGAATTTTTTAGAAGATGATATTGGATATAAAAGCTTTAAAAAAAATATAAATATAAACTGGTCATTTGGAAAAATGAAATTTAGACCATGGAGTAATGGCGGTAAAATTGCAACTTCCCCAGGAAGTTTTAACAAAGAATTACTAATATTAGAAAAGCAAAATGATGGAATGGATTTTAACCTACACACAAGTAATGATGATTTAATAAAATATCTTACTCCAATACGAAATATGTATTTATTTACAACTATACTTCTTACAATAATTACTTTTGTAAGTAAATACAAAACTTCTAATCATTTATTATTAAATACGCTATTATGGGGATTAATTTTAATTACTCTATTTTTAGGAATACAAACTGTAAAATACTTTAACTTGGTAAATAAATATAAAAAAGATAAAAAGCTTTATGAATAATTCAGCATTAAAAGAGTTATATTATATAAGGTTTAAACTATATAGAATTAAATTTATCATATAGCTATACCACCATGGCTAAATTAATTTTAGTTACTGTGGTATAGCTACTTTTATTGTTTTTTCAGCTTTTTCCACTTTCGTATTTTTATTAAAAATTATTTAAATTCTTATATAAATAATTTTTAATAAAATATTAATAAAATTTAATAAACTGGTTAAAATAATAACTGTAACGGACAGGTTAAAAATTTCTACCTATCCAAAATATATGGGAGTATGGCTCAGTTGGTAGAGCAATTGACTGTTAATCAATGGGTCACAGGTTCGAGCCCTGTTATTC